>CAZELM010000026.1:33637-69598 GCA_964512995.1 uncultured bacterium
GGAGTCATCGTACATGTGATCGGAGTCATCGTACATGTGATCGGAGTCATCGTACATGTGATCGGAGTCATCGTACGGGTGGTCGGAGTCATCGTACGGGTGGTCGGGGTCATCGTACAGGTGATCGGGGTCATCGTACGAGTGATCGGGGTCATCGTACGAGTGATCGGGGTCATCGTACAGGTGATCGGGGTCATCGTACGAGTGATCGGAGTCATCGTACGGGTGGTCGCTGTTTTTGGTTAAATATAACCCAGCGCTTTAAGTTCTTTTATGATTTCTTCGTCTGAATCGTTTGTTTGGAGGGGGTGGTCGATATCCCGTTTGCCATACGTGTCAATCCAGATTGGTGGGTGGATGCGGTGGTGATCAGGGGTGAACAGATCCATCAACCATTTTCCATCGAAATCTTTGGCGATCGGTAATCCCAGAGAGTAGAGAACGGTTGGTGTGATATCAAAAACATGAGCACTATCAATAGGATGATTTGGGTTGATACCCGGCCCCCATGCAGCGAGGATGCCAGGGGGGGCATTCGTGTGTATTCCTTGTGGAAGTGATTTTGATTTCAGGAACGTACGAAGGGATTTCGTTCCTGATGGAAAAACGACCGAATCATCAAGCGACACGTCCGGATTAAGAATTCCCGTCCAGTCCGCCTCCGGATCAGACAGCCGATCCGGCAGGAATAAGGGTATTCCGGTTGTTGTTTCAAGTGCTGAGAGAGATTCGGCTACCTGTCGCTCGGTTTGAGTCTTTTGTTCAGGTGGGATAAGTCCATTGGGTTCTCGATTCATGAGATTCATATTTATGAGGATCGCCCAGTCGTATGGAAGTTCCTGGACAGTATATGCGGTAGTCTGATCCCAGCGGGTCTGATTGGCATCGTTTTTTTTCAAAACGCCGATTTCCTGGAGTATCAGATCGAAATCGATATCCCGGACATCAAATGGTTCCGGAATATCATCCCGGGCATCCATTCCATGATCTGACATAACGAAAAGAACAGTATTTCTTTCCTTCATAAAATACTGGATGATCTGATCAAAATACCGATACCATCCGAAAATCGCTTCGGCTTCTGCTGTTTTCTCTGGGCTGGTATCGAGTTGATGGTGAGCGCCCCACAGAAAATGCTCCACACGATCGATGCTTTTAAAATAAATCATGAAAAGATCCGGATGATTCTTTTCATACAGATATTTCCCCGCTTCCCATACGGATGTATCATCGAACATCTTCGTTTTTACCTGATTCTGACCGATTAGCATGCCGGCTGGCTGGGCTTCTCCGGGAGTGGTTCTGATCTCGGGAAGCTGCTTTTTACTAGGAGGTTTTGGAATGGAGTCCATGGTTGATTTATCACGGAACAGGCTGATCTCGGCGAACATTGATGCGGGATAGGTTTGATATCCACCGGAATCGGGTTCCAGGCGAGGAGATAACATGATGCCGTTGACTTCTTCCGCAGGCCATGTAGCAAACCACTTGACACAGAGGACCGTTTTCCCGGCTTGTGATACGATGTTCCAGAGTGCTGGAACACGCCGGCTCGTTCCGGGGCTGGGCACTGTCTGATCGGTCCCAGGAATCCGCCGTGTGAAGGTTTGAATCCGATGTTTTGTGGGAGCGGTTCCGGTAGCGATGGATGTCCAGATGGATATGGATTCCGTTGGCCGGATGGTATGGAGTTCGCCAAATGCGCCTTCGGTTTTCAATCGAGCGAACCCAGGAAGTTCTCCACGATCGAGCAGCAACTCAATGATCTCCTGATCAGCGGCATCAATGCCCAGCAGCACGACATTGGGATCAGGGGTGGCGTTCCTGGTTTCGCTATAACAACTCCCCAGAAGTAGTATTACGGATAGGATGACACTATTTAAAAATCGATTCACCACGCTCCCATGATATCTGAAAAAAGCCGCTTTTCAATTTAATTATCGACATTGACTTCAGGCATCAAAACCATGTATTTATAACAATGTTTAGGAATTATCCAATTCATTCAGAAATAAGGATGGATTGGGAGAAATCGGGATATTCATGAAAGCGAAATCATTTGATCTTCCAAATCTCAATGAACGGGAACGCGTCGTTTTCCGAGCGATAATGGAAAACTATATTTTTGATGCAGAGCCTGTGGGATCGCGAAAAATTGCCAAGTTGTTCGATCTTAGTCCCGCTACAATACGGAATATCATGGCTGACCTGGAAGACTACGGGCTTCTCGAACAACCCCATATCTCTTCGGGAAGAATTCCATCGGATGAAGGCTATCGATTTTATGTGGATAATCTGATCGGTATTTCTGATCCAAAAACAATTGCGATTGAGCATCGGCGCGAAATTCATGAGACATTGGATGTACGGGCAGAGATCGAGAAGATCATGCTGCAGGTATCATCGCTTCTGTCTAAACTGACCAATTATGCCGGGTTGGTCGTCGCTCCGAAAATTATCAACATGACATTCCAGAGAATCCAGTTTATTCGACTTGGGGAATGCCGGATTCTATCCATTTTTGTAACGACATCTGGATTGCTAAACAATAAAATTGTCATTACGGATCAGGATTATCAGCAGGAAACATTGGACCGGATAACACGATTGCTGAATGAACGTTTTGAAAACAAGACGCTATGTGAAATCAGAAGCGAGCTGGTGCAGATGCTGGAGGAAGATCAGCGGAACTATGACATTTTGCTGGATTCCGCAACCCATCTTGTGCAGCAAGCTCTGAACAAAGATGCTCTCGACAAGGAAAAACTTTATCTGGATGGCACGGTACGGATATTTGACTTGCCGGATTTCAACAACCTCGGAAAACTCCGCGAATTGTTTAAAGCATTCACTGAAAACTCCGCAATTGTCCGATTGCTGGATCGATGTCTGGCTACCGAGGGAGTTTCGGTGGCGATCGGTTCAGAAACGGATATCCCGGAAATCCGAGACATGAGTGTCGTGACGGCCAAATACAATATGAGTGAAACATTGGCGGGAGGTTTGGGTGTGATCGGACCCAAACGGATGCCATATCAGCAGGTTATCACACTGGTATCGTATATGGCATCGGTCCTCAGTCTGATGCTGCAAAGCCTGGATAGCCCAAAAAATTCCAATAGGGATTTTGATAAGGAGGTCATTTGATATTTTCATTTTTACATATGATTCCGTGTCCAGATGATTCAATCGGACTTTCAAATGGAAATTTGGAAGATGAACATCTTGTCAGCGAAGAGGATATCATTACAATTTCGGAAGAAGATCTGATCCATGGCGATGATTATATCACTTCCGCATTGGCTGATCTTGAAAAAGTCCGCTCAAAAGGGAAGCCCGCCAGACGAGCAGCAAAAATCCTGGATCATCAACCGGATGAAGATTTTTCAGTTGAAGTGTCCATTGACGACTCTGAGGAGGATGTTCATCCGGCTTCAGCAGCCCAGCTTTACGCGTTACAGACCGAGATTCAAAACCAGCAACGAATGATCCGAGAAATGGAAAAACTGCATCGATCTGAATTGAATCGATACGAACGCATGATCAGAGATATGAAAACTCAGATGGAAGAACTCGATAAGAAATCACAGGACGCAGACAAAAAAGCCGACGAATTTAAGCAAAGCTGGATTCGAGTGTCAGCGGATTATCAGAATTTCCAGAAACGATCCAAATTGAAATTAACCGAGTTTATTGAAATCGAATATATGAACCTGTTGCGAGAGGTCCTTCCGATTATCGAAAATCTGAAACGCTCCCTGACATTCGAAGGCGAGCTGAACAGTGTGATGGAAGGCGTCAGGTTGATCTATAAGCAGTTTGAAGATCTGCTCATGAAATGGAATGTTAAAGAGATTCTGTCATTGGGAGAGGTATTTAATCCAGTTTTACATGATGCAACATTTCGTGTGATATCCGATAGTCATCCGGAAAACACGATCCTTGAAGTGATATCGGCTGGCTACTATTATAAAGACAAGGTTCTGCGACCTGCGAAGGTGATCGTGTCCTATAGACCCAAAAAAGAGGAAAAGGCAGCATCCCCGGATGCTGACTCTGTCAGTCGATCCGATGGGAGTATGACAGGGGAAGGGACGGCATCCGGAGAATCCGGTATCCGTGAAGATGTTGATACGGGAACCCGGAGTCCGGAGGAGCCGTTTCCGGAAAACTCACAGACTACTGATACCTCTTCTGTGGGCGATTCCGGCAAAACAGGAGATGGAATTGCTCCAGAAATAAACTATGGAAATATGAATGAAAATCAGATAAGCTGTGACAATCAGGATGAAGATACAATAAAGTATTCCGATTCTGACGAATCCAATACTTCGACTTGATTAATATATGGGTAATGTTCTGAATAAATTCCTTTTTTAAGGAGGCCTGGGGATGAGGCGAGTAATTGGGATTGATCTTGGTACCACAAATTCATGTGTGGCGGTTATGGAAGGCGCTGAGGCGATTGTTATTCCAAACTCAGAAGGCAGCCGAACGACACCATCCATTGTTGCGATTACGGATGACGAAGAACGGTTAGTGGGGCAGATAGCAAAACGGCAAGCTATCACAAACCCTGAAAATACAATATTCTCTGTAAAGAGATTAATTGGACGCCGATATCATTCACCGGAAGTCAAAAAGTTTTCATCCATCGCACCTTTTAAGATTGTTGAAGCACCGAATGGTGATGTGCGGGTAAAAATTCGCGGCAACGAATATACGCCTCAGGAAATATCGGCGATGATATTGCAGCGGATGAAGCAAACGGCGATCGATTATCTGGGTGAGCAGGTCACTGAAGCGGTCATCACCGTTCCCGCCTATTTTGATGATGATCAGCGAAAAGCCACCAAAGATGCCGGCCGGATCGCGGGGCTGGAGGTTCTGCGGTTGATTCCAGAGCCTACAGCCGCATCATTGGCATATGGTCTGGATGAACGAAAGAATCAAAAAATTGCGGTATACGATCTTGGCGGAGGCACGTTCGATATTTCGATTCTGGAAATGGGAGATGGTATTTTTGAGGTTATTTCAACAAGTGGAAATACATTTCTGGGTGGCGATGATTTTGACCGTACAATCATCAATTATCTGGCTGAAGAATTCATTTCCAAAGAGCGTATCGACCTTCGGGAAGATCGGATGGCATTGCAGCGGCTCAAAGAAGCTGCCGAAAAAGTCAAATGCGAACTTTCAGCACTGGAAACCGCCGATGTCAATCTCCCATTTATCACTGCCGATGAGTCTGGACCCAAACACCTGAACATCACCATGACGCGATCCAAACTGGAATCCCTGGTGGAATCTCTTGTGGATGAGACATTTCGCCCATGGGTTGAAAAAGCATTGAGTGATGCCAGTCTGACAGTCAGCGATATCGATAACATCCTGCTCGTTGGGGGGCAAACCCGGATGCCACTGGTTCGAAAGAAGGCAGAGGAGTTTTTCCGGAAACCACCTCACAGCGGCATCAATCCTGATGAGGTCGTTGCCATGGGCGCTGCGATTCAAGGCGGTGTCTTGACAGGAGAAGTGAAAGACATTCTGCTTCTGGACGTCATCCCGATCTCACTCGGAATGGAAACTGTCGGAGGCGTCTTTACCAGAATCATTGAGCGGAACACGACAATCCCGACCAAGAAAACCCAGTTATGTTCTACAACGGAAGACAATCAGTCTACGGTTGCCATCCATGTTCTGCAGGGGGAACGGGAACTGGCTTCTCATAATAAAAGTCTGACCCGGTTTGAACTCCGCGGAATTCCAGCTCTCCCTCGGGGAGTGCCTCAGATCGAGGTCATGTTCAGTGTCGATGCCAATGGCATCCTTGGTGTTACAGCTCGTGACCTTGCGACCAAAAAGGAGCAGGCGGTTGTTATCGCAGCCTCCTCCGGATTAACCGATCGGGAAATCGAGGAAATCATCGTGGATGCTCGGAACCACGAAGAAGAAGACCGGAAACGCAGAGAAGTCATCCAGGCCAGGAATTCTGCAGAGACATTGATTTACACAACAGAGAAGAGTCTGGCCAGATACGGAGATAAGGTGGATGATGATATCCGCGACCAAATCTACACCGCTCTGGCAAATACCAAAAAGGCATTGGAATTCCGGGAAGTCGATAAAATCGTCGAAGCCGTGCGGACATTGCGCCAGATCTCCACAAAATTATCTCAGGTTGTCTACCAGAGTGGTATTGGTGAAGAGTCTTCTGTGGAGGGATTGGGTGCCTGATCGGAACGAATCCGAAGTATCCAGACCAGACAAAACATGGTGGTTCGTCGATATCGCATACCCTATCTGTGCTTTTGAGCTTGTCGTGTCCTGTTGCTGGGAGTCTGAGTGTATCGGAGTCGAAGAGATTTCGCCCCAGCAATTGCGAGCCTATTATCACACATCCAGTGAAGCTCAATACTGTATGGATGCAATTCATTCGCTGGCCTCTCACAATGGATGGACGATTCAGACTTCCATCGATACGATTTCTGATCTGGGATGGAGTACGCGGTGGCATCAGCATTTTCGCCAAATCACGATCGGAACTCGGTTTCTCGTTCATCCACCCTGGGATCAGCCGGATAATCATCAGCGCATCAATATTGTGATCTATCCGGGTCAGGCATTTGGCACGGGATACCATGAGTCGACCGCTCTGTGTCTCGAATTGCTCGAAACGATCTCCTGTTCACAAATGCAGATTCTCGACGCAGGCTGTGGTTCGGGAGTTCTTGGAATCGCAGCCTTGAAATCCGGCGGCAGGCGGCTTATCGGAATTGATATTGATCCGGTCGCAGTAAGGGAAGCTTCCATCAATGCAATTAATAATGGAGTGAATCGTCATGCCGCCTGGATTGCTGGCGATCTGAGCATCCTGAGCCGTGGAAGATTTGATCTCATTTTTGCCAACATCGATCGGCCAACTCTGGAGCAAGCCGCGGCATATCTGTTCGGTCTGCTCAACCCAAACGGTCAATGCATCCTCTCCGGATTTCTGCATACCGATCAGGAATCCATTAACAAGTGTGTCATCTCCAGTCATTCCCGGGTTGTTCGATCGGTCAAAAAAGGAGAATGGGGCGCATCACTCGTTCAACGCCAGTAGCTGTGCATGGGTGCAAATCGGTTACGTGTCATGAATATCCAGAGCATCGGTCCTTAGATGACATCAGAATTTTTTTTCACAACGGATCTTGATGATCAGGCTGGTACTGTTGATCTGGGAGCGGAAGAGACGCACCATCTCAGACGGGTGCTCCGTAAACAGTCCGGGGATCTGATTTTTGTATTCAATGGCAAGGGGACCATCGCCGAATCCCAAATTCTCATGTACCGCGGGGATAAGGCTCAGATCAAAATCATTCGATTTCACCATCATTCTCCGGCTATCCCGGAGCTTAACCTGGTGATCGGCGTTCCAAAGCGGGAAGAATCGTTCGATCTTATCCTGCGAAGTGCGACAGAACTCGGAATCCGTAATATTTATCCGGTTATGACCCATCGATCAAGACGCCAGGTCACGGGAGACAACCGGACGAAACGATGGCAGAAAATCATCCTGAATGCATGCAAACAATGTCATCAACCGTGGCTTCCAACTCTGATGCCTCCAGTGGCATTACAGGACCTGTTTGAGCAATTCAGCACTGAATCGTGCTATTTAATCGTGGGAGTTGAGCCACAGGTTTTGACGGGCCGGAAACCAGTGGATCTCCCGGCCATTCTCCAGCGGTCTGTCTGCTGGATTGTTGGCCCGGAGGGTGGCTGGAGTGAAACGGAGCAAGAAATTCTGAAAAGATATACGAACTTCGAAATGTCCTTGGGTTCTCTGATTCTGACGGTACCCATTGCTGTAATAGCGGGATTGACGATCATTAAGCATCACCTAAACCTGATTTGATCGTCTCCATAAAAAATGTTTAAAAAATAACGTATGTTGGGGAGAGACCATCGGAATCCACCCGTTCTGCTGTCAGAACGTGTTCCGTTGTCTTCCATGTGGGGGTGGGGATTTCACGGTGTCCACTGAGATGCCCCCTTTCGTGGAACACCACTTTTTTTATCGCTCGGAAATAATGGACATCTCCTTTGTTACTACACCAGAGACTGCACGGTGATTCGGCCGGTTCCGATCTGTTGACCAGCGGAAATGGAGCCTCGTTGTGCCAGGATGATTGCTTCTTCGAGTGAGGCTCCAGAACCCAAACTGACAGCCAGTGCTGCCGTAGCAACATCTCCGATACCGGTCTGATCAACGAGCTGAATGGGAATGTCATTCTGTTTGAAAACGTCCTGATTTTCCCGGAAGAGAGCGATCGTCTGGCTGGCACTATCATACAATGTCAGATTTGACAGCCCGAGGTAATCCCGGATGGATTGTCCAACCAATTCAATGCCAGAATAATCCTGCCTTTTTTTCAGATGGAGGAAGTGTTGTGCTTTTTTATAGTTGACGATCAAATGGTCAACCCAAGAAAACTTTTCCAGTTCCGATGTCCGGCATTGGGCAATGGTGAGCAAACGGCGGCGTTGGCTCAATTCTTTTATAAATCGGATAAACGATTCCGACTGAAAAACGCCTTTCCCATGGTCCGCGATCACAATACTATTGATTTCATCGGAATAAGTGGAGATGTAATGCCTCAATGAAGCTTGTTCTTCATCGGTCAAGGGAGTATCGGCTTCATAGTCAAATCGACTGAGAATCTGACTGTGTTCCAGAGACATGATTCGAACTTTTTGGGTAGTGGGCCGGGCAGAGGAGGGGAAGATTCCGCCTGCGGGGATCCCGGTCTGAACAATCTGGTTTCGAAGATGATGGGCTGCATCGTCATACCCGACTATCCCGGTCAGATAAGTGGAAGCTTGCAGGTTACATAAATGAAATGCAATATTTGCAGCACCTCCAAGACGATACTCCTCTCGATCAACACGGATCACGGGAACTGGGGCTTCGGATGATAGTCGGATACCTACTCCCCAAATGTATTTATCGACCATGAGATCTCCCAATACCATGAAACGGGCTTTATTAAAATTTTTGGTGATGTCGTTAAATCGTTCATGGGAAATTCCATTCAAAATGGAGCCCTCCTTGCCTGTTCATATTCCTTCGCGGTTTTTTAGAAATAGGAACCATCTATAGTAACCTGCTTTCTTTCCGGCATACCGTTTTTCAGTTCCAGTCTGATCGTGTGTTTTGTTGTGGAAGAAGTATAGAGTATGCCCTTCTGACTTCAGATACAACTCAATGATCGGGCTGGTTCCTGGAAATGTGATCCAGGAAAACTTTTGACGAAGATCTGATAATATTCATATACTCTGCCTGTTGTCTGATCGAAATCGATTAGGAGTGTGACGTGAGCGGTTCATTTAGAAGAATGTTCGCATCGATAATGAAAATCTTGATTGCCATATCGGGTGGCTGCCTGATTGGATTTGCTTTGGCAGTCTATGTTCATTTCTCGGCTCAATTACCGGAGATTCTTTCCGTTCAGAAGTATGAACCTCCTCTGATTACAAACGTTTATGATAGAAACGGTGAGCTGTTGGCTGAATTCGCTTACGAGCGCCGAATCATTGTCCCGTTATCGCAGATACCGAATGTGATGAAAAATGCGATCATTTCTGTGGAAGACGATCGATTTTACAGTCATCATGGGGTTGATCTGCTGGGTATTTTACGAGCGGCGTGGAGTAACTATCTGGCGGGTGAGGTTGTTCAAGGGGGAAGTACAATCACACAACAATTGGCGAAATCGCTTTTTCTGACTCGTGAGCGGAGTTGGCAGCGGAAGATCAAGGAAGCGATTCTCTCGTATCGCCTGGAAGAAATGCTCACCAAAAACCGGATTCTGGAGCTTTATTTGAACCAGGTGTATTTCGGAAGCGGAGCCTACGGGATAGAGGCAGCCGCTCATACTTATTTCAATAAATCATGTGCCAGTCTGACACTGGTGGAAGCAGCGATGTTGGCGGGTCTGCCCAAAGCTCCCAGCCGCTTTTCTCCCTTGAGGAATGAGACATTGGCGCGAGAGCGTCGAAATCACGTGCTGCAACGCATGTATCAAAACGGAAGTATTTCTGAAGCTGAATTGCGTTCTTCTCAATCAGCAGATTTGGGAATAACGCCTGGAAAACGATCTCCAAACCGCGCTTCGTACTTTGTCGAAGTCCTTCGTCGGCAACTGGAGTCGGAATATGGAGCCAGCGTGTTATATACATCCGGGATGAAAATCTTCACGACGCTCGATTGGCAACATCAGGCGATCGCTGAAGAAGCGGTTCGATGGGGATTGCATGAGATAGGCAAGAAGCGTCCCTGGAGGGGTCCGGTGGTGGGTAAAGAGCTGACGCAAACTCCGCCCGATGAAGGTCAATCCGCCATCGCTCAGATCACATCCATCGGAAACGATTGGCTGGAACTGATGTGTGGCGGACTCACCAAACGTCTCCCTTTCAAAGAAATCTGGGTCAAGAATGCCGATCTGTTGACCTTGAAACCAGGAGATCTCGTGGGATTTGTCATTGATGAGTATGAAGATCCCGATCACCGAATCATCAAAAAATGCCACATCAGTCAGGAACCGGATGTGGAGGCAGCGCTTTTATCACTGAATCCCAGCACCGGTGAAGTTGTGGCATGGGTGGGTGGTTATGATTTTTCCCGGAGCCAATTTGACCGGGTATCCCAGATGAAGCGTCAGCCCGGATCTGCGTTTAAGCCTTTTATCTACACTGCGGCACTCGATAATGGCTATACGCCGGCAGATGTCGTGTACGATACCCCCATCATGGTTGAACAGTCCTGGAGAGCTCAGTCTGAATGGGAGGATGAGTCATTGACGGATCAAGGACCCGATGAAAATCCGATTACCAGTCGAGAGTCAGGCAGAAACGATGATGAGGGGATTACGTATTGGAAGCCACAGAATTATTCGCAGGAATTTTATGGGGCAACGACGCTGCGGGATGGATTGTCGCAAAGTCGGAATATCATGTCGATCCATCTGCTGGGTGAGGTGGGCATACCCAATGTCATCCGGATTGCTCGGCAGATGGGCATCCAGAGTTCATTGACAGAGACATTGTCTTTGGCTTTAGGTGCCTCAGAAGTGTCTTTGCTGGAATTAACAAAAGCATATGGTGTCTTTGCTTCGATCGGGACATTGGCGGAGCCGATGATGATTGATGTTATCCTGGATCGGAACGACCAGATTATCCGGGAATATTATCCGTCTCTGAGACGTGCGCTGCGATCAACGACCGCTTATCTGTCCACCGATTTGCTGTGTGGAGTCGTCGAACATGGAACAGGCTATGCGGCTAACCGTTTGCAGCGTCCCACAGGCGGAAAAACCGGTACAACCAACAATAATCACGATGCATGGTTTATGGGTTTCACTCCTCAACTGGTCACTGGCACATGGGTCGGGCTGGATGTGCTCGAACCCATTTACGCTCGGGCGACCGGTGCAGAAGCGGCGTTACCGATCTGGTTGCGTTATATGGAACAAGTGGTGAAAGATATGGAGAAAAAGGAGTTTCCGATTCCGGATGGTATCATATCCGTTCGGATTTGTTCCAGGAGTGGCCTGTTGGTGACACCCGGTTGTGAAAAGTCAGTTCAGGAATCATTTTGTGAAGGTACAGAGCCGATTGAGCGGTGTAATCTCTGCTCTCCAAAATCAATATCCGGGTTACATGAAACAGATGTCAATTGGGACTCCCCTGCATCTGATTTGCGGGATCCAAGCACTCCCGATGAATGATTCTCGTTGAACTGTTTCGGGATCGCAAATCAACGGAACAGTGCGGCTCATGGGAACAAAGAATAAAAATATCCATGTTCCCAGCGAAACCAGGGAGTAATCCGGCCATTCTCCAGACGGTAAATCAGAACGGGCGTTTCGAGATCGTGATTGGTATTGAAACAGGCGAGTCCATCCAGAACCGGGATTCCTGTCGATGCCTTCAGATAGGCATCCAGTTGCTCGCGGTATTTCACTCCGGATGCGGATGCCTGGAGCAGGATGGCTGTCGCTTCGTACGTACGGAGCGCCATGGCGTCGGGTGCTTCTCCGTAGCGCTTCAGATAGCGATCTCCCAATAATTTCCTCGATCCCGTATGCACGGGAAACTCTGTGAGAAAATAGGACGCTTGAAGATGGGGACCGCTGATCTGGGTGAGTTTGTCATCCTCCCATGCGCCAATCCCGATGATAATCGGTTCCAGGATTTCCAGATACCGGATCTGTCCGGCTATCTGAGCAGCTTTCTCGGCTCGGTCCGGAATGAAGATAACATCGATAGGCATTGTTATCAGTTTCTGTAACAGGGTACCGAAATTCTGGGTTGTATCCGAATAGGAGACAGAATAGTGAAGTTGTCCCTTGAAATTGTCTGCTCCTGCACAGAATCCTTCATAGGCTGCCTGTCCATATGCTGTGTTCGGATAGATACATGCAACATTGGGAAGTTTCAGTTTATCGATTGTAAATTCTGCGAGCATGTAAGCTTCGCGATATGCAGACGGAAATATCCGGAACAGGAAAGGGGATTTATTACAGATATCTGATTTCGGGCATCCGGGTGTGATGACTGGAATCTGATATTCAATCGTCATCGGAGCAATCATTTCTGTCGTATCGCTTCGAATTGGACCAACAATACCCAATACTTTTTCTGTTTCAGCGAGATACTTAAAGTCTTCATGAATAGAGTCAGTCTGTCCCGCAGTATCACGGATGATCATTTCGAAACGATGTTCCGGATACAGTGAATTGTAGTCATCGATGGCGAATTGAGCACCTTGATAGACACTGTGTCCAATACTCGAGATTTCTCCAGAAAGTGGTGCCAGAAGTCCGATATGATCGGATTGGATATCCGCTCGATTCTCCAACTCGTTGATCGTTTCATTGATTTCATTGTGATAATCCGGAAAGGCGGTTTTCAATTGTGAGAGCATGAGCAGGGCATGATCGTAATTACCGAGTGAAGCGGACCGTTGTATGCTTTCCATTCTGAGCAGATAACCGGGAAGTCCAGCGGTATATTTTGGGCTCAATTGGTCAAGTTGTGAATCATTGAAGTGAGTCGATAACAGATCCTTCGCTGTGTTGAGAATCGTTGTGTCGGGAGCGATCATCAGAGCGGAGAAAATAACATTGATTGCTTCGTCGAATCGGTCTGTGCGCTGAAAAAGTTCGGCAAGTGCGAGAACGATGGCCGGGTCTTGAGTCGGATGATACGATTCGGCTTTTTTCAGTTCTTGCTCCGCTTGTACATAGTCCCCAATCCTGAGCAGGCAGATTCCGATATGAAGCCAGTATTGGTATGTTTTTTCCTTTCGCATGGCAATCGCCTGTCGGTATGCATTGAGTGCTTCGGTCCAGCGGCCTGCTTTATAATGAATCTCTGCGATTGAATAATGGATACGGTCTTTAATATCCGGGGGAATGTCCTTTTTTAACAGATCCTCGAGTGTTTCCAGGGATTCGGATGAAAGGTCGGATTCGAGAGTGATCAGTTCCACTTCCGATGCAGTGGCCCACTGGGAGTATGGATATTGCTGTAGAATTCCCTGGAATTCAGCAATTGCCATTGGCAATTCGTTTTGCTCGATGAGTATCAATCCAAGTTCATATTTAATCCGGGGAATCTCCGGATCCGAAGGATACTGCGCAATAAGTTGCCGGTATTCTGCAATGGCACGAGAGGGATCTTTATCGATGTATTCCCGTGCATGCCTGATTCGATGTGTCAGTCCGATGGCTAAGCAACCAGACAATATCAACAGAAGTAAATAAATTGCTCCGCGTTTGAAAATGGGATATTTCACCAGAACATACTCCTTTATGACACATCGGTCTGCTTCAGAAAAATTAGAATTTTATCGGTTAATTGTCAATAAAGATTGAGATATCATAAGTAATTCCCCGGCAGTAATTTGACATTCCGGTTTCACCATGATATTCGACAGGAGTTTTTGGGGTTGACTGAAATAAAGGCAAGGCATAAAGAACATGAAGAAAGGATGGGAAATATCGATTCGGAAAGCTGCCAGCAGCAGATTTTACAGGATTCGTATACCATATATCTGCGGCTATTTTTTTATGATTCTCATCGGATTGGGTGGGGGCGGAGTATTTTTTCTGATTGATCAAAGTTTTCATCTGCGGTCCCTGCAGAGTGAGAATGTCAATGTCAAACAGCTATTATCCCTGAAGGATGGGCAACTCCACTATTTTGCTGATCGAATGCAATCGCTTCGTGAGGAATTAGCTGACATCCGATCGTTACGAAACGAGGTTGAAAGAAAGCTGGGACGCGATAACCAATCCGCTGAAGGTGTTGGCGGACCTTATTTTAAATCGATCGGGGAGGAAGCTCGAAAGCTCGCATATTTTAATCCCGAAGAAGCGTTATTGGATAAAATGTGGATGGAAATGGAAGAATTGGAGCAGGAATCGAAGCTTGAACGAGGTTATACACAGTCTCTGTCACGGTTCCTGAGTTCAAGGAGTGCTCTTCTGAGAGCGATCCCCAGCATGTTACCGGTTAGGGGCGGCTATTTATCATCTGATTTCGGGCGACGGAGTGATCCATTTTCGAACTCTGTGCAGATGCACAGCGGTATCGATATCGTTCATTCCAATCGAGTACCGGTCATTGCCACTGCTCAAGGCGTTATCACTCAGGCCACATATAACGAGTCTTTTGGGAATTCGATAACTATTTACCACGGATTCGGCATTTCTACGCTATATGCGCATCTTCATCGAATGAATGTAAAATCTGGTGATTGGGTTGAGAAAGGCCAGACGATCGGAATACTTGGAAATACCGGACGATCCACACAACGTCATGTCCATTATGAAGTCCGAATTGAGGGGCGACCCGTAAACCCTCAGTATTTCCTTCCAGAAAATGCATTTCGATAATCGTATCTAACGAAAGCATTTCACCCCAAATTTTCAAAAACTGTGATGATCAACGAACGAGGTTATTCGTGAATCCAATTTCAGGACTTTTTAATATAATCAGAAAACTGATTCCCAATGCAAACGATCGGGCTTTGAAACGATTGCTTCCAATTTTAACTGCCATCAATGAACATGAGTCTGTTGTTCAGTCGTTGTCCGATGAAGATCTTAAATCACAAATTCCGCTCTTCAAGCAGCGAATTGCCAATGGGGAATCTTTGGATGATCTGTTGGTAGAGGTTTTTGCAGTGGTGCGAGAAGCATCCCGCAGAACCTTGGGGATGCGGCATTTTGATGTTCAGTTGATGGGTGGAATGGTATTGCATCAAGGGAAAATCGCGGAAATGAAGACCGGAGAAGGCAAAACATTGGTAGCCACCCTTCCCGTCGTTCTCAATGCATTATCTGGAAAAGGCGTCCATGTTGTTACGGTCAATGATTACTTGGCACGTCGTGATGCAGAATGGATGGGTCGGATCTATACTTTTCTCGGGTTGTCGGTCGGTGTGATCATGAGCGGAACGCCTTTGACAGAACATAGTAAAGCATATCGCCAGGATATAACGTATGGCACCAACAACGAATTCGGTTTCGACTATCTCCGGGATAACATGCAATTGAGATTGACTGATTTTGCTCAGCGAGGTCATACCTTCGCCATTGTTGACGAGGTCGATTCCATTTTGATTGATGAGGCACGAACACCATTGATCATCTCCGGACCTTCAGAAGAAGCCACGGATCTCTATCTACGGGTAGATCGGATTATTCCGAGGTTCACACGGGATATCGATTACAGCATTGACGAAAAGAGCCGAACGGTTTCTATGACTGAAAACGGAGTCGCGAAAGCTGAACGGGCATTGGGTGTCGATAACCTGTATGATCCCGAAAATATGGTTCTGCTTCACCACACCAATCAGGCGTTGAGAGCACATACGCTTTTTAAACGGGACGTGGATTATGTTGTCAAGGATGGAGAAATTCTCATTGTCGATGAATTCACCGGCCGGTTGATGCAGGGCAGACGATGGTCGGATGGACTCCACCAGGCAGTGGAAGCCAAGGAAGGTGTCAAAATTGCCAGTGAAAACCAGACTCTGGCGACAATCACATTTCAGAATTATTTCAGAATGTATGAGAAATTGGCAGGAATGACTGGAACCGCGATTACAGAAGCGGCTGAGTTTTCGCATATCTATAAATTGGATGTCGTGAGTATTCCGACCAATTGCCCATTGGTCCGGGTGGAGTATCCGGATGTCGTCATGAAGTCGGAACGCGAGAAATTCCAGAAAGTCGTTGAAGAAATTGAAGAATGCAACAAATTGGGGCGTCCGGTTCTGGTCGGAACGATCGCCATCGAAAAATCGGAAAAACTTTCCAAGATGCTCGCCAGGAAAAACATTCGTCACAATGTGTTGAACGCAAAACACCACAGCCGGGAAGCAGAGATCATCGCTCAGGCAGGCAGAAAAGGTGCGGTGACCATTGCCACGAATATGGCTGGGAGAGGTACGGATATTCTTCTGGGAGGCAATCCAGAATTCCTCACCCGGCTTGAATTGCAGAATATGAATATTGGTCCAGACGATCCCGATTATGCGGAGATCTTTCTGAAGACATATGCACAGGTCAAAACGCAGACGGAACAGGAACATGAAGCGGTCGTCGCACTTTCCGGACTCCATATCATCGGAACGGAACGGCACGAATCACGCCGGATCGATAACCAGTTGCGCGGAAGAGCGGGTCGTCAGGGCGATCCGGGTTCCAGCAGATTTTACCTCTCCCTGGAAGACGACCTGATGCGCATCTTTGCTCCAGAGAAAATGAAAAATATTATGGAACGCTTTGGAATGGAGGAGGGGATACAGATTCAGCATCCCTTTGTCACAAAGGCCATCGAAAACGCACAGAAAAAGGTCGAAGCCCATCATTTCTCCGCCAGGAAGCACATTCTCGAATACGACGATGTCATGAACAAACAGAGGGAAGTGATTTACAGGCAGCGGATGACCGTCCTGAACTCCGATAATATCGAAGCAACGATTCTGGAGATGATAGAGGAAGTCATCGAGAGCATTCTGGAACTGCATATACTTCCCAAAACCCATTCAGAACAATGGGATACCAAAGCCATCTGGACCGCATTGGCAGCGCAGTTCGGCGAAGTCCTTTCATTGGATTTCTCCCAGGATAAGATATGGGACGAGGAATCGTTGCTGGAGCATCTGGTCGACTATTACCAGAATCGGTTCCGGGAAAAAATGGCGTTGCTCACTCCCATGAAACAACAGGAGATTCAGAGGGGAGCTCTTTTATATCACATCGATGTAAACTGGAAAGAGCATCTGTTGAATATGGATCATCTGAAAGAAGGAATCGGGCTCCGAGGCTTCGGACAGCGGGATCCGTTGACCGAATATAAACGGGAAGGATTTGATCTTTTCCAGGAAATGATTCACCAGATCAAAGTCAGCACAGTCAATACATTGTTCATCGCGCAGTTCTCTGAGGAATCCGTGACGATTCGCCAGCGGGTTCCTGTCAAGATCCAGGAGGGAAGAGGAATGATTCCATCCAGAATTCAGAGAGAGAATGCGGCTGAAAACTCACAGGAGAAAACCAATCCATTGCGTCGGATTGTGGATAAAATCGGCAGGAACGATGATTGCCCTTGTGGGAGTGGCAAAAAATACAAGAAATGTTGCATGAACAAAACAGAAGAATGAACGACCAGGAAACGACATTTTCAGAAGAACGCAATAAAATTCGAGAGGTTCTGCGTGGTGTGAGTTCCGGAGACGAAGATTTAGCCTTGCAGAAAAGAACGGTCAAGGTGGCGGGGATTCAGTTCTCTGCAACACCGGATCGGGAACAGAATATCATTCGTGCTGTAAAGTTTGCTGAAGTTGCTCTTCAAAAAGAGGCAAATATGGTGTGCTTTTCCGAGCTTTTCAGCTTGCCGTGGTTTTCTGTTAACAATCCGGAGGATTTTTTTCGTTTTGCGGAGCCAATTCCAGGACCATCGACAGAGCCTTTTATGAAGCTGGCTCAACAGAGTGGTGCCATCATTCTCTGTTCCATTTATGAGAAAGATGGCGATCATCGGTATAATACGGTGGCAGTTCTCGGTCCGGGGGGAGTTATCGGGAAATACCGAAAAATTCAGTTATCTCAGATTCCTTTTTGGGAGGAGCATCATGTTTTTGATCCGGGCACCCTGGGGTTCCCCGTGTTTGATACTCCGTTTTGCCGGATTGGCATCCAGATCGGCTGGGATAATTTTTTCCCGGAAGGATCACGATTACTGGCGCTAAAAAATGCCGATATCCTCTTTGCTCCGACTGCTGCCGCAATGGATTCCCAGGATCGGTGGCAGAATGTCCTGTGTGCGAATGCCATCGTCAACAATGTGTTTATCATGAGAGTCAATCGTTCAGGCAAGGAAGGCGACTTGGCTTTTTATGGCAAATCATTGTGTGTCGATCCATTCGGTGAATTGATCGCTCAACCGATATTCCATCGGGATGCCTTATTGATAACCGAACTGGATCTGGGATGCATCGATCTTGCAAGAAAAGAATTTGCCTTTCTGAAAGAACGACGCAGCGAACTCTACTCGGATCTGCTCTGAAAGGGTGGTTTTCCTGTGAATGATGTCCGGGGTATCATTTTCGATCTCGACGGAACATTGACGGATTATGCCGCAAGTGCCGAATCAGGACTTCAGCAGGCATATCAATGCCTGATCCGCACGACCCGGAACATCCCCTACTCAACGTTCAAAGACACATACAACCGCGTATTGGAACAAGAAACTGCTCAGACATCTGCCCTTGGCATCATGCATTCGGCAGAAAAGAATCGAAGCCTTCGTTTTAAAGATGCGTTGAGACTTCTCGGCTTGGATTTTAAAGAAGAAGTGATACTCGATATGGCGAAAGCATACGGAATCGGGCGATATCTGGGAGCGGTATTAATGCCGGATGTTCATCCGGTACTACATCGCCTGCATCAGCGGTATTTGCTGGGGCTTCTCACAGAGGGTTCTGATCAGACGCAGCGACCGCAGTTGGAGAAATATGGGCTTCTTGATTTTTTTTCTGCCGTGATAATTTCCGGAAATACGCCCTTTCATAAGCCCAATCCGGCATTGTTCCGGATGACTGCCGAAGCATTGGGAATATCTTCAACTCAGATTGCCATGGTTGGAGATCGGGTTGACTGGGATTTGAAACCCGCTAAATCGCTCGGAATGAGAACCGTTTTGTTTCAGCCTGATCTTCCGGGCGAAAGGAAATTCCGGGAGATACCGGATGTTGATTTTCATATCCATCACTTCAAGCAGCTCCTGGAGCTTTTCTGATCACGGGATTCATCGATAAAGATACTGTAATGTGCCGGTATCATTGAACTCAGATACAATGGTTTCTGATAGTACAAAGGAGTAAACTCAAAGGACGATCGAAAAAAACGAAGCAGCTCTACTTTATATGTAACAATCTTTGATTCGTTGAACCTGAATGTTGAAATCTTTTAAATCATAGGGTACATGTATCAGTGTAAGGTGTAGTTAATGTGAACCTTCAGTTACGGACAAGACATGTCACTAAAAGGTGAGTTTTCTGCGATATCGCCCGTTGATCTGCTACAGCTTTTGGCTCAGAGCACCAAAAGTGGCATTCTGTATCTCACCCGAACAGAAGAAACCCGGACACTCCTGATTGCACAGGGAAATCTGGTCGGGATATTTTCTTCCAAATCAAAATATCGTTTGGGAGCGTTGTTATTGCGGATGGGCTTTATACAAAGCCAGACACTCGCCGAGTTCAGAAAAACACAACTGCAAGATGATATTCAGATTGGCGAATTGGCGGTCAGAAAAGGATTTCTCACCGAAGATGAACTGAATAAATGCCTGAAGCTGCATGTCGATGAACTTGTGATTGATCTGATAACATGGAAAGAAGGAAGTTTCAATTTTGAGGATAAATCGATTGAAGAGAGTGATTATATTGTCGAGCCTACGGATATTCAGGATCTGTTGCTGAAGGGTGTCTATCGACTGGATGAGCTGCGTCGGATACGAGAGATTCTGCCGAATGACCAGATGATTCTTTACCAGAATCCGATCCACCTGATCCCCAGTGATGATTTTGATAAACTGGAAAAAAAGATTTGGGATTCTCTAAAAAAACCACGACCAGCTTATGAAGTGGTCGAATCGATCAATGAAATGGAATTTAATATCTATACCTCCCTGAGGAAGATGATTCAGAATAATTTCATCTTGATCGACTATGAACTGGAACAGAAACGAAAAGAGCTTCAGAAAAAATTAGATTATTATATGGATCAGGCGGAGTTGTTGTTCAATAAAAATGCGCTTCATGAAGCCTATGATTTTATTGGTCGAGCGTTGAAGCTGGATAGCAACTGTGCCAAAGCCATCAAATTGAAAGTTCAAACAGAATCCGCCATCTTAACGGAATCAAAAAAAATAGTGACTTCCGAAAAAATGATTCCCAATATCCGCCAGTATATTAAAAACATGCCAATGGATAAACTATATCTTACAGGCGAAGAGGGATTTCTTTTCTCCAGAATTGATGGCAAAAACGACATCAAAACATTGCGATATCTGACAGGCATATCCAAGGATAAACTGATCATGATGCTGCATAAATTTTATCAGATCGGATTGATCGTGTTTACGAATCTGACCAAGAATTGATCATCGGTCATGGTGCAAACCGGATCCCCGATACTCTCAAAAACTCTGGAGAATCCGAGCATTTCCAGACTGCTGCGTCCTGTCTGTTTTATCGTCTGTTCCATAATTTTTTTAAATGGTATTCGGAGTTACTGGTTCTATACCGTCGAAGATGCTTATATTTCATTCAGATATGCTCAAAATCTTTTAGCCGGAAATGGGCTGGTATACAATCCCG
This sequence comes from uncultured bacterium, assembly GCA_964512995.1. GTDB lineage: Bacteria > CSSED10-310 > CSSED10-310 > CSSED10-310 > CSSED10-310 > CAZELM01. The sequence goes on from CAZELM010000026.1 coordinate 54,582, forward strand.
GCGATTATGTGGAGGGATATACCAATTTTTTATGGATTATCATTATCAGCCTCTTTCATCTCGTATTCCCCTTGCCGTTTATCGCAAAAGTCATCGGAGCATGTTTGGGTCTCCTTACGATCGGATTATTGGTTTTTCTCGGCTGGCAAAACAACAGTTACACCTATGAAGGCATTTTTGCAGCCGCATTAACCGCTTGTATACCCGGATTTCAGATGTGGTCAGTAGCCGGCCTGGAAACTCCAATGTTCATTTTTTTTCTGGTTGCCGCTATCTACGCCAGTACCACCAGCGTCTCTTATCATGCGTTTTTGTCTGGGATTTGTTTCGGATGCGCTTCCATTACACGCCCGGAAGGAGTTTTATTTTTTCTCCTGTATCTGATCCCGATCGCCACCAGAATACATCGTTTTCATTGTCTTCAATACATGATTGGCTTCGCCGTGATCTTCTGTCCACATCTTCTGTTCCGTTATCTGTACTATCAATGCTGGATACCCAATACATTTTGGGTGAAAGGTAAACGATTTCAGGAGGGTGGTTGGGCATATATGACCCGTTATGCGGCAATGACCGGTTTTGCCGTTTTTCCATTCAGTATAATCGGCCTGTTCCTGAAATCCAGCCGATCGATTTTCTTGTCGCTGTGGCTTCCGTCCGTCGCGTATTTGATTTATGTCTATCAGGTAGGAGGGGATTGGATGCCGATGGGCCGGTTCCTGGTTCCGGTGATCCCTGTCATCAGTCTGTCTGTTTTTTATGCACTCAGGCGTTCCGGACATCGACTCGCTTTTCATATTGCTGCGATCGTGCTATTGGCAAATATCACCATCTCATCGTCATCCACGTTTTTTGATATGATCCGGTGGCGTCGCAGTCATTATGTCGATATTCTGAAATGGGAGCAGTCCCATCTGGATGATTGGGAGCGGATTGGTAAATGGCTGGGAGAAAATGCGGTTCAGGGTGAGTGGATGGCTACGGGTCTGGGCGGTGTGATTCCATATTATGCAGGATTACGGAATATTGACAGGAGTGGTCTGAATGACAAGGAGATTGCACAGATTATCTGGAAGGCCACCAGTCTTGAGGGGGAGATTGATCAGGTGGGACGTGTGGTCCTTGATCGAAACCCCAAATATATACTCGATGATAAAAAATCGTTTGATCTTCTGCATTCCAATCCAACGATATTGAATCCGGAATCAGAGGTGATTTCGGCATTTTCCGATCAGTATCGTGTGCGTGAAGTGAAAATCGATGATCGATACTTCACATATTTTGAACGGCGGGATTTGGCGAAATGAGACGGGCATGAGTTATCGACGACTGGTGATATGGTTTATTTTTTTATTGATGTTGTTGTTACCGATCCATCTGTTTTACCGGTTTATGATGCAGTTCGAATATCACCTGGGCATCAACCACCCCAATATATTGTTGATAACGATTGATACGTGCCGCTCTGATGCGCTCGGGCTCTACGGAAACAATCATACGAATACTCCCGTTTTAGATATGATGGGGAGGTTCGGAGTGGTATTTCACACAGCGTATGCGCCGGTTCCGACAACCGGACCATCACATGCAACTCTGTTGACAGGTTTGGATCCGGGCAGGCATGGAGTCATTCGGAATGGCATTCCATTGGATGGGCAGTTTAATACCCTGGCAACGATTTTACAGGATATGGGGTATCAGACAGCAGGTTTCGTCAGTGGATATTCACTGACTCATCGGATGTCCGGATTGGGCCGAGGATTTCAGGTTTATGACGACTCATGGTCAGAATCGCAACTCGAACGGAAAGGTGATCAGACAGTAGATGCATTATTTTCATGGATGGCCAATATCTCCCGGGATCCTTTCTTTATCTGGGTGCATTTTTTTGATCCCCATAGCCCGTATCACCCTCCGGAATATTATCCCAGGACGCACCTGGAGGATGATCATTCACAGGCGATGGAATCCAGGTGGACTGATGAACAGGAAAAGAAATATGATCAGATTGTCAATAATGCATTGAAAGAGAAGGATTTTCGCGTTCTGGTCAAAGATCCCACGACAATTGAGTCCGATGAGATGACAACACGGGCATATCGGATGCTTTACGATGCCGAAGTCAGTTATGTGGATCACTGTATCGGCCGGATTTTCAATCGATTGATGTCTCAGGACCTGTTCTCCCGTACTTTATTGTGTGTGACGTCGGATCATGGGGAGGGATTCGAGCATGATTATTATTTTGGTCATGGTGATCGTCTTTGGGAGTCTGCGACACGGGTTCCATGGATCATCAAGTATCCCTTCAACAAGCATAGGACCCGGATCTGTGATCAGGTTGCGTTGCATCAGGATCTGTTTCCAACGGTCACAGCATTGACGAAATGCCCGTTCCGGCTCACAAAAACACCGGGAGAGAATCTGGATTTCATCATTGCCAATCATCTGCCGAGACGAGACCCATTCTGGAACACCGCCGCTCCGCCACTGCCGCGGAAAGATTTAAATCATGGATTGTTGATCGCACAATATGATCCAAGGTTCAAAGTGATAAAAAACGGTGTCACCGGAAAATCCATGATGTTCGATCTTCGTGAAGATCCGGAAGAGACTGTCGATTGCAGCGTCATGTATCCGAAAATATTCCAGAGTCTTTTAAGCATGCTGGGTGCATATGAAAAAACGGCTCAATATCCATTATCTATTGATTTTATGGAATCAGAAAAAAAAGAACAGGAGAAATTGAAAGCGCTGGGATATATCAAGGAATAGAGATGCTTTTTCGGATTCCCACAGTACGGATTTTCGGATTACTATGATCTTCAGCCACGCATTCCTGATTGTACCTGTCGATGAGTGAATTTAGAAAAACATGAATGAAGCATATTGACATCAGGAGAATGACTTTGATTTACATAAGAACTGCTATTGCCAGCGGGAGGGTAATTTTATGATGGAATTAAACAGGATATTGCCAGAAACACTGACCAATCGAATTGGTTTGATTGCACAGAAAATGGGAATTACCCATGAGGCTGTGTTGGATAAATTGACTGCAATACCACAGGAAGTACTCATTGAACTCATCAGCGAACCCAAACGGGAAAAAGGGGACAGTCCTGCTGCGATCGATCTGAAAAAAGGAGCGATCATTGGCTGCAATGCGATATCCCGGGGGATTGCCAAGCTGTTATCTTCGAGAGGAATTGCCGTGACGATCATCGGTAAAACACCGGAAGAACTCCAGGAAACAATGACCTTGATTCAACAAAACCTGGACTGGATGATTCAGAAATGGGAGTTGACTGAAACTGAGAAGAAACTCATGCTGCAGTATATTCAGCCTTCGATCCATTTCGAGTCATTAAAAAATGTGGACATTGTGTTTGACACGTTTCGGGGTGACATGAGCGTTCATCAGCAGATTTATCGGGAGATGGATCGGTATCTGCCCGAGTGGATTATCGTTGCGGTTGATGATGACACAGGATGTCTTTCACGATTGGCGGAGCATATCAGGAATCCCTCCCGGTTGATCGGATTTCATGTGACCTATCCGGCTTCGAGACGAAAAGTTGTCGAGGTCACACGGGGGAAGAAAACATCGGACCATACTTATCAAAAAATCTGTGGAGTAGCGCAGTTTCTCAATAAAGAAGTCGTTGATATAGTTGAGGGAGCAAGTTCTGTCTCTACCCGGTTGCTCCTGACATTCATTCACGAAGCCATTCGCCTGTGGTCGGAAGGGGTGGCTTCGCCACTCGATATTGACCGAACGATGAGGCTGGCATTGAAAATACCCATGGGACCCTTGGAATATGCGGATACGATTGGATTGGATGTGGTTTTGAATATGATGGAAGATCTCTGGCAGTCTTATGATATGCCGCAGTTTCGGCCACCGGCGCGGCTTCGAAATCTGGTGCGGAAAGGTCTGCTGGGCAAGAAAACAGGAGTCGGTATCCATTCGTATGAATCAACACAGATCGGAGAGGCATCATGATCGTATTAGTCATTAACAGCGGAAGCTCATCCGTAAAGTTTCAAGTCTTTGATATGACGGATGAAAAAGTATTTTGTAAAGGGATTGTTGAAAAAGTCGGAACCAGCTTTGCGAAATTCAAACTAAAACCCGGGAATCAGTCTGAATATACAGAAACAGCAGAAATTCTGGATCATAAATCCGCTATTTCAAGAATTTTGTCTGCTCTGGTCGAGCCTCGTTTCGAAATTCTGAAAAGCATCGCAGAAATAAAAGTGGTGGGTCATCGCGTTGTCCATGGTGGTGAGTTTTTTTCCGGTTCCCGTTTGCTGACTCCAGATGTGATGAACGCTCTGGAAGTGTGCTGCGAACTGGCACCCTTGCATAATCCACCCAATATTCGTGGAATCAGGGCATTTCAGGAACTGCTGCCGGATGTGCCCCAGGTGGTGGTGTTTGATACCGCATTTCACCAGACAATGCCGCCGACATCCTTTTTATACGGATTACCCTATGTGCTCTATGAACGGCATAAGATTCGACGGTATGGATTTCATGGAACGTCTCATAAATATGCTGCCAATGAGGCTGCAAAATTTATCGGACAGCCGATTGAGCAGTTAAAGATCGTCACCTGTCATCTCGGAAATGGAGCTTCGATCACTGCGGTTGATGGCGGCGTCTCCATCGACACATCCATGGGATTCACTCCATTGGAAGGTCTTGTGATGGGAACTCGTTGTGGCGATCTTGACCCTGCTATTATCCCGTTTCTGATAGAGAAGGATGGTCTCTCCATCGAAGGGATCAATAATCTGATGAACAAACATTCGGGTGTTTATGGTGTCGCTGGATTGGGAACATTTGATATGCGCGACCTAGAAGAGGAAGCCGAAAGAAGCAATCCACGGGCGATTCTGGCCAGACAGTTATATGCTTATCGAGTGAAAAAATATATCGGGGCTTACATCGCCGCTTTGGGTGGCATCGATATCATTGTATTTACTGGTGGAGTTGGTGAAAATGACTGGGATATCAGAGAAAAAGCACTCGTCGGGCTGGAATTTCTGGGTGTTCATCTCGATGTGGAAATCAATCGACAGCGGGATAAGGCCACTGTCCGCAGAATTTCAGATGGCTCACTGCCTGTGCTCGTTGTCAAAGCTGATGAGGAATTAGTTATTGCCAGGGAAGCCAGAATGATATTGACCGAAATGGGCGGGATGGTTTCATAGAATATTTTTTAAAATGAATGAATCAGTAGACACCCTCTGCAGATTTCTGAAAAATAGAGCTTACTTTGCGGAAGATTCTAATTTTTGCTGCTGGGATCAGGAGATGCCTGGGTTGTCTTTAAAAGAGATTTTTCCACTTTCACCAGACGAGTTCTTGCTTTGGATTCCCACTCTGAAATCCCGCCCAAAGCAAGTATTTGCTGATACGTTTTCTGGCTTTCTTCATATTTATGCTGGTGTTCCAGGCAGCGCCCGATCATATAGAGCGTGGTGACTTTCAATCCCGGATCCTGGCAGGAATCGAGAATGGGATTGAAGCGGTTGAGTGCAGCATGATAGGCTCGCCGCCGATAATATACCATACCAACCTCGTATTCATGGGTCAGCAGATGGGTCTCCAATTGGCGTTTATACTGCCTGGCATTCTGGATTTCCGGGTGATCCGGATATAGGGAGACGAATGTGTTGAAAGCCAGTAATGACTCCTTCGCCATGGTCGTGTCTCGTTCCGGATTCAGTTTGCTTTTGAATTTACTGATAGCCAGGTTATATTGCGCTTCCGGAGCTAATTTATGCGCGGGATGAAAATCGAGAAACAACTCGAAATCAATAGCCGCTTCTTCATACTTTTTTCGAGCCAGTAATGTCTGCGCAAGTTTAAACTGACTCATGGTGGCATATTCGCTCGTCGGATAGTTATTTCGGAGATACTCAAATTGATCACCAGCAGCATTGAAATCTTCCTTTTCAAGATAATAATTCCCGAGTTCATACCGGTCCGCCGGAGAAAGCAAGATGATTTGATGGGTACATCCTGTAAAAATAACAGCTATGAGTGTAACTGCGAAAACGATCCGGGTTTTCTGTTCCATTGTCAAATAACTCCAAAAGATAAATAAGGAAGCATCACGCTCATTCGATTACGGATTGCCCAATCTGTATTGAAATTGAGCTGATATCATGATTCGTCCAAGGGATGTCGATATGAAATGCTGGAAAAGGTAACAATATTGCCGCGACCTGTATCTTTCGCATGATACATGGCTGAATCTGCACAGTGGATAATCGTTTCCAGTGTCTGTCCATCTTCCGGAAACACGGAGATTCCGATGCTGGCTGACAAGGCAAGGCCCGGCAGGATCTGCTGCATCTCTATTTCCGTGATGATACGCTCCGAAACCTTCATCACCGAGTCAAGATCAGAGGGAATGATAATCATAAACTCATCACCTCCGAATCGGCAAATCCGGCCTGACGTCCCCACGATGTTCTGCATGATACCTGCGACATGCTGAAGTGCTTTATTACCTATGAGATGCCCATACCGGCTGTTCACACTTTTAAATCCATCCAAATCCAGAAAAAGCAGACAGAATTGGGTTTCCCTCGCAATGAATGTCTCCAAAAACGTTTTTGTCGAAGCGAAATTATACACCTGAGTCAGATCATCGATCTGGGCCAGATGCTCCGTTCGGTTATACAACTCTGCGTTGTGAATGGCAACTGATGCAAAATTCGTCAGTAACGCGATTCGTCGATGGTCTATCTCCGTAAATTGACTGTGTCCGGAACGATTTCCTATCTCCAATACACCCAACAGCCTGTTTTGAGAGATCAGCGGTGCCATCATATAGGTCATCACCGTCCTGCCAATCCGTTTGATTTCATCATTGATAAAGGGGTATGTATGAAACGGCTGCCGGTCATAAATCGGTTCCTGAGAGGTCTTGAGTTGCTGATATGTTTTATCTGTCAGGCATCGATAGATCGGAATATGGCCGCTGATCGGATTGTTATCATAGACACCAGCCAGGTGAGCGTTGGTCGTTTCCGGCTCCAATACAATCAGAGAATAAAATTCCGCAGGTATCAATTCCGTAGCTTTTTTTACGATCAGGCTATATAGCTCATGTTGAGATAGTGTGCGGGTAAAATCGATACCTAGCGAGATCTGGCGGTCCAACTCAGCCTTTTGCTGCGAATACTCGTTGTTACGAATATGGTATTTTGATGCGATGGCGTGGTGTCGAATCGTTTTTGACAAGTAATGAATAAACAAATGCGGCAACACCGTTGGAGGAAGGTGGAGATCGATCGATATCGTCATTCCATTCTGGATCGGTACAGTTGTTTCAATACCGATGAGCGGTATGGATTGGCTCAGATGGCTCAATTTCTGGTATGCTTCCTGAGAAATATCATTCTGGGATTGGTAGGGAAGGATCACGGCGGAAGCATCGCTGGATAATTCAAAATTAAAAACCGGCTTATATTGATTCTGCTGCAGAATCTCCACGATTGAGTGTCCGGCGATAGCCATCTCCCGGTCGTACACGAGAATCTTCATGATCGATATAAACTCCTTTGCTCATGGATATTCTATCGAACCCGACTCTTGAAAGAAAGTCTAATGAAGCAAATTTCGTTCTCGGGTTTTCAAATGAGCCATTAATCCAATATAATCCCTGTCAGTTCGAGACGTTCTGGATCATGGTTCAATCCCGGACTTGGGTTCTCATCGATGAAGATGGAATGCGCCGAATGGCATGAACTATGAGTTGCATCTTTGATTTCTGAAATGGGTGGAGGAGATACCACGTGGGATTTGAGATTGATCGACTTGGAACCGCAGAAAAGCCATCTCCATTGGGTTTATCACGAGTCAGTGATGACAAAATCGGGAATTTCATTCAGGATGATGCCAAAATCGTGGTGAATCACGATATCAAGTATTGGAAAGAGTGTCTGACATGTGGGCATGAACCTTCATTTTTTGAATTGGCCGGACCCCGGGAGAGTGTCTTTTTTGATCCCGCTGAGACAAAGGCGGCCATTGTTACATGTGGCGGATTATGTCCGGGTTTGAATGATGTCATTCGAGCACTGGTCATGCAACTCCATTATCACTACCATGTTCAGGAAATTCTGGGCGTTCGATACGGGTATCGCGGCATGACCGTCCGCCAGGGGGGTACTTCTATTCCACTCACACCGGATATCGTCGCCAAAATCCACACTGAAGGCGGCAGCTTCCTGGGATCATCCCGCGGTCCGCAATCCGAAGTCGAGATGGTTGATTTTCTTCAGCGGCGCGAGATCAACATGCTGTTTATTATCGGTGGAGATGGAACGTTGCGTGGTGCATTGAAACTGGTTGAAGAATGCAGGCAGAGACAACTTCCGGTTTCGATCATCGGAATTCCCAAGACCATCGACAATGATATTGCTTATATCGATCGGAGTTTTGGTTTCTCGACGGCATTCACAAAAGCGAAAGAGATCATCAGTTGCGCTCATGTTGAAGCACATGGCGCTTACAATGGGATCGGCCTTGTGAAACTCATGGGTCGGTATTCGGGGTATATCGCAGCCAGAGCTGCATTGGCCAGTGGCGAAGCCAATTTTGTTCTCATTCCAGAAGTTCCGTTCGAGTTATCCGGACCAAATGGATTTCTCGCACATCTCGAAAAACGGATCCTGAATCGCCGCCATGCTGTGATTGTGGTGGCGGAAGGAGCCGGCCAGGAACTGATCGAGAATAAAACCGTTCAGGTGGACGAATCGGGTAATCCATTGCTGATGGATATCGGTTCTTTTCTCAAAAATGAGATCACCACATATTTCAAAGCCCGTAATATCAATATCCATATGAGATATTTCGATCCGAGTTACATCATTCGATCGACACCGGCGAATGCGGAGGATAACATATACTGCATCGAGTTGGCTCAGCATGCCGTGCATGCCGCCTTTTCCGGACGGACCGGTATGATTGTCGGCAATCATCATTATCATTTCGTTCATATTCCGATGAGTGCCGCGGTGTCCTTCCGGAAAAAACTTGATCCCGAAGGATCGGAGTGGCTGACTGTGGTTGAAAGCACGGGACAACCCAAACTCATGATCAACCAGCTCTGATCCCGTCGCTCTTGCCAGAGCAAACCCACATCACTGCGACTATCTCATAGCCACAGAAGGTCTCACGCGAAGACACGAAAACCACGAAGAGAACAGCATAAACGCTGCGAACGATTTCACGAAAGCGCTACTCCAGCATGAATAATGACAAGGACGGCCAGTATGTGACGATGATCAATGAAACAAGCATCATGAGCAGAAAGGGGATCGACGCCCAGTACAGATCGATCACTGGTTTTTTGAATCTCAGACTCGAAATGAACAGGTTCAGACCGACCGGTGGCGTCAGATAACCGATATTGAGATTGGTCAGGAAAATGATGCCCAGATGAACCGGATGAATCCCGTAGTTTGCGGCAATCGGGATGATGAGCGGTACGACTACCACGAGTGCCGAAAAAATATCCAGCATGCACCCCACAATCAAAAGGAAAATGTTGAGCAGTATCAGAAATGCGAGCCGGCTGTCGATGTGAACCCGGATCGAATCCAGAATTTTCATGGGGACTTCGGCATCGAGCAGATAATTGGTATACGCGAGCGAACACCCCATGATGATCAGGATCCCGCCAACCAGGATCATGCTCCGCCGCATCAAATCCGGAATCTGGCTCCATGCGATCTCCCGGTGGATAACAACTTCGATGAGAATCACCACAAATGCGGTCAGTGCAGCCGCTTCACTGACGGCAATCTTGCCCGAATAGATGCTCCCCAATATCAAAAAAGGCAATGGAATCTCAAGTTTTGCATTCCAGAGTGCTGTTTTGAGTTTCTGAAAAGAGAAGGGAACTTTCAATACCTTGTGTCTGACAGCGTACCAGGCGCTGAAAATGGTCATCAACACGATCATGAGGAGCCCTGGGAACAACCCCGCTAAAAACAGCTCATCCACCGACGTGCCTGCCACAACACCATACAGAATCATCGGGAGACTGGGTGGGAACAGCAATCCCAGACTCCCGGAGGCTGTGATCAGACCGAGTGAAAATTTTTCGGGATATTTCTCTTCCAGCAACGCCGGCAGCAGAAGCCCCCCCAGCGCGATGATCGTTACTCCCGATGCCCCCGTCAACGCGGTGAACAATGCACACACACTAATACAGATAGCTGCCAGACCGGCTGGCATCCAGCCGAACGATGCCTGGGAAAGCCGCAACAGGCGGGTCGGAGCACCACTTTGTGCCAGGATGTATCCCGATAGCGTGAACAGAGGGATGGGAAGCAACATGGGCATGTTCGCCAGACGATACATTTCAATGGCTGTCAAGGTGATATCATATCCCGCGCGGTGGAACTGAAAAAGCGCATTCGCCGATATGATGATAAACAAAGGCGCTCCCAGAAAAGCGAGAATCGTCGTGATGATGCCGATGATGATCACGTCGGGTTTGGATACCTCCCCAAAGACAGCGCATGTTGAATGGAATAGATGAGGAAACGGATGGAAATGATCCCAAATGCGATGGGTATGATCAACTGAATGATCCAGAGAGGCATCAGGGAGTTGAACTGGGTCCCGATGTGAGCCTCTTCAATGACAAATTTTGATCCTGCCCAGGCAAGAAGCGCGCAAATGATGGAGGAGAACAGGTTTACGATGGCTTGAGAACCATGTTTGACTCGTTCCGGCATAAACCGTGAAACGATATCGATGGTGATGTGTTCATTTTCCCGCGTGGCCATCGCAGCTCCCAGCAACCCCAGCCATAAAACGAGATGATAAATAACCGGGTCCGCCCAGGAGAACCCCCAGCCAAAAAAGAGCCTTCCCGCGATCTGGATGAACGCCAGAAGAATCAGCACACTGAAAAGAATACACAGAACCGCATTCTCCAGATGATGGACGATCCGTATGAGACTGGAATGGGGGGAGGGTGAATCAGGCATCTTTATCCGGTGATTCTTTTTCTCTGAAATCCCGGATGATCGTCAGGATTCGCTGCGTGAATTCCGGTGAAACCACTTTCCCGACCAGTTGATCCCGAGCGCTGCTCGAAATCTGGTGGATTTTTTCGGTCAATGCACCATTGGGTGGAATGATCTGAACGCCCTTTTGCGTAATGATGTCCCGGGCGTGGAGATCTTCCTGCCGGATACGGGCTGTTATCTCCTTCATATATTTATCCACGGTTGCCTGAACGACTGGCTTCATATCATCCGGAACGCGGCTCCAGGACCGGTTGTCCAGCAAAAATGCACCAAAGGAGTATGTCAGGGGATAATCGGTCATGAAATTCACTTTCGTGAACCACTGCAACGCGAGAATTCCGGTGGGAGTGTTAAAGACTGTGTCCAATAATCCCGTTTGCAGTGCTGTCATGACATCACCGATCCCGACTGAAACAGGAGTCACTTCTGCGGAGTGATACAGTGTCGACATGATGATATCACCCTGCCACAACCACGGCTTCATCCTCTGAAGGTCGGCGGGCTCCGAGATTTTGTTGCGGTTGAACATATACGTGAATCCATTACCCGCGATTCCAAGGGACTGAAATCCGGCTTTTTGGAAAGCATTCGACAGATCGGCCCCCATTTCATGGATCAGATGATCGACTTCATCGGAATTATTGAAAAGATCGGGCATGACCAATGCCTGAAAATCTTCGTAGATCTTGCAGAGGGCATTGCTTGTGAAGCAGGATCCATCCAGTTGCCCGACACGGATTTTTCGCATGACAACATCGTCATCGCCCATGATGCCGCCGGGATATACTTTGAATTTGACACGACCACTGGTCAGTTGATCGAGTTCGGCATTCATGGCTTTGAATTGTTCCACCCAGACACTCCCCTCTGGAGCGAGCGTCGCGATTTTGAGCACACAGGAATCCTGCTGAGCATGAATCGATATCACTCCCACAATCACTGCGATCATGGAAACCCATATCCACGCTCTTTTCCATATAGCTTTCATCAGATCCTCCCTAGAAATAGTCATCGATTGATTCGAGCAATGTTCTGGCCTGCTGTCTGGCCATCGCATTCAGCAGGTTGAGTTCCGGATTCACCGGATCCGGTGCGCTCGTAACCGCACGTAATGTGATCTCATACAACTCCCGGTCAAACATCGCCCGGGCGTAATATCTGGCAAAAAGCACTTTGGGCATCAGTGCATCGGGTCCCGCCATCTGAATCGCTTTTTGGAAATGGGTCAGTGACCGGTCCAGGTCACCACCCATCGCCGGCGGTCGGATAGCGTGGTAAAGTCCGAAAAACAGATGAACGGAACCGTTCTGATAGGTTTCGTCGAGCTTCAGAACGGTTTCCATGATCCGGACAACGACCGGCAGATCCGCGAGACCGGATAATTTGTCCGGGTGAGCGATGATCCAGCCGCTCCACGCATTGGCGAGCCAGAACAGGTTTGGCACATCATCTGCTGAACACGATGCCAGCAGGCGTTCCCATCGATCGAGTGGTGCCGTCTTCGCTCCGGAAAAATGATATTGGGTTTTAAAAAGCCGAAATCCGTAATCCATCGCCGCCTGGAAGTCAGTAAAGGCCCGTTCCGGATCGGAATCCATCAGAAATGCCGTGGTATAGGCGGTATAGGCCTGGAGACCGAGAAACAATAACCGTTCATCATCCGGATTCTGATGGATCAAGGCATCGATAAACAGGAGAAAAGATGCGCTTCCATTCCGGGCGATGTCCGGATCACGCTGTTGGTATAGCGCCTGCGAGAGACTCCCAAACGCTTTGGATGCCGTGTGACGCATGATCCGGGTTCCTGAACAGCCGGATATCAGCACTGCCAATAACAACACGATCCACTTTCGACCCGTCATCCTGAATCACTCCATTCATCGACCTGCTTTACAGATATGTCAGTAGCTGGTCTTTATCTTTTGAAATCGTGTGGTTTGGTTTTGAAAATTCGTTCATTACGGGAGCGAGAATGCGCTGGACATCCTGATCGGACAACTCCTCAGCGGCATCGAGAATCCGATGGGTTTTGACCACTGAGAGTTCGAGGGTGTCCGCGATGAAGCACCGGGCGGCAATCGTGATTCTGGATATATTAGAACCGGTTTCGGTGAGTCGCGACACTTTCCGCACCAGAGCCGTACAGACCTCGATCTGCGTGATCAAGTCCGCGAGTTCGAACATGATATGCTGTGACCGTGTGAGTTTCTTCTGGTGGATCAACTGGATCAGGTCGTTCAAAGCACGAATGCAGACACCGAAACCCGCAAGTGGAAGAGCCGTCAGGCGGCCTTCCATCCCGTGCATTTCCTGAGCGATTCCTGCGTAATACGCTCCTTTGGACTTGATCGTTGCTTTCCATCGGAAGGTGCTGATGATCATCTGCTGAATTTCGGAGGTCCCTTCGTAGATGGTTGTGATTTTGGCATCCCGCCGGATTTTTTCGATGCCATATTCCGTGATGTACCCGTATCCACCCAGAGCCTGAACGCCGTCATCGGCGCACCGGGTGCCAGCTTCCGACGCGAAATATTTGGCGATGGAGCCTTCCACCTGGAGATCTTTTTCGCCGGAATCGAGGCGTTCCGCCACTTCCTCAATATAGGCTCGGGCCGCTTCCAGCCGAACGATATGGGGAATGATGAATTTATGCGTATACCCTTGCTTCTCGAACAGGGGCGTCCCGAACTGGATGCGTTGTCTGGCGTATGGGATGACTTTCTCTAGCGTGGCTATGCCGGCACCCAGACCGAATGCCGCGACCATCAGGCGGGTGTATCCGAATACTTCGTTTGCCTGCTGTAATCCCTTGCCGGGGACGCCACCGACGAGATTTTCGATGGGAACAATGACATCGTCCAGTGTCAGGGGAGCGGTATTGGAGCACCGGATGCCGTGCTTGACTTCGGGTTTGCCTGCTTTCAGCCCGGGGGTGTTCCGTTCGATTATGAAGAACGTGGGTCCTTCGGGAGTTTGGGCCAGGACCGTTAAAAAATCAGCCACTCCGCCATTGGAGATGAATTGTTTGGAGCCATTGATGCGATAGGATTTGATGGCTCCGGTTTCATCCGGAACCGGTTCGGCTGTTGTTTTGAGATTTGACAGATTGCTGCCGGCTTCGGGTTCTGTGACTGCATATGCTACGATATTTCCCTCTTCGGCGATTTTTCCCAGCCATTTCTGTTTTTGTTCGGGAGTGCCGCCGACCAGAATCGGGTCCGCTCCCAGATGTATTGCGAGAAAGGCGGTCGAGATTCCGAGACAGATCTTGCTGAGAGCTTCGGAAACAGCGGCGATATCCCGTGCGCCTCCTGACATCCCGCCATACTCCTCGGGTATGAAGAGCAACTGCAATCCGACATTGGGACCGAGCAGTTCCCGCACGATATCTTCCGGAAATGCTTCGGTTTCATCGAGTTCGCGGATGCGATCCGGAGTCATGAGGCGTTGCTGCAATTTCGCGATCAACTTCAGAGTCATCTGTCTTTCGTCTAATGGTAATCCTGCCAATGTCACTGGTCATCCTCCCTGTATTTTCATTGCGAAAAACGGTTGACGCTTTCCCGCCGGCTGTCAAAAGATACACAAGCGCATCGAGTGAATCAAATCTATTTTCAATGATCCTGGATAGTGAGCAGCAACGGATGGTTTCGTTGATCGGAATGGGAAAGGGGCTGTCAATGTGTGAGCAGGCGTGCATCTGACAGAAGTCTGTCATGCAGGCAGGGCAATGGATTTTGCATGCGGAGCGATGGATTGCTGAGGTTGAATTTCTCGCAATTTCTTGAAGGCGGGTGATATGCGTTCAATAGCGTCCCTGACTTCAATGGCTTGGTTGGATCACCAGCGGAAGTGTGCATGGGCCGTATGCTGGTCATATTTCCCTCACCCTTTTCCCTCACGCCGCCGGCCAAGTTGGATCAGCAGTGGATGATCGCATAGGCCGT
>CAZELM010000027.1:0-27819 GCA_964512995.1 uncultured bacterium
CGATGGGTCCGACGGGTCCCCAGGGAATCCAGGGTGAGGCGGGTCCGATGGGTCCGACAGGTGCCCAGGGAATCCAGGGTGAGGCGGGTTCGATGGGTCCGACAGGTGCCCAGGGAATCCAGGGTGAACAGGGTCCGATGGGTCCGACAGGTGCCCAAGGAGTCCAAGGTGAACAGGGTCCGATGGGTTCGACAGGTCCCCAAGGAGTCCAAGGTGAACAGGGTCCGATAGGTCCGATAGGTCCGGCAGGTCCTCAGGGTATCCAGGGTGTCCGGGGTCCCACTGGATCGCAGGGGATTCAGGGTCCTGCGGGGCCGGTTGGCGGAGCCAACAAACAGGTGGTGTACAATGATAATGGTGTAGCAGCCGGATCGGAGATCTACTACGACAAAACAACAACCAATGTGGGTATCGGCACAGCATCTCCAGGCCAGAAACTCTCGGTCAATGGCGTGATCGAATCGACGTCGGGTGGAGTGAAGTTCCCGGATGGTTCTGTGCAGACTGTGGCCGGCAAAATCGTCAATGTCACGATCCACAACAATACAACACGACAAGTGCTCAACGCAGCGCCATCCATCACCATGGAAAGCTTTACCGTCGATAAAAAGCGATCGGACAGCGTACTTTTGATCCAAGGTTCTATTTCCGGATGGGCTGACTGGTCAGGTAGTATGCAGCAGGGATGGCGGCTGGGATCTGGAACAGAAACATATGCTCAAAGTGTCATGTATGAAACCAGTGACCATTCCAGAATTTACAGCACTCAGACCGTTATTGCCGGTCATACGACCACCGGTCCCCAAACCATGGTTTTTCGCTATTTCAGTGCGACCGGTTCTTCCGACAGACCATTCGTGACCTACAATCCCAATGCAACGGACGACTCCCGGTTGATGCAGACCCGATCGTCGTATGTCGTCTGGGAGATCGCTCCATAACACTTTCCAT
Organism: uncultured bacterium; assembly: GCA_964512995.1. Lineage (GTDB taxonomy): Bacteria > CSSED10-310 > CSSED10-310 > CSSED10-310 > CSSED10-310 > CAZELM01. The sequence continues at coordinate 952 of CAZELM010000027.1, forward strand.
GTTCAGAGAATGAGAGATGAGGACGAAAATGAACACCGCGAGTGTGCTCAATACATTGATAAGCGTATTAGTCGCAGGAAATGTCCAAGACTCGCTTCGTTTTCGATCCTCATCCTTGATCTCATTTTTTCAAATATTCAGGCGATCGTCTCTACGAAATCCTCATGATCCCTGAACGTGCATTCGTTTCTGGTCATCAGACAGAACCTCGGATTATCGTTACTATTCCGTAAAAAATTTTTTGCAAATCCCGCCGGATCATATAAAATCAAGCTTATCAAATCCCTCTGGAGGTTATTTCATGAAAGAAAGGCTCAAATTCGTTCAAACGGCCCATGATGAAGTTCCACCCGAAAAACTTCGATGGAAGTGTCCATTGGATTTGTTCGATTTCCAAACGACGAATGACCTGAAATCTACTCCCAAGATCATCGGGCAGCCCCGGGCGATCCAGGCCATCAAAACAGGACTCCAGATCAAACATCCGGGGTACAATATCTATGTGTCCGGATTGACCGGAACCGGCCGCTCCTCCACGGTAAATCAGATCTTGAAACAAGTCGATAAACAGAAAGAGGTTCCAGACGATAAACTCTATGTTCATAACTTCAAAGATAACGATCGACCCCGTTTGATCCGGTTACCAGCCGGTAAAGGGAAATCGTTTTGCAAGGATATGCAGCATCTGGTCGAGTCATTCAGACAGAATCTCCCCAGTATCTTCGAAAGTGATGAGTATAAAAACAGTCTCGAAGCATTAACCGACGCTTATCGGACTCGGCAACGTGATATCTTTCAACGATTTGAAAAGATTGTGTCTGAAGCGGGTTTTGCGGTCGTTCAGATTCAAACCGGGAAATTCACCCGGCCGGATCTCATGCCGGTTCTGGAAAATAATCCGGTTCAATGGGAAGATCTGGAAAAAATGGTATCGGAACAGAAATATCCATCTGAAAAGCTGGAAGAACAAAAGAAGCAATACTTCGATTTTAAAAAGGAACTGGATAAAGTGCTTGCCAGCGGTCATGATCTCGAACGGAAACTTCGTGAAGAAATCGAGATGATTATCCGGAAATTCGGGAGTCCGTATATTGAGGACTTGATCAATGACATCCAGGACCGGTATCAAAATCCATCGGTGAGTGAATTTCTGGATGAAATACAGGAATACACACTGGCGGAAATTCCGATTTTTCTCAAAAAAGAGGATAAACCCGCAACACCTTCCGGGGGGGTTCATGCGTTTCTGGATCCATTCAAGTTTTATAAGGTCAACCTGCTGGTAGATAATTCCCGCTGCAAACGACCCCCCGTTATCATCGAAACCGCTCCCAATTATAAAAATCTATTCGGTACGATTGAAAAAATGGTCGATCGGACGGGAAACTGGTTATCCGATTTCACCAACATCAAGGCCGGTTCTATTCTGCGAGCCGATGGTGGTGTTTTGGTTATCAATCTGATGGAAGCGCTGATCGAGCCGCTGGTCTGGAAAACCCTGAAAAGAACGCTCAAATACGGCCAGCTCGAAATCGATTCTCCCGAAGCGCTGTCCTTTTTCGGCCAATCTGCGCTCAAACCGGAACCCATCAAGCTGGAACTGAAGGTGGTGCTGATCGGCGATAAGCAAAGCTATCTGTTCTTGTACCATTACGATGAAGATTTTAAGAAAATATTCAAAATCTCCGCTGATTTCGACGATCAGATGGACCGGAACAAACAACATATTCTCGATTGCGCCGGTTTTATCAAACGGTTGTGCGATCAGGAAAAAATACTTCCCTTTGACCCTTCCGGTGTTGCAGCCATTATCGAGCAATCCATCCGGATGACCGACCGTCAGGATAAGCTGTCAACTCGGTTTTCCGATGTCGCGGATTTGATCCGGGAATCAGGGTTCTGGGCGCGTGATGCTCAAAGTGATGTGGTGACAAATGAACATGTCATGAAAGCGGTTGAGCAGAACATTTATCGGCGAAGCCTGATCGAGAACCGGATACAGGAATACTATGACGAGGGAATGATCATAATCGATACCTCCGGGAGAAAAACCGGACAGATCAATGGGCTGGCGGTTTACAATTATGGTGATGCTTCCTTTGGGAAACCCACCCGCATCACTGCAACGATCAGTTTTGGCAGAGCGGGGATCATCAACATTGAACGTGAGGCGGAACTATCCGGCAAGATCCATGACAAGGGAATCCAGATTCTCAGTGGTTATCTCCGCAGCCAGTTCGCTCAGGATAAACCCTTGGCGCTAACGGCATCGATCTGTTTCGAGCAGTCGTATGGGGGAGTGGATGGAGACAGCGCGTCATCAACGGAGTTATATCTGCTGCTGGCGACATTGGCCGACCTGCCGATCCGGCAGGATATCGCTGTCACGGGATCCGTCAATCAACATGGTGAAATCCAGCCGATAGGTGGTGCTAACGAGAAGATCGAGGGATTTTTCGATATCTGTCGCCAACGCCGATTGACCGGCACGCAAGGTGTGATCATCCCCATACAGAATCTGGCAGATCTGCAATTGCGTCAGGATGTGGTCGATGCTGTTGCCAATGGCCGGTTCCATATCTGGGCGGTGGAGTGCATCGAAGACGGTCTGGAGATACTGACCGGTGTCCAGGCAGGCAAGAGAACATCCCATGGGAAATGGGAGAAAAATACGATTTTCGACCGTGTCGATCGCAAACTTACCGCACTGGCCTTGGGAATCCAGGAGTTTTTCACTTCTCAGGAGACAAAGTCGGCAGCGACCGGAACTCGGCCTCCCAAGGGACCGGCCATCCCCCCGCCACCCAAACAGCCAACACGAAAAGATGATGACGAAACAGACAGGAATTAGTGGCTTCTGACAATATAGGATGACCTTGTGGTTTCAGAACCGATTCAAAGGAGATAGGGCTGACAGGTTGGGATGGATTTCTTTCCATCCGTTCCACCATTCAGCTCTGTCCGGGATTTCCCGCGTTGTCAGATGAATCGGGTAACCGACTAGCCAAGACCTTATCGATTCGGTTTCCATCAAGGTCGACGACCTCCAATTTCCAACCATCCCACGCAGCAATATCGCCTGTGCCAGGAACTTTACCCATCAACCACATGATCATGCCACTGAGCGTATGGTAGTATCCCATTCCTTCTTCGGGAACTGCTTTCAGTTCGAGTCGATCCTTTAGTTCTAGAATCGGGATCATTCCATCCAGCAGCCATGAGCCATCCTCCCGCTGCACCGACCAAACATCTTCATTATCTCGGGGATTGAACTCACCGGTCAGTGCTTCCAGAAGATCCTGCAAGGTGACCAATCCGATGATTTCACCATACTCGTCCACGATGAAAACCATTTGTACACCGGACTCACGGAAAACTTCCAGCAGTTTCATTCCATTCATTGATTCGGGCATATAAACTGGGGGAACCAGATAGTCTGCAATGGCGTCATTCGATCCGCCCTTCAAATGTAATTTAAGCAGACGTTTAGCCGTAATGACTCCAAGCACTTCATGCAATGTTCCCCGGCAGACCGGGAAACGCGAGTGGTCGGAGGCAATGAGCATTTCCAGGTTTTCTTCAATCGGTTGCTCGATATCTAGAAAGATAATCTCGTTGCGAGGCGTCATCAGCGAAGCGATCTGCCGGCCATCTAGACGGAATACATTCCGTACAATTTCATGTTCCTGTTTTTCGATCAGGCCTGCCTGCGATCCCTCCACCAGCATGGCATGGATATCTTCTTCCGTGAGGTCAGCGTTTTTCTCGTCACATTTACCTGTGAGTTTCAAAATAAGATTAGTGGAGACAGATAGCAGAAGAACAAATGGACCTGATAGTTTTGCCGCCAGCATGATCGGATACGCCATAAGTCGGGCAATACTTTCTGCGTATAGCAGAGCGATTCGTTTTGGAACGAGTTCGCCGATCACAATGGAGACGTAGGTGATAAACATCACCACAAGGGTAGTCGCGCCGATCGAACTGCTTGTGTTATCAAGGCCAATTCGCTGAAGTGCTTCGCCAAGGGGACCTGCAAATACAGCTTCACCAACAATACCGTTGAGGGTACCAATGGCGGTAATACCGATTTGAATCGTTGAGAGGAATTGTGTGGGTTGTTCCCCGAGTCGCAGTGCGATCGCTGCGGATCGGTCTCCATAATCAGCTCGTTTCTGCAGGCGACTTTTACGAGCGGTGACCAAGGCGATTTCTGACATGGCGAAAACGCCATTCAGACATATCAAAATGAATAATATCGCAATGTCCAAGCAAAACTCCTTCAATCAATCTGTGAGTCGAATCCACATGTTCGGATCCAGTTTACCAGTTTTCAGTTATACGACGATTAATCGAAATAATCCAACAGTCGATAAATGTTCAATCTCAGATCTGTTTAACAATTTAGTAATGATCTATCATTAGCAAGTGATAATCCGGTTATTAGTTCTAACTGTTTTTCTTCGAAGTGAAGAAGAAAACATCACCGCCTTAAAATCACGATCAGTGAATCATTTTTAACCTCACATCTTTCGATGACCGAAGTATCACGAAGTTGAAAGACAGTGATGTGTCCCTCCTGGCGAAATAAATGATTTTCCTGATGATATTGGATGCCTCATTTGGATGATTAGGAAATAAAGAAACCCCTTCCAGAGAGGGGAAGGGGTTTGGATTCAAAGGGGAACAAGGAGGTCGAGATCACGATCATGGGGTCAGATCGTTTTCAACATATATACGCATGAAGGCGGAAGTGTGTTCCGAAATTTTTTCTCCAGACTCGCCACCACTTAACAATGTTTGAATATTGACTCTTTGGGTTAAGCTCCCTACACTTTGTGCCTGTTTGGAAATGAGGAGGTATTGAATGGAACCACTCGCAGACACCGGGATCGCTCACTGTATCAGTCAGATTGAAACGATTCGGTGGCTGGTTTTCACCGCTATCGTGATTGCAATCTCTGCGTGGATTCCCTGGTTCTTTCATAAAACCAGTGATCGGAAACCCACCGGCATTGAAGCGAAAGAACGGGTGGGAGATAGATTTCGTTGTTACATTCTGATGATTCTGTTGACCATCCTCAGAAAACCATTCCTGTCATTCAATTTACTGGTGGTTTTGGGAGCCATGATTGCCATGTTCAGTTTATTGAGCAGTGAGAAGCTGTTCATTCCGGGGATGATCGTGGCAATGATCGGAATCTGGTTCGCTTCACTCTATTCAAATAATAGGAAATACATATTTACAGGTTTGTTGTTGTTATGGTTGGCTCTTTTTAAATCTCTGTTTTTCTACTGGCATCCCGAAATTGAAACAATACTGTTAAAAAAGCTCGGTATGGACGTCGGTCTTTCTGCTCAACGTTTCTCAAATACCGTCTGGGAGTTGCCGGTTGAACTGGAAACTTGTTTGACAGGCCTCGATCTCCATAAAAATCGTTCCGGATCGATTATGGAGGGAGATGACTTTTCGCTTCGGATCACCGGCTGGCTTTATGTGGACCGGAGCGGAGAATATTCATTCGAACTTGTTTCGGATGATGGATCGTATCTGATCATAAATGGGAATGAGTTTCTTTCCAATCCCGGATATCACGCCAAGACTGAAGTTGCTGATACCATAAAACTTTCGAAAGGGTATCATGAAATACAGATTTTGTATTTTAACGGCACTGCAGATGCCGATCTGACACTGACCTGGACACCACCCAATACACCGAGGCAGGCCATTCCGGGATATCACCTGTTCAGGCAAAGACCCGATCCCGTGCGTCATCATCTATTCCTGAGCATCCGGGTCATTCATACCCAGTGGTTGAGTATCCTGTTCGTCGCTCTCGGCACGGTGTTTTTATTTCGGGGGCTCCATGGGAAAATGCCGCCGCTGAGAAGTGTAAAAGAGTCTCTGGGTAATGCTCGTGGATCATTTCGCTCACATATTCCATCCATCTGCGCTGGTATCGTCATTTTTTTCATCGCCCGATTGTTGATGATGGTATGGTGTGATCTACCATCCCGTGGTCCTGTGTCGCATGGGTTGAATGGCTATTTTTTCAGCAACGACCAGTTTTTGGATCTGATCGGGGAGTTTGACGGGAAAAATGCACGATTTCATTCCGTGACCGCTCGGATATTTGGCCGAAACCACTTTTATGCCAGGTTTGAGGGCTGGCTTCATGTTTCGACACCGGGAGAATATCAGTTTGAACTTCGTGCGGATGATGGAGCCCGGCTGTTCATCGATCATTCGCTGTTCATTGACGCATGGAATGATGACTGGCGCCGAAGCAGACCACATCCGATCAACCTCCAGGAGGGATTCCACGCCATCCGGATTGATATGCATAATCAAGCGCTCCCGGCTTGTATCGATGTAAAATGGAGCACCGGTGCCGGCATTCCTCTCAAACCAATCCCGATTATGCGGCTTTTCAAGGAGAAGCCTTCCGACACATCGTTTGCGTCTGATCAGACATTCCAACTCAACCGTCGATTTATGATCATTGGATTAACAGGTATTCTGGTCATCAGTCTGCTGATGCTTTTCCATCCCCGTTTCTCATGGCTGGACGCCTTTCTGGCTGGTCCACTGGCTCTTTCGTTATTCATCATTTCGTTTTTGTGGAATGCCAGAACCATGGATATGGACCACCGCTATGGCATGAATTGGTTCCTGGAACTCCCGGTGGCGTACCAGTTCCTGGTTTCGGTCATCATCCTGTTGCTGGCATTCCCAGGGATCCGGCTTCAACTCAAAGGTATTCCGAAATGGATATCAGATCATCCGGCCATTGAATCGATTTTCTGGGTTGTCGCGGTATCGTTTGCGGTGATGGGTCAGATGAAACTTACGGGTCCGGTGGCCATCCGGTCGGTTCAGGGAGCGGTTCTTTATGGATTCTCAGGTATCCTGATCATTTTATCCAGCCGGTTATTCCCGGGATTGCGGCAGGATGTTGATGAAGGCGTCAGCCGGGACTCCTTTCCCTTTCGAGCATTCCTTTTCATCCTGATCATTTTGGCTGCGACGTTCCTGCGTTTTTACAAGCTGTCTGAATTGCCTCCCGGATTGTGGTGGGATGAGGCGCAGACCGGGATGGTGGCGCGGGGAATTCTGAGAGGTCAACTCCCACCGATTTATGACCTTCGGATCAATGCAGGATCATTGGCATCCTATTGGGTGGCGGGATGGTTTGCCTTTTTCGGAAGCTCCGTGTACGCCTTACGGAGTTATTGTGCGATGGTTGGCGTCGTCACTGTTCTGGTCTCCTACTGGTATTTCCGTCAGTTTTTTTCACAGTGGTGGAGCCTTTTGGGAATGGCTTTTGTTGCCATCTCACGCTGGCTGTTTTCCATTAATCGTGTCGCAATGGCAACGATTGACGAAACAATCCTATTGACCTTTATGGTTTTTATTTTTTATATCCGTGCGGTCCGGAGCCGTCGGATGTCCGATTATGTGATTACAGGCGTTCTGTTGGGGACCGGCCTTCATCTGCATACCGGCGCTCGGGTTTTGCCGATGATTATCGGAGCGGATATTGCTGTCAAGTTTTTCAAGAAACGAAAAGAGTATATGGCCGCACATGGGATTCAAGCCCTTATCATGATCATCCTGGCGATGGTTGTTTTTGCGCCGATGGCGATCCATATCATCAATCACCAGTCAGATTATTTTTATCGCACCAAACAGACGCTCCTCTCATCAGAATACCCGGGATGGATTCCAACGAAACCCATCATCGAAAATACGATCCATTATCTGAAGATGTACTCCTTCTCCGGGGACTGGCATCCCAGACACAATGTCAACAAGGAACCTCAACTGGCTCCCTTGATCGCCATTCTTGCGTTCCTGGGATTCATATTGGCACTCAGTAAGCTCTATCGGGATGAAGAACGCCTGTTTTTCATGGGATTCTGTCTGGTATCCTTACAGGGAATCCTGACCGTTCACAGTGATACCGCGAATCTCAACCGGGTGGCTGAAAATATTCCCATTGTCCACTTGTGGGCTGTTGTGGGTGGGGTAACCATTTTTCAGGGATTGAAGAGAATGATGGGCGATGTGACTGCCCGTGTGCTCATCGTACTGATCTCTCTGTTTATATTGGGATTTACATTGCGTCGGGAGTTCCGGATCTATTTTCACGATTATTATAAAGATCCTGCGATTGTGGGAGTATATGGATTTCAGGCGGAGTTGACGGAATCCGCCACCTATATCGCGAAGCTGCTTGAACAGCATCCGACGATCAATATCTGGGCGGAGTATACCCAGGCAGATTCATTCCGATATGTTTTCAGCGGCAGTCCACGCTTACATGAAATCCGGTTGGAGAGTGATCTGCCGCAGTCTCCTCAACCATATCCCATTGCGATCATCGTTCAGAAAGAGAGTCGCGAGCTGGATGCATGGGTCAAGGAACATTTCCCTATGGCAGATGCAAAAGAAGTCGGATATTCCTTGATACCGGCATATACATTGTTCACGGTGTATTTCATCCCGCCATCCGAGGAACTGGGAGTGTTTGATCGATCATTGGAAAGCGGAGAGACCCGAACAGAGATTGATAATGGGGCTGCAATGAGCAATAACGACATGGAGCGCGGCGATGTCACACGGCCTGAAGCTCTCGCAGAACCCTCAGAATCATCTCCACCGGGACATCATCCCGAATGACGACATTTCCGATTCCGATGGGAAGAATGAATCGCATCCGCTGATTCTGCACTTTTTTGTCGCGATACATCATCTCGACGAGATCGGATTCATTGCAAAAGGGGATTTTCAATGGCAGCCGGAACCTTTTAAAGAGCTGCTGAATCCGCATGAATAATTCTGAACCGGTCAGTCCCATCAATTCCGAGATCCGGCATGCGGCGAGGAGACCAAGTCCTACGGATTCTCCGTGCAGCAGCTTCCGGCAGCCGAACCGGGTTTCCAGTGCATGACCAATGGTGTGTCCCAAGTTCAGAATGGCCCGGATACCCGATTCCCGTTCATCCCGGGAAACGATATCCGCTTTGAGCGAACAGGCGGCCATCACAATGTCTGCCAACTCAGTTGAGATAATATGAAGAAGGTTGGGTCTGAGTGATTCAAGCCGCTCGAACAATCCAGCATCGCTCAGCACCCCCATCTTGATGATCTCCGCAATACCGTTTGCTCGATGTCTGGGAGCCAGTGTCTTCAAGGTTGTGATATCGCTGATCACGATTGTGGGAGCGTGAAATGCGCCGACCAGATTTTTTCCTTCTGGGAGATTAATTGCTGTTTTTCCCCCCACGGATGAGTCCGTTAGTGCGATCAAGGAGGTTGGAACATGGATGTATCGAATGCCTCTCATGTAAGTGGCAGCCGCAAATCCACCTAGATCCCCGGCCACGCCACCTCCCAGAACGATCATAAAATCGTCTCTGGATAGTTTGGATTGGATCAGATGGCGGTGGCAGCGATACAGGGTGCGGATATTTTTGGAAGATTCGCCTGACTTGAAAATGAAAGGGTGGAGCAGCCGGCCGCGGCCATTCACCTCAGCACTCCACTGGTTCCACGTGGCCATTAATGGCATGCCGTACAGGGTGTGTACGCGATCGTCGCAAATGATCGCCGCGTTACGGGAATGAAGTGATTCTGGAAGGAGATCGGGAAGGCGATTCAGAAGATGAACACCGATGAGGATATGGTATTCATGAGTTGTGGACTGCACCCGGAGGTCGTGCAATATCTCTGTTTTCACTGATTTTCAGATGGTTCGTCATCAGGAATCCGGTCTGTGACGAGGAAAGGAAGCCGCTCGTGATAGGATTCAACGTTCTCTTTGATTTCGTCCATGGAGTCTCCGCTGAATTTCTGGAGGAAGGCATCGGCAATTACCAGACCTAGTATGGATTCCCCCAAAACACCCATGGGTAAGACCATACAGACTTCTCCGAAAATCTGGGGTGGTCGATCGGGAGACAGTGTCTGCAGGTTGACAGAATGAAGTGATTTGATGGGACCGGGTGCTGGAGCCAATGCACATCGAACGACTATGGGATTGCCATTGGTCACGCCACCTTCGATTCCACCGGAATGATTGGTTCGGCGATAAAGGGTGGGCCGGTTTTTTTTGAATCTGAATTTTTTTACATAGATTGGATCATATACATCCCCGGCGGACTGTGAAGCAGCGGCAAATCCATCCCCGAACTCGATCCCGCGGGTTCCGGGAATACTCAATAATGCCTGGCCGATCAGTGCATCGATTCGATGGGTCCATTGGGCATAGGACCCGAGTCCGATCGGAACACCGGTCGCAATCAGCTCAAAGACACCGCCTAATGTTTCCCCTTTTTTTCGAGCCGATTCCAGAGCCAGGATCATACGATTGGCTGCATCGGGGTCGGAGCATCGGATGGATGAGATTTCGGTCAGCTTCTGCAATTCATCTGCATCCGCCGGAATATTCATCGCTTTTTCAGGGCCGATGGCAGTTATGTGACTGAAGATATGGATACCGAAACACTGGAGAAACCTCCGGGCAATCGTTCCCGCTGCTACCCGAATTACCGTCTCCCGTGCACCCGTACACTCTTCAACAATGCGTAAATCCCGGTATCCATATTTGATGGCTCCCGCCAGATCCGGATAGCCTGGCCGGGGAGTATTCCAGGCACCGATAATCCGCTTCTCCAGAGAATTCAGCAGGACGGTCTGAGCCAGTCCGGCATGCCGGTTTTCCACCTGGAGTGTAATTGGGAGTCCGATGGTTTCCCCGGATCGAACTCCGGACAAAATGGAAACCTCATCGTCTTCATTGATGATGCGGGAGTCATCGGAGAGGGAGTAGGGTGTATGCAGCCGTCGGAGTTGGGTATTTATGATTTCAGGCGAAATCAATAATCCAGCAGGAATGCCTTCCAGAAAAGCCAGCAGCGAATACCCATGACTCTCACCGGATGTGCTCAGTCGAATACCGCTCATGGATGTTCATCTCCCGTTTCGCCAATGACTTTATGTTTCATCCACATCAAAATGCGATAACTGCATGGTATACGTCGCACGGCCCTGAGTCAGCGATCTCAATTCGGTGGCATATCCAAACATTTTTTTCAATGGAACCAATGCTCGGATGATCTGGAATTGTTTTCGGGGTTCCATGCCTTCGATCACCCCTTTTCTCATTTGAATATTGCCGATAACATCTCCGAGAAAGTCGGTGGGAAGCGATATTTCGACGGCCATGATTGGAGAAAGTAGAACAGGACTGGCTTTCATGCAGGCTTCACGGAATGCGATGGAAGCGACATATTGGAAATCGATGGGAGTGGAAATATCCGGGTTATGGCTACCTCCCATAAGAATCGTTTCTACGTCTTCCACGGGATATCCAAGCTGGATTCCGGCGGAGAGGCTGTCACGGATTCCCTGTTCCACTTCTTTGACATAGTGTGCTGGAAAGATATCCGGTGGCACGATTGACCGGAAGGAGAATCCGGAAGATCGTTTTCCGGGGAGCACTTTCAGGACGACGTGTGCATAGCGTTGCTGACCACCCATCAGTTTATCGAGTTTTTCTTCGTGAATGGCACTTCCCTTGATACTCTCCCGATGCGCAACTTGAGGATTGCCGATTTTTGCTGCAACATTGAATTCTTTGGTCAAGCGGACGGTCAGGATTTCCAGGTGGAGTTCACCCATGCCAGAGATAATGGTTTGACCGGTTTCTTTATCCTGGTGGACCCGGAATGTTGGATCTTCTTCGGCCAGTGATTCGAGTGCTTGAGCCATTTTCTCTTGGTCTGCCAGTGTTTTGGGTTCGATTGCCACGAAGATGACGGGAGTAGGGAATTGCATACGTTCCAGATACACAGGCAACTCCGGGCTGCACAGCGTGTCCCCGGTTACGGAACCCTTCAGCCCGATTGCGGCAGTGATATCACCAGGACCAACGACTTCCTGACGTTCTCGTTTATTGGAGAACATCCGGAACAGGCGTCCGATTCGTTCCTCAGAACCCAAACGGGAATTCAGGACGCGGTATGGTGGCTCAAGGCGGCCTGAATACACACGAATATAGTAAAGTTTTCTGCGGTCTGCATCGTTCATCACTTTAAAGATCAGTGCGGACAGTGGTTCTTTCGGCTTGGGTGACAGTTCAATGATGGATTCATCTGGGAGTTTTTTGGCTTTGACCGGCGGAATATCATCGGGTGATGGAAGATAATCCAGAACACCTTGAAGTACCGGCTGCACCCCTTTATTTTTCAGTGCGGAGCCACAGAATACCGGGAAAATATGTGTTGAGATGGTCTGCCGGCGAATGGCTGCTTTGATCTCCTCTGGAGTCAGCGTGTCTTCTTCCAGATACCTGGCCATGAATTCATCGTCTTGTTCAGCCAGTGTTTCCAGCATCACTTCGCGCCAGTATTGTGCATTTTCCAGCATATCTTCCGGAATATCCTCGACATCATAATCGATATCGAGTTCGTGATTCCACATCAATGCCCGCATCTCCACCAGATCAATCGCTCCCCGATACGTATTTTCCGAACCGATGGGGATCTGGACGGGCAATGGGATGGCGTTCAATCGACTCCGAATCATTTCCAGAACATTATAAAAGTCAGCTCCGAGCCGATCGTTTTTGTTCACGAACACAATTCGAGGGATGTGATACCGATCCGCCTGAATCCACACGGTCTCGGATTGTGGTTCAACGCCTCCAACTGCACAGAAAACGGCTACTGCGCCATCCAGAACACGAAGACATCGTTCAACTTCGGCAGTGAAATCGACATGGCCGGGAGTGTCAATGATGTTGATCTGATAGTTTTGAAATGAGCAGGTAATGGCAGCAGCGGTGATCGTGATTCCCCGTTCGCGTTCCTGTTCCATCCAATCCATGATTGTGGAACCATCATCCACTTCACCCATTTTATGCGTATAACCGGTGTAAAACAGGATTCTTTCTGTCAGCGTTGTTTTACCGGCATCAATATGGGCCATGATGCCGATATTTCGGATCTGTGATAATTTTGTCGACGGCGGTTTGGCCGTCATAGTAAATCTCCTTTGCCGTATCAGTCAGTGGAATGTTCCTGGGTAGCACTCATGATTTCTTCAAGTGTTGTCAGCCCTTTCAGTGCTTTGCGAATGCCATCCTGTCGCAATGTGTGCATTCCGGATTTCCGAGCTTCGGCCTCGATCATAGAGGTATTCACCCGCTCCAAAATCATCGACCGCATCTTGTCTGTCAATAGCATCAGCTCAAAGATACCGGTCCTTCCCCGGTACCCGGTGTGCCGACATAATTTACAGCCTGTGCCCCGATACATTTTCATGGATTCCGATCGAAAACGGATTCCCATGTTCTCAAAGAGAGAAACAGGGGGTTCATATTCCACTCTGCAATTTGAGCAGACTGTGCGAACCAGCCGCTGCGCGAGAACGCCGATCAGAGAAGACGAAATCAAAAACGGTTCAACACCCATTTCCAGCAGTCGGACAATCGTTCCGGGTGCATTGTTGGTATGGAGTGTTGAGAGGACAAAATGCCCTGTCAACCCGGCTTCTATGGCAATCGAAGCGGTTTCCGTGTCCCGTATTTCAGCGACCATGATGATATTGGGATCATGTCGAAGGATTGCACGAAGACCCGTGGCCCACGTAAAACCGGCCTGAGGATGAATCTGACCCTGAACAGCTCCATCAATTTGATATTCCACTGGGTTTTCGAGTGTGACTATCTTTTTGGTCGGATCCCGGATCTCGGACAGAATCGAGACCAATGTCGTTGTTTTCCCGCACCCGGTCGGTCCGGTAACCAGGAAAATACCGCGATCGGATTGTAATCCCTGTCGAAACCGTTCCAACATGGAGGGAGACAGACCAAGATCGTCCAAAAGGATGCGCAGACGTCGTTTCAATATCCTCAGTACCAGTGATTCTCCGAATATCCCCGGAAAACTCGAAACTCGGAAATCCACATCCATATCATTCACTACTTTGGAGAATCGGCCATCCTGAGGGATCATTCGGATATCGATTTTCATTTGGGAGATGATCTTGATCCTCGATGTGACCGTCCCGGTGAGGGATGATGGAATCGTTTCGATCGTGTGGAGGTGGCCATCGATGCGCATGCGGATCCGTAGTCCGTCATCATGAGGCTCGAAATGGATGTCCGATGCATTTTCCTCCAGGGCGCGTTGGATATAATCATCGACAAGTTTGACGATTGGGGCTTCTGATTGAGTGAATCCGGAAGCGGTTAATTTTCGATCATCCATGGGATCGGGTTTTTTTCGAGAATTAACTTCTTTGATCGCTTCCATGATCGCGCCAAGGCGTCCGAAATATTTATCAATCAGTTTCTGGATTTCTTCCGGAGAGCCTTCGATATTGCGTATCTGGTTTGTACCACATGAGAAGGCGATCATCTCCTGAGCTTCAAAATCATTGGGATTCGCCATGGACACATAGGCTTTATTCCCGAGCATGAACAGCGGCATTACAACATGCTTGCGAACCTGCTCCTCCTTGAACTTTTCCAGAAGAACCTGGTCCGGAATATAGGAATCAAGATCTTTACAGGCAAGAAATGCCAGCACACTGTTTATTTTGATCGGCGTCGTGAATTCTTTTTCCAGGATGATGCGAGTGAATTTTTTGCCGGATTCCTGTTGGATCTTCATCGCGTCCTGAAACTGAAACTCAGTGATAACCTTTTTCTCCAACAATTTCCGCCCGATCGCTTCTTCACTCCAATGTTCCATGTCGATCTACCTCATGGTTAAATACTTCCAGTAGATGTTAGGGGTGAAATGAAGACCTGTCAAGACACAGATAGATATATATATATCCAATTGAATCAAGAATTCATGTGTTTGGACTCGTTTCGGAAATATGTGATTTCAATTAGATATGGACATTGTTTGATCTATAAATTAAACTTTGTCAGTTTAAGCGCCTCCTAAGCCGGGGATGCATTAGAATAAAAGGGAGATTTAACATAATGGCGAAACGACAAAAAAAAGATACTTCCTGTTTCAGCATGAACTCGATCATCCGACAGATACTCATGGACGGGAAAATTCATACTGCCAAAGACATTGCCATTCACATGAAAAGATACATGTATAAAACAGACCCTCTACCCAATGTCACAGCCATGATTCAGATGATGCTGGACCATCATAAGGATATCGAAAAGTCATCCAAGGGCTATAAACTGAAAACGGGTGAATCATTGATGAATTGTGCGATTGAACTGATCGAGGAAGCTCCAGGACCAATGCTGAAAACAGAGATTATAAAGTTAATCGCAGAAGAACAGGATATTCCTGAAGATGGGATTGAACTGGATCTGGATGCAGATCCCCGGATTGCCAAAGTCAGCTATAAATCGAAAACATATTACTACCTGGCCAGCCGCAAAAAAATAAACAATCTTGTGTATGATATTCTGAAAGAAAAAGACCGTCCGATGTCGCTGAATGAACTCTATAAGGTATTGGAAACGGAACATAATCTTCCAAGAAAAGAAGTCATTTTTTTACCTCAGGAGGACAGCAAGATCAAGCGACAAGTCGGATCTAAATTTGCTCTTAATGCATCAAAACCAAAGAAAAAACAAACTGTTCCACTCCACCTCGTGTCCAAACCGGAGTTGGAACTGGTGGTTGATTATCTGAAAGATTCCGGTGAACATCTTTCAGCTTCGGATATCGCCGACAAAGTGCTCAATCTGAAGCTCGAATCAACCAATCTTCGCGTAAAGCTCTCCAAAGAAAAACGACTCCGCCGAGAAAACGAGCTCTATTATTTTGAACAAGGAGAAAAAAGCACTGAAATACCGCAAAAAGTTAAAGAACGAGTAGCCAGTCTGTACTTCAGAGTAAAAGCCCGGTTGGTTGGCAGTCAGGAAGTGAATACGGTCGAAAGCCTGCTGGATCGCGTGTATAAGATCAACATATCTCATGTCGAATACCATTTCTACCGGATGCTTCTTGAGGATAAACTTCGCCGGGATGAAGGGATTGTCAGATTAATACAAGGGTGGATTCGAGCGGACAATGACAATCGTACGGAATGGACTCTCCCACCATCCTTTGCGCCCATTCGACCGCTCTCTCCACCGTCATTATTGGCATTCGATCAGTTGACCCCTGAGGAACACGCTTTTCTCGCTCAGGAATTTCCCGCAACGACGGAAAAAAATATGATCGTTCATCGGGTTACACCCTCTCAGTGGTATCTTGGAATCATTCCAATGAGACCGGATGAGATGAGTGTATTCCCGGTGTTGCCTCAGTATTATGAACTTCGACTGATCGATGAAGACTCACACGACGAATTTATCGGATTTGTCAATCGGAAATATCATGTATTGTCCAATCTTTCCGAATTTTTTAAACGAAAAGCACCCATCGCCGGTGCATTGCTTCGTATATCATCTGCCAATGATTCGGATGCATATCGATTCATCGTGTCAATCAAAACAGATGAAGGCGAGATCTCCATGACTGCGGATGATCTGGATTATTTCAATGAACTCGTTTTCGAAGAACTCAATTTATACGAGTTGATCGAACGTATTTATCAACGCAACCCGGGCGTTTCGTTGTCGCAGCATTATATCTGGGCAGCCGTCAATGCGGTCCGATCCGTCTCCCGACAGGATATCCTGGCCGTACTCAAAGATTACCGATGCTTTGTACCCGACGAAACTGCTCCCGGATTCTATCTTTTCGATTCTTCAGTCGGAGATTCCAGGCGGAGTATTGATGTTGAATCAGTGGCAGAACCGGAAGCTCTGGAATTGATACCGGTCGTGGAATCGGAGTTGGAGCATGTTGTTCCGGATTTGGTGGAAATACCAACTGTTTCAGAAAAAGTCCTGGACGAAGAACTCGTCGATCTGGATGCGTCAAAGTTCAAGAAACAGGAAATCCAGAAAAAACGACCGAAGAAACGTAAGGATGATTTGGAAGAGGAACTCCCGGAACACCTGTTACGCCTGAAAGCGTATGAACGGAAGCTCCCCCGACTCAGAGCGAATAAGCCCGTTGCCGTCAAGCCATCCCAAGAAAAGCAATCACCGGTACCTGACCCGGTGAGTGTCATTTCAATAGGACGGCCGGAAAAGCAGGAATCCTCTAAAAAACAACCTAAAAAACCCAAGGAAAAATCCCATTCATTACTCACTCCAACACCGCTCCCAGCCGTTCCGGAAGAATGGAACTCCTCCGTGTTGGTCAACCCGGATAAAGGAACCGGACACTCCGAACTTCATCGCACTCTCGAAGTACTCAAAACATTTGTGAGCCGAACCCCTCAGGTTCGACGGTCGGATGGCTCAATCGTTGTATTTCTGGATAATGATGTCCCAATTTATTTCCGAATTCCTCCAGAAAATCCAAACTGCTGGATTGCGTGGATACCGGAGGAAGACCTCCAGTCATTGGATGGATACGAAACGTTTCTCCTGGAAGAAACTCAAAAAGCAAAATACTCCGACAAAGGATATTGGTGGGCGACAGAAAAATTCAGGGGCCCAAAAGGAAATTCGCGTGATCGAAATGTGCTCGAAGGAGTTCAGATCGTTGCCAAGATACTGGAACTTATGGAAAAGCAACGTAAAACGAGCGGATCCTAAGCGCAGCAGTAATAGGAATAAAGTGATCACGGAGACGGCGGCAGCGGATAATTCGAGATGACAATCATCCATAGGTTCACATTGGGATACTGGATTGGAACGGATCATGTATATTATCGATAATGTGTTAATCCCACGGGAACTGATCAAGACAACGTTTCAATGCCGGTATCAGGAATGCGGTGGCGCATGTTGTGTGGCGGGAGAACTAGGCGCACCGATACTCCGGGAGGAGATCCTGAGGATTGAACAACAATTTTCGGAAATTCAAACTGCCATGGACTCCGACATGATGAAATACTGCCAGCATCATCCGCTTTTCGTTTTTACCAATGATGCATGGTCGATTCAATGTTTCCAAGATAATGGACGTTGCATCTTTTCAACACTGGAAACATCGACCGTCAGATGTATTCTTGAAAAGTTTAAGGACCGTGATACTCATCGCAGCCTGCGTCCCATCTCTTGTCAGCTTTTTCCGATTCGCATCAGGCAGGTTGGCACTTTCTGGCTACTCGATCATGAGGAGTGGGAAGAGTGCGTCCACAGTTGGGATGCTCCTGTGCCTCTGTTGGCCTTTTCCATGGATGCACTCTCCCTTCGCTTTGGAGCGGAATGGGTCAACCGACTCGTCGCTCTTCTTCAATCCCTGCAATAGCAATCACTGAATACCGCTCCAGCCATTTCGTCCGCAGAACGGGGATTAATGGTTGTTATGATTCCTGTTTTTTCTGAAGTCCATGGGATCAATCCCATATTTTTCCATCAACACATATAATCCCTTACGATCCCGGCCTGCACGCTGAGCGGCTCGTTTGACATTTCCTTTCGACCATTTGAGAAGATGATCAAGATACATTTTTTCAAATTTGGCCTTCGCCTCTCGGTAAGATAACGGATCATCCTTACGAACATTCCCTTCAATCGTTATTAATTCTTCAAAAATTCTCATCTCATTTTCCTCCTTGATCGTATGAATCGAGAATTTTTAGATTCCCGACGTCAACGCTTCGTTAATCTCCCGGTTCCGTATATCTGAACAGCAAAATCCATTCCAAAACTCATATAAAGGCATATGTAATTTTATATAATATTTATTTTCAATAAGTTACGTCTATAAAAGTGCATTGAGTCGACCATATTGATGGGTTGGATAAGTGGGAATTTTTGTAACATTTTATGAACCATTTGTGTCATATCGCTTCGATGACAACGATTTCCCGATGATTCATCATCTATGTTGGCAATGACAATGCTTTATCAGCGCAGTCCGCATTCCAACCGGATTTCTGTGTGACTTTTCTGCATCTATTGATAACTGGTTCATGATGCTGCCTTTTTAATCTCCCCAAATGATCCTTTTTTCGATAGTATGGGGATCGGAAGAATGTGAGATCAACCATCAGGAGGACAACAGATGAGTCAAGTATTTGAAATTGTCATTATCGGGAGCGGGCCGGGTGGATATGTTGCTGCCGGCCGAGCCGCACAACTGGGATATAAGACGGGATTGATAGAGAGCCATGATTTGGGAGGCGTCTGTCTGAATTGGGGATGTATCCCGACCAAAGCACTGCTCGATGCCGCTCATGTATGGGAACTTGTTAAAAATGCAGCTCAATATGGCATTCAGGGCATGACGCCAACCGTCGATTTTCATGCTGTAATCCAGCGCAGTCGACAGATAGCGGATCGGATGAGCAAGGGAGTCAGCTACCTGATGAAACAACGGAACGTCCAGGTGATCCATGGCCGAGGTGCTCTCACGGTTCCTTCGGATCAAGTAGCGTCGTGTCATCAGATTACTGTGACAAATGAATCCGGAATTGAGACGATCCTGGCTCAGCATGTCATTATCGCAACTGGAGGGCATCCGTTCTGCCTGCCCGGATTGCAGTTCGATGGCGATCGGATATTAAATTCGACCCATGCCATGTCGCTGACAACGCCGCCGACATCTCTTCTGATCGTTGGAGCCGGTCCCATTGGAATGGAATTCGCTGATTTTTATCGTGCATTTGGGACGGATGTGACCGTTCTGGAGATGATGCCGACGATTTTGCCGATGGAAGATCAGGAGATCATTACCGAGCTTTCCCGGACACTCAGAAGAAAAAAAATCAAAACAGTGGTGGACACACGCGTCGACTCCATCTCCATTACGGAATCCGGAGTCGAGGTGACAGCTACCGACAAAAAGGGGATTCGGGTGTACCAGGCTGAAAAACTGCTGCTCGCTGCCGGGGTTCGTCCAAACACATCGGATCTGGGACTGGAAGCATTGGGAGTCAAGCTGGAGCGAGGTTTCATCCCGATTGATGACCATTGCCAGACGAATATCCCTGGTATTTATGCGATCGGAGATGTGACCGGCCCTCCCATGCTGGCTCACAAAGCATCCATCGAGGCACTGACATGCGTGAATGGCATTGCCAACCATCACTCCTTCAGACCGATCCGATATGACCAGATTCCTGGGTGCACATACTGTCATCCCCAGATCGCTTCCGTGGGGCTTACAGAAAAGGAAGCGGTGACCAAGGGATATGGAGTGAAGAAGGGCATTTTTCCGTTCAGAGCCAATGGTCGTTCGATCGCGATGAATGAGACCGAAGGAATCGTCAAGCTGCTGTTTAACTCAGAGAACGATGTTTTACTCGGTGCGCATATCCTACATGCCAATGCCAGTGATCTGATCGGGGAGTTGGGTGTTGTGTTGAATATGCGTGGAACCGCCCGGGAAATTGCTGACACGGTTCATGCCCACCCCACCCTTTCTGAAGCGGTGATGGAAGCGGCAGCCGCAGCGTTGGGAGAAGCGGTTCATATATAGGGTCTGGATAAGCGGAACAGAAGAAAAATGATGATGCCGATCAAACTCAGAGTAGTCAGCAATATCAAAGGTTCCGGCCATACATGATATCCCATTTCACCGAGGACCCATCGGATGGTAAACAATGCTCCTACCGGATGATCATACGTTTTTAAATTGAGAACATGTACATTGGGGATGGCCCCCAGCCCGGAATACGCATTGAACGATATGTGTGTGAAATCCAGAGAACTTCCGGTCAGGTACCGATGGATTGTGGATTTGAAAAAATAACTGGCCAGATAAATTTGTGAAAGAGATGGAGTAAACGTGGCAATGGTGTAATCTGCAACCGGCAGATTGATCACTGCATCCATGACTTTGAAACCCAGAAACAGGGAGCCGGATAATTGAATATAGATAGATAGAATAAGCAGGATGGTGAACCAGGTTTTAGCTCCACCTGTCCGCTCCCGAAACAGTCCGGTGTTACCCATAATCCATAAAAACGGCAGGATTGCATGAAGATATCGTGGACCCCATTCTTCATCGATCAATAGATAAGGCAATCGCCAGATTGCTATCATAAGCACGATTACCAATGAACCAAATAAGATCGATTCCCCGCGATGTTTTTTCCAGAATACCATCCAGCCGGAGATGGCAAAGAACAGGAGCGGATTAAAGATAAAAAGACCTTCACTCGGAGAGATCGTCAATCCAAATACAATGTCGATGGAGGGAAAGCCCGTATCACGAACTCTGGAAATGATATGCGCCCAATAATGGGGATCATGAGATAGTTTTATTGAGAGTGTGATGGTCATGAACAAAGCGGCGATGATGGCGAAAACTGAAAAGATGATGATCGCGTGTGATGTCCTCAAACGAAAGCGGCGGATGATCAGAATGGTTAAATATACGGATAAAGGTATCAAAAAAATAATGCTGCTTTTTTTGCAATTTATCAGCACCATCATATAAATGGTGGATAGAAAAATATAGGAAATCCGGTTGGTGGCCTGAAAAGTGAGAATGCTCCAGACCGTCGCTGTGAGGAAAAATGTTTGAACGACTTCCAGTCCGAGACCAGCGTAAGGCCAGATCATGGTTGTTAACCCGAACAGTACCGCTGAGCGAATATGAGAGGTTCTTGCTGGCTCAAAATATTTAAGCAGCAAGAAAACAAAAATAACGATTCCGGCTGATAGCAATGGATTTAACATCGAAACGATGATCAGGGGACCCCATGGAAGATCCCAATAAGTCCCTTCCCGTCCCGGTATTGTTGGTTGTTCTCCCCAAAAATAGGCACCAATGGCATACAATGGAACGGAAAGATAGGATTGGAGAAAATTTTGTCTGGGAAAAACAGGGGTACCGGTTGTATCTGGAATACCCGGACACCCTTTGAATCCGGGAGCTAATGCCGGACCATTCCCATGATAGATATTCATTGCAGAGAGAAAAAACTCCAATTCATATCCATCCAGGCTGAGCCGGCTTTCCAGGCAGAACAAAAGAAAAAACAGCATAAAAATACAACTATGATTTCTTGTTTTGATAATCCGGATGGCTTGTTTGATAACACGTTTCATACCAGCAACCATATCATAGTTTCAAAAAAATTGGTCTATGCGCTATTAAGAAAATAGATTTTCCAAAATACACTTGACAGAACGATCCAATATGGGACAATTGTGAGTTTTATAAGCCGGTAGATCAAAACAATTACCGGAAGGAGGATCAGATGATTCGGGGTGAAAAAATTAAATCACTATTAGCATCGGAAAGTCCACGGAAGAATGTCTGGGTAAATGGATGGATACGCCAGAAAAGAGCCGGGAAGGGCATCATTTTTATGGAATTGAATGATGGCTCCATTATTCATAATCTCCAGGTCGTTGCCGAAGAAAGTCTTCCGAACTTTGAAGATGTAAAAAAATTGTTTCTCGGTTCATGTATCCAGGTGTCTGGAGATTTGGAAATTTCACCTGCAAGCGGACAGACCATCGAACTGAAAGCGAAACAGATAGCGATCCTTGGTCATTGTGATCCTGACTATCCACTTCAGAAAAAACGGCATGGCTTTGAATTCCTTCGAACGATCGCTCATCTGAGACCCCGCACGAACACATTTGGCGCTATTTTCCGAGTCAGAAGTGCCGCCGCATACGCAATCCATGAATTTTTTCAGGAGCGTGGATTTTTCTATATCCATACTCCGATCATCACCGGTTCCGATTGCGAAGGTGCCGGAGAAATGTTCACGGTGACGACCATGAATCTCGCCAGTATTCCTCTGATCGATGGATCCCAGGGGAAGGAACCAGATTTCACTCTGGATTTTTTTAAAAAACGAGCTGGATTGACGGTCAGCGGACAGTTGGAAGGTGAACTATTTGCACTGGCATTGAGCGATATCTATACGTTTGGTCCGACATTCCGTGCTGAAAACTCCAATACCCCACGCCATGTTGCGGAATTCTGGATGATTGAACCGGAGATGGCGTTTTATGACCTTGAAGATGATCGCAAACTGGCTGAAGATTTTATCAAGCAGGTAACGAAAAAAGTGGTGGAGCGATGTCCGGATGATATTGCTTTCTTCCAGCAGTTTATCGATAGTTCTCTGATGGACCGGTTGAACACAGTGATGAATGAATCGTTTGAAGTTGTGGATTACACCGAGGCAGTCAAACTGCTCGAAAAGTCCGATAAATCATTTGATTATCCTGTCAAATGGGGGATGGACCTGCAGACGGAACATGAACGATACCTCACGGAGGAACTGATAAAGAAGCCGGTATTTGTGATTAATTATCCACGAGAGATCAAAGCGTTTTACATGCGACTGAATGATGACAACCGCACTGTCGCTGCTATGGACCTGCTCGTTCCACAGATTGGGGAGATCATTGGTGGAAGCCAACGGGAAGAACGATTGGATGTTATTCGGGATCTGATCCGTCTGAAAAAACTGGAAGAAGCGAATTACTGGTGGTATCTGGATACTCGGAGGTTTGGTACCGCACCACATTCCGGTTTTGGATTAGGATTCGCCAGACTTCTGCTGTATCTGACCGGAATTTCAAACATCCGGGATGTCATACCATTCCCGCGAACGCCCGGGAATGCTGACTTTTAATAAGTCCAGATTTTAATATTCCATTGATCTGCCATAAGGCGATTGCCAATCAGAAATATTCTCCCAGAGATCTTCCAATGATCGGGAATAGATTACCAGATCCTGTAATCGTCCTTTATTATCTTTGATATAGCCTTTGAGGACGGCTTCTTGAGCAAATCCCAGCTTTTCAGCGATCTTTTCAAAGTAGGCTTTCGAATTCATCGGAACACTTCCGATCAGCTTTTCAAGATTTTCACTGAGCGCCAGATAATACAGCTCTTTGAGAAGGACATGTCCAATCCCCAGATGTCGATAGCCCTGAGAAATGTAAATCCGAATTTCTCCGATATGGGATGATCGGGTTTTTAAACGCCGGATGATATAGCCAATCCCGACAATCTGTTCCTGAACAATAGCCAGAACCGTCAGGATCGTATTATGTTGAGTCTTCTGGAAACGGGTTTTGACAACTTCCGGATCATAAATGTCATCTTCAAAGAGAAGAAGATCTTCAATGGGGATCTTCGAAAAAAAATTGATCAGATGATTGATGTCTTCCGGTTCGAAGCTTCGTAATAGAATGTCCTCTGTTTCAGCATGTTCTTTCCTGACTGTAATTTGTTTGATAAATCCCATAAGTTAACCTCCATGATAAAACAGTTTTGAAGATCGATCCCATTGGGCAGAGACGCTGCCATGATATCCCGTTCATTGAAAGCTTAACCCGATCAAATCTTCCTCCCACTCCGATTTCGTTATACCTTATTCAATATTATATCTTTCCCATCTGAAAAGAAACATGACAGATCAAAAATTTGCAGATTTTCTATCCTGAGTTCGTTGACGATTCGACAGGCATCATTTACTTTAATTCTTAGAAGGTGATCATCAGGCTTCTCATCGGGTCCAGTTTCAACGCCGGAATTCACTGGATGATTTTTTCGACGACTGTTCGTTGGCGCACAGAATCCAATTCAGTTTTTCCATTATTTCTGTACTTCGGGATATCTTTCTATGCCAATATCACACATTTTAATCTTAACATGAGCTTCATCGGAAACGGGTAGCAATATGAGTGATAGAGAGGATCATGAAAAATCATTGGATATTCGTCTGGGAGAGCTTCTGCGGGATGTTGGGTTGATTTCACCGGATCAACTCGATCGTCTGCTTCAAGAACAAACAGGAACGGAACTTCACCTTTTGGAACTGCTCAAAAAAGAGGTCAGTATTGAAAGCTTGAAAGAACTCCTGAATTTTGAACTTTCCATTCCTTTTTTCAGACGGAAAGAGCAGGAAGAGATGGATCGGATATTGTTGGAGTCCGGAATTATATCAGACCAGGAATTATCCAATGCGATGGGAATGGAGGAGTTCGGTGAACATGATTTCGGAAAAATGCTCGTCCAACATGGACTGATAAATAATGAGCAACTAGAAAAAATCATCATTGAACACAAAGGGATCGGATTGCCTCTATGGCGTGTACTGCTCAATAAAAAAATGATCAGTCATGCTACGATCGCTGACCTGATAAAAAAAAGGCTGGGTCAGGGAGTAACTCAGGCAAAGGTAGATATTGTCATAGATTTCCTTATGAATACAGGATTTTTGACACAACCGCAAGTTGATGATGCCCGGCATGAGCAAGAAAGAACCGGTAATTCTTTGATTTCGGTTTTGATTGATCGGGGGAGTCTGGTATTGCCGGAATTTGTCAGGGCAATGGAACGGGTATGGCATATTCCATATTATGATTTAAAAAAAAATGGAGTGTTATCGAGTGATATGGCAATGCTAATCCCGGAGCATGTGGTGCGATCCGACCGTGTGTTGCCCATCCGCATTCAAAATGATGCTCTCGTCCTGGGTATGGTCGATCCAATGAATGAAGAAGCACTGCAGCGTGTTCGTCGGATGACTGGATTGCCTGTCCAACCGGTATTGATAAACCGGACGGATTGGGAACAATTTGTCGGTGAGCTTTTCCCTCGTAAAGCAGATTAAAACAGTGAAGAGAATGATGGCAATGTCCACAGGGCTGATGAAAAGAGTCAGTACCCTCTTGAACGCTGTGCTGGGACCGGTACCGGAACCAGCACAGCATTTCTCCGCAGGATATTTATCGCATGTAAATATTCCCGCCACCACCACCTCCGGATGGCCAGGAATTGAGCGATGCACTTTGTGGATTTCCGATGAAGTTATGCCAGACCAGATCCGTGCCACCTCCGATCGTATTCGTAGGACCCAGCAAAAACCGATATTCGGAATTGCCGCTATATCCATTGGCCAACCCATTGGTTGTAAACGAAAATGTGCTTTCTCCCCATCCACCATGGGCGGCATACCGAACATCTGAGTATTCCGACCAGGACGCTCCATTGTTGTGGGAAATGTATCCTCGTTGACCTGTTTGTGTGGCATAGTTGCCAACAGTCCATGTCCATGTCGATCCTGTTCTGACAACTTTCAGGAGATCACCATACCCGTAATTGGCAGTATCACCACTGGCGTGCTGATTGAGGAACAGGAGGGATTGGGGATTGTAATTGGTGAACCACCATTGTGACATACTGGCTCCATTGCCGGCAGTCATCGTCGTGTAGGATACAACGCCATTGGTTTCCGGAATTCCGATGCCGTTGCGCACTGTTCCAGTCAATGTCCAGCCTCCACCATCCGTGGTCATATCACAATACACCTGGAACGGAGTGATTGAACCCGTACCGTCCGGGTCAATCCAATAGAGGCCATTACCCGTTGAAAATCCGTCGTCCAGAAGTTGTTTGCAGTTCGTACCAGCTCGTTCCGGAGATGCTCCATCATGAGGCGGATTGTAAATGGATGTCCATTGAACGCCATCACAGACCTCAATGATACCGTTGTGCCATCTGAGTGCGCCTGCTTTCTCCGGAATACAGTCCGTGTCGTCCGGACCGATAATAATGCTGCCCGCCACATCCAATCTCGCATAGGGCTGAGTTTTACCAATACCGACAAATCCGGAAGTGTTGTCATAATAAATATCAGCGCCTTCTGGATTTCCTGCGTTGTTGTAAATTAATTGTTTATCAATTCCCGCAATCGGCCCCGTGGGACCTTGAATACCCTGAACGCCTTGAGGACCGGTTGCCCCCGTGAGACCTTGAATACCCTGAACGCCTTGAGGACCGGTTGCCCCCGTGAGACCTTGAATACCCTGAACGCCTTGAGGACCGGTCGGCCCCGTGAGACCTTGAATACCCTGAACGCCTTGAGGACCGGTCGGCCCCGTGAGA
>CAZELM010000027.1:27919-69030 GCA_964512995.1 uncultured bacterium
TGAATACCCTGAACGCCCTGAGGACCGGTTGGCCCCGTGAGACCCTGAATACCCTGAACGCCCTGAGGACCGGTTGGCCCCGTGGGACCTTGAATACCCTGAACGCCCTGGGGTCCGGTCGGCCCCGTGGGACCCTGAATACCCTGAACGCCTTGAGGACCGGTTGGCCCCGTGGGACCTTGGAGACCGGTTGGATTACCAATCCATTGCCCTGTTTCATCGATCACCGGGCCGTATGAGGTAATACTGACACTTCGTGGATGAATGTCCTGACCCATAACATCCTGGGACTGATAGGCCTGCCCGATGCTAGCCAGTGATTGTCTCGGGCTCAACAATTCACCATCAATCGTGATCTCAAGCCAGTATCGTTCTGAAAAGTCAAGATCCACCGCGGTGTTGGTTCCAAGGGAGACATGGAATACGCCATCCGTGATTTCAACAGACTGTAATTCCGACCATATGGCAGTCCCTCCGGTTTCTGATGTGAACAGACTGAATCCAAAGTCATAACTGCCTGTCAATGGATTCCCGTCGTTGTCCATTATGTGACCCTGATAATTGATCTGATGCGGAATTTCTGCAGATAAACATGGCAATGATATCATCAGAATGATTATTAAATAAGAATGTTTTTTCATGATTCCTCCCTGGAAAGATATTGTATCGATATTAGAAACCAGTAAGTAGTTCTACTCAATCATTATAAAAGAAGTTTGAACGGCTGCCAATTCCGATGGTTCCGATATTCAGTGATCCTCGTTTACCCATTTAACGTTATGATTTGGGAGTGAGACCGGGGCGTATGTATCTGCCAGAACGATTCGAATGGCATCCAATAACAGAGGGATACCGTAAAATCCTTCACTGGGCATGACATATTCGTTTCTGGCATGTCGTTCGATTTCAAAGTGCATGAAGCTGTTTCGAAGATTCATCCGTTCCAGCAACTGACCCTGGATGTTTGTTGTCGCCGTCAAATAATAATCCCCGTCATCCATATCAGAATCGCCCTCCCGCCATCCACAGACACCCATGGTGATGATATTGGGCTTATCAACCATATCATCGACACGCACCAAAGGGCTTTCGGCTGTAAAGTGAGGATGGCGAGTACCATTCGTGGCTACGATACTGGGTTCCGACTCCCGGTCCATGGCACCATGGAATTGGACAAACCAGTAAGGTGTATGGTTGTGGAATCCGTGACTGGCTAACCGAACCATAAGGTAGCTCATCAGACTGTGGATGTCGTGAGCGATATCGGAGTCTGCATAGCCATCTCCATCATAATCTTTATTCGCATAGCGATGTGCTCCAGCAAACATGGTCATGACAGCATTGGGATTCTCGATCATGGCCTGAAGCGCTATATTTTCTGTGTATCGTTCATATATGATATGAGGAGCCTGATAAATGACATGACCTTCAGAGGATTCCCGGATGATCAAGGTTCCCCAGCCTTTATATTCCGGGTCACCTGGAAACGAATCCTCTATGACTCCCCACAGCATCCCCGACGGTGTTTCAATTTGTACGAGGCGGTAAAAAACACCCATCTGATTTAAGGCCAGAAGCGAGTCCACGGCATGCAGCACATTTCCCTTCAGCAGGAATACCGATAATGAAAAGAACAAGCGGGCGGTTTCCTGATCATTAAACGGCACGTACGATCGCGATTCCCGTTCCGCTACTGTGAGTTCAAATTCCGTCAAGAATTCATCCGGTGATAATCTGGGGAAATCTGTCCCCTGCTTTTCTGATATACAGGGATTCGTTCCGGGATGCACCAGGAAATCTTTAGCCGCACCCGCAGAACACGACGTTAATGTAATCACCAATATCATCTGGATGAAACATCCGTTGAAAACCTTGAAAAAGACTTGGCTTTTAACCTTCATAGTATCCTCATCAACAGAGGATTGATTCCGTGATCTTTACCGGTAATTGGAAGTCACAACCGAGTGGAAATTCACATTACCCACATTCTGAGTATCCACAACTTCGGCATGTTTCGCAACCATTGAGGTATTCGATGAGACCTCCACAATCCGGGCAGGCTCCCCGTCCATTCTCATAAGAGATTTCCATATCCGTTTTGGATTCACGGACATAGGCCTGAAGCGCTTTGGCGATCGCGTCGGAACACGAGAGGATCTTGTTGGGACCCAGACCATGCGCTTTATGGCATGTGATTCCGATCAACTGGCGAATGATATTTTTGGGATCAATGCCGGAGCGAAGCCCAAGAGAGCATAAACGGGCGGTGGATTGCGTCTGAGATGCCACGCATCCTCCAGCTTTGCCGATTTGTGCAAAAACCTCGAATGGGCGTCCATTTTCATCTTTATTGATTGTGACATACAAACTGCCACATCCCGTTTCGATTTTCATCGTGCGGCCATTCACCCAGACCGGTCGTGGCCGTGGCGTTATCGTTTTTTGTTTCGGTGCCTCTACGGTCGCCTGTTCCGTTGAACCGGTGGATAACACCTGGTGCATCCGGCTGCCATCCCGATAGACCGTAATCCCTTTACATCCAAGCTGATAAGCCAGTTCGTAGGCTGTCCGTACATCGTCTTCTGTCGCGTGTTTCGAAAAGTTGATCGTTTTGGAGACCGCATTGTCGGTGTGTTCCTGAAATGCTGCCTGCATCCGGACGTGCCAATCGGGAGAGACATCATGAGCTGTGACAAATAGATTCTTTATCGGTTCCGGTATTTCCGGAAGTGATTGAAGCGTTCCCGTGGTCGATATTTCTTCGAGGATTTGCTTCGAGTAGAATCCCTCTTCCTTGGCAATGCGTTGAAAGAGCGGATGTACTTCCATCAATTCCTGACCATCCAATATCCGCCGTTTATATACAATCGAATACAAAGGCTCCACGCCACTGGAGCAGCCGGCGATGATGGAGAGTGTTCCGGTGGGTGCAATGGTTGTGACTGTGGCATTACGTATGGGTAATTCGTCCGGGCGATCCCATTTTGAGTTTTGATAATTCGGGAAAGCGCCACGTTGCCGAGCCAGTTGACGGGATGCCTGAAGTGCCGTCTCATGAATGAACTTCATCACTTCCGACGCTGTCGCAATGGCTTCTTCCGAATGATACGGGATACCCAGTTGGATGAGCATGTCTGCAAATCCCATGACACCCAGTCCGATTTTACGATTACCCAATGTCTGGTTCCGGATCTCCTCCAATGGATATTGATTCACATCGATCACATCATCCAGGAAGCGGACAGCCGTTTCTACAATTTTCCCAAGTTTTCGAAAGTCAATCACACTTCGGTTATTTTGTATCGTGACAAATTTGGACAGATTGATCGATCCCAGATTACACGATTCATAAGGCAAAAGGGGTTGTTCTCCACAGGGATTCGTGGATTCAATTGCACCGACGTGAGGCGTTGGATTATCTTTATTGATGCGATCCAGAAATACAATCCCAGGTTCTCCGTTTTTCCATGCCTGATGGACGATTTTTTCGAAAACCTTTCGTGCTTCCAGTGTCCCTTGAACGTTAGTCGTTCTGGGATTGATCAATGAATAGGATGTGTTATGCTGAACCGCCTCCATGAATGAATCAGTGATCGCTACGGAAATATTGAAGTTTTTCAATCGGTCTGTATCATTTTTTCCGGAAATGAACTCAAGGATGTCCGGATGATCAACCCGCAGAATCGCCATGTTCGCTCCACGCCGTGTGCCTCCCTGCTTGATGGCTTCCGTGGCGGCATCAAAAACAGACATGAATGACACCGGTCCACTGGCGACGCCATTCGTGGTTTTTACCCGATCATCTTTGGGACGTATTCTGGAAAAACTGAATCCGGTCCCTCCACCCGATTTATGAATCAAAGCTGTATCCCGGACAGTATCAAAAATGGATTGGATGGAATCTTTGACCGGGAGCACGAAACAGGCGGATAGTTGCTGCAACTCCCGGCCCGCATTCATCAACGTGGGTGAATTGGGCAGGAACTCCAGATTAACCATTATCCGGAAAAATTCTGTTTCCCAATAGGGAACGGCGTCCCGCCCGCAAAATGTTTCCTCCGCTGCAGCAATATTGTGAGCCACCCTGCGAAACATTTCCACGGGAGTTTCCAGAATGGTTCCATTCTCATCCCGCAACAGGTAACGCTTCTTCAAAACAACTTTGGCATTTTCTGTCAAGGGGATCATGAAGTCATCCGGCGTGGATGGCGCACCTTCACCCCACGGGAACAGGTGATCAGACGAGCTGGTAATTGGAGTTCTCTTATTGAGGTCAGCATTGTTAGATGGAATATTCATAGCATTCTCCCAGAATATTTATTTGATGGAATAAATTGACTTCAATCAATTTATAGTATCAAGAAAATTCTATACCACAAAATTTAGCATAAAGTGCATTGAAATTTTGATGAAACAGATGATGAATATCCTCATGGATGGATGATTGTATATCAAAATGAATGCGTTGCAGGTGGATGCAATCATCGGGGCAGACCCGCATGATTTCCTCTTCCGTCATCTTTCAATTTTGGATTCTAATTTGAGCCTATCGATCATCTCCTTGTGTTTAAAGACTCTTAATTTGTTCACGGGAGAAAGAATGAGAATCAGTACTCGATCATCCGGTAACGCGAACTTTTGTGCCGCTTCAAAACCAGCCTGACGTTGAGACCGGAACTTGTGCGAATGATGAACATCAGCTATTTGATAGATCGGGAGATGGCTTTTTTCAATTCTGAGTTTTCAATTGGGAACACCACTGCATTCCATTCGATTCATTTCGATGCGGAACCAATCGATCGGAAACCAGGAAATGCGTTGGCTGGCGAACGTCACCTGATTTGCATGGCTGCGAAATGGAATTACACGCATTTCAATAGGTGAATATTGGGAAAATGTGATTATTTTTCCCTTGAATTTATTGTGTTTGAAAAAAACGAAGGGGGAGCTGGATTGGAACTGCCCTCGTTATTGCTCATGGCGGACTGGATTGACTTCTGGTGGTCATAATATTCGAACAGATGCCTGCGAAGGTCCAGATAGTCCAGGGACAGACCTTTCGCGACCTGCTCAGGATATAACTGAGCCATGGCAATACAAAGGTGTGTCAGCCCCATTTCATCGTGACCAAAAAGGTATGCTTCCTGGATGGCAATACTGAAAAGCTTTTGGACGTCGGGCGAGAACACAAACAAATCATTCATGAATGGTTCTTTGCCTGTCAGATCAGCGGCAACCAATGTCTTGACAATATTTAAATCAAATAATGACTTGTCGATGGGAGTCACATCGATGACGTTTCGCAACGTGAGAAATGTCAAGGATAGCAGAAGATGTGAAAATCCGATCCGGTTATTTTTAAATGTACGGCTGAGTTCCATGGAGTGTTTAATGATTTTGGTGAGGTCAGGAGTAAAATGATCGGACAATCGAAGCAGTCTGAGGTCGATACTGGGCCGAAGTTCCACAACTTCATTGGGCGTATCGATATCCCCATATTCCTTGACCTCTTCCTGCAGAATTTCCAGATCCATGCTCCAATTTTTTAACAGATATTGTGAAATCTGGGATCCAGAATCCATTATTCCCAATAAAATCAATGCGCTGCTGATCTGTTTGAACTGGAATGAATCAGCATAAATAAAGGCACGTTCAATCGCTTTTTTAGCATGGTCATCGAATCCTTCGAGGTCCAGTTCGCTTTCATTCGGGATTAATTTCGCCTGGAGTTCTTGTTTCATCAAGCCCAGTATGGGACGGTTTGCCATCATCAATGGCCATGCCAGGCAACTTTCCCGATGTATCATGATCTGAAGAATATGTTCGTTTGTGATATACGAATGATTCAGAAGCGATGTCAATTCTCTCGCTTCTGTGATAATCTCTTTTGCAGTTTCCGTTAAATTATCCAACCTTCACCTATCCTCTCCAGGTCGTTGATTCATGGAATTTATACACCATTTTATCAGAATCTCTCAAGAGAATAGTCAAATCATTTTGGAGTCCTCGATTCAGATTCGCAAATGATAATCGATAATCCAGCCATCCTCAAAGCAATACCAGCCAATTTCCAACTCGATTAGCCTGCTGTCTCGTTTTTTTAATGGCTGCCGGATCTCTCTTCGGACGTTCGAATCTTGACTCTCTGTTCCGGCAGACGATATACATCTCAATGGAGCGTGCTTTTTTTCATTAAAAAAACATCCCGTGCATCCAAAGGCACACCTGGTTCGTAAGATATCCTCCAGGGAGGTTTAGGTTGACATCTCCTGTTTTTGATTCACATTCTCCATCCGTTTCCCGGATGATGTGGCTCGGAATGTTTCTGACGATGTTTGGAGCTTATCTGGTGACATCCGGCGGGCATATTTATGTCAAAGATGGTGGCGCTATGTATTTTATGTCGTGTTCCATGCTGGATCGCGGATGGTTTGATGTGGAAATCAATGCCAACACACTGGGTGGCCGGACCGGAGCGGATGGGAAGTACTACACGCCGTTTGGTTTCATGCAGCCTTTGCTGGCTGTCCCATTTATCGCGTTTGGGAGGATGCTCATCCCTTGGGCGCAGGCTTATTACATTCCTGCGATGACTGCGACCTGGTTCAATGCCATGGTGACCGCTGCATTGATCACTCTGATGGCTCGATTTTTTCTGGACTTGAAAGCGCCACTCCACCGGGCGATCTGGGCTGGAGTGGCAATCGGGTTTTCCTCTCCATTCTGGGTATACTCCCGAACATTTTTTTCCGAACCGCTCGCGACTCTGGGAACACTCGCCTCGGCCTGGGAACTCCATCAATACCATCGATCAACCAAAGTCAGGCATCTGATCCGATCCGGTTTGTGGATCAGCGGCGTACTCCTCGTCCGACCCCTGTCCGGTGTTGCATTGCCCGTTCTGTTTTTGTATCTGGCATTGATCGAAAACGAATCAGTGAAACAGGGACTGAAATCCGTCACCGCAAAACCCTTTATGATTTTTGGCCTGATGTTGGTCTTGGGAGTTGGATTGCTGCTGACATACAATGTCGTCCGTTTCGGTTCCATCCTGGAGACAGGATACGATCTGCTGCCCAATGGCAAACCCCGGAACTTCACTTTGGAGCCGACCATTGGACTCAGCGTTCTTCTGCTGGCACCCGGCAAGAGCATCTTCATTTTTACCCCTCTGGTCATTGCCGCCATCGCCGGATTGTTTCTCTGGAGGAGGCGAATCGCTCTTCAGCCGGAGTTTCACCTGATCTGGTTGACTCCCGTGATGTTTATCGTGGTGCTGTGCCGTTGGGCGGAGGTGGAAGGCGGAGTAACCTGGGGGCCTCGCCTGGCCATGCCGGGCATCCCTATTCTGCTGCTCGCACTCGCACCATTGCTTCGCGGAGGGAAATGGACGGTTGGTTTTCTTGTTCTGCTGACGATCATCGGGATTGGTGTGCAAATGACCGGAATCACCGTCAATTTTTCAGCCTATATCGCGGATCATGTTCGCGATTACTTCGGGTCCACCGATGGGGAAAATCGCCATTACCGGTTTGATTTCAATCCATTTCCCGGCCATCTCGCCCTGCTTCGGGACTACATTCGTGCATTGCCCACAATAGAGCCTTTGTCGGAAGATGTCGCACGTTCCCATCGATCGCTCGTTCAGATCAATTATCATGGACAATTGGATTTCTGGTGGCTTCATCTGTGGCGGGACCGGATCCCGATGCGTTTCATTCTGACATTCGTCTGGATTCAGCTCGGTTTACTGTTTACCGGAATATTCATTATGGCAAAGGAGTTCCGCAGATATCGGCAAGGTAACGGATGATGGCGGACCATATCTTAGCCATGATACTGGATATGCTCGCAGGCGGACTGACATTTTTCTTTGTGTTCAACCGGTTCATCCTGCGCATGACACAGGGACCGCTCAAAACGATGACCACCTATGTCACATTGGTCCTGTTAACGGTTGGTCCGGGCGTTGTGGGATGGTGGCATGGGCTTTCCCGGCATCTCATTCTCAGTCTGGGGCTGCTCCTGATCGTTTTTATCGGAGAATTCCGGCGCCGATCCTGGCAACGGAATCATCGCGTTCATCCGGAAGCAGAATGGGATGCGATCTCGAATGCTGACGGGTTTCGATTCATCACGACAGATCACCTAAAAATTCGCAATTATCGCATTCCATTGCCGGATTGGCCTCGGGAGCGCACCCGGATCGTTCATATCAGCGATCTTCATATCGACCACGCATTACCGTTGTCATACTATGAAAAAGCGTTTGAAGCGGTCAATCGGCTGCATCCGGATCTGCTGTTTCTGACCGGGGACTTTGTCGATCGGGCGGATCGTCTGATGGATGCATTGCATCTGTTTCGGGAGCTGAAACCAGCGATCGGTTGTTATGCGGTTCTGGGGAATCATGACTACTGGGCCGGAGAGACCCAGATTCGCCAACTCCTTCAGCAGGCTGGAATCACGGTGATCAGCGGAGAGTCCCGGATGGTTGGGATTGCCGAGGATATATCCATTCCGATCTGCGGAACCGAATTTCCATGGGGGCCGATGTTTCCAGCGGATGCCGTTCCGGTGGATGATTGCCCGATCCAGATCGTTCTTACCCATACACCGGATAATTTTTTTCAGTTTGTCGATGGAGCCGGTTATAAATCCGTTGAACATCGGCATTGGACTTCATTATCGGAATATCTCTCCGGGAGCGGGAAGAAAAACCGCACCAACAGCTCTGCCGGTTTCCGGGAATTCTCCTCTCGTTCTTGCACTGCAACGGAGAATCCGTCTGCGGGTGGCCGATTCGAGTCACGGTCATATTCCATCGCTGCGAATGATGGGTTGGGAGATATGATTCCCCGGAGTTGTTCAACCGCTTGCCTGGACCACCGTTCCGGGAGGGTCTCTTCACTGGCAGTGGAGACCACCCGAACGTGTCTGGTGTTTGCCGGACATCTCCATGGCGGACAATGGAGATTGCCGATAGTGGGTTCACTGGTATCTCCATCCAATTACGGCCGACTGCTGGATCATGGACATTTCAAAGTCGGCGATTCGCATCTGTTTGTCACATCCGGTCTGGGCACGATATGGATGCCGGTTCGGATTTTATGCGAGCCTGAAATTCTGGTAGTGGATATTGTACCGTCCGAATAGCAGATTACCGATGGGATTCTTTATAGTGATGCAGAGCAGTCAACAGGGCATTGGGATTATCATACCGGTCGAGAACCCGGCGGCGGATCAGTTTGTTGATGATGGCGCAGAAATCCGATGAGAGCCCGGGTATGGAACCGGGATCGAGTTCCGCTTCCGGATCTTCCACTCGAGCTAGCATGGTGGTGTATGCCGTGGATCGTTCATACGGATTGATGCCAGCGACGGCATGAAACAAGGTCAAGCCAAGCGAATACAGATCGGAGCGGATATCCACCGGCTGGATATCCATCGCCTGCTCCGGAGAAATATATCCGGGCGTTCCCACGACATGACCGATCGTTGTGGCGGACCGATCGATCAGTTTCTTGGAGATCCCCATATCTCCGAGCTTGCTGTGCCAGTCGGCCATCACAAAAATATTGCTCGGTTTGACATCCCGATGGAGAACATCATGTTTATGGAGATGATCCAGCGCTTTGCCGATATCCTCCAGAATGATCATCGCTTCGTGTTCCTTCAGACGATAGCCGCTTTTGATGAAGATATGGAGTGTCTGACCGGGAACAAACTCCATGATTTCGTACAGACCTTCTTTGAAGCGCTTGACCTCCAGAATCTGCACGAGATTGGGATGCTGCAACTCCAGTCCGATCATGCTTCCGCGAAAAAACCGCTGGATCTCCCGCGAGTTGACGATGGCATTGGGATTGAGCACTTTGATTGCAACGATTTCACCCGTGGCGTTATGGATGGCGCGGTGTACGGTGCCAGTGGAGCCGGTTCCCAGTGTCTCCAGAATCGAATATCCGGGGATGATGGATGTTTCAACAGAGGGGATGTTCGATGGGCTATTCGGTTCGAGCGGGATGGTCCGGATTTTTCCCAATAGCACTTTCACTTTGGCGCGCAGCAGTCCGGGTGGACAGGGTTTGGGGAGATAATCATTGGCTCCCGCCTCGAATGCCTGGATGATGGAGGTCTCGGTGGCGTCGCTGGAGTAGAACAGGATGGGGATTGTCCGGCCGAGTTTTTCCCGCAGGAGCCGGCAGGTCTGGATGCCATCCTGCCCCTTCAGTTCCATCGACAGAAGAATCAGATTGGGTTTTGTCTTTTCGGTGATCTGCAGGACGCGGTCGCTGTCCGGAGTGGTCACCACATGATAGCCGGCTTCCCGTAAAATGGCCGAAGATGTTCGCAGACCGATCAGATCGATATCGGCAACGAGGATCCGTGGGGGGTCATGATGGAGCGCATCCTGATCCCAGGTTTCGGAATGATGAATGTTCATGATAGCCATGTTCTCCTCTCCATGAATTGATTCTATCGTAACTTCCAGGGAATTTAAACGGACAAATTCTGAGAGGGTGTTGACAGAATCTTTTCGGGTGCTCCCCATGCATTTGGTTATCAGACGAAACACGTGATTGCAGATTCCTTCTTTACCCTCTCCCCCCGGGAGAGGATCGTCGGCTGATCCAACACGGACCGATCCATCACCATGGCCGGCGGGGTGAGGGAAACATGTCCAAACCCTCATTCTGCTACCAACATCAACACCGACCCGGACATCCACGCCAACCCCCTCGTCAACATCAACCCCCACTCGGACGCCGACCAATACGCACACCCCCACGCGAACCCCCACCCGGACGCCGACCTCCCCGGAATCAACCGCCACACCCACGCGCACCCGAACACCTTCTCCAACACCAACTGCTCCGACAAGCACTCCGGGACCCTTCTGTTCATGTCACGGGACACCGTTAAAGAAACTATAATAAAGGAATACCGTTATGAATCTTATCAAGATCGTCGTAGCAGCCGCTGTGATCTGTTTCTGCATGGTTTTCGCACAGATCACCGCGTCCGAATCCCCTGTCATGCGGGATATTTATGCGTCATCCGGCACCGTGATATCCAGTGGTGGAACTCCGTCATCCAGCGAAGATTACCATGGGAATTTCTCACTGGCTCAACCCGCAACCATCGGCATCTCCCAATCTGAAGATTACTCCCTGATTGCAGGATTCTGGCACGTCTCAGCCGTGTGTATCCACAATGGCGATTCGAACCAGGATGGATCGCTGACCGCCGGGGATGCGCAATTGGCCTTTTATATTGCCATCGGATTCCATCAGCCATCGGTTTCGGAAGAATGTTCCGCTGATTGCAATGGAGATGGTGGGGTTACCGCCGGCGATGCCCAATCCATTTTCTACGCTGCCATGGGTCTTATGCAATGCGTGGACTCCAGTGCAGTGGTTCCTCCGCATGACTGATCATTCAGTCGTGATACCACCATCTGGGAAACAGTGTAACCAGTGTCTCCAACATCAGCTATGAATGGAAATCATAAGGGGTAATTTTGAGGTCAGTGCTGACACACAGCCAACACTCAGTCTCTGTAAATCTTTTTTCGGTGTTTCACCAAATATAGAATTTCGGTCTAAGGAATCCCAAAGATCGCGTTCGGTTCCGACCTCGCCCGATTCATATTCTTCCCGAGCTGCTTTAAGCTCCCTCTGATATGCGGGATCGGTTTCTTCATGGAGCGTATCAATCAGATCTTCCATATCAACATAGTCCTCGATACCGATTATCATTGCCATCGGTTTACCGTTCCGTTCAATCAAAAACCGTTCCTTTCGGTATCGGACTCTGTCCAGGAGTTCTCCTAGATTCTGATGAGCCGGTCCATTCAGATCGAAGATGCGCTATTTTCATTCCCTCCAGCATCAGACCCAAATACGGTGTTTGAATGATCATCCGAGATCAGATCCCTCCAGGAAATGACCCTGCTTCCACAAATTGACGGATATTCCATTCTCTGACTATAATCCAATACGAGTCACAGTAACTCGTTATATCCATCACACTTGAAAATGGGGGAGGAATCAGCGTTTATGAAACCGATACGGGTATTTTTTTACTTCCTGACAAGCGTTCTGTTCATGGGAGCCGCCTTGGCCGCCGTCCCGCAGCAGATCAGTTATCAGGGCCATCTTATGGATCCAGACGGCAATCCACTGAGCGGAACCTATGATTTTGTTTTTCACATCTACGATACCGATACCGGTGGTGTCGCCAACTGGTCGGAAATACAGAACGGCATCCCGGTTCAGGATGGTATTTTTCAGGTCGTCCTGGGAGCCGTGACACCGATCACGTTGGATTTTACCACAAATTACTGGCTGGAAATTGCTGTCGATGGAGAGACCATGCTCCCACGGCAACCCCTGACCAGCGTCGGAACCGCATTGAATGCCCAGGATGTGTCCGGCCAGGATATCCATCCCCGGAGCATTCGTATTGACGGGTATGGTCTGATCGTGAATGAGCAGGGACAATGGGTGGGCGACCCTACTGGATTGATCGGCCCCACCGGTCCTCAGGGTGAACCGGGTATTCAGGGAGTCCAGGGCGAAGCGGGTCCCCAGGGAGTTCCCGGTCCCACCGGCCCACAAGGGGTTCAAGGTGTCCAGGGCGAAACCGGCCCGCAAGGTGTGCGAGGACTGACCGGCCCCCAGGGTATTCAAGGCATCCAGGGAGTTCCCGGTCCCACCGGCTCACAAGGAATTCAAGGTGTCCAGGGCGAAACCGGCCCGCAAGGTGTGCGAGGACCGACCGGCCCCCAGGGAATTCAAGGCATCCAGGGCATGACCGGTCCCATCGGCCCACAAGGAATTCAAGGTGTCCGTGGCGAAACCGGTCCGCAAGGTGTGCGAGGACCGACCGGTCTCCAGGGAATTCAAGGCATCCAGGGTATGACCGGTCCCACCGGCCCACAAGGAATTCAAGGTGTCCAGGGCGAAACCGGTCCTCAAGGTGTGCGAGGACTGACCGGTCCCCAAGGTATCCAGGGCGTTCCCGGTCCCACCGGCCCACAAGGAATTCAAGGTGTCCGTGGCGAAACCGGCCCGCAAGGCATTCCGGGTATTACAGGACCCACCGGCCCCATGGGTCCGACCGGACCCGTCGCCGGCACCAACACTCAGTTCATTTACAATGACAATGGCGATTCAGCCGGCGCTAATGTCTACTACGAAAACGTCTCCGGCAGCGTCGGCATCGGGTCGGCCAGCCCCCTAGCCATGCTGGATGTCAACGGCGGTATCAAACTCGCCGACGACCTTGGTCCATGTACGCCTGAACGCGCCGGCACCCTCCGGTGGCATGACGGATCGATCCAGATCTGCGACGGATCCGATTGGTCTCCAGTCTATGTGCAACCCCGGAATTACTTCGGAAATGGCTCCTATGGGAACGTCCAGTTCACGTCGACCGGAGTCATTCAGGCCGGTCATTCCGTTGCAGCGTCTTCTTTTCTCAGATCCACCAGCCCCGGTGGCAGTTCGTATGGAACCGGATTGCCCGGCAGCGGCGTCTATGAATTCGTCGTTCCCAACAAAAATGGAACGTATGACGGAGATATGGTTCTGGCTCAATTCGATACGCTCACCATCGATTCCGGAATCTGGCTGACCACTGATCAACCCTCCCGCGGATTGTTCATTTACGTGAAACACGACGCAGTCATCAATGGCGTTATTTCGATGACCGCTCGAGGCGCTTATGCCAATCCAACGGTCAGCGGCGCATCGGACAGCAATCCGGTATCGACTTCCGGAATCCAGTATGCGGCATTGACCGAAACCGGAAGCCAGTCGTTCCTCATGGACGGCTCATCCTTTAACGGCTGTGGACAACTGGTGCGGACCGCGGTGGCCAATCAAGGCGAAATCGATGGCAGTGGGACGATTTTCACGATTGCGAGAATGGGAGCAGCCGGCGGACCCGCCTCGTCGAGCGGCGGCGATGCTCCCGGTCAGAATGGCAGCAACGGCAGTACGGGATTATCCGGTGGTGGCGGTTCCGGTGGTGTCCGGAACGGAACGTCCGGCGCCGGCTCGCAAGGGACCTGCTTCAGTGGCGGCACCGGCGGCGGCGCACAACACTACGGCTCCGGTTCCGACGATGGCGCCGCCTATGGCGGTCCCGGTGGATACGGCGAAGACAACTACGGCAATTGTGAAAAATGCGGCGGCGGCGCTGGCAACCCCGGACGAAACGGCGGCGAATGCACGGCCAAAGGCAATGATCCCCAATCCAAAGGCAGTGACGGCACCGGTGGTCTGATCTTCCTTGTCGTCGGCGGCAACCTGACCATCAACGCCTCCGGCGGGATTCAGTCCAATGGCAGGCAGGGTGGATGGTACACCG
This sequence comes from uncultured bacterium, assembly GCA_964512995.1. Classification (GTDB taxonomy): domain Bacteria; phylum CSSED10-310; class CSSED10-310; order CSSED10-310; family CSSED10-310; genus CAZELM01. Next base: position 42,299 of record CAZELM010000027.1, read on the forward strand.
ATTCCGCGTATGCCGGGGGCGGCGGCACGGGCGGCGGCAATATCGTGATACTCCACGCGGGAACGCTCACCAACAACGGCTCGGTTCAGGCCAATGGTGGTGCCGGCGGGAATGGTCAGTGGGGAACGGATAATACCAGTGGCGGCGCCGGAGGAAACGGCTCCGTCCAGATATCCGAAATCTCCCCCTGAACCTCGAGGCAGCCGGATGAAAATTCGATCCGGCTGTCACGCTTTGGTGTTGACCGATTCCATCGCACTGTGTTATAAGATCACTGCCTTTGCAGAAAGGCAGTCTTCAGGCCGGAGTGATGGAATTGGCAGACGTGCGGGACTCAAAATCCCGTGTCCTTCGGGACGTGTGGGTTCGACTCCCACCTTCGGCACTCAATCCCGGTTCCTGTCATATGGAACCGGGTTTTTTGTTATCACCCATATCTGCTCCACAGAATGATCTCTTACCAGTTATCCGATAATAATATTTGAAAATTTGAACAATCTGCGATATTCAAACAGAAAGAACCTGGGGTAAGGTTTCTGTCTGTTAACAAAATCCCATAAATGGGAGGATGGCATGGGAAACAGCCGTAAAAAAACGGTTCATATATTTCCGGAACGATGTTCCATTGGCGTAATCGAAGAGGCGGTCACGGACTCCAGCCAGAAACTGCGGTTTGGGGTTGTGGAATTATTTGTGGGAGCGGATGATTCGGACCAGTTTGAAAGTATTTATACCTTGATCCGCCGTTCCCGGTTTGTCCGGCTGATCCATCTGCCGAGTCTGTTTCAGGAGGAGGACCCCCCGGAATCGTCCACGCTGATTTTTTCTTTCCATGAAACGCGGCAATCCAATGCAGAATTTGATGAACCCGATCTGGCCGCGATCGTCCATCTGGATATGGGCGAAGGCATCGAAGCTCTGGTGGGATTCAATGAACAAGTCATCAAAGACGGCCATTTCGGTATTACGATGAAGATGAATGATGAGATCCTGATTCTGTATCTCATCGAATTGGTGGCGATCGCTGAACCCATCCGAAAAGACGGATTCCATCCGCTGATTGCCAATTACATCGGCCAGCCCCGGTTTTATGCCGAATATATGACGCCTCTGGAGGAACCCATCTACCAACTGATTCATGCGGTCGGAAATTATCGGGAAAACCTCGCTCATGCCATCAAAAAAGATTCCGTGGATTTGACCGGACTGATTCCCGACGGTCTGGCATAGAAATCATTCACTATAAGCAAACCCCATCGAATCAAATTCACCCATAACATGCTGCCCCTGACTGTCCAGCAGGGCTCCCCAAAACACAATTCCATCCCCCTGACCCACTCCATCCGGCCAGATGATCGTGTCGATGATATCGAGAATCATTTCACCGGAATAGAGATCCGCTTTCAGATAATCCATATCCGGCGGATAATGACGCCATCCCGGCCAGAACCAGAAATCATCCGTGCCGATATCCAGGATGATCCAGATCTGAATACCCGGAAGTGGCATTCCCGTATCATTCCAGGTCGTTGCCCTCAACCAGAAAACATCGCCCGGATAAAACATCGTCGCCGGCATCTCCAGTTCAATTCCCAATTCGGATTTGGGTTTGGATGTGGGAGTCGGTGAGGGGGTCTCTGTTGCTGACGGCGTCGGTGTCGGAGTGGGTGTGGGTGTTGGAGTGGGTGTGACATACTGAGACGGATAGGCGTGAAATCCCATGTCCACCAAATCCGCATCGCGTCCCTCATCCGTCCGGGTGGTCAACGAGGCCATTGATTCCCACCCCCATTCCGTCGGGAATGTTACGGAATCCGCATAGACACCCCCCGCATTCAGACAGGGACTGTCTGTTTCCTGTCCCGACGACCGCTGACTGAGATAATAATCCCCGGCCGGACCCGTCATGAACAATGGATCGGCATTGATGTTCCCGGTGCCCGTATACCCGTTCTGGATATCGGAGTAGCTCACCATGACCCGATTATACGAATCATCATAGATCGCATTGCCGTTGTTTCCCCATAAAATGCTTCGCTCGATGGTCAGCCGGACGGAATAGCCGATAAAATAGACACCGGAACCCGAATAAGCCTGATTGTTACACACCGTGCAGTGATCCATCACACCGTTCGAGTAATACCAATTGATCGCTCCGCCGTAAGAATCTGCCTGATTGTTGATGGCGAGACAGTTGTAAAATGCGACTGTCGAGTAGCGAAGATACATGCCGCCGCCCCGATAGGTGGCGATATTGGAGTCAAACACGGTATCGGAACAGGTCAATGTGACACCATCACAATAAAGCGCTCCCGCCAGACCATTGCTGCTGGTCACCTGATTCAAGCGGAATGCGCAACCGAACAGCATTAAAATTGAGTCTTCCGAATACAGTGCGCCGCTGCGTGATTTTGCGAAGTTTTCGGTGAACAGGCAATCCAGATACTGGTTGTCAGAATTGATTTCATATACCGCCCCGCCATATGTCTCCGCCGCGTTGTCCGCAAACGTGCACGATCTGAAAACGCTGTGAGAATCCTGGCAGGAAATTCCGCCGCCTTTCGTCAGTAAAGCATGGTTATTATCAAAACGGCAGTCGGTGAATTGCGCATCAGCGCCGTGTATACGAACAGCTCCACCCGTTGATACCGCTTCATTTTCTGTGAAGATGCAGCCATTGAACTCCGGGGAACTACCGACTATTACCAGCCCGGCCCCCAGTTCCGATATGTTCCGGTGGATGGTGCATTCCGAAATGAGTGGCCGGGAAGCGGCTCCCTCGATATACATTCCGCCACCCATACGGGCGGTATTATCCTGAATGGTGCAGTTTCGGATCTGTGGGGAGGCATTGATGCAAAAAATGGCTCCACCCCGGTTCATTGGATCCTCGTAACCGCTGGTATCTGCATTCCGAATGGTAAATCCCTCAAGTCGAGCCTCCGGCGACTCCCCAGACGAAAAAATAATCCCAGGTCCGTCCCCCTCACAATCGATAACACATGTCTCCGGACCGTTTTGAGAAAGCAAGGCAATGCCATGACCATTGAAATTGATATTCCGGTTGGACTCCCCGCTATAGGTGCCGGGTTGGACCAGAACGGTATCTCCCGATCGGGCGGTACTGACAGCATCTCCGATCGTCGGGTATACGGATGGAACGTGCAGAACAGCGCAAAACCCAGTCCCGGTCTCCAGAAAGCATAAAAATGTAATAAGACAGGCCAGCATGCCTGGTTTGCCCTTGATTACCAGACAAAAGGCTGCAGAAAGTCGAACGATGATGTGAGATCGATTATACATGTGTCCCTCCTTTGATCGCCAGTGATCATTTAGAAGGAGTCATTTGATTGGCATTATCGTGCATGACTTCCGGGGTTTCACTGATCAGTATGAAGCATTGGTTCACGATAATAGAGTGAGTCGAATTATCAACAATAATATAGGCGCGAGTTTTGCTGTATTACTGTAGTTCTTATACTTCTTCCGACTCATTGACAACATGATTCTGTCTTCGGTAGTGTTATTCCCTGTCGTTTTTTTAATCAACTTTAAGGGGAGAATTTTCAATAATGAGTTACATTAAATACATGATATGCTGGATTATCGTTGCAGGAATGGGCAGCATCTGTTGTGATGCTCAGAATACACCCACACCCACTCCTTCTCCCGGAACATACTTTCCGAGACTCGCCTTTGATACCAACATAGCGTCGAATGATGTGGTTGACTGTCAGGATATTTTATCTGTGGGAGTATGCATGTATGCCCAGAATGAGAGCGAGCGGTATACATTATCTCTGAATGCTGGTGGGTATGAGTTCTATTATCCGAATTGGCAGTTCGGAACGAATTATCAGGAATTTTTACAGAAACCTGCTGCATTAGGATTGACAACACAGCATATTTTCACGTTCCTGTGGGACTTTACTTTTGTCGGAGATGTAGCACTCCATGCGCGTCTTTACAAACCAAATGCCTCCGGGTGGCAGGAAACGGATCATATCCAGCGTCTCGTGAAATTTAACTGTGATGTTCCAACTCCCCCACCCCAGCCATGCCGTAAAGGACATGCCATCGTCGAAGTCACGGATATCCCTGTAATGACAGAGGGGAACCGGAATTCTTTGAATAAAACGCTTCTGTTCTGCCTGCACGACGAAGCCAATACAAACTTTATTGGCATATTTCATCGTTATTTGCAGCCGGATTACCCAGAAGGACCCTGGTGGCCGACCTGGCGACTGGAAGGTGGCTTGGATGATTGTATCTGGGAGTTCAATATCTGGGATACCAAAGACCTTGACGGATCCTCTGCAACTTTCCGTATCGAATGGGAGGGATCCTATGTTTCCGTTAAACATCTGGGAACGGGCGAAGTTGAAACGCTGAATGTTGAAAACATTTTAGGTGTGAATCTGTTCGGAGCGAGTGGAGAATGTTCCGAATGGGGATGGCCATCATCCGCTCATTCACGGTTGATCGAAATGGAATGTGAAGAACTGGGGCCATCTCAATTCCGGCATTGTTCGTTGTAATCCATATTCCGTTCTTTTTGACCTCATCCCCAACCCTTCCGCCTGAAAAGTCTGTTGAATTAATCGGAATTTAAGACTTTTTCGTGTAGAGTGGATCTTGCATCTGATTGTATTTAAAGCACATCAAGAAGTCGGAAATTGTTAAATCGGTTGATTTTTGACTAAAGCAACACCCCTGAAGAAGCTGTTGATTTAATCGGATTTTCGGGTTTTTCTGTCTGAGATGGGTCTTGCAACTGATTGTATTTTAAGCACATCAAAAATCCAGAAACAGTGAAAAATGTTGATTTGGGGACTAAATCAACACCCTCTGAATGGGGAAGGGCATATGTGCGGATAACTTGAAAAAACTCTTTTCTCACTTCTCTATACTCTCTCTTTCACCTTGGCCGGCGGGCTGAGGGAGATTAACCCAATGCCCTCGTTCTGCGCCGATGAAATCGCGTCACCGTATCCAACCCAAACAGGTTCTTTTACGTTCTTTTGAACGAATGAAGCAGTGTCAACACCCTCTAATGTCCTTTTGGCAAAAAATGCAAATGCCGGAGGGAACATTATCGATAGATTGAATGACCTGGTACAACAAGTTCCCACACGCCGGACATTTCTGTCCCGGATAGGTTCCAATGCCGTACGCAATACCACCGGACAGGATATCGCTCTGCTTTTTACCCAGAAATAACGGAAACGTCCGGCTGCAACAAAAAAAAACACGTCCATCCGCATGCTCCCGGATAACCGAAATTCCGGACTTTCGGACATAATGACTCCCAATGACAGACCAGAGACCCTCTCCGGTACGAATAGACTGGTACCGGATTTTTTTCGACCTGAGGAGATCCATCAGTGCCGTGATATCTGGCCTATCCAGTTGGATCCAGAAAAAGAGCGTATCCGGGTCAGGGATTCCCTGCACGATCGGTCCGGATCGGATGGCATTGACTCCGGAGTTGGCTCTTTCCTTCGGATTCAGGAATGGCTCTGGCTGGTTCCGGAATACAGCGGACAGGAATGCGATCCCGGATGTCTGAGGGAGACGTTCCAGGCGAAGAGTTCCCTGGAATGAGCGCACCAGTTCCGGCTGATGAACCGCCAACTCCCGAAGTATTCCCCGTCCGATCGTGATATCCGGATGCCAGGCTTGTTCCGGAGTCAGCCATACCCAGAAACCAAGAGAATGACTTACCGGTTTGTCCGGTCGATTTATAGAATACGGGAGCGGTTGTATCCGTCTGATGGGTGGTCCGGGCTGAGAAGCCGTCTGCGATGTTCCTTTCTGATGAAGTGCAGAGCTGGCTTCGGAATACACTTTCCATACCGCCGGTCGGGAGGTGCCGGCAGTGATGTCATCCCATGGGAACACACTGGTCTGATCCCGTCTGCATCGAAGGCGATTGATGTCCATTTTATGCTGGCGGAGCAGATCCGGGAGACGCCGGCAGACCGTTTCGGGCAACTGATTGTAATAATAGGATGTTCCGCTGAGCGATAGTTGCGTGATCAGCGGGGTAGCCTGCCGTCCAGCCCGGCACAGAAGATTCATGGCATCCACTTCCAACGGTGAAGCGCTCCACCGCCATTCCACGCGGCAGCGACTGGTGATTTTTCGGATGATCGCCTCCGTTTCCGGCCCAGGGATTTGTATTTCGGCGAACTGCATGGGTGTGAACGGGCTGTGAAATAAGGGCATGAAGCTGGCGATCCAGCGGCATTGGGGAGCGATCCCCTTCAGAAAACCCAGCAACTCCTCCCATTCTTCCCAGTCAGAATCCGTTTCCAAGCCGGTTGCAATGAAAAACAGTTTGATCTGCCGGAGACCGGATGCAGTCAGCTCCCGGATGATTTCCTGCAGATCCGATTGGCTGGCCTGTTTCCCCAGAAACGCCCGGAGTCGTCTGCTGATTCCTTCCAATCCAAAGGAAAACTCATGTTTTTCATGGTGCTTGATCAGCGATATCAATGCGGGACGGCGAATCAGATTGGAAATGGTCAGGCTTTTCAGGGAAAGTTTCGGAAAGATCGGTGCGAGCCTTCCGGCAATGGATTCGATCCCATTGATACTCCCCGCATCCGTAGCCAGAAGATTGAGGTCGGAACAGATCAGTCTGGATTTCAATCGCTCCGCAGTTCGAACGAACGCATCCGGATCAGCAGGGCTCAATGTTCCCCGCTGCCAGGCCGGTTGACAGAAACGGCACCGGAACATGCACCCGGAAGCCAGCAGCAGTGTCTCCTCAGTCAATTGATCGCTGAACGGGATATATCCGCCATCATATCCGGATGTCCAGATGTCATGTGGCTCGATGCGATGAGTTGCCGGAAAAGGAATGTCGGGAAAAACAGGCGTGATTTTCTCGAGAGTGTCTTGCTCATATTCATGACAATAAAATCCCGGGACATACGTTCCCGGAAGATGTTGTGCGAGTCGTTGGAGCAGATCCCGTTTGGTCTCTCCGGCGGATTTCGATTCCATCATCATCCGGAGCAGGTTTCTGAACCATTCCAGACCATCTCCCAGACATACAACATCGACCAGTCCGGAATCGTTGGCGTCATGGCGGATCGGGCCGTGTATGAGTGGCGTCGTTCCCGCCGCATTCCCTCCCAGAACAAGCAGTGGATGACGGGCATCATTCATCCGTTCAGTGAAACTGAGCAGAAGTCCCGAATGTTTCAGACAGGCGGGAAGATTGAACGCTTCCTGTTGCACGGAGATGCTGATCGCCACAATATCGAAACTGCTGGGAGATTCTTTACACCCGGATGCGGTCCACCAGGGCACCCGATGCGTCTGGAGCAGCTTCAGGTCGGGAAATGGCGGGAGAAACGCCAGATCAACATAAACCTCCGGAACCTGCCTGGCTGCCCAGAACAACATGCGATGGGTGATGGAATGAAGCGTGTCTGCGTATGTGGAGAGCCGACAGAGGAGAACTCTCAAAGAAGCGGTATCAAATGCCGCACCATCCGGACGGCCCGGCTCCCGTCCGTCCAGCCAGATGCCATGCCGGGTCAGTTTATGTCTGTTTCTCTGAAACCATTCGGCGAGATGGGTCATGGTGATATCATTCCGGGATAATATGTTTCAATCATACCGATGGTCGCCTTTCACTTGTGACCAGGTGGGGGATATGGAAAACAATTCTGTAAATTTTCCCGCGATGTGTCTTCGGGCAATGGAAATCATTTAGTATGTCTTCAATCTGATCTCAGGCGATAGCGTTAAAAATCGACAGGCTACTCCGTCACATGAGTCATCGCCTCAACGAAAACCATACCACAGATCATACAGAAAACCAGCGGTCATGAATTAGTTATTGATCTGGATCAATCGGAGAATCGCCATTGGAGGTGTTCGAGCATATTGTGTGGAATACCCAATCAAGCGATATGGCAGATAGTTGTTTCACCAGAATACCGATGCTGTTAATACTGAAATAGAGAATCATAGATTGACACATCGAAAAATCAGTGGCATCATATCTGCGTTGTTGCGCAGGTGATCAGATATTTATAAATGGAGGGTTTATGCAAGACGAAGCGAACCTGTTCAAGATTTTGTCGGACCCCACCCGGTTGAGATTGGCAGTGTTGTTATCGATTCATGGTGAGACCTGTGTGTGTGATCTGGCCAAAGCTCTTGGCGTACAGGATTTCAAAATTTCGAGACATCTGGGAATCATGCGGACTGCTGGCCTTGTGATCGCCCGGCGGGAAGGCACCTGGATGCACTATCAGTTGAATACGGCACGAACGGAACTGGAGCGATGCCTGCTGGAATGTTTCCGGGATTGTCTGTCCGATCATCCCACTGTTCGGGACGATCTGTCGCGTTTCGGACATACCGAATGCGGACAAGGCAAACGCTGTGGATCTCAACGGAAGGTCGAGGACAATGCGGAGTGAACGCAGGATGAATTTTTTCGTGCCGTTTGTCTGGGTCAGGACAGTGAAAGAGCTCAGTCTACTTTTATCTGTTTCTTTTGCCGCTGCCTTTATCGTGAATGCGTTGTCCCCCGTCGGTATCCCTTTATTCGGTAACTGGAACCCAGACCAGGGGAAGCTGAGTGCGGGTGGGCATTGCGCGCCGAAAACGGATGAGTTGCAGGATGATGAGATGTTCACTGTATGTGTCGATCCGAATTATCTGATTATCGATGCTCGGTCCAGGGAGGATTACGAAGCGGGACACATTCCGAGAGCGGTATCGCTTCCCCGAAGTGAAATCGACACCCGTTTGGATGCGTTCATGGATCGGATTACCCTGGATCAGGACATCATCGTATATTGTACCGGTCTTGAATGCCATGATTCCCATGATGTTGCCTCGTTTCTGAAGGAACGTGGGTATCAAAATGTCCGTGTTTATTCGAGAGGGTATGAGGGATGGAGTGCGGCTGGAAAACCGATGAAAGAAGGAGTTGATCCGTGAGAGCACGGCTGGTTTTTGAATGGATATGCAGATTGATCGCCGGATCGGTCTTCATCTATGCAAGTTTGAACAAGATTGCTGATCCATGTGGTATGGCAGTGGATATTTACCAATACCGGATCCTTCCCGGTTTTTTGGTTAATATTTCAGCCATTCTTCTGCCTGTCACCGAACTCATTCTTGGAATGGCTCTCATCATTGGCTTGGGTTCTCGAGGTGCCGCACTGGGGATCACCGGTCTCTTATGTATCTTTATCCTGGCGTTAAGCTTCAACCTGATCCGAGGCATTGATATGGAATGTGGCTGTTTCGGATCAGCCAAGGATCTCTGTGTTGCATTCAGTGGCTGGATTGCAGGCAATCATCCAGGGATCACGCCGTTGTCAAAAATCAGAATACGCTTAGGATGTGATGTGTTGCGGGATATTTTTTTCCTGACAGCGTCTATCGGAGCCTTACTGCTGCTTCATCAACGAGCGAACAGCCATTCTGGTTCATCTGCGGAAAATACAGATTAGGAGGACGAGTCACTCGGAAGAGCGGTTCACGTAAAATGTTCGGATTTTCTCTTGACATGAAGGAGGAGGTAGTAGCAATATATATGCATTGCTGCGCAGATTGGCAGATATTGATGTAAGGAGGAAAATTTTCATGCAGAAGAACAATCAAAACAAGATATTGCTCAAAAAATCGAAAAAAGCGGCTGAAATACATTTTTTGGAAAATCCACCCCGATTTTTTTTCTTCACGGGCAAGGGTGGTGTGGGTAAAACCTCGCTGTCCTGTGCAGCAGCCGTTCGGCTTGCTGATGAAGGGAAAAAGACGCTTCTGGTAAGCACAGACCCGGCTTCCAATCTTGCTCAGGTTCTTGGTGTCGAGATTGGCTCGCACCCGACATCCATCGAGGGAGCAAATCGGTTGTGGGCATTGAATATTGATCCGCGGCAATCTGCTGCGGAATACAGGGAACAGGTCGTTGGTCCCTATCGTGGAGTGTTACCCGAAGCGGCTGTTGTTGAAATCGAAGAACAACTTTCGGGCGCATGTACGGTGGAGATTGCCGCATTCAACGAGTTTTCACGGCTCATGACAGATGATTCCGTAATCTCACAATACGATCATGTTGTTTTTGATACTGCACCAACGGGACATACGCTGCGGCTTCTGCATCTTCCATCCGCATGGAAAGGGTATCTCGATTCGAGTACCGGAAATGCTTCGTGCCTGGGACCAATGTCCGGGCTCGGCGGACACCGCCAGCAGTTCGAAGATACATTAAAAACATTGACCGATGCTGATACCACTCGATTGATTCTTGTCGCAAGACCCGACAGTCATTCGATCATCGAAGCCGCCCGAACAAGCAATGAACTGGCAGAATTGGGAGTCAGGAATCAATGGTTTATTCTCAATGGCATGCTGAATGACGCTCTGGATCAGAATCAGGATCCGGTTGCCTACGCCATGCATTGCCGTGAAAACGATGCGATCGAGATGATACCAGACGAACTGCAATTGCTCCCGAGAACTGACATTTCATTGTCATCACAAAATCCCATCGGTATCTCGGCACTTCGGAGTTTTCTGACTTCGATTGAGATGGATCGGCCAGATCATGCCGCTCAGGTAATCGATGCTCCAGCGACTGAGTATCCTGGTTTTTTCGATCTGGTGGATGGACTCCAAATAGGAACTGGAATCATCATGACCATGGGGAAAGGCGGGGTTGGGAAAACGACTTTGGCAACTTGGTTTGCTGTCGAATTGGCCAGGCGGGGACTGAGTGTACATCTCACTTCCAGTGATCCCGCGGCACATCTGGATTTTTCCCTGTCAGATCGATACCAAACCCTGAAGATCAGCCGGATCGATCCACTTGCTGAAACAGAGCGGTACCGTGAGGAGGTCATGCAGCAGGCTGGTGGGAATCTGGACGCAGCAGGCCGAATGCTTCTGGAAGAGGATCTTCGCTCCCCATGCACCGAAGAAATAGCCGTTTTCCGGGCGTTTGCCAGAATTGTGGATGAGGCAAAGAATTCCGTCGTGGTTATCGATACAGCCCCAACCGGACATACCATCCTTCTTCTCGATGCCACAGAAGCATATCATCGGGAGGTGTCCCGCAATCGTTCGTCGATCCCTGATGAAGTCCGGTTTCTTCTGCCTCGCCTTCGCGATCCTCATTTCACTCGGATCATCATTTTAACGCTGCCGGAAGCAACTCCCGTTCAGGAAGCGATTGATCTTCAAACGGATCTGAAGCGAGCAGGGATCTCACCATATGCATGGATAGTCAATCAAAGCCTTCTGCCTTTGACAGTCCATCACCCGATTCTCAAAGTCAGGCGATCAAACGAATCTCAATACATCCACAGTGTTCAGGTAATCGCATCCAGAATGGCAGTGGTACCCTGGCAGGAAATCAATGAACACTGCCATATCAATAAAAGCGATATCAGAAAGGAGTCGTTATGAATGAAAAAACAAGAGAGTTGATAGCGATTGGTGCATCAGTCAGCAGTCATTGCATGCCCTGTCTGGAATACCATCTGGTCCAGGCCAGGGCATTGGGTATTGGGGAGGATGAGATTCGGATTGCTATCGAAGTCGGCTTACAGGTGGAAAAAAGTGCTTCAACCGGTATGAAACAGAGTATTACTTCGATCCTGAATCAGACGAAAACAAATGCATCTCCCTGCTGCACCGCCAGCAACTCTCGATGCTGCGGATGATGGACAATCAGATAGGAGTTGGCGTATGAATCCAATAAAAATGCAGATTTATGATCCACCGATGTGTTGTTCGAGCGGGGTATGTGGTCCCAACGTTAATCCCGATCTGGTGCGATTTTCCACAGACCTGAACTGGTTGAAACAACAAGGAGTGGAGATCGAGCGTTATAATCTGTCTTCTCATCCTCAAGTGTTCGCTCAACAGGAAACTGTCAGACAAGTTTTAACATCGGAAGGCAGTACCTGTCTCCCGTTGATTGTCGTCAATGATGTAATCGTCAGTAAGGGGATATACCCTGAAAGGAATGAACTTATGAAAATGTCTCAAATCAATGAGGATAATGGCAAAATGACCGCAGATGATACCTCCCCTTCAGGTCCGAGTGAAAGTAATCCATCTGTTTGTGGGCCTGGATGTAACTGTGGAGCACCTTCCGGCAGCAAAAAGGTGAAAGTTACTGCGAGTCTGTTCGCGTTGTTAACGGTCGGTGGCATATTGATCTTCAAGGCTATGAGTGCATCGCAAACTACATCAAAGAATGCTGCTGCCCAGAACACCTCAGCCTTTGCTGTCGCTCCCATCGAACAGAATTCTGTTGCGAAAAAGTCAACTCAAATCAAAAATGTGACGGCTGAGACAGCAAAGACAGAACCATCGCTGCAGGAAGTGAAAGCAGTTGCAGGAAACAGCACGATATCGGAGCAGCCGACGGGCCAGCAAAAAATTGGAGAGTATCTCGAATCAATGGGCGACCTCAATGCGGTCGCAATGACCCAGGATGCTGTTTTTGTCTATATCCCTTCAACGAAAAATGAACCTGTCGATAGTAGTACAGAAGAAGCGGTCTTTACCACTCAGAAAACATTGAAATCAAAAAACATAACGGTAGGCGTGTATACCTTGAAGACGACATCCCAAGATTATTCCAAGTTCGCGGCACAAGTTCAAGCACCGTCCGTGTGGGTGGCCAGCAAAGGCAAAGGGACATCGATGGTTGACGGAGATATCACCGAAAATAAGTTGTTACAGGCATTTACCGCATCCTCCAAATCTGGTGGTGGCTGCTGCCCATCGAGTAAACCAGGTTCAGCAGGCTGCAAATAGGAAGAGGATGTTCCATGCTTGAATCCATCACACGTTCCCTTCAACAGGTATCAACGGAACCACTCGGACTGGTCTTTGCTCTGCTTCTTGGTCTTGTGAGCGCTGCATCAAGTGCCTGTTGCACCATTCCAGCTCTGGGAATACTGATTGGCTATTCCGGGGCACAGATGAATGACAATCGGAAGATGGCCGTCAAATCCGCCCTGTACTTTACAATTGGAACGATTCTTTCTCTGATGATTCTGGGTGGAGTTGCTGGTTTTGTCGGGCAAATGGCACAGAGTAATCTGGGCCGCTATTGGAAAATATTTGCAGGTCTCCTGGCAATGTTCTTCGGTTTGGCAACGTTGGATCTTCTGCCATTTAAACTCTCGTTTGGAAATATCGGAGGAATGACACGGCGAGTGGGGCAATTTGGAGCTGCATTGGCTGGACTTGTGCTTGGAGGAATTGTTGCCGTCAGTTCACTCCCATGTAATCCCGGGATTTTCATCGTGATTGGAGCGGCTGTTCTTCAAGGGAAGGTAATCTGGGCGACCATGATTCTGGCCATGTTTGCGATCGGATTCAGTATCCCTCTGGGAGCGGTTTTGCTTGGTGTCTCCATGAGCAGGGTCAGTCTGGCAGCCAAAGGAGCAGAATCTGTCATGCGTTGGATTTCCGGATCGATTCTGCTGATAGCCGGTTTGTATCTTCTGTACACCTTTTGACGAGCATCACCGTTGGAACGCTTTTTCCCCGATAACTGAAGCTATTTTTATAAGGAGTTTCGGAGATGTCTGAACATATTGCCCGTAAGCTGTCTTTTCTTGATCGCTACCTGACCATATGGATTTTTCTGGCGATGGCCGTGGGTGTCGGCGGTGGATTCCTGTTTCCTGGAATCGTGCCATTCCTGAACAAATTCAGTGTGGGAACGACTTCCATCCCGATTGCGATCGGACTGATTCTCATGATGTATCCTCCGTTGGCAAAGGTGCGCTATGAGGAAATGGGTCCGGTTTTCAAAAACATCAACGTGCTGGGTCTTTCGCTCATACAGAACTGGCTGATCGGTCCGATACTGATGTTCGCTCTGGCTGTGCTATTCCTCAGAGACAAACCGGAATACATGGTCGGCCTCATTATGATCGGGTTGGCCCGATGTATAGCCATGGTCATTGTATGGAATGATCTGGCTAAGGGCGATACGGAATACTGTGCCGGCCTGGTAGCATTCAACTCCATTTTTCAGGTGTTTCTGTATTCGATCTACGCATATGTGTTCATCACTGTGTTGCCAACCTGGTTCGGGCTGACAGGCGTCACGGTGCATATCACCATCGGCGAGATTGCCAGAAGCGTATTCATCTATCTGGGTGTTCCGTTTATCGCAGGTGTCATCACCCGGTTCACATTGATCAGCGTGAAGAATAAACAATGGTATCATGATGTATTCATCCCCAAAATCAGTCCCATCACCCTGATTGCCCTTCTATTCACGATCATCGTGATGTTTTCACTCAAAGGTGAAACAATTGTCCAGCTTCCACTGGATGTGATCCGAATTGCGATTCCACTGTTGATATATTTTGTCATGATGTTTTTTATTTCGTTTTTTATGAGTAAGAAAGTTGGAGCGACTTATGGACAGGCCGCTACGCTTTCGTTTACCGCAGCTTCCAATAATTTTGAACTGGCCATCGCCGTTGCCATCGCAACATTCGGGATCGATCACGGAGGCGCTTTCGCTGCGGTTATCGGGCCGCTGGTGGAGGTGCCGGTCCTGATCGGCCTGGTGAACGTCTCCCTATGGCTGGGCCGAAAATTTTATCACACAGGAGGTTAATGCATGAATCAATCCGATAAAATCCGCCAGAATGTATCGCACAGTTATACTCGTGCCGTTGAACAGAATCCTGGAAAAGAGCATCCCTGTTGTTCGGGTCCGATCCAGAAAGGAAACCTGTCGTTGCTGGCAGGGTACAGGACAGAGGATCTGGCAGCCTTGCCCGTGGATGCCGTGGCCAATTCGTTCGGTTGCGGAAACCCAGTTGCACTCGCAGCGATCCGGGAAGGTGATACGGTGCTCGATCTGGGTTCAGGAGCGGGAATCGATATTCTTCTTGCCGCCAAACTCACGGGTCCATCCGGAAAGGTGATCGGTGTCGACATGACACCCGCCATGATCGAACGGGCACGGGCAAACGCTGCGGCTGCGGGTCTGAACAACATCGACGTGCGTAAGGGAATTATTGAGGATCTGCCCATTGAATCAAATTCCATTGATCTGGTGATCTCCAATTGCGTGATCAACCTCTCGCCGGAGAAACAGCGTGTCTTTTCCGAGATCCATCGGGTTCTGAAGAGTGGCGGGAGAATCTCGATCTCTGATATCGTCGCGGAATCGATACCGGATTGGGTGCGTCATCTGAGTATGCTTTACTCGGCATGCATCTCCGGAGCGATACCCGAAACGGAGTATATCGCTGGTCTTCAGCAGGCCGGTCTGGTCGATGTCACCGTTCAGGATCGGCTGGTTTACGATAAGGAACAACTCATCGGATTGATCGATTCCGAGTTGTCGGGGTCCTGTTGCTGTGGAACGGGAGGACTCCCGAAGGAACAGGTTGCCCAAGTTGCGGAAGCTCTGGCCGGTAAGATTGCCAGTATCCGGGTGGTTGCTGAAAAACCCTGAGAATCAGTTGAGGAAGGCATATAACCCGCTGTGTTGTGAATGCCGCTGAACGTTCTATGATCACGAAATGCTGTTCTGGAGCCATTACGTCAATATACGCAAGGTTTTCATGACACGATGGCTCCAAACAGCATTCCGGTAATCGTTGCCATGATTACGACCAATATAACATACACGGTTGTCTTTTTCGGTCCCAGAATGGAGTTGATAACCAGCATGCTGGGTAAAGACAGCGCTGGACCGGCCAGTAACAGACTCAAAGCAGGCCCTTTACCCATACCACTATCCATGAGTCCCCGAATAATTGGAACTTCGGTCAGTGTGGCAAAATACATGAACGCACCAACAAGCGATGCAAAAAAATTGGTCCAGACCGGCCACAGGATACGAAACCACTCCGGTACACTACCGGAGCCTCCGATGACACTGAAAAATACTCCGGGATCATCCCCAACCAACGCTTGAATCCAATCGTTTGGAATGATTCCACCGTCTTTGGCTTCCGGACTCCCCAGAAAGAAACCAGCCGCCAGAACACCACCCAATAACAGCGGAGTGATTTGTTTGGCAAACCCCCAAGTCTGGTCGCGCCATTCTTTCATTTCCGAGGTACTGCCAAAAGTCAGGAGCGTCAGCATGATAGCTCCAGTCGTAAATGCAGCTATTGGTTGATCAGGTAATCCAAATGCCATGAAAACCACTGGAATGGCTGCAAGACCGATAAACCATATCTTCACGCCCAGAAAACGCCATAACGTGAGTGATAAAACCACCGCAAATGCAGCACTCAACCACCATTTTGAAACAAAAATGAAATGCCATAGTCCAGCAGGATCAACCGATGGAGCCCAATTGGCAAAAACCAGAATCGCGGACATGGAAAAGAAATACAGGACGGTGTGCCAGAGCGGGCGCACCGGATTGTCATCCTGTTCAATATAGACATCCTGCTTTTGAGCCGCTTTCACACGTTCCTCGTTTCGAAATATCAGGTGCATCAGCAAACCGATGATAATGCTGAACGAGACAGCCCCGATGGCACGCCCTAAACCAATCTCCAACCCCAGAACACGAGCGGAAAGAACGATGGCCAGAACATTAATGGCTGGACCGGAGTAAAGGAATGCGATTGCTGGTCCAAGTCCTGCTCCGCGCATGTAGATGCCCCCAAAAAGCGGCAATACCGTGCAGGAACACACCGCCAGAATTGTTCCAGAAACCGATGCGACGCCATAGGAGAGCAGTTTATTGGCGTTGGGTCCGAAATACCGCATCACAGAAGCCTGACTGACAAAAACACCAATCGCACCGGCGATGAAAAACGCAGGCACCAGACAAAGCAGAACATGCTCCCGGGCGTACCATTTGACCAATCGAAGAGATTCCATGACCGCGCTTTGGAATCGACCGGTATCGACCGGTAGAAAATACACGATTAAAAAACCTGCCAATAACCATAACAGAATTCTGAATTCTTTATTCATGTTCGCTCTCTTGAAAAAGGGTTCCTTTTCGTTTCGCTTCCGACCGGATAACCTGCAATGTGCAATCAAAGGCCTTCAGAATGCATGGACTCTCCAGGTGATAGAAAACCTTCATCCCTTCACGCCTGTCGGTCACGATTCCAGCCTTTTTCAGCATGGATAGATGCCGCGATATCCCCGACTGATCAATATCCACCAATGCATTTAATTCACACACACAACGGTCACCGTCGGTCAGTGCTTCCACAATCATGATTCGCACCGGGTGAGCCAGTGCTTTTAAAATGTCCGACATTATTTTTGCTTTCGAGTAGTTCATAGCTGTGAAGAATATGCACATATTCGCATAAGGTCAAGGATTTTTTGCGACCGATCGCGGAAATCATTCCGGTCTGCTTTTCGACTCAGGTTCCTATTCCATCATTCTGGTGATTGTGTCCGTAATGATCGTTTCGTTGCCAGGCTTGTATCCAAGCAGGATCGTTACGACCTCTTCATTACGTCCGATGATGACAGAACAGGGCTTGACTTTTGCGGGGCTGAATTTCTGGAGCACTTCCTGGGTAGGATCGAGAAGGATCGGAAAAGTATATCCGTACTTTCGGATCGATGGTTTGACTCGGGAGAGGGCTGACACATCATCCACATTGACTGCGAGCACCTTCAGTCCTTTGGCATGATAGGTTTTATGAAGATCCTCCAGATAGCTCATCCGGCTGAGATTGGTCTTGCAGCAGGTTCCCCAGAATTCAAGCAGAATGACGCACCTTCCGAGATCATCTGCGAGATTGTATGAGCCACCGTCAATCGACTCGACTGTGAAACTGGGAACTTTTCCCGCATCGGCCCCCGGTACGGCCAGGAATGCGAGTATCACACAACCAACGATGAATACGGGTGTGAGTGCATGGCATGCGTTCATTCGTTTAAGCCTCATTTAAAAATAACCATTTTTGAGCAATATATCCCATCAGAAATATCATTTGCGTATCAGATCGGTTTAGAAAAATACCGCCATATACTCGTATCCCGCAATAATACCGAACTGATTCTTGGCGTGTTCCAGCACCGGTTGGTGAATCAGGCGAACCTGGTTGTTTCCCTTGAGTAACACCCCATCCGGAATAACCAACTCCTGCAATCGCCAGTCAGAATATCCATGGATGGTGCCGCATGGTTTGCCGTTTACCTCCACATTTATCCGGTTGGGTTGATCGTCTCCCCGCGGAACGGCAAACATCCGGAATGCCATCACCCCAGGTCCGCTCCGATCCAGATCGAATGCCACCTGTACCACTTCCTCCTGAACAAACCGATAATAATACACATGATCCGCATCGGTCACCGTTCCCCATTTCCCTTCCAGTTTGTCTTCCGGATGATTCGATCCAATGTCAAACAGAAACGGTTTTCCGATATCCCGGCACAAACAGAGCATCCGGCAATCATCCCGGAATCCGGTTCGATACTCCTGGTCCATCTCAATGTCCGCCATCCCGCAGATCTGGTCGATGGTTACGCTCATGCCATCAAATGGACACCGTTTCGCCAGTTGATGCGACGCCACCGAGCACACACCCGGAGACTCATCATCCAGTGCCTGTTGGAGCAACGACACTGTCCCTGGTTCCGGATTTCGTGCGATCCCGCACACGGCCAGCCGACGCAGCTCCACATCATAATCCGGATCCAGAAAGCGTTCCAGAAGTTCTGAATCGAGTTCCACCGACCGGTTCAGGAAGGATCGGAGTATCGTGGAGATGATCGCCGTGTCACTCGTCCGTCGAAGCTGGGTTCGAAAAAAGGGATCGGTGATTTTGTGGTCCCGGCGCAGGATGGCCCGGAGGATCTCCCGGCGTTCCATCTGGGACGGGCACGCATCAAAAAGAACCTCCACATCCCGGATATGCGGGTATTGTTTCGTGATCATACCATAGGATTTCCATGCGGCGATACGCACCTCCGGGTCAGGATCGAGCTGCGCAGACCGAAGCAGTTCCTCGGCAACGATGATCTTCCGTTGCGCCTCTTCGGACGTATGAGATGGTGGTGATGGGGCTGGCTGATCCGGATGCAGCGCCATCAGAAGCGTTGTCACGGGAGGAGATGTTCTCAACGCCGTTGCCGTCTCCCGGCGAATGACCGGTGACGGATCGGATTCCAGAATATCCGCGATCAGTTCCAGATTTTGTGTCTGACGATTGGACGCCAATAAATAGATCGCCAATGCCCGGCATTCCTCCGATTGACCGGGAGATGTCAATAGGTGTCTGGCAAACGGCTGGATTTGTTCTTCGGAGAATCGATGGCCGACATCCTCGATGATCTCGGAAAATGAACTGAACCGGAGAAGCAATTGCAGATCCCGAAGCTGGCCCCGGTTGCGAAACGCCAGATTGGTTTTTTCCGCGGGATCATGTTCCAGATCGTATAATTCCACAGTCCCCTGCCGGGAGTCGGCAATCAGTTTCCATGGCCGCTGAAGGAAAGACTCCCCGGACGGTTCCATCACCGATCGGATCGCCCGAGCCGGCAGCGTCTGTCCATGGATCAGACCGGGAGTCAAATCCATTCCCATCAGTGGAAAGGGACTCCGGATACCAGTCATCGACAGGATGGTGGGGTAGATATCGCCGTGAGCCGCCTGAGCATTCAGAATCCCTGGATCAATTTTCGATGCCACGAATCCAAGCGGCACATCGAGCTGCTCCTGATGCAGCGTCGTGCCATGATAGAGCGCGCCATGATCCATGAATCCTTCACCATGGTCGCTGGTGAAGATCAGGATGGTGTTCCTCAACAGCTCCCGCTCCGCCAGACCCTGAATCAGTTTTCCGATTCCATGATCATCGTACCGGATCACCATATCATACAGGTCGATCAATCGGTCTCCGAAACTGTGGAACCGGCTGGGCGCTTGATAGGGGGTATGGGGCGAATAATATTGGACCCATCCGAAAAATGGATTGCCGTTGGCAGCATCGATCATCTGAAGCACGGATTCGGTTCGTTGAAGCGGGTCCGGATCCCGGAATCCATGCCGGCTGCATCCCTTGGCAATTTCGGGAAGGAAACGGAAAATCTCTTCCGGAACTGATGTGAACGTATAATACCCATTTTCTTTCAGAAGCTGCATAATGTTGGGCTGCGTATTGATATAAAGCGGTATCTCATGCGATGGACACGACCATAAGAATGAACCAGCCGACAGATAGGTTTTGTTCCCGTGAGCCTGAGCATACCGGAACTGCGTTCCCCGCTGCATCATGGAATCGATCGTGGGAGATGTGGGTCGCGGATACCCATACGCTCCCAGATGATCCGCACGCAATGCATCCACCACGATCAGCAGCACATTCGGTTTTTCTGTAACCGGGAGCGTCTTTTCCGGTGTGCCTGGAGTTCGGGGCAGAATCGAGCCGGCTACATCACACAGTTCCTCCAGATCATAATCCAGTTCCGGCGGCCATACAGGCGTCAGTCCAATAGTCCGAAACAAGATCATGATTTTTGCGTTCAGAGCTGTATGCTCCGTCATTATCTGAACGGCTTCTGGATTCCGTATGGAGAATCCGGTTCCCATCACACCGAGACTCCATATCGCCCATCCCACGATTCCGATGGTATGGAACCGTTTTTCCATTCGGATCATCAGCCATGCCACCTGCATCAGAATCACCGAGCATGCTGCCAGGACCACATGAAGGTATCCATATAGTTTGGGATAGAGCACCAGATCGGCATGGTGGAGCATTACGGCTGCGAGAGCGAATCCTGCTGCTTCGGCAAACCGGACCAGTGGCCGATCCGGGTTGCCCGTCCGGTTCTGCGCAATCCTCCAGAGCAAGAACCGGACAATCAGAAAGCTCAGCCCCAGCAGGAGACCCGTTACGACCCATGGACCCGCCTCGACGTATGGAAGCCGCGACATCGCCGCTCCCATGAACAGATTCTTCGACACATAGAATATCCATGGCAACAGACCCATCGAAAGGTAAAAGGTCCACTGGGTGTGAAGTGACCAGGTTGAGACAATTGGAATGAATCGCAATACCCGGCCGGATCCATTCAGAACCATTTCCGCTGTCCCGATCAATCCGCCGAGGCAGACCGCGCCGGAAACCATCAGCATCAACGATTCCGGGAGGTGATCCAGAGGGATACGCCACATGTCCAGAAATGAAACGGACAAAGCTGCCGCACTCGCGGAAACGAAAAGCGCGGAACCGGATATTTCAGACGATGAATGCGTCTGGGGAGTCACGTCGGGCCGTTTTTTTTCAACACAAGACAGTCATTCCGGCTGGCCGATCATCTTCAGAGTGGTTGGGTATCGTCCCCGAGTGATCTGAAGCAGCCGGCCAGGTGGTCATCGACCATCCCAATCGCCTGCATGAATGCATAGATGATCACCGGACCCACAAACTTGAATCCTCGGCGTTTCAGATCCGTGCTCAGTGTTTCCGATAATGGTGTCTGAGCCGGAATCTCCCGGAACGTCACCGGTCTCGGCGAACGGATTAGCGGTTTGCCGTCGGTAAAATTCCAGAGATATCGGTCGAAGGAGCCGAACGTGTCCTGGATGGTCAGAAATGCCTGCGCATTATCCCGGGCAGCCTTGATTTTGGCGCGGTTTCGAATGATACCGGGATTGGCCATCAGCTCGGCGATATCAGCATCGGTGAACCGTGCGATCTGGTGGATATCCCAGTTCCGGAACGCATCAGCAAACTGGGGCCGCCTGCGGAGGATGGTGATCCAGCTCAGCCCGGCCTGAAATCCGTCCAGAACGAGGTTCGCGAACAACTTGGTGTCATCATGCACCGGGAATCCCCACTCCTCATCGTGATATCTGAGATAGAGCGGGTCATGGCCCGGCCATGCGCAGCGGGGAATGTTATCGATGATTACAATATCGGTCATGTCCATATTACAGCTTCCGTTTCATAAAGATGGCCACTTCACCATCCACCGCATCGGTGTTGGTGTAATACGAAAGATCGACGCCATCTATTTCAAATCCGTTTTTATAGTAAAACCGTATCGCCGGCACATTGGTGTTCTGCACTTCGCAGACGATCGCCCGGAAACCATCCCGGTGTCCGATGGCTGCCAGGTGATCCATCAGTTTTCGGCCAACGCCTTTTCCGCGGATGTGATGCCCGATGCAGAATTCCCAGACCCACAGACTGTGATTCCAGCGATGGGGCTCCACGATGATCAGTCCGGCCATCTGTTCGCCATCGAATGCGCCGAATGAATAGCCAAGCCGTATCACCTGCCGATAGAGATCGAACGGAGCATCCTCCACGGGCCAGATTTTCTGATAGGGATGATCCAGGATGATATATTCGATGTTCAGGATGGTCCGTTCCGGGGTTTCCTGTTTGGTGACGGCATATTTGCCGGGAGATATATATCCGTATTGCAGATTCCGGACATCGTCCTCGGTAATGGTCTCCAGACACCGGATTTCGATCAGTCCGTCAGTTCCAGTCATAACTGATCCAGTGCGTTCAGGCTTTCGATCTGGTCGTGAACGAGTTCCGTGATCCGCTCCTCCAGCAGTTTTGATTTCTGTTGATATGCCAGCATGATGGATTTTTTGAGATCCGATGCGATTTTTTCTTTGCATTTGATGATCATCCTCTGGAGCCGGCCCTCGGTGAAAAACAACCTGGCGGCAACCCCCGGGATGGTCATGGATTCGGACCATTGGTGCAACTGTTTCTTGCCCATGAACAGGCTCAGGGAGGACATGATTACTCCGATAACCGCTCCCATGATGATTCCGGGCAGTCCGGAAGCCAGCAGTGCGACACCCCCACCTCCCAGCAGAGATCCGATCACAGTGGAGGAGATCACAGCGCTGATCACGGCCAGCGACTGAAAAATCGGGTCGTCAATATCCAACTGATTGTCCGGCTCATGCTGAATGACGAGTGGGTCGAGATACCGGGAGGAGGGATCCCAATGACGGATGCCATGACCGCGGAACCACTCAAACAGGATCATCATCACGTCCTGGTTGATCACGGTTTCCACTTCCTGGGACCGTGTCTTGAGGATCTGCTCAAAATGCGGCTGCGTCTGTCTGATGCGGATTTCGATCTGCGCGTTCAGTTCCTTGATTTTACCTCCGGTCCGGCTGAAAGACTGAAGCAATGGAAGGATTTCCTGATCGACCAGGCCGGATGTCAGTTCCGTGGTGGAAGTATCCACGAACTGATCCACGATGTCATCGACGCGCTGATGAATCTCGAGAATCTTGTCGCTCTGCTCCTGCTGGATGGCCAGTTTTGCCGTGCGGTGCAGGTCCTGAATGACAGGCAGAAGGGCAATCCCTTCTCCGACGGATGTCTGGGGATTGGGGGAGACCAGAATGCGGTCGGCATGGACATCCATCGACCGGGAGACAATATCCCTGACAAATGGCCACGCACTGCTGCCGCCCGTCAGGATGATCCACTGCACATGCTCCAATGGCACACTGCCGTTCTGAAGCCCGGAACGAAGGACATCCTCGAACCATTTCAGCAGGTTCAGCGTACCATGATCCGGTTTGGGGCAATAGTCCCAGAATCCCGGCACCATCTGTTCCATCTCCCGGCTGGGAGAATACCGGCTGGCGCGATCCGTGAACTCATCCCACGTGACGCCGCGTAATGCACCATAATATTGATCACTCACATGAACATGATAGGTAAATCGTTCCGTCAGGTTGCGGTTCATGGTGATGGAAAACCGCTCTTTCATCTCCCGCGATACGACCCAATGCAC
Organism: uncultured bacterium; assembly: GCA_964512995.1. Classification (GTDB taxonomy): domain Bacteria; phylum CSSED10-310; class CSSED10-310; order CSSED10-310; family CSSED10-310; genus CAZELM01. The sequence goes on from CAZELM010000027.1 coordinate 66,047, forward strand.
ATAATAGTCGTTTTGATCCCGGTGAATGGCGGCGTTTGCGTCGGGATTGGTGTCCAGAAACCACTGATAGAACAGATCGTCGAACAGACGTCCGCCCAGCATGGGATCTCCCCATGCACTCCGGATTTCCAGCCGGAGCATATAGGCAATGTCGCAGGTTCCGCCTCCGAAATCGATGACCACAATCCCGCGACGGGCTTCCTTGGGTGTCACATCTTTTCGGGCGGCCACATGGTGGATCAGTGCTCCGATCGGTTCCTTGACCGTCTTGATATCTCCCAGTCCACTGTGCCGGGCGATGCTTCGCAACACATGTTCGTGCTCGGGATGACATTTCGCCGGAGAACCGATCAGCACATTCATGTCAGAAGCAGCCTGCGCCTGGGGAAGAACGGCATTCTGCTTCATGTAATCAGCCAGTTCCCGTAAAAACGCTTCCGCATCCAGACCGGCCTGTGCGGAGAGACTGATATCCGGTTTGAACAGCTCGCTGATCCGAAGATGTTTTTTTTCTGAAGGAGTGGCGAGCCCCCATTCCTCCTCAGCTTTGTCTCCGAATGCACGAATGGTCCAGGTTCCATTGGATGACTGCTGGAATAAAATGGAGGTGGTGATCGTGGCCTGACCGTGGAAGTAGATGGGGTTGGCGCTGAGATACCCCCGCGTGGCCAGGCAACAATACGAGTTGCTGGTGCCGAAGTCGATCCCCAGGAAATGCTCGGATGAGACCGCCATTACCGTTGCCTCACTTTCGTCAATCGGCCTTTTTTGATGAGCTTTCCGTCCTGGAACAGGGGTTCGTCCAGAATTTTGTATGGTTCACCGGGCTCGATCAATCCCAGCACCGTGAACTGCTCCGCCAGTTCCGGAAGGTAAATCGGCGTATCGGGAGCTTTTTTCGTGGCATATCCGGCGTTGCTGAATTCCTGAACGACCTCATCCAGCAGATCCGTGCGATGGGTGGGAGTGGACCGAGCCAGTTTCTGAAGCGCTGTAAGCAGTCCGGCGGGGAGTGAAGACGGAAGAGCCGGTTGATCGTTCGACGGAAAAAAACGGATGGAATGGGAGAGAAGCACCAGCAGTCCGATATGGTGATCCAGCCAGGCTCGAAGTGAATCCGTGATATTCGCTTCGAGCGCATCCCATTGGAATCGGGACTTGGGGACAGCCAGTTGGAGGATCAGGATCCCGGCGATATATAGCGCGATCCGCTGCAGAGCACCGGAGAATCCGCCGCCCGTGACGCGGTTTTTGATGCTTCGCCACATCATCCCCACGGGATTGACGGCGCTGCCGACCATTGCGGTCAGTTCCAGAAATGTGGCGGCTCCAAATGCGATCTGGAAAGTGCGGAGCAGCGCGGGATGCCGCACCAGATATCCCAGACCGGTCAGCGTCAGAAATGCTCCGAGCGGTGCTCCGATTATCAGTCCGATATCCTTCATCTCCAGAAGATAACGCGTCAATGGGCTGAAGATATAAATACCGATCAATGCCCCCAATGCGCCTGCATAGGCCCAGGCGCGGGTGCGCACTTCCATCACGGGTTCGGGATAGGGAATCCGGAGCGGTGTTGCGATGGTACGGAATTCGAATGCCAGGCGTTGAACATAAGCATCGTCGAGCCGTTCAGACGCAGCGATTGCGTTTAAAAATTCAGGGGATAACAGACGATCGATCAGCTTGCTCCGTAACCGTTCCGATGCCGCTGACAGGGTTTGCCGGTCGATCTGATCGCGGGATTTCAGATCCTGGATCATGTCAGCCGTGCCGATAATGGTCAGGTTTTCGGCCTGTGGTCCGATGCTGTGTTTAGCGCTGGTTATGGCATTCACGATGATGTTTCATTTTGAGTTGAAAAACAGAATGTATTCCGGAGCATCCTGTTTGAGTTTCAATGCGCCGTCCCGGTTGATGATCCGAAATAGTTCCCGCCGTTCACCGGGTGTTTCAACGATGGCAGCCTTTCCGGTCTGAAGATCTTCGGCCAATTGATTGGAGATATCCATATATGGAATCCTCTGGTCCCTGGATACAAAATAGAATCGATAGGAGCCGGATATGCCGGTTTTTACCTGGGCATTGAGGATGATGTCGCGGAGCCGTGCGGATCGGCTTTTTTCCTGCATCTCCTTCTGCCGCTGCACCATGATTATACGGTCTTCTTCGGCTTTCTGTTCGATGTGAGCCTGAAAATTGACGCGTTGTTCCTGTTCCTGAGCGATCACCGCGGAAGAGCCGATTCGTTTCCGTTCCAGGTGCTGTTCCTTTTTGGCCTTTTTCGCCTGTTTTTCAGTGACCAGCTTTGCTTTCAGTAGTTCATCTCTCAGGCTGCCCATGCGTCCTCCTTGAAACACATCATGATACGTACACCGGAATTATAGACGAAATGGAACGGAATCCCAAGATAAAAGAAAGGAACCGAATGATTTGCACGGGGGTTATCAAAAAAAATGTTGGAGAAGATAAAGTTTTTTACGAGCGAGCATGGTAAATCAAAATGGAAGGATCGCGGACAGTCAGTTTTCGCTCGGGTCATCGCTTTCCGATAGTCCATGAAAGTACGGACATTCCGGTAAATGGTATGGTCATTGTGGATATAATTGAGGTCATTCCGGTGAATGGCATGGTTATCACAGGCCGAAGAAAGACGGCTGCGACGAGTGTAATGGTTGTTGCGCGTGATGTAATGATCGCGTCGCCTGATGTAATGGTCGTTGCGCGTGATGTAATGATCGCGTCGCCTGATGTAATGGTCGTTGTGTGTGATGTAATGATCGCGTCGTCTTGTGTGATGGCGGTTGCGTGTGATGTGATGATCGCGTCGCCTGATGTAATGGTCGTTGCGTGTGATGTTGTGATGAATGCGTTGCCTTATGTAATGGCGGTTGCGCGTGATGTGATGAATGCGTTGCCTTATGTAATGGCGGTTGCGCGTGATGTAATGATCGCGTCGCCTGATGTAATGGTCGTTGCGCGTGATG
>CAZELM010000028.1:0-5374 GCA_964512995.1 uncultured bacterium
CGACAAATACTCCAACAGAGACACCAACCCCAACAGACACGCCAACTCAAACCCCAACCGGAACGAATACTCCGACGCTGACACCGACGCCCACAAATACGCCTACGTTAACACCTACTCCGACGAATACTCCGACAGAAACACCAACAGAGACGCCGACGCCGACAAATACTCCAACGGAGACACCGACCCCAACAGACACGCCAACTCAGACCCCAACCGGCACGAACACACCGACGTTAACCCCGACACCCACGAACACTCCCACGCCGACGAATACACCCACCCAGACTCCAACCGGCACGAATACTCCGACGCTGACACCGACGCCTACAAATACGCCTACGTTAACACCTACTCCGACGAATACTCCGACAGAAACACCAACAGAGACGCCGACGCCGACAAATACTCCAACGGAGACACCGACCCCAACAGACACGCCAACTCAAACCCCGACGGGAACCAATACTCCGACACTGACACCGACGCCCACGAACACGCCCACGCTAACGCCCACCCCCACGAACACACCTACAGAAACCCCAACAGAGACGCCGACGCCAAGTCCAACCCCCACCGAAATACCGTGTATTCACAATGGGGATGTGAATCAGGATGGAAGCATCACAGCATCCGATGCGCAAACCGCATTCCGTATCGCATTGAATCTGTATACACCAACCAGGCAAGAAGCCTGTTCTGCGGATTGCGATGGCGACGGAACCATTACTGCTGGAGATTCTCAGTCGATCTTCTGGGAAGCAATGGGTGGAGGATCATTCTGTATCGATTAGGTTGAATCCCTTGACCATGTTATGCTCGGGTATCGGTAAAGGATTTCGGATAACGGCTGCCAGAAAACGGTTTGAGTTGTTATGCCAAGCGTTCAAAAAAATGGGGATTTTCATCGATGACCGATCAGCAACATTGGTAACTTCGGTTTCAGATGAAACCATTAATCCGGAATGTGTCAATGAAAATGAGACACGAGCCTCGCGGAATAAAAAAAGCAGTCGTTCATTCTCAGTGGTCTTATTCGGATGGTTAATATTAACCGCCATCAGCAACTGCAAAAGAGAAGGAGGGAACTCAATGAAAATGGTTATGCTTGGCATTTTTGCCGGAATAATAATGGGAAGCGGCATTGTTGGAGCGGTAATCCCGCATCAGATCAACTATCAGGGACATCTCCTGGATCAATCCGGCAATCCTGTGGCTGGCGAGTATGATTTTATTTTCACTCTGTTTGATTCAGAGAGTTTTGGGAATGAACTCTGGAATGAAACGCAGCCGGATGTTTCAGTCATCAATGGTATTTTTCAGGTAACACTGGGAGTTGTAAATCCGGTTGATGTTCCGTTTGATGGAGCTGTATGGCTGGAGATCAATGTGGCCGGTGAGACGCTGACTCCAAGGCTGCCATTGACCAGTGTCGGTCAGGCGTATCAGGCGGAGGATGTGTATAATCAGATCATTCATCCGCAGAGTATCACGATCCCAGCGTATGGTGAGGTGATCAACGCATCCGGTGAATGGGTGGGTGATCCATCGGGATTGATCGGACCGATGGGACCACAAGGGCTGTCCGGACCCACCGGTCCGCAAGGTCCAACCGGTGAGATGGGTCCGCAAGGCATACAAGGTCCCACAGGTCTCCAGGGCATTCCGGGACCGACTGGTCCGCAAGGTCCAACCGGTGAGATGGGTCCGCAAGGCGTACAAGGTCCCACAGGTCTCCAGGGCATTCCGGGATCGACTGGTCCGCAGGGTCCAACCGGTGAGATGGGTCCGCAAGGCATACAAGGTCCCACAGGTCTCCAGGGCGTTCCGGGACCGACTGGTCCGGAAGGTGTCCAAGGTTCCACAGGTCCACAAGGGAATCGGGGACCCACTGGACCCCAAGGCATTCCGGGTGCAACCGGCCTTCAAGGCCTCCAGGGTCCAACCGGAGATCAAGGTCTCCAGGGTCTCCAGGGCGTACGCGGTCCGACTGGACCACAGGGACCCGCAGGACCCATTGCCGGCTCTGATAAACAGATGATTTATAATAACAGCGGTATCGCTGCCGGAGCCAATGTGTATTACGACTCTGCCACCGGCAATGTGGGTATCGGAACCTCTACGCCTTCGAAGAAGCTCCATGTCAATGGAAATCTCCAGGTCGACGGATATGGTGGTAAAACGATCTATCATCGGCACATGAGCGCCGAATGGCTGAATGCCAATGCCACATTTCTGCCAAGCCGAACCCATACATTGGCCAGTTCCCGGCTCAATTTTGGAACGGGTACTGTCTACAACAAATTATTCGAAGTGCCATTGGTCCCGGCAGGAACCCTTTCAAGCTCGAAAATATACACAGCGAGAATCGCAGTATGGCTGGAGCCTTTGACGAATGATAATGATCCCACGATTGGTTTATCCGATGGTGTGGATGTTGTCGGATTCAAACGCGGTGATTATGATAATGGTGTGATCGGGTGGATTTCTCAGGCTCAGGATGGGAATGACTGCTCCAATCAGGAAGATCCTGCAACGGGAGGCTCCAGTTCGACTACTCGAAAATGGATTGAAATCAATCTGTTACTCTCCAACACAACTCGTGTGCTTGCCCGCTGTGATGATATCGCATCTCCGGCCGTCGCCACGACCACGCGAGTGATTGATCGGGGAAATGCCTTGAAACTGGTCGCTTTTGCCAATGATGCCACTGAGCAGTACGGATTCTATTCGGTGGAAGTCACCATTACGGAAGCCGGTCCTTGATGAATCGATTAACGCTTCAGGACATCAGGCGGAACAGAACCAAAGAATAATTGTATGCTTGAATGTAATGAATGGGTCGTGTTATGCGACAAACATGCACAACAACATGCTTCTGACGATTGCTGTGAGCCGATACCGCTGGTGAATTCACCGCGTTTAGGGATGTGTGGGTTTAATGGTCCTGCCGAACCGCCGTACTGAGTCATGAACCAGCGATCCTGATCGTTTTCCAATGTGCAAGGCTTGTTGACGATGCCCCATCTCAATCTGTCAGAAAAAGACCGCCAGGAGATCATCGCATGCATTCAGGAGGGACGCCCGATCCCAACAAAATACATTCCGGAACTCATTCAGAGCCCCAATGAGGTCGTTCTGATCTGGAATGGCAGAACAGCCGAACCATTCAATACCACATGCCCCTTTCATACTCTTGAACAGGTCACGGCGCTCCGCCCGGAAACGAACGTTTCGATAGACGCCCTTTCCGGTGATCCCCGACACAGTCAGAAGAATCATTGGACCAACAAGCTGTTCTGGGGGGACAACAAACTGGTGTTGTCCTCCCTGATCAACGGCCCTCTCCGCGAGGAGATCGAACGCCAGGGCGGACTCCAGTTGATCTATATCGATCCCCCTTTCGCCATGGGTTCCGACTTCTCCTGTGAAATCAGTATCGGAGAAGACGGTCGCACCCCATCCACCCTCAGGGACATCGCCTATCGGGATGCCTGGGGAAAAAGCATCGCACCGTATCTGTCCATGATGTACGAGCGGCTGAAACTGATGCATGCACTGCTGGCTGAAAACGGCAGCATTTACGTTCACTGTGCCTGGAAAATCACGCATTATCTGAAGCTGATCATGGACGATATCTGGGGAGCCGATCATTTTCAGCGTGAGATCATCTGGAGAATCGGCTGGGTATCCGGTTACAAATCGGCCACAAAAAACTGGATACGCAACCATGATACGATCCTTTTCTACACAAAAAATGAGAAAAAATTTACATTCAACAAGGCCTTCATCCCCTACCCGAGTCATTATCGCCGGCGCGGCGGCAGTGTTCCGAAAGGACAGGGCTACCCCGTCGAAGATACATGGAATTGCAGCCAGATCGATCCCCTGGACTCCATCCAGATCATCAGTTTTTCTTCTGAAAAAGCCGGATATCCGACTCAGAAAAATGAAAATCTTCTGCATCGGATCGTCACGGCCAGCAGCAATGAACACGATCTGGTCGCAGACTTTTTCTGTGGCAGCGGTACACTTCCGGCTGTCGCAGAACAACTCAACCGTAAATGGATCGCCTGTGATCTCGGCCGATATGCCATTCACACGACACGCAAACGTCTGATTCAGATTCAACGCGATCGTAAAACCGAAAACAGGGAATATCGGCCATTCGAGCTGCTAACCTTTGGCCAGTATGAGAGAGGCTTCCGGTTCGGGATTCCGGTGACCCAATTCCTTCGGCAACAGACGGAATCGCTCGACATCAGACCTCCGGAATACATCCAGACAGTAATGGACGGATATTCCGGCCAACGAATCGATGGATACCGGCTCCTTCAGGGAAAGAAAGGTCCTCGATTCATTCACATCGGTCCCCTCTACGGCCCGGTGACGCATCAATTGATCGAAGAGATTTTCGTGGAGTGTCAGGCGTGTGCCATCTCCCATGTCGATGTACTTGGATTCGAGTTCACCCGAAACCTCCCTCCCGACATGATCGAAGCGTTTCATCGACGGGGAGTCAGTATGCGGTTGCGGATCATACCCCGGGATGTTCTCGATCCGGAAACCGTCAACCGGAAACAGATCAGATTCTGCGATATGGCTTATATACACGCCACTCCCACTGTGATGAACCGGGAGATTCAAATCACGCTGGATGGATTTGTGACGACCTATACGGAAGACCGTATCCCGGAACTGGAGCGGAAACTCAGGAAAGGCAGATCCCGGATCATCATCGAAACGGGTCAGATCATCCGGCTCACTAAAAATGAGGATGGCACGCTGATCCGTGAACGGCTGACAAAAAGCTGGCTGGATTGGGTGGATGATTGGTCGGTGGATTTCGACTATGAGCGAGAAAAAGAATACATCCGTGTCTATGAGGATGGAGAAGTGAGAGAAATCTGGACTGGAAACTACATCTTTAACAATTGCTGGCAGTCCTTCCGGACCAGAAAAAACAATGTGCTCGAACGAACGACATCACCATACCGATATGCTCTCCCCGGCACGTATAAACTCATGATCAAGGTCGTGGATATTCTGGGTGTGGATACATCACAGATGATCGAAGTCACAGTGTATTAGTGGCAGGATAAGACTCTTTCATGTGGTTGCGTGAATCGGATGTATGGTTTTCCGGTTCCTTGATGACAATTGGGATCGTTCTTTCGCGAATGTGCATCGGGGTGGAATCCATACTGGCGTGACCATGGCCTACCAGGGGTGTAGACTGCGATCGACCGTACGATATCCACGATCAATCTAATGTGATCGTAAACGGACAAACGAAGATCGTTGATCCGTCGTGTTGATACCGCGGCCAGTCATATTATTACCTCGAACGGTCATATAATTGTCTCGAGCA
>CAZELM010000028.1:5474-16271 GCA_964512995.1 uncultured bacterium
GTCATAATTATGAGCTCGGGCTGGTCATATTATCCCCGCGAGCAGTCATGTTATCGTTTCGGCCGGTCATATTATCAGCTCGGCCAGTCATATTATTACCTCGAACGGTCATATAATTGTCTCGAGCAGTCATAATTATGAGCTCGGGCTGGTCATATTATCCCCGCGAGCAGTCATGTTATCACCGCGAGCAGTCATATTATCACCGCGGTTAGTCATTAAATCATCAAACATCGCCCGGTCTTTCTCCCTCCCCTCAAAAAAACAAAGTGGCACGGACTTGAACCGCACGCCAATTGAATTTCAGCAGCATTTATGTTAATCAGAATCTGGTGAGAACGGAATGCATCATTCCCCATGTCAGGATGAGGAGGGTATTCATGATCATTGACAAGATCCGGACGATGCGTGAAAAACACACGGTTCTGGGTGAAATCTCCTTTGATCCCAGACCGCTGATTCGAGGCTATTCCGACCGGTGGCTCCGTGTCGATCTGACAAACAAAACAATCGAGATCCGTCCGGTAACGGATCAGATGAAAAAGCGATGGACTGGTGGCAAAGGGTTTGATCTCTGGCTGACCTTTCTGGAGATCTCCGCCGAAACCAAATGGGACAGTCCGGAAAATCCGATCTGCATGTCTTCCGGACCCCTCGGCGGCACGGCGTCATTTCCAGGGACCGGTAAGACGCTGGTCACCGCGATTTCACCCGCCACCCACTCCATCATGGATTCCAATGTCGGCGGATATTTCGGCCCCTATCTCAAATACGCCGGCTTCGATGCTCTCTGCATCGTCGGCAAATCGGATGAGGAAACGATCCTGCTGATCGACTCGGTGAACTCCAGAATCGCTCTGGAACAAGCGCCCCTGGAAAGCATCGACTCCCATCTCGCCGCAGAGGAATTCACGGAAATGTATGCTGACGATGAGGATGACAAACGAAACATCGCCGTCGTATCCGCAGGCCGTGCCGCCGAACACTCCCGGATGGGACTTCTGAATTTTTCGTTTTATGACTGGAGACGCCAATCATGCCGCCTGAAACAGGCCGGCCGTGGCGGGATCGGCACCGTGTTCCGGAATAAGAAACTCAAAGCCATGATCATCAAAAGCAGACCATTCCAGCCGGAGTGGAAACTGACGGACAATCCGGTGGCTCGGGAGTTTCTCCCCATGGCGCGTTCATTGCCGAAAACCGATCAATGCGCCATCGGTAAAATCGTGGACAAATGGCATGCCGATCCGGAATTCGTGATCGAGATGATGCAGGATATCCAGGATCAGGAAAGATATATATCCGCCGACACCATCGATTATCTCTGTCGAGCGCTCGGTGTTACCAAAGGCGAATTGTATCATATTGCCACATTTTACAAGGCATTCAGTCTGGAACCGAAAGGGGAGACCGTCATTCAGGTCTGCATGGGAACCGCCTGCCACGTCAAAGGCGCTGCCAACATACTCGACGCGTTTGAACGGGAACTTCAGATCACGCGAGGCCGGACCACATCCGATGGAAAATACAGCCTCGATGCTGTGGCCTGCCTGGGATGCTGCAGCCTGGCTCCCGTGGTCAAGATCGGCGACGAAATCCTGGGGAATGTTCAGGCCAAAGATGTCAAAAAAATCATCGGGAAAAGACGGGGTTGATTATGACAAAGATATCAGTGAATAATTTGGAGCAATTCGCAGCACAGGCCAGACAGAATCTGGAACACTTCAAATCCATGGTGATGGTCTGCACCGGCACCGGCTGCGTCGCCGCCAGAGGATTCGATGTGCGGGATGCCTTTGCCACCGCCATCCGCGATCGGGGACTGGATTCGGAGATTCTGGTTATGGGCACCGGCTGCAATGGATTCTGCGCCAAAGGTCCGATCGTGGTCACGCAGCCCGATGGCATTTTCTATCAGCAGGTCCGCGAAACCGACATCCCGGAGATCATCGACAGCCATCTGATCGGCGGAAATCCCGTGGAACGTCTGATGAATCGGGATCCCATCTCCGGCGCTGTCAATTCCACGATGGATCAGATCGGCTTTTTCAGCAAACAGCAGTTGATCGCTTTGCGGAATAAAGGATTGATCGATCCGGAAAACATCGATCACTATATCGCCCGGAATGGATATCAGGCGCTCCGGACCGTCCTGACAACGATGCCACCCCAGGATGTGATCCGCGAGATCATCGCTTCCGGAATACGCGGTCGCGGAGGCGGCGGATTCCCCACCGGTGTGAAATGGCAGTCCGCCCGAGCCGCTGCGGAGCGCCGGAAGGAAATCTGTTACGTGGTCTGCAACGCCGATGAAGGAGATCCCGGTGCATTTATGGACCGGAGCATCATCGAAACCGATCCCCACTCTGTTCTGGAGGGGATGATCATCGGCGCATTTGCTGTTGGGAGCCACGAAGGGTTCGTCTATGTCCGGAAGGAATATCCCCTGGCACTCGTCCGGCTCAACAAAGCCATCGACGACGCCCGGAGTTACGGGTTGCTGGGCAACAACATCCTCGGAACCGGATTCGATTTCGATATCCACGTCCATCGGGGAGCCGGAGCGTTTGTCTGCGGTGAATCCACTGCGCTGATGGCGTCGATGTCCGGCAGAGTGGGAGAACCTCGAGCCAAATACGTACACAACGTGGAGTTCGGGTACCGGGACAAACCCACCGTGCTGAACAATGTCGAAACCTGGGCCAATATCCCGGTGATCATGGAGCGGGGCGCCGAATGGTTCGCCTCCATCGGGACCGGAGATGTTCGCGCCAATCCCTGGGGCGGCTCTTCGGGCACCAAAGTCTTCTCCCTGGTCGGCACGATCGCCAATACCGGCCTGGTCGAAGTCCCCATGGGCGTGACACTCCGGGAGATCATCTACGATATCGGCGGCGGCATCCCTAATAATCGCGCTTTCAAGGCGGTACAGACCGGCGGCCCCTCCGGAGGGTGTATCCCGGCCGATAAACTCGATATGCCCATCGATTTCGATTCCCTGACCGAGGTTGGCTCCATGATGGGTTCCGGCGGCATGATCGTCATGGATGACCGGACCTGCATGGTCGATGTCGCTCGGTACTTCGTCAGTTTTCTGATGGATGAATCCTGCGGGAAATGCACTCCCTGCCGGGAAGGATTGCATGCCATGAACCGCATCCTGACCCGTATCTGCGATGGCACCGGCCAGCCCGGAGACATTGAACTCCTGGAATCCATTGCCCATACCGTCAACGAGTCCAGCCTGTGCCAGTTGGGCGGGACCGCCGGAAACCCGGTGCTCAGCACGATCCGGTATTTCCAGCCGGAGTATGAGGCGCATATCCACAACCACTGTTGCCCGGCCGCTCATTGCAAAAATTTGATCAATTACCGGATCGATCCAGCCAGATGCACGGGATGTACCCTTTGTGCGAAACGGTGCCCGGTGGCAGCGATCACGGGAAAGGTCCGGGAAACCCATCGGATCGACCCATCGATGTGCATCAAATGCGGCATCTGTTTCGAAGTCTGCACATTTGATGCCGTGGAGGTGAAATAGTCATGGCGGAGAAAATAACCATTACGATCAACGGGCAGGAAACCAAAATTCAGAAGAATGAGTTCCTGCTCAACGCGATCCAAAACCTCGGCATCGATATCCCGACACTGTGCCATCACAAGGATTTGACTCCGGCCGGCACCTGCCGATTGTGCACCGTGGCCGTTACCGTCCGCGGAAAAAAGAAACTGGTCACGGCCTGCAACTACCCGGTACGCGATCCGATCGAGGTCCAGACCGACTCCCCGGATGTGCTCCAACATCGAAAAATGCTGGCGGAAATGTATCTCGGCCGCTGGCCCAACGTTCCCATTATCCAGGAAACCGCCAGGGCTTGCGGTGTGACGGAATCGCGATTCAGAAGTGACCTGACCGATGAGAATCCCAAGGCATGCATCCTGTGCGGCAAATGTGTCCGGGCCTGCCGGGAGTTTATCCTGGAACGCATCATCGATTTCGCCGGAAGGGGTTCCAAACGCCACATCGCCATGCCGTTCGGAACAGTGGACCCCCATTGCGTGGGATGCACATCGTGTGCATTTGTGTGTCCGACTGGAGCCATCGAGATTGTGGATGATGTGAACCACCCGGTAAACCCGCAACTGATCCGGGATCATGGCATGAAGGTCAATGCGGAAATGGCGACATTGGACAAGAAACAGTTCCGGATTCGGGAAGTCGGTACTGCGAACATTGTCGAGGTCATGGATAAATACGATCTTCTGCCGGTTCACAATCACATGTACGGCTGCCATCCCGACACCCATAAAATCGACTCCACGGTGTTGAAATATCAGTATTTTACACAGGGACAGGCCGATGCATGCTGCCGGGGTTGCTCCATGGCCTGCGCCAAGGGTGTCGACAGATTCGAACTCAAAACCGGTCCATATAAAGGCCAGCGGGTCGTTGTCGACGGCCCGGAATACGAAACATCGGGCGGTTGCGCCAATATGGGTTGTTTTGATGGCGATTTTGTCGTGGAGTTCAACTTCTACTGCGACACATACGGTATCGATACGATCTCCGCAACAACGACCATCGCATTCGTCATGGAGTGTTTCGAGCGGCGGATCATCACCACGGAGCATACCGGTGGATTGAAACTGAATTTCGGTGCCACTGCGGAGGTGCTGGAACTGCTCCATCAGATGGCTCGGGGTGATGGATTCGGCGTGGATGTCGGTCAGGGTGTCCGATGGCTGAAAAACAAGTTCGCCACCGAATATGGAGCGGACCGGCAGTTCCTCAACGATATCGGCATGGAAACCAAAGGCCTGGAAGTTTCGGAGTATGTCAGCAAGGAATCCCTGGCGCAGCAGGCCGGATATGGGATGGCCGTGAAAGGACCCCAGCACGATGAAGCCTGGCTGATCTTTATGGATATGGTCAACAATCAGATTCCGACGTTCGAGGATAAGGCAGAAGCATTGTTTTATATGCCACTCTGGCGCACATGGTTCGGATTGCAGGGATTGTGTAAAATTGTATGGAACGATATCGTACCCGCCGATAACAAATTGACCGCTGAACCCCATAAAGTACCGGACCATGTTAACAATTACTTCAAATTCTTTGAAGGAATGACCGGTGAGCCGCTGGATGAGAAAAAAATGCTCGATCAGTCCGCTCGTGTGCATAACCTGCAACGGATCCTCTGCCGGCTCCTGGGATACGGAACACGGAAAGATGATTACATGCCGTATCGCGGAATGGGTCCGGTCACTCCCGAGGAGTATCGATCGCGGGAAGACCGGTACGATCGGCAGATGCGGGAGATCATCGGAATCGATCCGACAGGGAAAAGCATCGAAGAAAAAGTGAAAATTATGAGAAAATATCGGGAGACGCAGTACGATAAGCTGATGGATGTCGTGTACCGGCGCCGGGGCTGGAACCGGAACGGTGTCCCGACCATCGAACGTCTCCGCGAACTGGGGATCGATCTGCCGGAACTGATCGCCATCATCGGGAAAGATCAGGAGTCATGAATTCAATGTCTGCCGAGCTGTTCGCCCGGAATGTCCCGGGTGTGCTCGATGTGCTCCGAAACAGATGTATTGGCGTTGCCGGGTGCGGGGGATTGGGTTCGAATGCCGCTGTTGCGCTGGCGCGAGCGGGAATTGGCCGGCTGATTCTGGCGGATTTCGACCGGGTTGAACCGTCCAACCTGAACCGCCAGCATTTTTTCCAGCGGGATATCGGCCAATATAAGGCGGATGCTCTGGCGGAGCATATCCGGGCGATTCATCCGGGTATTGAACTGGTGGTTCATCATGACCGGATACATCCCGATAACGTATCCACTCTGTTTCATACCGCGGATCTGCTGCTGGAAGCATTTGATCTGGCAGAGAATAAAATCTGGTTGATCCGGACCTGGACCCGGCTGTTTCCCGATCGGCCCATCGTGTGTGGAAATGGTCTGGCAGGATATGGACAAAGCCATACACTGCATGTGATGGCAGTGGGGAATGTGTATTTTTGTGGCGACATGGTTTCGGAAATGAGCATGGGATTGATTTCCGCTCGTGTCGGTATCGTGGCGAACTTACAGGCCAATACGGCTATTGAGTTATTGATGGATGGGACATTTCATGATTCGGGTGAATCGGAAGGATAATCTGGATTGGCAGGACGGCATGACGGTTCAGGATGTGCTGGACTGCCTGGGGTATGAGTTCTCCTTGCTCACGGTATTCGTCAACGGCGTGCTGGTGGATGAAGACGAGTATGATCAATTTGTAATTCCGGATCATGCGGATGTCCGGGCACTGCATCTCCATCATGGCGGATGAACATTTTTATTGGTGGTAATCGTTCAGCGAGTGAGAACCAGCTCGACTCCCCTCTATCAAGAATTGCCGTATGGTTTTTCGGATGGAAGAAGGTGGCAGCGAGCGAGAACCAGCCAGAGTCCCCTCTATCAAGAGGGGTGTCTCTGCGAAGCCACGGTTTGATTGGATTCAGCATGGCTTCTTGGAAAGCGAAGCAGAGACGGGGTGTGTTCCGAGATTCCGACAACACACCCCGTCACGCAGAAACAACGCTTCCAAGAGAGCGATCTGTTTTCAGTAGAAGGATTCTGCGTGCCACCCCTTTTTATTGATTTTTTCACCCTTTGAACCACAGGAGTTATAACCAATGCATAATGCCATATTGAAAGTGCCATCACCGATCAATGAACCGGAACGACACTATGGACCCGGCAGCATCGAACGGAAAAACCTGAAGGCAAAGCTTCGGGAGATGTTCGATCAGCGCATCGAAATCCCACTGATTATTGGCGGCAAAGAAGTCCGGACCGGTCAACTGGGAGAATGCCGTTGCCCGCATGATCATGGCCATGTCCTGGCTGTCTATCACAAGGCAGGTCCCCGTGAGGTTCAATCCGCGATCGATGCCGCGCTTCAGGCATTCAGAGACTGGAGCGACATGCCATGGCCTTCCCGCGCAGCAGTATTTCTGAAAGCTGCGGACTTGTTGTCACGGAAATATCGGGATCTCCTCAATGCCGCCACCATGCTGAATCAGTCGAAAAATGTCCACCAGTCGGAGATCGACGCCGCCTGTGAACTCATCGACTTCTGGCGATACAATGTCTATTACATGACCGAAATCTATCGGGAGCAGCCCTACTCCACCCAGATCACATGGAACCTGTGCGACTATCGCGCACTCGAAGGGTTCGTATTCGCGGTCTCTCCATTTAATTTTACATCCATCGCAGGTAATCTTACGACCAGTCCGGCGGTGATGGGAAATGTGGTCGTCTGGAAGCCGGCGTCTACAGCAGTCTATTCCGGCTATTTTCTGATGAAGATCCTTCTGGAAGCCGGATTGCCGGAGGGCGTGATCAATTTTATCCCTGGGAATGCCGGAGACATCAGCGATGGTGTATTGTCGAATTCTCATCTGGCAGGGATTCATTTTACCGGCAGCACGGGTGTATTCCAGGATATGTGGCGAATGGTCGGAACCCGGATCGGTCAATATCGGAATTATCCCCGGATTGTCGGAGAAACCGGAGGCAAGGATTTCGTGTTCTGCCATGCATCAGCCGATCCTGTTGCAGTTGCAACCGCCATTATCCGGGGCGCTTTCGAATATCAGGGACAAAAATGTTCGGCTGCCAGCCGAGCCTATATTCCGGATAATATCTGGCCTCAGATCAGGACGATCCTGATGGATCAGATCCGGACCATCAGAATGGGCGATGTCATGGATTTCGGCAACTACATGAATGCGGTCATCGATCAGAAAGCATTTGTGTCGATCACGAGCTATATTGATCACGCAAAACAGGCTTCCGATGCTGAAATTCTCATCGGTGGTCAATCTGACAATACGCATGGCTATTTCATCGAGCCGACCGTCGTTCTGACAACGAATCCATTGTTCCGGACAATGCAGGAGGAGATATTCGGGCCGGTGATGACCATTTATGTATATCCGGAGAAAAAATATGGAGAAACCCTGAAAATTTGTGACGAGACATCGCCGTATGGACTGACCGGTTCGATATTTGCCCAGGACCGTCAGGCCGTAATGGCTGCGTACAGATCCTTGCGTTATGCAGCCGGAAACTTCTATATTAATGACAAACCAACTGCTGCGGTCGTTGGACAGCAGCCGTTTGGAGGAGCACGGGCGTCCGGTACAAACGATAAGGCGGGGAGTAAAGTCAATCTCATGCGGTGGGTGAATATTCGAACCGTGAAAGAGACGTTTGTGTCTCCGACCGATTACCGTTATGCGTTTATGCAGGATGAACCGGAATCGTGATGTGACTCCGGATGGGACAATGATCTGGATTCATCATATCGGGAGTTGCGATCCGATGTCGAACCATTGTATTGAGCGGTCGCTATGAAAGGACATGATATTAGGGGGATGAAGTAATGAAAATAAAGGTCAATGCGAATGCGTGTACTGGTTGCAGACTCTGCCGCCAGGTGTGTGCTATCGAGAAATTCAATGAAACGAATCCACGGAAAGCCCGTCTTCGGATCGAGGCATCGTTTCCGTCGCCCGGCAAGTTCCGGCCCCGTGTCTGTGTGCAATGCGGGAAGTGTGCCGAAGCCTGCCCGGAGAATGCCATCTATAAGGATGAGCGGGGTGTTTACATTGTGGATGATGCGAAATGTACTGCATGCGGGATATGTATCGATACATGTCCATTCGGAGTCATGATGAGTTGGAAAGGCGGGACGGCGTACAAATGTGATTTTTGCTGGCGGTGCACCGAGGTTTGTAATACCGGCGCCATTACTCAGATGATGTGAAGGAGGTTCAGCCATGATAAACGGATTTGGTGGTTCAGTATTACGGGTTGATTTAACCCATGGAACGATTGAAAAGAGTGCATTGGACCCGACATTCGCGAGAGAATGGCTGGGTGGCCGTGGGTTTGTCGCGAAGGTGTTGTATGATGAAGTTCCTCGGAATGCGGATCCATTCGGCCCCGAGAACCTCCTCATTGTCAGTCCGGGTGTTCTGTCCGGCCATCTGGCACCAACGGGCAGTAAATGCTGTTTTGGCGCTATCAGCCCCCTCTCCAATGGGCATGGCGATTCCACCGTGGGTGGCCATTTCGGTCCGGAACTCAAATTTGCCGGAATCGACCTGATCATTGTCAAAGGAATCGCGGAGAAACCCGTCTATCTCTTCATCGATGACGATACGATCGAAATCCGGGATGCATCCAAATATTGGGGACAAGGAGCGTTGGATGTTGAAAAAGAATTTAAGGATGACCTTGGAGATGATTTTGAGATCGCAGTCATTGGACCAGCCGGTGAAAATAAAATCCGGTTTGCCTGTATCAGCCATGATTTCGGACGACAGGCCGGCCGATGCGGAATCGGTGCCGTGATGGGCTCCAAAATGCTCAAAGCCATTGCGGTCCGGGGAACCCAGAGCCTTCCGGTTCACGATCTCCCGACACTCAAGAATTTCACGATCGATATCATCAAACGCTCCAGCAAACACCCGAACATGGAACCCTGGCAGAAGTATGGAACGTCCATGTTCGTCGGCTGGTCAAACAAGCATGGGGTATATCCCACCCGGAACTTCCAGACCACCTATTTCGAAAATTATGCCGGTATCGATGGTGAAGTTCTTGTGGAAAAACTCCTCGTGAGCCATAAAGCCTGTTTTGGATGCTGGATGAACTGCGGAAAATACTGCAAAGTCGAGCGTCCGGATAAAACCGTCTACGTGGAAGGTCCGGAATATGAAACCGGCTCCTTGTGCGGCGGGAATTGCGGATTCGATAAGATCGACGATGTCGCATACGTCAATTGGGTGTGCGATAACACAGGCATCGATACCATGAGCGGTGGGGGTATCGTGGCTTTCGGAATGGAATGCTATGAAAAAGGATTGATCACCCGGGAGCAACTCGAAGGGCGTGAATTGCGATGGGGCAATGCCGATGAATTCGAACATCTGGTGGACATGATAGTATACCGCCGGGGTATCGGAGAATGGTTTGCCGAGGGAGTGGTGAACGCGGCAGCCAGAATCGGCGGTGGCTCCGAAAAGTTCGCCGTTCAGGTCAAAGGTCAGGGGATGAGCGGATACGATGGCCGGTGGGCTCCCGCCATGCTCCTGTCCTACATGACAGCCGATATTGGCGCACACCACAATCGGGCATGGACCATCACACTGGACGATGATATCGGGCGTGAAGTGATCAAGGGCAAAGCCAAACTCGTGGTATATCTCCAGCATATCCGGCCGTTTTTCGACACGATCTCGGGTTGCCGGCTCTTCTGGGGTGAAGTGGATGTGACAGCGGAGGAGCATATTGACGCGATCCGGTACATGACCGGCTGGATGGAGTTTTCGAATGATGAAGCCATGCGGACATCCGATCGGATCTGGAATCTGAACCGGGCGCACTATATCGAGCGAAACGGAGGTCCCGGTCGGAAATTCGATTATCCCAATGCCCGGTTCTATGAAGAAGCGGTTCCCAGTGGCCCAGCCAAAGGCGCTCGGTTGACAATGGAAGATCTCGACACCATGCTCGATGAATACTATGCTGCCAGAGGGTGGGGACAGAACGGGAATCCATCCCGGGAGGTTCTGCTGGATCTGGGTCTCGAACAGGTGATGAAAAATCTGGAAAAACAGAATCTGCTCGGTACGCTGATGGCTCCCCTTCCGCCTGTCCGGGGGGAACGCTACAAACCCAAGGCATTCTGATTCGTATGCTGTCTGCTTCGCTGGGAGATGATTAATAAAGG
>CAZELM010000028.1:16371-67408 GCA_964512995.1 uncultured bacterium
CGTCTCTGCTTCGCTCGCCAAGAAGCCATGCTGAAACCAATCAAACCGTGGCTTCCGCAGAGCCAGAGTGGATTCTGGCTGCTTCTCACCTGCTGAACGATTACAAATAAAGTTGCATATATGCTCCTCTCCATTCATGGGGAGGAGTTGGAGTGAGGTCGAAAAAGAGGAAAGAGGAAGAGAGCATCGAGCCCAAGGCATTCTGATTCGTATGCTGTCTGCTTCGCTGGGAGATGATTAATAAAGGTAACCGCTCACAGGGAAAATCCCCTCTGGAAAGAGGGGTGGCACGCAGAATCAAGTTATTGAAACCAGATATACCTGTTGGAAGCGTTGATTCTGCGTGACGGGGTGTGTAATCGGAAAGTCGGAACACACCCCGTCTCTGCTTCGCTCGCCAAGAAGCCATGCTGAAACCAATCAAACCGTGGCTTCGCAGAGCCACCCCTCTTGATAGAGGGGATTCTGGCTGCTTCTCACCTGCTGAACGATTACAATAAAGTTGCATATATGCTCCTCTCCATGAATGGAGAGGGGTTGGGGTGAGGTCGAAAGAGAGGAAAGAGGAATAGATCATCGAGTCGTGAGGAAGAGGTAAAATATATGATCGTTTTTATCAAAGCTGGAGGCGCACTCCAGAAGATATTACAGCCCGATGTGGATGAGTATACCCGGAAGCTGGATATCCCGGAGGGTCATACGATCGGTGAGATCTGTACCCTGCTGGGCATCAATCCCATCCAGGTGGGAATGGCTTTCCGAAGTGGTAAAATTGTTCCCCTGGAATACAAACCCCTGGAGGGTGAAACGATCACCCTGATCTCCATTGTCAAAGGAGGATAAATCCGGACACGCCCTCAACGGATTCCCCGCGTTTCCAACTCCCGCAATTCCACCGCCCATTGTCGCCGGACTGAATCATCTCGCGCCGATTCCGGCAACAGGCTCCGCCGCGTGCAGTTGATTAACGCCTGCAGTGTCTGATATCGCCGGGTATCTTCGATCGGTGGTGAAATATAATCGCCGATGATCTCCCGGATTTCGTCAAATCCCAGTGGATGACCCTTGATATGGGTTTTCGCCTTCAACTCCGATCGCACCGCAGCAAATCCCGCCGCGGAAAACGACTGCATGGCCGTTTCAATGATCGCGTGTTGATCCGGAGTCAACGGCTCCCGAAGCGCTGGCTGCACCGCCCATTGGATGAACGCCGTCCGGTCCGCACCCTCCGGATCCAGGATGGGGATGATCAGATCACCCACCCGGCCCGGTCTCCGGATGTCCGGTGACAGGAGGTGAATACGGGCGGTCATCAGGAGCCAGATCACGCGGCCTTTCAACCGGGCATCCGACATCATGGCCTGAATCTTCCCGGTCAGGCGGCGCTCGGTTTCATGCGCTTCAGGACCCACTCCACCAAACTGCGTATCCGCTTCATCGACAAAAATCAGCACTTTGGACAGAACGTCCAGTACCCGGCGGAGCCGTTCGAAGATGACATCGGTCTGGCCATACCACTGACTGCGGATGTTCTTCAGAACGATCACCACCATGTCCAGTTCATGCGCCATGGCCTCGAAAATAAACGTTTTGCCGCTCCCGATCGGCCCGCATACGGCCGCTCCGGACAGTGCATCGATTCCCGTGGATTGAAACCGGGGCATCAGCTCCTTCCGGATGAACTGCTTGAGCGCATCGAATCCCACGATATCCTGAAGCGAATGTGTCGGCTTCTTGAACTCCACAACATCCTCGCCCAACTGTCCCTGGATATACTCCTCGACCTTGACCACCACATCGGTCAGCATCAGGGTTCTGTTCTCATACGATGACCCGCGAAGAATCTGCATGAGTGCATGGATCGACAATCCGGCCGTATAACGGGCCAGATCATCCGCCGTTCCCCATAACTGCAGACGGCTGGTTCCGGACTGGGCATCCGGGAGCGTTCCGGATCTCCGATTGGATTCACCGAACCAATCGATAAACGCTTTCCGCATCGCTTGATCGGGTGCACTGATCGGGATTTCGATGATCTGCGGGAGCCGCGCAATGCGATGATTGAGCAGGCTCCGGGATTCCGATAGCAAAATCACGCAATCGCCGGCATTCATGAACGACGGATCCTGGAACCAGTCCTGACAGATGGAGATCCGGTGTCGGTCCGCGTCGGATAATCGAACGATTTCTCCCTCCGGGATCACCATATCCGCTGCTTCGATGATAATAATGAGATTGCGGTTCAACACCCTTCGGCCATTGAACTCCGACCGGGAACACAGGCAGAATTGACGAAGCAGTTCCAGTGCGACAGTGGGATTCCCGATCGCGGATCGCATATTCTCGCCAAACTCCCGGCTCATCCCATCCAGTTCCGATCGAACCCGATGGTGCGCCAGCATCCGTTTGACCGCCAGTGCATCGGAGTCCATCCCGGTACGCCATGTCATCCACGCATCCCGCATCTGGTCCTGGTCTGATGGACTCATAAATCGGATCGGACCGTTCAATTCATACACCAGCACCATCCGATCGCTGAGATTCCAATGGTGAACCAGGTAATTGATCAGCGGCGTGTACGTTGTTTCTTCCGGTTTTTGCAGCCGGAACAGGTCGTGGATATTGCCGGTCAGCAGCAGCGTCCGGGTTTGCTGGGAGTTCAATATCCGGCCGGCTGTTTTCAGAAACGTATAATCCTGTCCGTTCATGTCAATATCCCTCCTCCTTTACCCGCTGCCAGTTCCGACCAGAACAGATTGTATGCGCCGCGGTCCTGAAGTTCAGTCGGATCAAAGGCAATGCGTCGGATTTCATCCCGTTGTTTTTTGAATACCGCGTAATCGATCTCTTCCTCGGGGCTGGTCACTGGAGCGACCCGATCATATACAATGGTCGCTCCCGGACACGTTTCATATCCTTCTTTTTTCCAGTTCCAGTATTGCGAGAGTGCGACCACGCGATCACCGACATAGATGGCTTCGTTCAATTCATGAGTGACGATGAGGATCGTATAGGGTGGATCGATGCCATTTTCTTTTGTTGTGCAATTTTCCCAGTACAACTCCAGAAGCATATCCTGAAGTTCTTCACGCGTCGCTTCATCCAGAGCGCCGAATGGTTCGTCGAGGAGGAGGATATGTGGTTTCATGATCAGTGCCTGAGCGACAGCAACCCGCTGCCGCATCCCTCCCGACATTTCGTGGGGATATAAATGCATGGCGTCGCCCAGCTTGATCTTCTCCAGGAGACGGGCGGATTCTTCGAGATGTTGATGGCGGAGTTTCCTCCACCTGAAATACCGGAACAATCGAAACGGAATCGTGGTCTGATCCAGCATCGGTCCGATCGCGACATTTTCGAGGGCGGTCAGAAACGGGAACAGGGAATATTGCTGGTAGACGATGCCCCGATCCCGTCCGGGAGCGCGGACAAGGGTGGGCTGATTGTTCGAAAAGATGATGACGGATCCGTGCTGCGGGGGGTGAGTGCCGATGATGGCGCGAAGCAGCGTCGATTTGCCGCAACCGCTGGGACCCACCAGTGCGACGATTTCGCCGCGGATGACCCGGATATTGACATCGAATAACACGGATTTATCCCGGAATCCATGACTGATTTGTTGACATTCGAGGATGATATTATAGTCCATGAGCGTTCTTTCGGTGGATCAT
Organism: uncultured bacterium; assembly: GCA_964512995.1. Lineage (GTDB taxonomy): Bacteria > CSSED10-310 > CSSED10-310 > CSSED10-310 > CSSED10-310 > CAZELM01. The sequence continues at coordinate 20,043 of CAZELM010000028.1, forward strand.
CATCGCGATTTGGTGATATACCATGGGAACCATTTTTTCTGGATGATTTTCAGGAAATAATCCATGGAAAATCCGAATACCGCTAAAACAACGAGGTATGTATATACGATATTCATATTGAGGAGTCGCGATTGCAGCCGGATCCGGTAGCCGAATCCCACATCCCCGACAACCATTTCCGCTGCGATCAGATAGACCATTGCCGGCCCGATCTGCAATCGGACATTGTCGAGGAGTTTGGGGAAAATAGAGCGGACAATGATGTTCCAGATCAACTCCAGTCGTGATGCACCCAGTGTATATGCCTTATACAGCAGCTCATCATGGATCTCCCGGACGGAAAAGTATATCGATTGGGACAGAGTGGGCAGTACGCCGAACGCGATCATGGCGACGTACATCTCCGTATCCGTTCCAACGAGAACAAAAAACACTGCCAGAGCCGCGGTTGGGGGAATTTTAGCCAGAATGGACATGGGCGGTATGAACAGCGATTCAAAAACCGGGAAGCAACCCATCAGCAATCCAATGGCGATTGCGCCCAGGATGCCTAATAATAATCCATAAAACAATCTGCCCAGGGTCGCGAGACTGTCCACCTGTAACCATCGGTCACCGGATCGGGGATTGATCTCAATGCTTTTGATCACGCCATCACTCAATTGGGTCCAGGTTGGGATCGTGGTGTCTTCCGGATTGATCCGATGTTGACGCACTGAGAGCATGGAATACGCGGAAAGCATGATGGCTACAGAAAGAATGCTCAGAATCATCGCCGAGCCTGGTTTTATTGGTTTCCGGATCATGGATGTAGAAGGGGGAGTTCCCCTGGATCCTTTCTTATTTAGCGCGGTCTATAACATGCTGGATGTAGGATGGATCCAGACGCAGGTCGGTTCCCTCCGCCCCTTTGGCTCCATATCCAATCACTGGTTTCTTGGGAATGACATCATGGGAGGTGCTGAAATCGACCACTTTCTGCATAATCGTTTTTGTTGAATCCGCTGACAGCACCTGAATCCCTTCCGCAGCCGTTCCATAAAATTTGGTCTGTTTCACGACCTGCCGCATCGATTGCAGGTTGAGATTGGAGAATTTCTCTCCCAGGGCAATGAGCGTGTCGTCCTGCGTGGCTGGATTGGTCATGCGGGAGCAGATTGCATAGAAGGCATCGATTACGGCATGTGCGCATGCATCTCCGCCGGGTTTGTCCAAAGCGGATTGCGCAGCGACGACCATGTCGATGATTTCACCGGGAATGGTCGTGGAATCGAATAATACTTTGGCGTCTTTGCGTTTGTTGAGTGTTTCGAGCACGAACGGGTTCCAGACCACGATTGCATTGTATCCGTCCCGTTTCTGCTGCATGGCCATGGCCGCTGCCGCCGGGTCCATATTGGTGAACTGATAGTCCGCCTCCTTTTCGCCCAGAATCTCCAGATTGCGCACAAAGCAATATTCGGAAACCGTCTTAGCCAATCCATAGATTTTTTTGCCGCGAAGCTGTTTGACGTCGGCGATATCTTTGGAGACGATACACGCATCCGCGCCAAAACTCGTCGACGTCGGCAGGATGACGGTGGATGGGCGGGAGAGGCAGGGATTCAGCGCGTCCATGTTGGTGATACACACCGCATCACACTGGTTGGATGCGTACATTACCAGACACGACTCGTAATCCGCTTCTTTGAGCACGATATCGACGTTCCATTTTTCTTCGATACTGCCCTTTTTCCCTTTTGCGCCATCGATCAGCTTCAATTCATTGGCCACCCCGAACGTGCTCCAGGACGGATACTCGCTCCACGCCAATGTGAACTCTGCGGCGTCTCCGGCATACATGGGCATGGTGAGACAGCCCAGTGCCATGAGGATACCGACTCCACTGAAAATCCACCCATATAAATGATTCGACATGCTGCACCTCCTGTGAATAGCAAATCCGAAAACCGGTCAATCCGGTTTCCATGCGCTATTCAGGTAATTTGGTATCCTGTTGTTTGTCCTGAACGGGTTTGTCGCTCTTTTTTTCAGCATCCATCTGGCCTGCCAGACCGACCAGCGCATCAAACTCGCTGCTGGCGGAGCTTTTTCTGGCGTATTCCAGAAATTCCGCTTCCTGCATCCGCGTATCTGTTCCCGCGATCTCCGATGAAATCCGGGCTTCGGCTTTGATCTCCTGCCGGAGTTCCCGCATGCGCTGAATTTCTCTGGCAGTGCCGTCTTCGGCAATTCCGGCAAACGCATCGGCGATCTCTTTTTCCTGACGGGCGGTGATGACATCCGCCACCGTGTCGGCCGCTTCTGATTTCAGGTTTTCGATTTCGCGGACGAGCTGCTGGAGTTGGATTTTATGTTCCTTGATCTTGTTGCCGAACTGCTGGACATCCGTTTCGAGTTCATCGATCCGTGCCTGTTTTTCGGATGAGGTGGAGGAGAAATCATTATATGCGGTAAGGCATTTCATGTATTCTTCGTCCATCTGAATATCTTCCTTGGATTTGCCCTGATCCTGCAGTTGTTTGACGCGCATTTTCGCCTTGGCCAATGCGCCGGCTTTGAGATTCTCCAGCTTTTCCATTTCCTCAGTCAGGGATTTGACTTTGGCCATCTTGTTTTCCTGCTGGGCGATCAGACCGGATACCGCTTGTTTGTACTGCTGGATCCGATTGGTCTTATCGCGGACGATTTCATCGTATTTCGCCCGGATGACGTGGGGGTTGGTATCCAGTATCCGGCGTGCAGAATCAATCCGTCCGGTGAGCAAATAACCGAACGCCTTGAACCATCGAACGAGTGCTCCCACCATGGTTTTTCTCCTCTTGATCTTTATCAGTTACATTATCAAACATTCGTCATGATATTGTTTCTATGGATGCTGATCATCCACTGGACGCTGAAGTCCAATCTCCTGGTCGAGGGTTTGCATCCGCTGCCGAACCGCTCTGGCTACTTCCAGATTCTGATTCAGCTCATCCCTCAACCGGCTCAACTCGGTGTCGTTGGATCCGCTCGAGAGCGAAAAAGTCTGAATGCCGGCCAGGATATTGCCCAGATATTGGACGGTCTGCCGGACATCGTCAAGCAGCCGTTCCCGTTCGGCAATGATCGGCCGGGAGGCTTCTTCCGTTTTCATCCTCCGGGCGAGATAACTGAGTTCCAGTGATTTTTCAAGGGATTTCACTCCCTGAAGAAACAACTGTTCAACTCCGGATAAAATATCCATTGTCGGTTGGAGACTCGCGTGGCTGACCCATGTTTTTTCATCCCGGAAGGCCGTGGTCAATGCCCGGAGATCCCGCAGACACTCCTCGTCCCGGGGATCACTGTCCTGGCGGAGTTTGCGGTCCAGGTCATCAAGCGTTTTCTCACGCGCTTCCACCGCTTCCTGAGCCATCTCCGTCATGATCTGTTTCGTGATGGCGTCGTTGAATGCGAACAGCCGGGTGAAAAACACGCCCATTGCCGTCAGAATGCCGGCCAGGCCAATAAACAGCCCCGCTCCCGAGTCGATATTGAGCGCCCACAACGCCATCAAATCCGTGACTCCGGTCATGAAGGGCAGTATTACCCACGGATTGGCCAGCATCTTGATCCAGTATTTCCGCTGGAATTTTTTCTCATCCATGTTCGTATATTGATCGGATCCCGTCATTTCGCTTGCGATCATTCCTCATCGACCTTGTCAAAACCCTCTATCATTTACGGTGTTAGTAGGGGAGTTGTTTCAGTTCAAATAAGACCGACTGCGCATCCGCGCCATCCGTCGTGCTGATTACGGCTTCGACTTTCATCCGGTCTGGATGCACACCGGCGTTTTTCAGGTAGCCGGCGACCGCATCCGCACGTTCCCGCGCCAGTTTCAGGTTCTCCTCCGGATCCCCCTCCGGACGCGCATTCCCCAATATTAGCAGATAATAGTCCGGCCATGAATCCAAATTTTTGGCCAGATCGGTCAGATCCCGGCTGCTCTGGATATTGATCCGGCTCGTTCCCCGTGCGAACGATATGGGTTTGACCCGCATTTTCCCCACTGGTTTCAATGATGCCCATTGGGTGTCGCTCAATGCCTGGAGCTGTGTCCGGCCGCGGATCTTTTCATCCTGGTCACTCGCGGGTCCGATCCCCTCCACAACCGCCATCTTTTTGCCGGGATGAAATGCGGCGGCTTTCAGATCGCTGAGCACTTTATCATAGAACAAGGTATGTTCCTGTCCCTCCACCGGATTGGATGACAATGATCCGGTTTTGATCAGCACATCCGTGATGCTCCCGATAATATCTTCCAGATGTTTCGTTCCCGCGGTTTCGGGTTCGGGGAGCAGTCCGAAATAGGCATAATTTTCCATCGTGTTTTTCCACTCGATCCCTTTGACCAGTTTTGTGGCGGTTTCCGGATCGAGTTTCTGAGTGCCTGTTGATGCCGCATCGTCCATGATCAGGGTTGCCATGCCATTTTCTTTCTGGGAGAAGGAGTAAGCGGCGCGCAGATATGATTCCACCACCGTCTGAACCAACTCGGGGGAGTCTCTCAGGAAATACCGCTCCGCTACCAGCACGTCGATGATATATCCTTTTAATTTGGAGCTGTCGATCAGCAGATGGCTGCCGGGTTCTTTCAAGGCTTTGGAGACAAATGGCTCCCACAGCGAATATGCCCGTTTCTGGGATCGGTTTGCACTGAGAAACTGACGGTACACGTCCTCCGCACCGTTTGCTTCAATCCACCATGTCGTCGGGAGATTGGGCAGACTGAAATGGGCGATGATGGTCCGTGCGAGAAAATCGCTCGGGGATCTGGGAGTCAGAACGATCTGAGCATCCGGGCTGTCCAGATCCTGAATGCTTTTGACAGCGTCGGAGTAGGAGATCATCGCGTCCGCGCCGTTGGTTTCATCGATGACCAAGATGATCGACCCGGGAAATTTACTCATCTCCGCGCCAGTGGTGATGAACGAGTCGATCGTAAATACCGCGAGCTGGGAGGTTCCCTTCTCCAATGCGGTCATTCGTTCCCGATAATCCGCCTGATCATCCACAATGGTCAGTTTGATGCCCTGCCGGAGCAGTTCATTTTTGAAGGCCGGGGACCGGAGAATGGCATATCCGGAGAAGGTATCGGCAGACAGGCGGATTTCATGTTTATATTGGCTGCTGGAGCCTGTTTTATTGATCAGTTCGCGCTGGAAATAGGGAATGACATAGAATTTCGCAGCCACAGCCAGAACGGCAATGATCAGGATCCAGATAAAAGCCGCAATGAGGATTCCCTTGACATTTCGGTCAGCCATATCGGTCTCCTACCGTTTCATCTGGCGGCGATGCCGCTGCCGAGCATAATGCCGGACGAGCAAAATCACGATGATTGCGATGGCGATCCGGCTGGTATGCCGTCCTTTTTTGGAAGGTTCGGCTGACTGGGGTTGTGAATCGGTCACCACTGGGGTTCCTTTATCGTTTTTTTTTACCGGCTCGGATGGCGGATCGATCAGGCGGTTGTCCGAAGCGGTATTGGCCAGTGCGTTCAGCATGGCAACGGCCAGGTCATCGGGAATGCCGGCGATCTGGGAGAACAATTCCTGATCCACTGAGTCTGTTCCATTGTCTGCCACCTCGGCCATCACTTCGGAAATGGCGCGGGTCAATGATTCCGGATCATCCGCACTGCGATAGGAATGCACCTTTGTCGCCAGTGTATGCTTTTTGGCCATGTCGACGCCAATGACATCCATCCGGATACCCCTGGACATGGCGCTGGGAACGATGGTATCCACCAGTTGCGGATCGTCCGCTTCTCCATCCGTTACGATCAGCAGCCGGTATGTGCCGTATCCATATTGCCGGTCCCGCTCTTCCAGTATCCGGTTCAATGCCTTCCGCATGGTCGCTCCCAATGGCGTCTTCCCGCCGGTCTTCTGGTCGCGGACCGACTGTTCCAGCATCGTGATATCCATCGGTCCCAGAGGATAGATCCATTCGTTTGTCTTATTCTGGGAGCTGAACACGATGACGCCCACATGGGTATCCCTTGGAACCTGCCGGAGTACCTGGAGCAATGCGGATTTGGCTGCATCGATCTTCGGAACCGATGTGTTTTTCATTTTTTCGTTCATGGAGCCGGATGCATCCAGAACGATCACTACGTGTTGTATGGTGTCTGCCGCGGAGGCAGCCCATGACGCTGCGATCATGAACGCAATTATCCAGAAGGGATGTTTTTTCACCGGAACCTCCTCTCCTGAAGATTAAAAATCAAAGTCTTTTTTGGTCGAGGCTTCGGCATTGACGCGGATCAGACGGAATTCCACGCGCATATTCTGCCGGGCTTCATCCAGGTTGGCGGGTTTGGCGATGAAGGGTTCCCGGATCCCGACGCCGACCGATTGGATCTGGCTGGCATCGATTCGATATCCTTTGGATTGCGCATACTCAATGATGGATGTTCGGACGGCATCCGCCCGTTCTTTCGACAGGTTCAAGGCGGCCTGCATGGTCTGGATCGGGCTGATGTCCGGCACTCCTTCAAATTCGCCGGATTCGATCAGTTTGATGATCGCAGCCGTTGCGGTGAGATCCAGGGGTTTCCCTTTGAACGAATACCGGTAATCGCCGGATGAGCCGGATCGTTTCAGGATGCCTTTCCCGATTCCGGCCTGAACCAGGTCGAGGAGTGTTTTCGCTGGGTCGGAGTGTCCCCGGATGGCGATCACGGCATTGCCGAATTTATTGGCCATTTCCACAACCCGCTGATATTCGGTGCCATACTGCTCCACACTGAACCGGTTCTGATTCGGCTCAAAGTTGATGGTGAATGATGCGATTGTCCGGTCATCGAGTCCGCCTCCCGAACTCAGCGCTTCGATTTCTTTGGCAACCGCCTCGCCGCGAAATGCGTCCGATTGTTCCACTTTCGTCTTGGTCAGATACTGTGTGAATTGAGCGGCATTGTAGTCCAGTCCGGATGGACTCAGTTCCTTTCGAGACTGGATGAAACCGAGATTCTGCGCCATATCGAGAGTGGATTTCTGGAATTCATCGAATCCGCTCAGGTTCTGTTTCTGAGTGAAAAACAGGACATTCCCCGGGTATCCGACGAATGTGCAATCCTGAAGGAGTCCATGGGCATCCTCCTCCAGTGTCGGGATGACGTCTTTTCCATAGATATCCTGTGTGAGCTGGAGCAGTTTGAGGTAGTTCGGGGAGCCTTTGGACTCATACTGATTTTTCAACTCCACCACTTCTTCACAGGCTTTCAGATATCCGGCAACAAATTTGGTGACGAAATCCTTGTGGGTATCATAGAAATCTTTCCGGCAGACGTAGACATCGGCGATGGAGCGAGACATCTCGGCCGTGGAAACTAAGACTCTGGCGCCTTTGACAGTGCCTTCTGCGCCGGTACCGAAACTTTGAAGTCCTCCGCACAGTCCGATCATATCCGGAGTAATCACGAAACAGGCATCGATGTCGCTGCTGTTCCGGAACAGCTCCGCAGGTGAATCCGCGGAGCCGGTCAGATCCGCAGCCCATCGGATTTTAACATCCGTCCATTTCAGGTTGGCGGTTTTGAGGATATCGTCGAGCATTCCGACGTGCGGTCCCCACTTCTGGATGGCAATGGTCTTGCCCTTCAGATCGTTTACGGTCTTGATCTCTTTGCGAGCCACCAGATGATCGCCGGAAGACCAGGTCATCTGAAGTATGACGACGCCACGGGTTCGCGGATCGGAACCGATCACGTCGGAAGCCATCCCGATCATATGAAAGGTCCCGCGCAGAAACGGAGACTTCCCGGACATATAATCCTGTACCTGTTGTTTGAAATCATCGCCCGGCGTCAGTTTGATATTCAGTCCAAGGTTCTTGAAAAGGGTATTGGATTCCGTGGTCTTCCCGCCATTGGCATAAAATGTCGCCATATCGCCACCCCAGACGATATACGGAATCGTCACCGGGTCGGTCTGAAGCACATTTCCCACCTTGATATCCGGATAAATGCTCCGGAATGTCTCACCATGAACGGATGCGGTCATGGAAAGCAGGAACACAACCAGACTTGCCCAATGGAAGTGTTTTCTCATGGTATACCTCCTGGATTGAATACGTTTCTTCATTGGATTTTGATTCAATGACCATTGACCATTCTAATTTCATGTTTTACTCCGGAAATCCAGATGCGTCAAGTGGCTTTGCAGGTTCAGTACATCAGAACAAGATGCGGAAACGATCAGGAGGGAACGGGCTTTCTGCGATTCAGATTCATTCAGTTCTATAAATCAAGATGAGTTTTCAGTCAGGCTCCAAGATACGGCATATTCAAATATGGAATGAAGATCAATTGATTGAAATCACTGTGTAATTAGGAGATCTTTGGCATGAAACTGAATAGAATCAGTTTCTTTTTACTTCATCTGTTTATAATGATTGGTGGCATTGGCTTTTTGATTCGACTCATACAGAAAGTTTGGGATGGTCATGGACGTGACTATTATCTTACCGGTCGTGGTTATCAAGTGAATCATATTGGTGTGTTGGCAACATTAATCGCTGCGCCGGTTTTAGTCTGTATCGCATGGGTGATCCAAAAGATACTGGATAAAAAAGAAGACTGGAAAATTGAACGATATCAGGAGTTAATGGAAAAAAAGAAAAAAGACCATGATCAAACGACTTAGAACAAGTGGAGTCGATCACTTGACTTTCACGGATGGGCATTTCTAATAGATATTTGTAACCACCGCATCGTCGATATTCCAAGTTTGAAATCAGTCGCCGGTTGAAGCTCTGCGAAGGTTGGTCGGCTGGAATTTTTTGGTATGCGAACATTTATTGTTTTTCACCTGCATATTTTAAAAAATTTTTTACAGCGATATAATCAATGTGTTGGAATGCTGTGACATATCAATCATTTTCATGAAGGAGAACCATCGATGAAACATAAAATGGGATTATGGGTTATCGTATTTTTTGTATTTTGTTGGAGTATTGGGGCAGCAAACATCCCAAGACAGATAAATTATCAAGGGTTATTGGCTGATTTGGAGGGAAATACTCTGAATGGCAATTACAATTTTTCATTCGATATTTTCAGCGTAGAAACAGGTGGAACATCGCTTTGGAACGAAACGCAAAGCGATATCATTGTTACAGAAGGTGTTTTCTCCGTGTTACTCGGTTCCATCAATCCCATAACAGCAGATTTCAGCGGAAGGTTATGGCTTCAGATCACAGTGAACAATGAACCAATGTTTCCCAGAAAAGAATTGACTGGAATTGGGAATGCATTTCAGGCAGAAGACGTGCTTGATAAGGATATTCATCCAAGAAGCATCGCCATTTATGCTTATGGAGATGTGATCAACTCATCAGGCGAATGGGTGGGTGAGAATACTGGTTTGGTTGGTCCAACCGGTCCTATGGGTCCAACTGGTTCAATCGGTCCGGCAGGGCCCATGGGCTCAACCGGTCCAACCGGTCCTATGGGTCCAACGGGTTCTATTGGTCCGGCAGGACCCATGGGCTCAACCGGTCCTATGGGTCCAACGGGTTCTATTGGTCCGGCAGGACCCATGGGCTCAATCGGTCCAACCGGTCCTATGGGTCCAACTGGTTCAATCGGTCCGGCAGGGCCCATGGGCTCAACCGGTCCAGCAGGTCCAGCAGGTCCCATCGGTCTGCCTGGAGTTACAGGTGCTCAGGGTATTCAAGGGCCGACAGGTCCTTCGGGTACGAGCCTATGGATGGATGATACGCAGGCCGGCCATGTGACAACCTCTGCTTCCGTCGGCATTGGCGTCACGGTTCCCCAATCCACCCTGCATGTTAATGGGAGCATCCAAATTGGTCCTGATGCGAATGATTGTACACCAGAAAAAGCAGGTGCTCTCCGGTTTCAGGATGGCGAATTGCAATTATGCGATGGGTATTCGTGGCTGCCTTTTGTCAGTGCGCCGCCGCACATCGTTTCCCTTGAACCTGCAGAAGGTCCTGCCTATGGTGGAACCGTGATAACAATAAGCGGAACCAATTTTAAGACCGGATTGACGGCTACATTGGGAGGCAGAGCATTAAGGGATATTCAGGTACAAAATCCCAGCCAGATTACTGCAAAAACGCCTGCTGGCTTTTTAGGCAACCAAGAATTGGTTGTAACAAACCCAAACGGTTTCAGTGATACCCTATTGGACGCATTCTTATATGATTGCTGCTTTGTGGGAGTCGGATCCGATGGTCCATTGAATGTCACTGCTGCGAATACCATTGTCAATACTTATGGATATGTAACCGATTGCACGGTTTCCGCTGGAAGTTCTGCCATAACATTGGACAGCGTGTCTGGTTTTTCCATTGGCGATGAAGTGCTCATACACAATTCTCAGCATGCAACAAATTTTGGCACCTATGAGTTTGCCGTTATCTCTGGGATTCAGGGTAATGTCCTGACCCTTGAGTCGCCATTGCTTCACACATACTACTCATGTGTTCCGAATGCGGCTGATGCAGCAGTTACGCAGGTTGTTTTGGTTCCTCAATATACCACTGTGAATCTGAATTCAGGAGCTTCCCTTACCGCGACAGCCTGGAATGGATATAGTGGAGGTATCACGGTTTTCCGTGCATCGGAAACCGTCAATCTTGCCGGAAGCATTGATGTTACAAGGAAAGGTTTCCGCGGAGGAGCAGCCGCAGGCGAAGGCGCTGATAATTACTCCGGATTTATTCGTACAGGCGGCGGTAATGGAGGAGATGGGGGCCGGGAATACCGGTCGCCCCAGGAACCACCGGGAATGACAGGATTGAACGGAACCGGCGGTGCTGGCGGTGGTGGCGGAGGATGTGGTAATGGAGGTACCGGCTTAGGGGGGCATGGAGGCACCAAAGGCGGTGGCGGTGGCGCTGGTGATAAACCAACTGGCGATTTCCTTGTTTCCAGCAACGGCCAAGATGCATGCCCGACCTGCGATGGAGTTGGCGGCGGTCCCGGTGCAGGATCCATCGATGGATCATCAGCAGGGGGTGGTGGCGGAGCACCCCGCAATTCCGGAACCAATCCAACCCCTGAAAATTGCAGCACCATGAGTCTCGGTGGTGGTGCTTCAAGTGGCGCTGGTGGTGGTGGAGCAGGCGGACAGGACGATTTAACCGCCGGAACACATGGACGCGGGGGATTGGCAAACGGCACCGGAGGTGCAGGTCAGTATGGTGCAAATGGATCCAATGGCGGCAATGGTCAGGCCGGGGGAGGCATTGTGTTTATCACCGCCCAAGGCATCACAGTGACTGGATCCGTTGCTGCTGATGGAGGAATCGGCGGCAATGGCGGCAGCGGTGCTACAGCATTGGGACATACCAATGAAAATGGAGGTTCCGGGGGCGGAGGTGGCGGTGCTGACGGCGCTGCCGGAGGTGTCATTGTATTGGAGGCAAAAGAACTGACCATCGGTGAAAGTCTTCTTCATTCCAATGGCGGCAACGGAGGCACTGCCGGAACCGGCGCTCTCAGATATTATACCGCAGGAGCCGGCGGTAACGGCGCAGCAGGATCAAAGGGAACTGACGGCAGAGTTAAAACAACGAGCTATCTCCCATAACCGCTGTTCCATTTCTGGTGGAACCGTGTCGCAATCTCATCGGCGTAGAATGAGGGTTTAGAGCGTCTCTCCTTCACCCCGCCAGCCATGGTGAAGGAGAGAGTATAGAGAAATAAGGCAAAGAGTTTTGATTTCAAGCCATTCGCACATATGCCCTTCTCTATTCATGGGGAAGAGTTGGGGATGAGGTCAGAAACCTGTCCGGTAATCCAGGGATCCCCTCTGACTTGCAGAGGTTCCGGAAAATGATTATGATCTCTTTCCGGATTTTTATGGAAGCAGGGGAGGTGTTGGAATGACTATCATGGATATGAGCGAACGGTTGATTTTTATCATCGGATCACCCCGATCCGGATCAACGCTTCTGGAGCGGATGATCAGTTCTCATTCAAAAGTGCTGGGTGGACCGGAACCCCATCTGCTGACGCCATTGGCGCATCTCGGGTACTATGACACCGTGGATAAAGCGCCTTATGATCATCTGCGGGCGGTTGCTGCTCAGCGGGAGTTCGTATCCCGGCTGCCTCATGGGGAGCAGGACTACCTGGATGCACTCCGGGCCTATTGCCATATCCTGTATGGCCGCCAACTGGAGCAAGCCGGACCCGGCAAAGAACGCGTCCTGGATAAAACCCCCGCGTATGCGCTCGTCCTGCCATTTATCAGCCGGGTGTTTCCCAAAGCCAAATACATTGTACTGACCCGGCATCCCGGCGCCATTTTCTCCTCATACGCCGATTCCTTTTTTGAAGGCGATTGGAAAGCCGCTCATGACTTCAACCCCATTATCGAACGCTATGTGCCGGCCATCGCCCGGTTCCTCCGGGAAAAGGCCGTTCCACTGGTCCACGTGAAATATGAAGAAATGGTCAAGAATCCGGAGAACGACATGCGACGGGTGTGCGAGATTCTGGAATTGCCGTTTGAACCGGAAATGATCGAATATGGCAAAAACAAACCCCAGGAGAAAGGCCTTGGCGATCCCATCGGCGTCAATCAGCATCAGCGCCCGGTCACATCCTCCGTACACAAATGGCTCAAACCGGTGCTGGCCGATCCCGAGAAAGAAAAACTCCTCCGCAAAATGATCGGATTCTGCAGCCCGGACGACCTGGAGATATGGGGATATCCAGTGTCTGCGATCTATGAACCCCTGGATAATCCCCCACCTGGCGCAGTCCCGTCAGGAACCGGCTCCCCGAAACGAAAGAAAGCCGAAAAATGGGATCGGTTCCGGATCGAACGGGTCCTGCTTCATAAAATCCGGAAAAATATCCATCACAATACATTCGGAAAACTCGTGAAAAAAATCCGGTTTACCTGCGATGTTCTGTTGAGATAATACAAAATGGCGTTCAGACTGTTTTTGTTTTATTATATATCCGTGTATCGATGCCATGACGTTATGGTTCGAGAACGGCGTGCATTGTATGAAACGGATCATGGGATATTGGACAATCGTTGTATCATTGGACAGATGACTCTCGCTCCCATTCGTGAGGGGCAGAGGAAAGGAGATTGATCGTGCGGCAATTTTTAATACTACTGGCAGTGATTGTTTCAGCGAGCGTGATGTGGAGCTGCAAACCCCAGACATCGGAAGCGCAGGACTCGGCGGAAGCGGTGTGGAGCACGAATTACAAAGAATCGCTCCAGAAAGCGCAAAAGGAAAACAAACTTCTATTACTCGATTTCACCGGCTCTGACTGGTGTGGATGGTGCAAAAAACTGGACAAAGAAATATTCGCGACTCCCGAATTTCAGAAATATGCCAAAGAAAACCTGGTTCTGGTCAAACTGGATTTCCCGAGAAGCATCCAACTGAGCGAAGAGGTGAAAAAACAGAACGCAGAACTGGCTCAGAAATACAGCATCCGCGGCTATCCGACGATTGTGATTCTGGATGGCAAGGAAAGCAAAGTGGGACAAATGGGATATATGCGGGGCGGACCCGAGCCATTTGTCAAAGCCATCGAAGATATGAAGAAAAAAGTCTGATCCTGCATATCAATCCATTCAGCGCTTAACAAAAAACCAGGGTGTTCACGCGAACATCCTGGTTTTTTTCTCTTAAACTGAACGAAACCCGATTGCTGGCCGTATCCCCAGCAGGAGGTTTATGGAATGGGAATACTGAGAGTCCTGATCTGCATCTTATTTCCACCCCTGGCGGTTCTGGATAAGGGTTGCGGAAGCATCGTCATCGTGACATTTCTGACTCTTCTGGGTTATGTGCCGGGCATTATCGCCGCTCTGGTTATCTGCAACAATCGGCAGGGACCGATCATTCACATCGGCCACTGAGCGTCTCCACTATAATTCAATCCCAGGAATCACGTCGATCGTCCCCAGATTCAGGGCTTCGAGCTGAGGTCTCAGCCGATCCGCAGGTCCCAGAATGACAATCAACAGGTTGTCGGGCTGGATATAGGTCTGAGCTGCAGTTCTGACATCTCCGGCCGTGACCTCATTGATCCATCTGGGATACTCCGTGATGTCGGTCATGGGCAGATGATAGAAATGGGAGTGGACGATCGTCTGAGCGATGCCTTCATACTCCTCGAATTTCAAAGGGAAACTGCCGATCAGCCCCTGTTTCGCCTCCCGTAGTTCCGCGTCACTGACCGGAACGTCCCGGATTTTTTTCAGCTCATCCAGAATGATCCGAATCGTTTCCGCCGTGCTGTCGACCTTTGTGAACGTCGATACCACAAACTCCCCCGTAAATTCCCGTTCGGCGAAAAAACTGTAGATGCCATAGGTCAGGCCGCGTTTGACACGGACTTCCGTAGCCAGACGGGCAAACAGGCCATCTCCGCCTAAAATATCGTTCATGACTTCGATCCGGAACCGGTCGGGATTCACACGGTTGATGCCGATATTGCCGATCATGATCTGAGACTGAGAGGTGTCCTTGTCCAGAATGTGGATCTGAACGCCCTGGATGGGTGTCGGATTGGGGATTTCCGGAAGTGTTTCCGTGGAGGGTTTCCATTGCGCGAGTGTCTGCTCACAGAGTGTCCGGATCTGCTCTACCGTGACATCGCCGACCAGCACCAGAACGGTCCGGTTGGGCGCATAATACGTCTGATAGAACGTCATGACATCCTCCCGGGTAATGGATTTCAGTCCGTTGATGGAGCCTTTATGGGGTTTGGAATAGGGGTGGTCTTTGAACACATCCTTCCGGAACTGGTAATAGGCCAGATCGCCTGGATTGTCATCCAGCCGCATGATATCGCCGATCAGATACTGACGGGCTTCCTCCAGATTCGCCGATTCAAACGCCGGCCGGGAGAGAATCTCCGAAAAATACGGGAACAGGCGCGTTATATCTTTGGACAGGCATGTCAGGGTGGCGATGCACGATTCATTGTAGGCGACGGATGTAACGTATGCGCCGTGGCGGTCCATCACATCATCGATCTCCTGGTCCGGATACGACTCCGTCCCTTCCGTCAGAATCCACCCGGTCAGATAGGACAGACCTTCTTTGCCCGGTGGATCATAGATGGATCCACCCCGGATTTGCGCCTGTGCATAAACCATCGGCAGATCGTGGCGTTCCACGACGAATATCCGAAGCCCGTTTTCCAGTAAGATGGATTCCGATTCCGGAAACGGAATGGTGGCGTGTTCGTCCCAGGTTGCCTGTGCGAGATATTCTTTCAGTGAAAGCTCTTTGTTTATATCTTGTTTGATCATGGATGGCTCGGATGTTAAGGTTTCGGGAACGGTCCGCAGGCACGGCGAACACGCGGAAAAGCTCAGCGAAAGATACACGGTTGCCACGAATAGATATAGCAGTTTTTTCATCGGATGACTCCCTTATTCCGGCTGATTTTCATCGGGTGGAGCGGCGTGTCCGGTGTCATCCCGCACGATTCCGACCGTCCGGTTTGAGGGGATCAGATACCGGGAGGCCACAGCCTGAAGCTGGTCCGGGGTGATTGCATTGAGCCGGTCTTCGAGATTCAGCGCATCGCGCCAGGAGCCGACCATTTCAGCTTCCCCGAGACTGAACGCCAGACCCGTTGATGATTCCATCCCGTAAATCTCCCGCGTGAGCATCTGTGTCCGGGCGATCTGCAGTTGATCACTGGTGACACCGTGGTCGACTACGTTCCGGATGATGTCCTGAATGCGTTTTTCCATCTCTTCCACCGGCACTCCCGGTAACGGAAGACCGCCGATGATCAGCAGATCGGGTTCCAGGGATTGATGGCAATACGCATACACCTGCATGGCCACCGGATCGGTTCCCTGGGAGAGTTTTCCAAATGGAGTCGACCCGCCATGGGACAAAATGGTGGTCAGGACTTCCAGTGCCAGTGCGTCGGGATGGGAGGCGGCCGGCGCTTTATATCCCGCGAGATACAGAGGGCTCCGGACAGGCATGTTCAGCTCGAACCGGCGCTCTTCGGTCTGTTCGGGTTCCGGAGGAAAGACGCGGGTGATTTTTTCGCCAGCCGGGATAACACCAAAAAACCGCTCCATCAGATCCAGAAGTTCCTCTGTTTTGAACTGCCCGACAATCACAGCAGTCGCGTTGCAGGGTGCGTAATACTTCTTCTGGAAAGCCATCAGATCGTCGTATGTGATGGTCTTCAGATCGTCCAGACGGCCGATCGTGATCGTCTTGTATGGATGCACCGTGAATGCGCGATCGTAAAGTTCGAACCGAAGCCGTCCGTCGGGATCGTCGAGGTAACTCTGCCGGAGTTCTTCCAGAACGACATCCAGTTCGCTGGCGGCTTCTTCGGGAGTCGGCTGAAGATTGGCCATCCGTTCGGCTTCCAGCCGGATGACCAGTTCCAGGCGGTCGGGCGGAACGGTCTCGTGGTAACAGGTACGGTCTGTGGATGTATTGGCGTTCGAGTGGCCGCCACCGACAGCGCCCAGCAGCCGGGCATAGGATTCGCCTTCCAGATTTTTGGTGGATTTGAACATCATGTGTTCGCAATAATGTGCCATTCCGCGTTTTCCGGGCGATTCGTCGACGGACCCGACCGGATAATATAAGGCGAATGTGATCACCGGTGATTGGGGGCGTTCCAGAGCGATTACTTTCATGCCATTCGAGAGAATATGTTCCGTCACCGGTAAGTCCAGAGAGGCATTACAGGGCGGGATAAAACCGGCCAGCAGGGAGTTGACAATCAGACAGATACCGACAGTGCGCATCATTCGGGTTTCCTTTCAGAAAAAAGCCGGGCGGGGTGAGCCGCCCGGACGACATACCGATTACAGAGTCCGGCCAAACTCAAATACATTCCCGGCCTGGTAAATATCCATCTGCACTTTGCTGAACGGCTGAGTCTGGACCAGCAGTTGATGCGTGGCGGCATCCCGGATTTCTCCGGCCGCCAGGTCCATCTCCACGTTCTGACCACTGACAATGGGAGTGCCTCCGGCGAGGATTCGGGACATATCCGGACACTCCAGGATCGGAAACCCGGCATTGATGGCATTGCGTTTGTAAATGGCACCGAACGATTCGGCGATCAGAGCCGCCACTCCCAGAGATACAAAGCAATCGACGGCGTGTTGCCGCGAGGAGCCTGAGCCGAAGTTTTTCCCGCAGATCACGATATCATTGGGTTTGACTTTTTTGGCGAAATCTTTCCATCCGGTCAGGTTCCCGAACGCAAATTTGCCCATCTCCTTGATATCCGTTACGGCGAGATGTGCGTTGTGATAGATCATGTCCGTATCGATATCATCGATCAGCGCGCCTTTTTCATCGGTGATCACCCAGACATTCCCTTGGAATTTAGTCGGTTTGCTCATGGATCGTCTCCTTTATTCCGCAACAACGATTTTGCCGGCCAATGCGGAAGCCGCTGCGGTCAGTGGGCTGGCCAGATAGGTCAGACCGTCGCCCTGTTTTCCTTTGAAATTACGATTGGATGTCGAGACCTGCACTTCGCCTTTTCCAGTCATACCGATCTGACCGGACGCACATCCGCCACATCCCGGATTGGATACGATGAATCCCGCATCATGAAGAATACTGATATAGCCTTCCTTCAGGAGTTTGCCGAAGATTTCCCGCGTCGCCGGAACGGCTTTGGCCATCACGTGCGATGCGACCCGACGGCCTTTCACATATTCCGCGACGGAAACAAAATCCTCATACCGGCCGTTCGTGCAGGAGCCGATAAATACCGAGTCGACCGTGACATCGCCGACATCTTTGACTGCGACGACTTTGTCGGGTTTGGGAGGGACTGAGATCCGGGGAGTCAGATGGGTGATATCGATCTCGATCGTCTCCACGTATTGCGCATCCGGGTCCGGATAAATCGGACCGAAATCGGAGCGGCCACTGCGTTCCCGGAGATATGCCAGCACGCGTTCATCGGGAATGATCAATCCGATGATCCCGCCCATTTCCGTGACCATGCTGGACAATGTGATCCGCCCCGCCAGATCCAGCGCATCAACGGCTTCGCCGACGAACTCGATGGAACGGCCCAGTGCGCCTTTGGAGCCCAGGCGGCCGACGACTTCCGTGGTCAGATCCCGGGCGGTGCAGTTGGCGGGGAGTTTTCCTTTGATAACGACTTTCATACTGGGGGGGACTTCGAACCAGGTTCTGCCGGCCCGGAAACCGAATGCGATGTCCTGATCGCCCATGCCCTGACCGAAAGCACCGACTGCTCCCAGAATGTTCAGATGGCTGTCTGTGCCGACCACGGTGCTTCCCGGTAATGAAATCCCTTCGTCGATCATGACATGGGAGCCGATACCGGCATCAACATCGTATACTCTGATATTGTGTTTTTTGGCGAAGTCCCGGCATTGCTGCTGATTGTTCGCATAGGGGATCGTATTGGCTGGCACATTGCAGTCAAATGTAAAGAACGTCTTTGACGCATCTGCCACTTTTTCATTGGGATAATAGGTCTCGAAATTCTGAACGACATTGGCGCCGGCAAAATCCCGGGCCGACCTTACATCCAAATCCATCCATACGACTTTCCCGGGTTCGACTTTTTCCTGGGAGTGAGCCTGGATGATTTTCTCGATAATTGTATAACCCATCATTTACCCTCCTATTGAAAAGAGCTTGCACACATACACTGATATATTTACGTTTCCGCCGCCGGAATGTTTCCAGAATCAGCGGGAGTTGTTAAATACAGGAGTTAATCATATTGTTTTGGCATAATCAATGATATCTGTAGAAAGACGTCTGTCCTTCTCCCACCGGGAGAAGGATCGGGGATGAGGGTGGTATCTGAATGCGTTCGTGTTGAGTATCGGTGAGGATGAGGTCGGGGTAAGTATAACGTGTCTGTGGCCATCGCAATGGCCGGTGCGGCGAATGTAATGGTCGGTGTGGCGAATGTCATTGTCGCTGCGGCGAATGTAATAGCCAGTGTGGCGAATGTAATGATCGGCACGGTGAATGTAATGACCGGCGTGGTGAATGTAATGATCGGCATGGTGAATGTAACTACCGGTGTGGGTGCATGTAATGGTCAGTGCGGTGAATGTAATGACCGGCGTGGCGAATGTAATGACCGGCACGGTGAATGTAACTACCGGTGTGGGTGCATGTAATGGTCAGTGCGGTGAACGTAATGACCGGCGTGGCGAATGTAATGGTCGGTGCGGTGAATGTAATGACCGGCGTGGCGAATGTAATGGTCGGTGGGACAGTTCTCACATACGCTCACCAAAGGCATACGCATGTCACCCTCACCCCGCCGGCCATGATCATGTATTGATCCGAACTGGATCGGCCGGCGACCCTCTCCCAGACACTGCGTTGGGAGAGGGTACGTTTGGACAGCAATCACGATATTTTGTCAGAAATGCAAATACGTGGTGAACACCGGCCATAATCGCGTCAACGCTCCCTCCGGGTTTCATGATTTGACAATCACACGGATCGTTGCCAAAATTCTGTTATTGAAGGGTATCCAGGTTTTCACGGATCAACGGAATAACGAACTGGCGCACACCGGAGAAAGAAGAAGGCAGCCGATGGATCTCATTGACGAATTACGGAATATTATATCGGAACTGGAATCAGCGAGCGTGGATTATGCGCTTTGCGGTGGCTTGGCTATGGCGGTGTATGCTTTCCCACGGTCCACACTCGATATTGATATCATGATCCATCGTCAGGATTTGGACAAGGTTGTTTCCCTTGCCAGAGACCTCGGATTTCTTCTGGATGCAGGTTTGATGACTTTTCAAATGGGAAAAGTGCAAATATATCGGGTTACCAAGATCCGACAGGATATCGGAGAATCATTGGTGCTGGATTTGCTGCTCGTATCTGAGGATATCCGGGATGCCTGGGACTCCCGAATAAAAATGGAATGGGAATACGGTACAATATCGGTGGTTTCTCCGCAGGGATTGATCACGCTGAAGTCCATGAGAAAAAGCGGACAAGACAAAGACGACATCACATTTTTGAAGAGTATCATCGATGAAGGTTGACATGAGCCCGCAAGCTATAACCCTGCGTCTCAAACAGACCAGCGAACTCCGGAAGCTATGCATTGCTTTGGGCGGTCAACGGCTGAAAAAGCGGCAACAAATGGTGACCGTGTGCGTCCAGCGGACGGATCCAGACAACCCCGTTGCTCAGCTCGAAACCAGCCGGGGAATGGAAAAGGAACTCGCTGATTGAAGCTGATTTTTCGGACCACGTATGGGAGGATTATCTGTTCTGGCAGGAAACCGACCGGAAGATACTCCGTCGTACCTACACATTGATCACGGAAACAATGCGTAACCCGTTTGAAGGTGTTGGTAAGCCGGAACCCTTGAAACATGCGGTGACCGGGTACTGGTCCAGACGGATCACCGATGAGCATCGGTTCGTTTACAAGGTGTCCGGCGATGCACTGTTCATCGCTCTGCTACGTTATCATTATTGAATTCTGGATTCCGTCCTGCCGAAATGCGTCAAAAATATCTTCATCAGCGTGCCAGATGGTTTCTCTGATGAATTTCAGGCGTATTATTTCGTTTGGATAGCCATGTGAGATTTTAAGATAAAGACCAGAATTCAGAAGAGAGAATCCGATTGTCTGATCGCGCCTTTTATCCCAGAAGCTCAGGCTGTTTCTATTGAAAATGTTGAAATCTTTCCACTCTAACATCATCGGTTCCCATGCCTCCCCATCAGTATGTTTTCAATCGGCAATGTGCTATTCTTCTGTTCTCCACCCGAACCGGTAACGGATCAGCGGAGCGATTCCCGGTAAAAACGTTTGTCTGGATGCTCAGAGAGAATTTGGAGGCCGATCATGTGTCAGTTTCGGATTTTGCTGATTTTCTTCCTGGTCCCATTCTGCCTCATCCCGGTGTTCGCTCAGGAATCACCGGAACCAGCGGCATCAAACACACCAACTCCCGAATCATCTTCTTTGGAGTCGGAGATCGCCACCATTCCATGGACCACGAATGATCAGTATGAGCCGGTCGGTGATCCCCGCGCCGTCAAAGGCGGCACCATGCGCTGGCCGATCTGGGAGTATCCATCGACATTACGAAGCTTCGGGCCGAATTCCAGCACGACCTTCAACAGCCTGATGAACGCGCTCTGCTACGAATCCCTCCTGTCATATCACCCGGTCTCGCTGGAGTGGGTTCCCGGTCTCGCGGACAAATGGTACAAAACGCCCGATAACCGCACCTTTTACTTTCACATCGATCCCGAAGCCCGGTTCATGGATGGCAAGCCCGTCACAGCCACCGATGTCTATGAAACCTGGAAATTCCTGATCGATCCCGCGATCAGCTCCCCATCCGAAAACACCATCTACAGCCTGTATCAGGCAACGGTTCTCTCCGACCGCATCATCCGATTCACCGCTCAGGAGAGCAAATGGCGGCTCTTCAATTACCTGTGCGGCATGATGATCTTTCCGGGAGATGTCGTTAAAACCGCGGCCAAAACCTACATTCAGGATTATCAGTTCACCTTTATGCCCGGCTCCGGCCCCTACCGGTTCAAAGATACGATCAAAGGCCGTGAAATCACGTTCGAACGCCGTCCCGATTACTGGGCAGCCCATAAACGCCATAATATCGGGCTCTATAATTTCGATGTCTTCCGGTGCATCGTCGTCCGGGACGATTCCCTGATGTTCGAAATGCTCAAGAAAGGCGATATCGATTTCTATGCCGTATATACCGCTCGCAGATGGATGAAGGAATGTGATTTTGACAAAATTCAGAAAGGATGGATCCAGAAACGGAAGATCTTTTCTGAGCGGCCGGCCGGGATCTCCGGCGTCGCATTCAATATGCGGGAAGAACCCTTCAACGATGTCCGGGTGCGAGCCGCATTCCAGTATCTTTTCAACCGGGATATTCTCATCCAGAAGCTCTTCTTCAACGAATATGTTCCTCTGAATTCCTACTATCCCGGCGGCATTTATGCGAACGAAAACAACCCGGAATTTCACTACAGTGCCGATGAAGCGGTCCGGCTGTTGTCCGAAGCCGGCTGGAATGCCTGGGACAAAAAGGGACGGATCTGCAAAAACGGCGTTCCCCTGGAAATCACGCTCATGTACGAAGATAAATCCAGTGAACGCATCTGGACCGTTGTGCAGGATTATATGGCGGATGTTGGTGTCACGCTGAAACTGAAACTCGTCACCGCAGAAACCCAATGGAAACTGATCGAAGACCGGAAATTCAAAATCGCGGAGATGGCGTGGAGCGGTGATCTGTTTCCCGATCCCAGACAATCGTATCACTCCTCCATGGCATACAACAAAAATACCGCCAATATCACGGGAGTCGCTGATCCGCAGATCGACCGGCTGATCGAAGAACATGACCAGTGTGATGATCTGCAACGGCGGATCGAACTGATCAAGCAGATCGACGGACTGCTGGTCGCGCTTCATCCATACGGTCTGAGCTGGTATGAGTCATCCGACCGGCTGCTCTACTGGAACAAGTTCGGCCATCCCGATTACTATATCACCCGCGTCAGCGACTACAGTGACATGGCGATCTACTGGTGGATCGATCCGGAAAAAGAGAGCGCGTTGAATGCAGCCATCGCTGAAAACCGCAGCCTGCCCCAGGGACCGGTCGACGTGAACTTCTGGAAAGATTACAAAGACCACCCTAAACCACTCCACGCAGATCATTCCAATGCAGAAATGACAGGCGGAGGTGATCGATGAGAGCCTATTTCATTCGCCGGTTTCTTCTGATCATTCCCACATTTCTGGGTATCACGCTCCTGAGTTTCGTCATCATGCAGTTTGTCCCCGGCGGACCGATCGAAAAAGCCATCCGGAACTTCCGCATGGGCGCGATGATGAAAGGAGAGGGCGGTGCCGGTATTTCCAAATCACTCGGTTCCGCTTCAGAAATCCCGGAAGAAGCGCTCCAGGCGATGAAAGAATTCTACGGATTCGACAAACCCGTGATGATGCGCTACCTGATCTGGCTGAAGAATATCTGCGTTCTGGATTTCGGGGAGTCTTACATCTATGTGGAACCGGTGATGGATGTCATCACCTCGAAATTTCCGATCTCCATCTATTTCGGACTCATCGGATTCTTTTTGTCCTACTCCGTCTGCATCCCTTTGGGAATCTGGAAAGCGATCCGGCATGGGTCCGGGTTTGACGCCATGAGCAGCATGATCGTTTTCATCGGATACTCCATTCCGGGGTGGGCGCTCGGGGTCATCCTCCTGGTTCTGTTCGGTGGCGGCAGTTTCTGGGACGTGTTTCCTTTGGGCGGGTTCCGGTCCGCCAACTATGACGATCTGACACTGCCCGGAAAGCTCTGGGACCAGCTCCACCATACCTTTCTTCCGGTCTTCTGTTATATGATCGGCAGTTTTGCCACCGAAACGGTGTTGATGAAAAACGCACTGATGGAAAATCTGGGAGCGGATTACGTGCGGACGGCCTTCGCCAAAGGGCTCGATGAGAAAGTTGTTATTTTCAGACATGCGCTGCGAAATTCTCTGATCACCATCGCGACGGATCTGGGGCATGCCCTGTCGCTGATCCTCGCCGGCTCCTATCTGATCGAGAAAGTCTTCAATATCGACGGATTCGGATTGCTGGGATACAACGCGATCGTGCAGCGGGATTATCCGGTGGCCATGGGCATTCTGGTGATCAGCAGCATCCTTCAGCTCACCGGAAATATTTTTTCAGATATTTTGTATTGCATCATCGATCCGCGAGTCCGGTTCGATTAGTCGAGGCAGGATATGGCATCGTTTTTTTCGCCCGTCACATTGAAACGCATCCGTAAATTCAGACGCCTGAAACGCGGATACTATTCCTTTCTGATCATTTTGACCGTTTATATCATTTCATTGTTTTCGGAGTTTCTCATCAATGACAAAGCCTTGCTGGTCAACTACAACGGGCACTATTACTTTCCCATTCTATCGTTCCATCAGGGCAGGGAATTCGGACTGGAAGGCCGGGACAAGTATAAAGCGCCGAATTACCGGCGGTTCCAGGAGAAATGCATCGCGGAAGGACAGGGAAACTGGGTCATCATGCCGCCGTATCCGTATTCGCCCAACGAAATATTATTGGAGGAGCTGACTGACGAACCCCCGACTGCTCCCAGTGCCACACATTTTCTGGGCACCGATGATCGCGGCCGGGACGTGTTTGCCCGTCTGGTATATGGATTCCGGATTTCCATGAGTTTCGCCATTGTCGTGACAGTGATCTGTTATCTGATCGGAATCATTGTGGGAGCGGTGCTCGGATACTACGCCGGGAAACTCGACATCGTCATGTTGCGGTTTGTCGAAATATGGTCTTCCTTGCCGTTTCTGTATGTGATGATCATCATTTCGTCGATCATGGAGCCTAATTTCATGCTTCTGGTTGCGATCATCTGCGTGTTTGAATGGATGGGCATCACCTATTATATCCGCGGGGAATATCTCCGGGAGAAATCCAAAGATTACGTCTCCGCAGCGATCAGCATCGGATGTCCGGACTGGAAGATCATGTTCAAACATATTTTTCCCAATGCGTTGACGCCCGTGATCGCGTTCACGCCATTTGCAATCGTGGGGAATATCTCGTCACTGGTCACGCTGGACTTTCTGGGGTTTGGTCTGCCGGCACCGACATCCAGTTGGGGGGAGCTGCTGGGTCAGGGCACCGGCAATCTCTATTCCTGGTGGCTGGTGTTCGCGCCGCTGACTGCCTTGTTCATCACGTTGCTCCTGGTGATATTCATCGGAGAAGCGACCCGGGAAGCCTTTGATCCCAAAGAGTTTTCCCGGCTCAGATAGGAGTGATCATCCATGAATCAGGTCACAGGTACATCTCCGGTTTCGTCCGCTGAGCCTCTGCTGCGGGTCACGGATCTGAAAACCTGTTTTTATACGGAAGACGGTGTGGCCAAAGCGGTCGATGGCGTCTCATTCGCTATTCAGAAAGGCGAAGTGATCGGTCTGGTCGGGGAGTCGGGGTCGGGCAAATCCGTCACGGCATTGTCACTGATGCGGCTGATCCCGGATCCGCCCGGAAAGATCACCTCCGGTCGGATCGATTTTCTGGGGAGAGACCTGTTGGGACTCCCGTATCATGAACTCCGGCGCGTGCGCGGTAATGAGATCTCCATGATATTCCAGGAGCCGATGACATCGCTGAACCCGGTGTTTACGATCGGGATGCAGGTGATGGAGCCGATCCTGCTCCACCGGAATATCTCGAAAAAGGAAGCGTTTGATCGGGCGGTCGAGGCGTTGGAACTGGTGGGAATTCCATCCGCGAGAGACCGGATGGATGATTATCCCCATCAGTTTTCGGGAGGGATGCGGCAGCGGGTGATGATCGCCATGGCGCTGGTGTGCAATCCGCATCTGTTGATCGCCGACGAGCCGACGACTGCGCTGGATGTCACGATACAGGCGCAGATCCTGCGGTTGATGCTGGAGGTCAAAGAGAAAAAGCGGGATTCGGCCATCATCCTGATCACGCATGATCTCGCGGTCGTGTATGAAATATGTCAGAAAGTGATTGTCATGTATGGCGGAAAAATTCAGGAGATCGCCGAAAAGGAGGCGTTATACAGCCAACCGCTTCATCCATATACGATTGGCCTGATGAATTCCATTCCATCGTCCGATATCCGGTATAACCGGCTGAAAACGATCCGGGGGATTGTTCCGAGTATTCTGGATCTGCCGAAGGGCTGTAAGTTCTGTACGCGCTGCGATGCCAAACTCGAACATAGGTTGACCGTTTGCGATCATGAGGAGCCCGAACTGATCGAAGTTGAACCCGGTCATTCTGTCCGGTGCTGGCTGTTTCAATCCCGGACTCGAGCGAAATAGAGGAGAGCCATGACGACCAGACCACACGATATTCAATTGGAGTTAGTCGATCTGAAGGTCTATTTCCCGGTTCTGGGAGGTGTTTTGCGGCGGCAGATTGCGACCGTGAAAGCGGTGGACGGAATATCTCTGGCAGTGAAAAAAGGTGAGACACTGGGGTTGGTGGGCGAATCCGGATGCGGGAAATCGACCACGGGGAAAGCCATTATCCAGTTGTGCAAACCCACGGATGGAAACGTGTTGTTTCTTCATCAGGATACGATGGTGGATCTGGCGGGATTATCCCGAAGCCTGATGAAACCATACCGGGCGTCCATTCAGATGATATTTCAGGATCCGTTTTCGTCGCTGAATCCCAGAATGATGGTTGCGGATATCATCGAGGAGCCGATGGGGATCCACTTTCCGGAACTCTCCAGAACAGACAAACGTAACCGGTGTCTGGAACTGATGGAGAAGTGTGGGTTGCGCAGCGAGCAGGCGAGCCGCTATCCGCATGAGTTTTCGGGAGGGCAGCGGCAGCGGATCGGGATCGCCCGGTCATTGGCGACGCATCCGAGCCTGATCATTGCGGATGAGCCGGTTTCGGCTTTGGATGTGTCGGTTCAGGCGCAGGTCATCAATCTGATGCAGGATCTTCAGGCGGAGTTCAATCTGACGTATATTTTCATCGCGCATGATCTGTCGGTCGTGAAACATATCAGCAACCGGATTGCGGTGATGTATCTGGGATCGATTGTGGAGATCGGTGATTCGGATGACGTCTATTTTCGGCCGCGGCATCCCTACAGCAAAGCGTTGTTGTCGGCAGTTCCGCGGATTTCGAAGAACAAAAAGCCGGAGATTCTTCTGGAGGGGGATGTACCGACACCGATCAACAAACCATCCGGGTGCTGTTTCCGGACGCGATGCCCGATTGCTCGGAAAGACTGTGCGGACCGAGTTCCGGAGCTGATGGATAAAGGGAACGGGCACGGGGTGGCGTGTCCTTATGTATGACATGAACCACTGTGGACAAAATTAAGAATGAATATAGTGTGGAAAAACGCTGAATATCACTTATCAGTGTTAATCCGTGTTCATCCGTGGTTATTTTTATCTTTGGGACCATCCGAATTCAAATGCATCCCAGTCTCCGATCAGATGATTGATCGTGGAATCGGTCATGGCGGCATACCAACGAATATCCGTTGCATTCCCACAATCCTCCGGCCAGATGAACGCATCGACTACCCGGATCTTCGTAACCGGATCCACCAGCTTCTGATAATACATATTGAAATCGGAAAAATCAGGCGCGAAGTAATAATGTCCCATGACCTCCAGGATAACAAAAACAGGGATCGGCGTTTCTGACGGTGCGTCCGGATAACACACTTCGACATCACAGTAACAGGTCATCCCCGGGCGGAAAAATGATGCTGGCATCTCTATTTTACATCCTGGAACCTTACAGGCGACCGGAGTATCCGTCGGCGTCATTGTGGGAGTTGATGTCGGGGTTTTCGTTGGTGTCTGGGTCGGAGTATCCGTCGGGGTTTCCGTGGGTGTCGGGGTGGGTGTGTCTGTTGGAGTTTGCGTTGGTGTGAGCGTCGGTGTCCATGTCGGCGTCATTGTGGGAGTGCGTGTCGGTGTCATTGTTGGAGTATTCGTTGCTGTCGGCGTGTGAGTCGGGGTGGGTGTGTTTGTGGATGTCGGTGTCTGTGTTGGTGTCGTCGTGGGGGTATTCGTGGGAGTGCTGGTGGGTGTTTGTGTTGGTGTGATCGTGGGAGTATTTGTCGGCGTCATCGTGGGTGTCTGAGTGGGTGTATTGGTGAACGTCGGGGTGCTGGTCGGCGTATCGGTGGGGGTTGGTGAAGGCGTCTCTGTTGGTGTGTTTGTCGGAGTCATCGTCGGTGTCTGGGTCGGTGTCTGAGTGGGTGTGTGGGATGGTGTATATGTCGGAGTCGGTGTGATACATTCAGTAATATTCAGAGAATACTCACCGGTGTCTCCGTCATAGCCGCTGACAATAATGCTGTATGTCGTTCCAGACTCGAATTCCCTGCAGACAAATCCAGATGTCAGATCCACGTAATCATCGTTGTAAATACAGAAATCAGCGCCATCCGGACAGGGAGAAACAATGGCCATTTTGGTATCATACATCGATCCGGTCAGATTGATACTGAGTCCCAGGTTATTGAGCGGCGTGAACTGATACACATGCTCCCTCGCCTGTGATGATATCCAGCAGTTGACCATGGTGTTTTCCATGATATTATCCTGTGCCGTTGCAGTGGAGGAGGTAATCCGGATTTCCCGGCCATTGCCGGGCAGCCAGTCTGCCATATCCAGTGTCAATCCCGGACAGGTTTCATTTGCCAATTCCATCACCAGACATCTTCGGAAATGGAGTTCATAATTTCCGACCGATGATTGGCCCTGGCCGCTGATAAGGATGTAGTAGGGAGTGTTGGCGAAATATCGCATACAACCGAATCCCGCATTGAGATCCACAAAGTTGGAACTGTACAGGCAGGTGAGAGAACCATCCGGATCTCCTGCCAACACCGCCATTGATGTATCGAAATTCGATCCCTGCAAATTCATCTCGACATTGGAATCCGATGGGAGCATAAACCAGAAGACATGTTCCGGACTGTCACTGTCGTCCGCCCAACAGGTAATGTCCTGAACTTCATGGATGTCGTTCGTGGCATTGGATGTCGATCCTTCAATCGTATCTCCACCCAGCCGCAAAATGCTTCTCATATTCAGATTGATACCCGGAAACCGTTCGATCTCTTGATAGCACTCTCGAATATGTAATGTATATGGACCACTGTTGACAGGACTGTCTGGATTCCCGGAAATAATGATGGAGTATAAATAACCTTGTTTGAACAAAGTGCAATCAAATCCGGCGGCGTCTCCATCGTAGTCGTCGCTGTACATACAAAAAACCTGACCCTCCGGACACAAATACACGATGCCCATCTGTGTATCAAAGGATGAACCGATCAGATCGATCTGGAAATAGGCATCAAACATCGGGGAAAACGAATAGACCACCTCCTGGTTTGCAGCCGACTCCCAACATTGGATGATATTCAATTCATCGATATCATCGGTTGCCGTCGTCGTATCTCCTTGACGCGTTGTGGACATTTCGGATCCTGGAGAAAGCATGGACACTTCAATGAATTCTCCGGGACAACTTTCATCGGCAGCCACATGTCCATGCACCATCATGATCAAGGCCAACCACATCATTACAAGCACCGGATACTTGATGGAATTGAAAACCAATGTTTCAAGTTCGGGTGTTTTCATAATGTCTCCTTACTTAATTTCGTTCAACTCGAGCATAATCTGCGGGAGGTTCCATCATCTTGGAATCGATATTTTTTTGTTCAACTTTTATGACCCGTGTCGAAGATTTCGTTCCCATTATGTCAGTAGAGACCTGGATCGGGAACCCGTCTATTTTTTCAAAAATGTTTGCATTCATGATGTTGCTTATCATGGGATTTGATTTGAGTGATTCGGCGTACTTTTTCGTTGCCTCCTGAAGTTCTTTATAACCTTTGACTTCTGTCGTCACCCAATACTCCGAAGGAAAGCCCATCATGGTAACAATATATTTTGTGCAATTATATCCACTGATTTTTTTTGTTTCCTCGGTTTTCTTTACTTCCATACTGCTCATCATGCTGCTCATCATTTTCTGCATCTGATCGTTTGCTTCCGGATCCTTATCTCCCATATTCATCATCTGATCAATTTTCTGTCCGGAATACGTTTTCTTGGTTGGGTTGATGCTGTACATCGTGCCTGATTTGAAGTTGATGATGGTGATTTCGTCTGTTTTTTCAATTCGAAGCCCGTCAGGTGTCTGATAGGATTTGGCAATGACTGGGGCATTAGGGGAAGATCCGGGAAGGCCGACAATCTCAGACTCCCAGTACAGCCCGACGGCTGAGACGGAAACGGAGTTTATGCTGCACAGGCAGAAAAGCAACGCGAATAATATATTTGAATATTTCATAGAAACCTCCTTGTCATTTTCATTCGTCGTTTGATTCAAATCAATTACCAACCACGTCGTCCATTGAATAATAGCCGGGCGGGCGATGAACAATCCATTTGGCCGCATCCAATGCTCCCCGAACAAATACATCCCGTGTAAGCGCACGATGTGAAATCCGAACCTCTTCGAACGGCGATGTAAACCGGATGTCATGCTCCCCAATCACCGTACTTGTTCGAATGGAACACATATCGATAGAGCGTGTCATTGGGCTGGCATCGATGATCGTCTGCTGAAACGATCGGGCCGTGCCGCTGGGACGATCCAGTTTTGTGCGGTGATGTGTTTCGGTAATCGCGCCATCGAAAAATTCCGGGAGTTGTCGAGCTGCGAGATTCACCAGTTTCATCATGATCTGTATACCGATGCTGAAATTGGGTGAATGAAGAACCGGTACCCGTTGTCCGGCTAAAAACAATGTCTCCCGATCCGTTTCGTTCAATGCGGTCGTGCCGACGATCAATGCCCATTGATTCTGCATGGCCCAGGCACCGGAACGGGTTGGCCCTCCGGGTAATGAGAAATCCAGCACCACTCCACTGGAAAGATCCGATAGTGCTGTTTCGGAAATGGAAATACCAATGGGGGGCAGCCCATGATAACAGCCTACATCCTGACCCATTCCCGGATGTTGGCTTACCTCTATCGCACCCATGAGATGAAATTCGGTATCCTGGGAGATCAGCCGGACAAACCGTTCTCCCATGCGTCCCCCAGCTCCCCATAAAACAATTGGAATCATCGTGTTATCCCTTCAGCAACCCGGCAGTCAATAATGCATTCCGTATGATGATCATGTTTTCTTCTTTCACTGGGACCAATGGCAATCTCAATTCATTTTCAATGAGCCCCATCAGGGAAAGTGCTGCTTTGACAGGCATGGGATTTGTTTCAATGAACAATGTCCGGCTCAGTTCAAACAGCGTGAGGTGCGTCGCCAAAGCTCCCGCGTAGTCTCCCGATTTCCATTGATTAACCATCTGAGATACGCGATGAGGAGCGACATTGGCGGTCACGGATATCACGCCGTTCGCACCCACTGCCATCATGGGCAGTGTCAGCGTGTCATCGCCACAGAGAATCGTGATATCGGAGATGGCGCGGAGACGGCTGACCTGGTCCAGGTTGCCGCTGGCTTCTTTCAATGCCACAATGTTCGGGAGTTTGGCCAACGTCATCACGGTCTCCGGCAGCATGTTCGTGCCTGTCCGGCCTGGAACATTATACAAAATAATCGGCAATGACGTATTCTCTGCAATCCGCGTAAAATGAGCGATCAATCCGGCGGGAGTTGGTTTATTATAGTAAGGTGTGATGACCAGCACCCCGTCCACTCCCAATTTTTCCACTGCCGCTGTTCGTTCCACTGTCGTCTTGGTATTGTTTGTTCCTGTTCCGACCAGCAAAGAGACAGACCGGTCGGCTCTTTCGATTTCCTTCCTGGACCAGGAGATCAAGGTGGCGACTTCATCCATTGTCAATGTCGCCGCTTCGCCAGTACATCCACTCACTAAGATATGGTCAACTCCATTCTGAATCTGATAACGAATCAGCCGTCGAAATCCATCTTCATGCAGTTCGTGGTTTTTGAATGGAGTAACCAGCGCAACCATCGCTCCTTCAAACATATCGCCTCCTTTACACGTTATGGGAATTGGATGTTCACAGTTTCCGATGGTTCTGACTCATTTTGATTTTTTGACTGATCGACTGCAGTGACACGATACATATAAAATCCACCAGAATCAATGGTCGAATCGGTATATGCGGAATCCTTTATCAAGGAAAAGGAATTCAGCAAGGTAAACGGTCCTCCCGGTTTCTGAGCCCGGTAAATCCGATAGCCTGCAATGTCTGTTTCTGTATTGGAGTCCCAGAGAAGGTGAATGCCTTTTACAGATGCCGCCGCTTTCAGATTAGCCGGTTTTTTCGGTCGGAACGTATCGGTCGTGTCCACTCTGATCGATTCGGTTATCAATCCCGGAACTTTCAGTGGATTGACAAATCCATATATTCGATAAAAATACGTCGAATCACTTCGGACTGTGTTATCGGAATAGCTTGTCTGGGAGACATCATTGATTGTTGCAATCACCTGAAAACTTTCCGGCGAATCTTTTTCTGACCGTTCTACGATGTAACCCGACAAATGATCCAGCAATGTTCCATCACAATTGAATTCCGGTGGTTTCCACTTGAGAACAACCACTCGCTCCGAAAGAACCGTCTGAACGGCATCGGGCGGGTTCGGGATTGGAAAATAGGGAACCTCGATGGCATACGATGGATCGGATGTGATCCCATCTGTAGCAACGGCTTTTATCTGATAAAAGTAGGTGTAGCCTGCAACCAGATCAATATCCTCCGCTGACTTGACCGGCGGAAACTGCTTCGGTTGTCTGAATCGGATCATATTGACCGGTATGTCAACTCCCGGTAATCCAGTATCTTCAAATCGCAATCGCGTTCTGGGAATAGTTCCGGTTTCGGTTGTCTGGGAGAGGGTTTGGGCAATGATAGCGATGAGTTTATATTCCAGGTCGGATGGAATGGGAGTCGGTGGGAGGATGCCGTCGCTTACCGGTCGGTCCGCCGGTGGCGTTTGGTCCTTTCCGGCCTGATTCGGGCCTGGAGTGGACAGGGGAGGGTTCGATGCCATTGCCAAGGGATCAGGAAGATCCACTCCGTGATCGGTCCAATTGATCGTGTCTTGGGTTTGTCGTGTCGGTGTGGCAGATAAACCAGAAGAGGTTCCTTCCGCCGCAGGTGTTGAGGATGGATTGACACTGCCAGATTGAATCTTTTCGCCCCGTCTCCGGAAAACAAGATATTGAGCGGGTTGGTCCAGAATTTGTCCCGTTGTTGTTGTATGCACAGGATTCCATTCGAGCATGATTTTTCCACATCCAACATCCGCACGAAATGCTGTGACTGGCTCGATTCGTACCGGGGGTGGTGGATTCAATGCTGATTTATGACCACAACCGGTCGTCATTACAGTCAACATCGTCACGCAGAGTGTTATGGCGATGATCGAGAGGTTGTGGGCGTACTGACAAAATTTGTGATCCCATAACCATCGATAATAAACTCTGACAGTGCATTTCAACCGGTCGAAAGGTTCATGATGATGGCAAGATCGGGTCATTGTGAATTTTCGGTAGTTTTGAAGCCTGGGCGGCGTTTTTTCCGGATATTTTCCGATCGGGTGATCTGATCCACTGAAACGGTCTGCCGGACATATTGCGAGGTAACCGTGAATGATTGACCGGGCATTTCGGAGGCATGGAATGAAATCTCTTCCAGTAACCGCTCCATGATCGTGTGAAGTCGGCGAGCGCCGATGTCCTCACTCTCGTGGTTCACTTCTTCTGCCAATGCGGCGATCGCATCCAATGCGTTGGCGTCGAATACCAGATCAACCTTCTCTGTGCTCAATAATGCGATATATTGTTTGGTGATTGCATTGTCGGGTTCCTCCAGAATCCGCCTCATCTGCTCCTGCGTGAGGCTGTGAACATCGACCTTGACCGGGAAACGACCCTGAAGCTCCGGGATCAGATCCGATGGTTTGGAGACAGAAAATGCGCCGGCTCCGATAAAAAGAATATGGTCGGTTTTGATCAGTCCATATTTGGTAGCAACCGTGGAGCCTTCAATAATGGGGAGGAGATCCCGTTGAACGCCCTCACGGGATACATCTGGTCCAAAACTGCTTTCCCGGCCGGCAATCTTATCGATCTCATCAATGAAAACGATTCCATTGTTCTCAACCCGATAAATGGCATCCTGTATGACCCGGTCCATATCGACCAGCCGATTGGCTTCCTCGTCAACGAGTAAGCGGCGAGCTTGTTCGATGGTCATTTTCCGGCGTTTTTTCTTCTGGTTGAAAACACCGGGCAACATATCTTTGATGTGCATCCCGATTTCTTCGATGCCGGATGAGGAGAAAACTTCGATCAGTCCGGTCTGATTTTCTTTTACTTCCAACTCAACGATCTTCTGGTCCAGTTCCCCGTCCCGCAATTTCTTTCGGAATTTCTCACGCGTTCGTTTGTTGCTGTCATAAATTGTCTGTTGGGAGGAATCGGGTTCTGATGTCGGATCAATGTCCGTATCGTTTCCTGATGCAGACATGTCAGTAGATGGTGGGGGCAGGAGCAGATCGAGGAGGCGATCTTCTGCCAGGAGTTCGGCACGATCCCGGACACTCGTCCGATGTTCGGCTTTGACCATGTTGGCAGCAATTTCCGTCAGATCCCGGATCATGGATTCAACGTCACGGCCGACATAGCCGACTTCTGTAAATTTTGATGCTTCCACTTTGATAAAAGGCGATCGTGTGAGTTTGGAGATTCGGCGAGCGATTTCGGTCTTGCCAACTCCTGTCGGTCCGATGATCAGGATATTTTTGGGGATGATCTCCTCTGCGACGTCCCGTTCGAGTTGCTGGCGTCTCCATCGATTTCTCAGTGCAATCGCAACTGCTCGTTTGGCTTCATCTTGGCCAATGATGTATCGATTCAGATATTCAACGATTTTTTTGGGGGTCAATTCTTTCAAGTCGTCGTGTTCGGCGGCGAGTTGGGATCCCGAGACGAATGGATTAAGATCATTTGGCTTTGGGATGTTTGTCATGATAAACCTTTAATAACCTTTCCAAACTGACATGAGTATATTTTTGTGTGGTAGCAAGGCTGGCATGTCCGAGGAGTTCCTGGATGGCTCGAAGATCAGCACCGTTATTTAACAGATGTGTGGCATAACTGTGGCGAAGCTGGTGCGGGTGAACATGTTTGAGTATATTTTGGCGAAGTCCCATATTTTTTAAAATCCGTCGAATACTCCGGTCAGTCAGTCGATCGCCCTTGATGTTCACAAAAAGCGGGGTGACATCTCCCCAGGAAAGCGTTTGATTGAAAAAATGCCGACGATTTGTCAGGTAGATATCCAGGCTTTGTAGAGCGATATCGGTGATCGGCACGATGCGCTCCTTGTTTCCTTTTCCCAGAACACGGATCTCCTGGGAGGTGGGTTCGATATCGGATAAATTCAGACCAGCCAACTCCGAAACACGAATGCCGGTGGCATATAATGTTTCTGCGATGGATAAGTCTCTCGATTTGATCATCGTATCTGCCAGAGTGCCTTCTGAGAGGAGCTGTTCTGTTTCCTGTTCCGAGAGAAAAACCGGTAGTTTCAATTCTTTCCTGGGTAATGGTAAATATTTGGCTGGGTTTCGTTCGATCATATTGCGTGATTTCAGGAATCGGAAAAAGGTTCGAAGCGAAGACACCTTTCGTTCAATTGTGGAGCGGGATTTGGATTCGAGATACAGATGCTGAAGAAAGGAGCGGAGTGCGTAGCGATCGATACTGTCTGGTGATAGGATTCCGTCATCGTTTTGTGAATGGCCGGAAATGTGCAAAAATGCACAGAGGTCCATAATATCCTGATGATATGCTTTGATCGTATGAGGGGAGGCTCCTCGTTCAACTTCCAGATATGTCAGAAACCGTTGGATTGCCCGATCCATGATCGGTATCGACCTCCTCTTCGATATTTTTCAAATGATGGTTACATCTGGGACAGATCAACATGATTTCTCCAGACTTTTCAATTGCTCCCACATATGAGTGCCCACATGCATCGCATGGCATCGGGACTGGAATGGCTGCAAAAATATAATCACAATTGGGGTAATTTGAACAACCGAAAAAGGATTTTCGGCCTTTTCTGCGTCGTTGGATCAATTTGCCGTCACAATTTTCTTTGGCGCATGGGAGTCCTTCGGGCTTGGGGCCTTTACCCTTGCAGGCTGGGAACCGGGAGCATGTCAGGAACAATCCAAATTTTCCTTTTTTCAGAACCAGAAGCGCTCCACATTCATTGCAAGTGGCCAGTGTCCGAGTGGATTTTGATTTTGGTTTTTCCTGTTGTGACGCTTGGTCGGAATAAGGCAGAAGCCCTTTGCAGTTTGGGAATTTATCGCAAGAGAGGAAACGGCCTCTTTTTCCCCATCGGACAACCATCGAACTTCCGCATTGCGGGCACTGGCGATCTGGAACAATTTCAACTGATTTAGTAATGGATTCAATGTGTTGGGAAGCCTGCGCGAGTTGCGATTCGAAGGGCAGATAGAAGGATTGGATTGTGTGTTGCCATTCCGCTTTACCCGATTCGACATCATCGAGCTGAGTTTCCATTTCAGCGGTGAATTTGATGGACATGATTTCCGGGAAATGATCGCTCAACAGATCAGTGACCGCAAATCCCAGTTCTGTGGGATGAAATCGGCGGCCTTCGATAATGGCATAATCATGATTCCGGAGAGTTGCCATAATCGCTGCATAGGTGCTGGGTCTTCCGATGC
The DNA here is from genome assembly GCA_964512995.1 of uncultured bacterium. GTDB lineage: Bacteria > CSSED10-310 > CSSED10-310 > CSSED10-310 > CSSED10-310 > CAZELM01. Next base: position 56,405 of record CAZELM010000028.1, read on the forward strand.
CGTTGGCTTCGAGTTCTCGAACCAGAGTTGCTTCGGTGAATCGTGGGGGTGGCTTGGTATAATTCTGCTTGGATTCCAGCTTGAGGCACTTCAGTGTCTCTCCTTTTTCCAATGAGGGAAGCACCTGATTGGTAAAGGATTCCGATTTTTCCTCGTCGGAGTCGTTTTCATCTTCTCCAGTCTTCTTTTTATTGGGCTCCTCGATTCCTGCCAATTCCAGATACCCCTTGAAAAGTAGCTCCGTTCCCATCGCACGAAATTCGTGTCTTCCCATATCGCCCGCATTGATTTTGATCGTTGTGACACTCTGAATTGCCGGAGCCATCTGGCTTGCCATGAATCGTTCCCAGATCAGGCGATACAATTTCAGTTCATCAGGGGTCAGGTATCGGGAAGCGATTTGAGGAGTCAATGAAATCGATGTCGGCCGGATGGCTTCATGCGCTTCCTGGGCTCCCTTTCGAGCTTTATACTGAGGAGGTTTTTCTGGAATATAATCCATACCGTATTTTTCGGTCAGAAATTCTCGTGCAGCCGTTTGGGCTTCGGAGCTGATTCGCGGGGAATCGGTACGCATGTATGTGATTAATCCATGGATATCTTTCTGGTCGATGTCTTTGCCTTCGTAAAGAACCTGAGCCAGACGCATCGTTTTTTGAGCTGGAAACCGATAGCGGCGGGATGCTTCCTGCTGAAGTGTGCTGGTGATAAAGGGAGCAGGGGGATAGCGCATCACTTTCTTCCGGGTGATATCTGCTACGATAAACATATGTTTTTCTACATCGGAGTAAACATCGGAGCAGCTTTTTTCATCTGGAAGCTTTTGTTTTTTCCCGGTAGTGCCGTGATAGACCGCTTTAAACGGGGGCGGGTTTTGTCCCAGGAGGTTTGCGGATAATACCCAATACTCCTGTGGAACAAAGGCCTGAATTTCTTTTTCCCGATCACATATTATCTTTAATGCGACAGATTGAACACGTCCCGCAGATAAGCCTCTCCGGACTTTTTTCCAGAGTAAAGGGCTCAAACGATAGCCAACGATTCGATCCAAAATGCGTCTGGCTTGTTGGGCATTGACTTTGTCAACGTTGATGGACAGTGGCGAATCCAGACTCCGCAAAATCGCCTGTCTGGTAATCTCGAAGTAAAGGATTCGATAGATCGGGATTTTTGCATGTTCGAGATAGTGCATCAAATGCCAGCAAATCGCCTCTCCCTCCCGATCAGGATCAGCAGCGAGATATATTTCATCTACTTGTTTCGAAGCCTTCTGAATTTTTGCAATCACTTTTTGTTTTCCAGAAATGGTCACGTATTCCGGAACAAAATGATTGTTGACATCGACTCCAAATCGCGAACGTGGAAGATCCCGGATGTGCCCGACAGATGATTCGACGATGTAATTTTTGTCCAGGATATTCCCAATCGTTCGTGCTTTCGCGGGTGATTCTACAATGATTAATTTTTTACCCATAACATTTCTGTCCAATTCAATGAATATCTGAGGGTGAAAGAATGTATCGCTTCCCTGGCAACTGCTGCACCAATCCTTTCAGTTCTAAATCCAGAAGGATAGTATGAACTTTACTGGCATCCCAATCTGTTTGTGATATCAAAGTGTCAACACCGGTCGGTTCCGAGTTCAGTAATTGCCATAACGGTGTCCATGCTGTGTCAATTTCATCGGGAATCCGGCAGCATGCTTGATCTCTGGCGGGTGACTTTTTCGGTTGGTCCTGGATCATGGGTACATGAGACAGGATATCTTCTACCGATAAAACAGGAATCGCTCCCTGTTGGATTAAAAGCAACGGTCCATAACTGGGAGGAGAGGTAATCGGACCGGGGACGGCAAAGACATCTCGTCCCTGATCCAATGCGTGATTTACCGTGATGAGTGCACCACTTTTTTTTCGTGCTTCCACCAACACTGTTCCCAATGATAATCCACTGATTATTCGGTTTCGACCCGGAAAATGACTGGGGTTGGGTGGTGTGCCCCATGGAAATTCACTCAATACCAATCCAATCTCCTCTATTTTTAAGCGCACCTTATGGTTTGTTGCAGGATATTTTTGATCCAATCCCGCTCCCAGCACAGCGATGGTCGTTCCTTTCCCCTCGATAGCTCCCCGATGCGCTTCAACATCAATTCCCAACGCGAGACCACTGACAATCGATAATTGGTGATTGACCAGTTCCTTTGATAATTGGCGTGTTACTTCCAGGCCATATCGTGTCGGCCGCCTTGTTCCAACAATGGAAATACACGGTGCCTGAAACAACCTTACATCACCGCGGTAATATAAAACAATCGGAGGATGAGGAATTGTTTTCAGCAGACCGGAAAACTCCGGATCTGTAATTGTAAGAATCTTGAAATGCTCAATGTCTGCGCGTCTTAATTCTTTGTCTGCACGGTCCAGGAGTTTCTCCGGAACAAAGGGTGGCAGGATTTTCCGGCCGGTATCCAGAACACTCGTAATACGTTCCGGTTCATCAAAAATTGTGAGAGGGTCCGGAAGATGCTGCATGAGCAGTCGAAGGGATCTCGATGAATACCCTTCCCAGAGTGATAAAGCAATCCATTTGATTCTCGGTGATAATGACATGAAATTTTCCTTTTTAGTGGAGCGTCGATTGACACTTCGGAAAGTAATTAAAGAGGATAATTCGCATGAAAAGCAATAGTCTCGGTGTTATTAACCAGCGGATACCACAATGCATATTGACTCCCTGATGAAGAAAATATGATTCATAAACGGTGTATCATCTTCTCAATTTGTAAAAAGAAAATTCCAATGGCATGGATCCAGATGATATTTCATACAACGAGCTGGGTTGATGGAACAACTCCAGGTTAACCATCTGAATACGGAAAAGGGAGGTTAAGAATCAAGAGTATTTTCGTATCGTCATATTGGGTGTATTGAAAAGAGGTCTTTGTTTTATAAAAAAATCGGGAAGAAGCATTTTGCTTCTTCCCGATGGTGTAGTAAACAATTGTTGGTCTATTGTTTCAATTCAATCTGGTCGCCCAGGAAAATACCGGTATTGCTTTTTGTCAGGACAATGACAGAGGTCGTTTCTGCTACTTTCACAATCATTGCTTCACCGGAAACATACCGTGGCATTTTCGGGTCATCAAAATTTCGTTTGAAGATCGTGAAATAGTCTCCGGGAGCAACCCCGTCTTTGCTTCCCAGATCGATATACCCAATGTCTCCCTTGCCTAAAATGACCGCGTCAGAGAATTGTGGACCGCCGTTAAACGCATCCACGATGTATCCTGGAAACTTTTTTGTGGACGGATTGCATGGATCAGATGGTGGTGATCCTAACGTGACCGGAATGGGAACTTCTTCTCTCGGGACAAGAAAGTCGCCGCGAAGTACCGGGTGATATGATCGGGTGATCACAGCAGTTGAGATGTCTTCGTTGATACACAAGGTTTTTGCTTCTGCCATGACATGATACATCCGGCCGAGGTATTTGCGCGTGACAGGGTGATGCACCTTGTGGGCTTTGCGAATGACAAAAAAGGATTGTTCTGCAACCATTCCCTTGGATGAACCACTTCCCAATATCACAATGTCCCTCGTCGATAAATCGAATGATTCTGTTTCCGCTCCTATGATCTCCGGACCGGAATAATCCTCAAAAGAAATAAAACCGGAGGCGATGATAGCCGTTTCCGTTGTAACCGGATATGCTCCCTGTTCTTTTCTTTTCGGACGGAATACGGGTACCACATCCTCCTCAGAGGGTTCTTCTTCACTTTCAATGGCGGATGTTCCGGATGATGACGATTTTTTTTCTCCGCCAGCAGCAATCAAGGTTCCTCCTGGCAATTTTACCTGGGTATCCGGAAAAATAAGATGCGGGTTATTAATGGTGTCGAGGTTTTCTTCCCAAATCAGAGGCCAGAGAAAAGAATCGTTCAGATAATGCCCGGAAATCGACCATAAACAATCCCCGGATATTACCGTATGATATTCTGGGATTCCATCGGGCAAGCTGACGTCTGTCAACGGTTTGGGTAATTTATATTCCACACCGCCATACGACCAGCTTTTCTCCTCCGCCAGTCCGATATTGATAGACATGCAGACAAATACAACACTGATACTCAAGATATAATACCAATTTCTACATTTCATAGCCGGCTCTCCTTATTCCCTTTAGTTGAATCGGCTGATTTCTTCCCGGACTTATTCGTTTCAATCCAGTGTAGCTTATCCCGAGCAACTGAAATCGCCCGATGAGTGGGATACTTCTTTATAAATTCATTCAGGACCTGCACCGCATTAGTATAATCCTTTAACTCACTATATGTAAATCCTATTTTGAGCAATGCGTCCGGCGCTTTCGGTTCGGAGTTATACTCCCGATATACTTTCCGGAAAAGATCCAACGCTCGAGTGAATGACCCTTGAGCATAAAAGCATTCTCCCATCCAGTAATAACACCGGGATATCAGTTCCGCTGAGGAGGCCAATACCGAGGCTTGTTCAAACATCTGGATGGCTTCTCGATATTTGCCATCATGATAATACTCCTGCCCTTTCGCATAGCATTCTTCATCGGATTCCAGCGATGGAACCGGCAATGGCGTCGGATCTTCCGAAGCATTGTCGTACATATTGGGTGGAGGCTGTTCGAATTCCTGAATGACTGCTTCAGCGGATTCACTCGAATCCATTACCGGCTGAGCAGTATCAGTTTCCAGTCGGGCGATCGCCTGTTTGATCTCCTGATTTTCTTTTTTCAATTGATCGATATCATCAGACATCTGCTGGATCAGTGATGTTGATACACATCCCATCCCGCCAATCACCCATACCATGACACCCCAAATGAATCCTAATCGCCGCATTCTTGCTCCTCATCAAATCCCGGACTGACAGTCTCTTTATTTCAAGCCTAAAATCCGAAGAAGATCCTGTCAAGCTGTTTCAGATTTACCAAAATTCTCAATCAGCACTCTATAATATTATGGTACCAATAGATGCTTTTCGGCAACTGAAAAAGGCTAATGCACGAAATCCATGCCTTTGAGACTCCTTGTGATTAGAATAGCTCCTGATGAAATGGAGTAAAAATGGATTATACTCGTATCTCAAAAATAATCGATGATATCAAATTTCAATATATCTCCACTGGAAACTGGGATCGGATCGCCTGTCAGGAACTTTTCCTTCTCACGCGCCATGTTCCCTTGATGGTCTGTAAACAACGCGGGATTTCCTTTGACGATCAGTCTGATATCGTTCAGTCAACGTATCAGGAGGTCTTCCGGAATCTCCATCGGCTGGAAGATCATCGTGCGTTTCCCAGATACCTGTTTGTCATCGCTGACAATATCTGTCGCAGATATTGGAAAAGAAAGTATTTTTCTCCAGAATTCACGGACACTCCCCATGATATCCTCTCCATCGCATCCTGCCATCAAGCTAGGCAACAAAGCGATGATGATGCGTATCGTGATAATTTGCGAGATTCATTGGAGGCACTGCCAACCATGTACCGCGACGTGATTCATCTCTATTATTTTGCAGGTTGTACCGCTCAGGAAATTGCTGACCGGAGCAACACCAGTATCAATACGGTCACATCACGGTTGCGGCGTGCACGACGGATGCTGAAAAAAATCTTGGAGGGTCAATCATGAAAAAATTGGAACATCAAACCCATTGCCGTCACGTGCTTCACCTCGGTGTGGATTACATCACCCAGTCACTGTCTCCCGAAGAGATGCGATTTGTGGAACAGCATCTAAGGAATTGTGCCGCATGCCGTCATGAACTGAGACTTCTCGGGTGCACCGATCATCTGTCCCGAGTCACTGCCATGGACGGCAATGCTGATTGTGATTTCATCACGGATGTGCTCAGAATCCAACCAATAAAACTGCCGGTATTGACCGTTTACGATGTGATTCGCGAGTTACAGCAGATTACGCACGATGACCGGTTGCCGGACCAGAAGAAACAAACGCAAGCCCTTCGGTTGATCGCTCGGTTTTCAATGGATATCAACCGGTTTCTGGGAGATCGGCGGATTGTCGAATCGGAATCAAAATGGCTGGAGATCCAGAACCGACGCGCCCGGTTACTCCAGCAGGTATTATCTGATACCTCAGCCATTCCATTTCTCTCCGCACTGAAACGCCAATCCGAGGCCATGGTCAACCAAGGACTTATTTTTACGCTTCAGGATCGATTCGATGATGCCCGGTCCGTTCTGATTCATGCGTATGTCGTCTGGTGTGCTTTGAATGAATCCGATGCCTGTTCATTTACTCAGCGCATTCTTGGAGAAATCGCGTTTTACAATGGTGATTACGATCAGGCAGAAGCATTGTTCCAGTCGGCATTGGCGTTTCTCGATCAGTCCGATCTCCATGCAGCGGTGTGTGTGCTTCTTCGAAATCTTGGAAATACGGCGTTCGCGGCAGGTGATCCGGGTCGATCGTTGTCTTTTATCCAACGTGCGCTCGAAATTTCCCAGACACTCCCCGAAAAAATTCCCCATATCCGTGACTTGAATAATCTGGCGTGCCTTCATTTTCGGTTGGGTCATTATTCCGATGCGTATCAGAATGCCCAAGATGCATGGGAACACTATTCCATGATCGCCGGAGAGATGGTCGATGAGTATTTGGGTGCGCAGATTCACAGCAATCTCGAGACATTCTGCTCCATTCTCGGAAAGTCTGATGAAGCCCGTTTTCATCGGGAGCAGGCGTTGATCCGGTTCCAACGTCTTGGTACGGCAACCGATATCGTTCACCTCCACCGGAACAAAGCCCTGCGGTTCTATCAGCAAGCGGAGTTTGACAGCGCAGAAAAGGAGCTTCAGGCTGCCATCGCCGAATCATGTTCCGATGTCATTACGAATATCCAGGTGTTGCTGCTTCTGGGGCGAATCCATCGGCGTATGGGGAAATTCGAGTCTGCGCTTGGATATCATCAGAAGGCCATGGATGCAGTGAAAACGGACCGGGAACCGGAGCTGATTCGGGCTGCCAGCCTGGAACTGGCGTTCGACAATCTGGCGATGGGTGATATCCGGAATGCTCGGGAGTGGTCTGTTTCCGCTGAAACATACCGGGTTCGCGGGACGAAACCCCCGGATTCGATTTTTTTGCTGGAGGATTATCAATGCCTCCGGGATATCGCTCTGGCATGCGGCGATCAGAAAGTGGCTCGTACCTGTCAGAAAAGAATGAACGCGTTGTATCGTCGGTTCCGAGCTCGGTTTTCGAATTCGAAAATGCATCCTGATCCGGCCGAAATCGGGCATTGGCAGCGGATCATGGACGGAATCAGAGAACCTGAGCAGTGGAATTGATATCCAGTAGTGAAGACGGTATATGTGAATGGACCTGGTATTGATGAGGTGTTGAGTGTGCGGGTAGGCGGCGTGCTGTATCCGGTGTTGCACGATGGATTGGGAAGCGTGACGGGGTTTAATGAACAGTGCGGGGAGTCTGTAGAACCGGTATCGGTATACTGGGAGAGAATATGTGGAGTCCGGAAGCAACGGGACGGAGCTGTATTACTACCGCGCCAGATATTACCGCCCTGATCTGGGCAGATTCACCAGCAAAGACCCGCTGGGCATGATCGATGGTACGAATATGTTTATTTATGTGCAGAATGATCCCGTAATATTTAGTGATCCTTTTGATAAAAAAGCCGAGATTTGCTGTCGGCTAATGGGAGTTTTCCACAAGGGATGGGTATTCCACCAGGAGCAGAAAATAAACCACCTAATCCATAATTTAATTCTGGACATTACATCACAAATAGAAGGCAAACTCTATGAATGGAACTAACCGCGAGTTACTAATTGTATGCATTTTCATATCGAAGAGTTTGATTTTTTCAAGTTCTGGGGGAGCCTTAAAAGGTGAGCTATTTCTTGAAGATGAATTGGTTTTTTGGGGATACAGCTCATTATTTTTTGCAACAATTTCAGATGATAACTTAATCATGAAGGAGAATAAGCTCGATGAAAACTTAGAAAACATCATCTCTGTCAGCGTTAATCCAATGGGTATTTGGGTTCTATGTAAAACTTATGACTGTGATATTTTTTCAGTATTCTTCTTAAATCACACTGCAGACCATATAAGGAAAATCGTTGATGTTACTAGCGCTTATTCAATAAGTGTATCGTCCAACGGAGAGCTGATTGCAATGATAAAATCATGTTATTCCATAGTTAATGATTCTTGCTATTACATTGACATTGTTAACGCGCATAGTGGTCTTAGCATATGTAGTTTTGGGGAGGGTCTGGTTGATAGGAATGCTCATTTGGCTTGGCATCCAGATGGTATGTCTCTTGCGTATTCTACAAAGCAAAGATGGATAGAGGTTTTTGGCATTGCTAGATCAACAACTCAAAGAATAACAAAAGGGACTTGTTTTGATTGGTCACCTAATGGTGAAAAAATGGCGATATGCAATGAAAAATCAATTTTTGTATTCGATTTAAAATCAAAAAAAATACAGAGGCTTTATCGTCGTCACTTCTGGCAATCCGAATATGCAGGCGAGCTTTACTGGTATAAAAAAGACAACTTCATTTGTTTTAATGTATTCGATGGAATTGATGGATATGATTATAAGATCGGGTTAATTGATCTTGATGATTTTAGTATAAATTTTTTTCCTTCTAAGACCTACAGAGGCGGTGACCAAATCTACCTTGAATGAATTGGGGCATGGCAACGATTCGTTAACTTTTAGGCAGGAGAGATACGGTAATCTTGGGTAAGCTTAAACAAACAGGGGAAATCTTCCATAGGAAATATTCCGGTCTTTCATGTGTGCGTGTTGGCTGGAGAGATTTTTACTCAAAACGAACATTATCGGCGCATTTGTCCGCTTCGTAAATGGATTGCGTCAATATTCATAATATCTTCACCATCCGTTTGAGCTTGATTCCGTGGTTTGACGGTTTTGAGATTTTCTCATACTGAAACGAAAAACCCAAGAGTCTTTGGTTACATTACTTGCCAATGTGAGCGGATATCCTAAAATAGAATCAGTCGTATCAGGAGTTTCAGTAGACATGAATAAAAAACTACAAATCAAAGAGCTCCAGCAGATACCCGGCGTAGGCCGAAGCATCTCTCAAGATTTCTGGAATATCGGTATCAGAAAAGTTTCTGATCTCAATGGTAAAAATCCCGAAGATTTATACCACCAGATTTGCGATTATCACGGATGCCAGCTTGACCGTTGTATGCTGTATGTCTGCCGGGTGGCCGTCTATTTTGCTGAAAACGAGAAGCATGATCCGGAAAAACTGAAATGGTGGAAATGGAAAGATACTTGAGATTATTTAAATAATAAAGGAAAGGGTTAAAATACCATTATGAATAAAGACCTTGTACCATCATCGCATTTTGTTCTCTATACCACGCCCAATGGCGATGTAAAGCTGGACGTGTTTTTGCAAAATGAAACGCTTTGGCTGACCCAAAAAATGATGGCTGAGCTTTTTGGTGTGGATATCCGAACAATTAGCGAACATTTGCAGAATGTTTTCAAGAGCGGGGAATTGAGCGAAGAAGCAACTATCCGGAAAATCCGGATAGTTCAACAGGAAGGTAGTCGAGAGGTTTCCAGGGAAGTAGAATTTTATAACCTCGATGCCATTATTTCAGTTGGTTATCGTGTAAATTCCAGGCGGGCGACGCAGTTTCGTATCTGGGCGACGCAGGTCTTGAGGGAATATATCACCAAAGGTTTTGTGCTCAACGATGATCGTCTCAAGCAAGGCCAACGGGTTTTTGGCAAAGACTATTTTCGCGAGTTACTCGAACGAGTCCGCTCGATCAGAGCCAGCGAACGCCGGATTTATCTTCAAATCACAGATATTTTTTCTGAATGCAGTATTGATTATGATCCGGGTTCTCCGATAACGAAAGATTTTTTTGCGACTGTTCAGAACAAGTTTCATTATGCAATTACCGGCCAGACCGCCGCAGAAATAATTCATGCGAAAGCAGATAAAAGCGAGCCGTTTATGGGTCTCAAAACCTGGAAACATTCTCCCAAAGGTCGGATTCTTTCATCTGATGTTGTGATAGCCAAGAATTATTTGGAAGAAAAAGAGATCAAAAAACTGGAGCGTACCGTATCCGGATTTTTTGATTATATCGAAAATCTGATTGAAAATCGGCAGACTTTTACGATGGCGGAATTTGTTGAAAGCGTAAATAAGTTTTTGAGCTTCAACGAATATAGAATACTGGATGGGAAGGGGAAGATATCCAAAGATCAGGCGGAGAAAAAAGCATTGGCGGAATATGCAGAATTTAATAAGAATCAGCCTATCGAATCGGACTTTGAGAAAGAAGTAAAAAAGCTTCTCGATTCAAAAGATGAAAAGTAATTATTACCATCGGGATTTTCATTGAGTCGAATTCGGCATTGCTCAAATAAGATGAAAATAAATTAACCCAGAATTCGAATATCATAAACGAATAATCCGGGAATCAAAGCAACGTAAATCCTCTGGAGCTTCTCGGAGGTTATTATGCAAAGCAACGGAACCGAGCTGTATTACTACCGCGCCAGATATTACCGACCCGATCTGGGCAGATTCACCAGCAAAGACCCGATGGGCATGATCGATGGCACGAATATGGTTGTTTATGTGCGCAATAAGCCAACAATTTATGATGACCCTTATGGATGGGGTATTGGTGTGAATGGTCCATGTCCTGGCGGGTATGATCCTATAGGTTGTGATGGCTCTGTTAATCCAGTTCCCTTACCGCCAGCAGGAAATGATCCTACTGATTGGTCCAACCCCGATCCTAATGCTCTTTGTTATCGTTTTCACCCAGAAGATTGGGGTAATTGTCATAGATGTAAAGAAAAATGCCGGAAATATTTTGATTCCGATGTTTCATCTGAATTGGCAGACAGGTGTTGATTCTCAGATTATTTGGGATGAAATTTTCTAATTAATTGGCAATAG
>CAZELM010000029.1:0-64104 GCA_964512995.1 uncultured bacterium
TTACTACTTTAGTTTAGTTAGGGCTCGGTGTCTCACTCATATTGGCACAGAGGGTATTGGCACAGAGGACAGAGGGTTCGGATAGAAATCGCTCGCTTCTCCAGGAATCGTTGCTCGCGAGCAGTAGGAACGGCCGCTCGCGAGCGCCCGGATTCGGTGGCCTACTCCTGCCGGAATATACAAAGCTTTCTCTGACTAGTGAAAAATGGAAATCACTCGCCCCATAAACACAAAATCTTGGTATAACTCCAAATCCCTAAAGATTTGCTGTCCGCATGATCTCATTCTGTTAAACAAAACTCTCTTGACTATCTGCTTTCGTTTCCTTATACATAAACTGACTTCAGTTGCACAGCATAAGCGAGAATCATCAAGGATTCGGACGAAAGGAAGAATTCTGGATTTGTATTTTTTGATATTAAGAAAATGATTTGGATTGTGTTGCATAGCCCAAAAATTCCAAAAGGAATAAGATGAAATGAACACAAAAGAAATAATTCGACTTTTACTTGACGATAAGTTTTATATTATCTCACAGATCCATCCCGATTGGATTATGGAAAAAATTAAAAAAGAACGACCTCAATTACAAGAGTATATTCTCTCATGTTTACAGCTAGATAACCCGTTTTTAAACCATTTTTCACCCTTAAACTTTTCGTTGAAAGAACAGAAAAAACCACTTTGCAATCTAATAGTAAAAAGTCTGGCAAATGAATTTCCCAATTTACATACGAGAAACACTTCTAAATTCATATCTTGGACCGAAATACCGTATATGTCTGGTTCTAGGATTGAGCTAATTGCTGAAAACTTGGGCATATTTGATTTTACACAGGTTATCATCTTATTAAATAAAGAAGCTCAAGCAAACTTATTATCTCTAACCTCTGACAGTTACAGAAAGAAAATAGCACTCCGGATTAATCGAAACTGCCTAGAAGAAGGCTTTGATAGCGAAGAATCACAATCGGTTATATTCCCCCACATGGACGATTTTAAAAATAGTGAGCGTTTTTTCAAACTGATAGGAATCGATCGTCTGGCATCATTAAAATGGTGTCCCGAATCGAAGGATAGTTATTCCAAAACGCTTTATCAGGATTATGATAAATGGATTGCTTATAAGATTCCCAGATATCTCGGCGAACGGTATCTTTATCAGTTATCACATAATTCACATTCACAAATGACAGATTTAATGATTACAAAGGAAATTAACAAAATTATTGCAGAAATTGCATATTAAAACAATTTAATTAGAAAGTCATCTGATGCAAGAACAAAAAATCACAACTGCAATCCAGGAAAAGGATCTCAATAATCTAAAAACATCAAAGAAACCAATAATTCTACCGAAAGATATGATTATCGCAGGACTCCAAGCAGAATCAATTATAGCAGAAGCTGAAATCAAGGCTACTCAGATTCTAGAAAATGCTCAAATGCAGTCTAAGAAAATGTTTATCGAAGCTCAAGAATTTGGATATCAAAAAGGAATAGAAGAAGTAACCGAGTTGATAATCAAAGCGAACCAATACAATTCAAGAATTCTAAACCAGAACGAAATAAATCTTATCGAACTATCAGTTGACATAGCTGAAAAGATAATAAGAAAGCAATTAGATTTATACCCAGAAACAATTGTTCATATTGTTAAGGATTGTTTACGGAAATTTTTTGATCAAACGAGAATAGACATAAAACTAAACAAAGATAATATAGTCTATTTTAATTCAAAAATCGATGAACTGAAAGAATTACTATCTTTTCCAGAGGAGTTAAAAATTGTTGTTGATGAAGATGTTCATCCAGATAGTTGTTTGGTTGTTACACCAATTGGGAAAATTGAAATGAATGTACACGCTCAACTCAATATATTAAAAAACATTTTGTACAAATCATTTAATAATGAATTAGGGAGAAGAGAATGAAAGAAAAAAGCTTGAAATTTCCACACATCGAACAGCTGATAATGACAAATGAGCTAATAGAATTTCGAGATAGATTGATACGGGTATTAAATTTTTTGGAGGAACTCGTTGAGAATAATAAAACAAACCATAAAGAAAAACTGAAAGTTATTTCAGAAGGTTATCAGATCACTCTACAATTGATTAATCAGCTAATAAATTGTTCTGATCAATCGAAACTCGAAAAAAAATCTATCTCCTAAGAGGTGAATAATGAAAATAAAACAAAGTGATTGCACGAATGGTAATCTAAATGGAATCCATCAAGAAAACAATTTGCACCGTAATTCTTTTCTCAATGAATTTGGCAAAATCATGAAGATTGCTGGAAAAAGCGCTCTGCAATTCATACCAGGAGGACAAATCATTACAACAGCATTGGAAACCTTTGGAAATTCATCAAATTCAGAGCCCATTGGAAATGGAATGTTCCCATATGATATGCTTGGGATTCAACAACAGTTACTGCAGGAATCTCAACAATATACTCTTATTTCGAATATCATAAAAATAAGGCATGATGCTGTAATGAATGCAATAAGAAATATCAGATAAATAGGAGGCAAAAAGGTGAGTAGCTATCTAATAAATAAAAAACTTCTGAACAAACACGATAAACAAGTGATGTTAGAAATCGGATTTTTATTGGGTGAATTGAATTACTGGGATCAATCTGAAAAAATATTCCGAGCGCTATTAGCGATTGACTCTGGCCTTATTCCTGCACTACTTGGTCTTGGAAATTTGATGCTCATTCAAAAGAAATATTATGATGCAGAGCTTATTTACCGAGAAATACTAAATAGAAATCCAAATGAACATTTAGCGAAAGCATATTTAGGAGAACTCCTTCTACTGACAGGCCAGACATTAGAAGCACGAGACCTGCTATTAAATCTCGTGAAAATAGATTCACAGAGTACTCAAGGACAAATGGCTCAAGCATTGCTTCTTCTACACAAAATCACCAATAAATCCACATCCCTCGACAACGGAAAAAATCAATAGACTAGACCAGCAAAATTTACAAAAAAAACAATATATGATCTTTGAATGTTAATTGTTAATTTTGTTTTCAATTATTATTAAAATCCTGATTCAGACATCTAAATACTTCATCACTTCGTCCAGTTAGAAGCAAAGGAGATCGATCTTATGCCACAAATAAATCAGATTTCTAATACAAATCAACCAGGAAAAAATTTATATTCTATAAATACCAATCAAAAATTTCAAAGGAATTTAAATGAAATCCTGGAAGATCGAAATAAATCAAAAGTGAAATCAAACAATTTTCCCTCAAATGAAAATCTTCAAGTAACAGAAGGTTGCCACAGCAACTTGCAAAATTCCAATCTACATCTTGAGAATTTACTCGATCATTTGAAGACTCTTCATTCCAAAATTGAGTTTTTGACTAATAAAGGAAAAAACAATAGAAATATTAAGACTACAGAAATAATATCACTCCAAAATACTCTTTTAAACTATACCCAAGAAATCCAAATTCTATCAAAAGTAATGGAGCAACTTGTAAATGGAATAAAAACTCTAATTCAGATGCAGGTGTAATATATGAAAAAAAAAGTGTTCACATCATATATACTGGTAATGATTCTAACTGGATGTCATGTCGAACTTTTCCATGATTTGAACGAGAAACAAGCAAATGAAATCCTCATGGTTCTTCGGAAAAGTCATATAGATGCAAAGAAGATAAGAGCGAAGGAGATCAAAAATATTTCATGGGTAATAACAGTGCCAGAGGATGCAATCGAAACTGCTCTTCATATCTCTATACAAAATGATATGCCTCGGCAAAGCCCTTTGGGATTTAATGAGCTGTATTCAAATAGTACATTGGTACCAACAAATACAGAAGAAAAAGCTAAATATATTAGTGCATTGTGTGGAGAGCTATCGAAAACTCTTGAAGCTATTGATGGAGTATTAGCTGCACGAATTCATATCGCTCTGCCTGACAAAGATTTTTCCTTAATCGAACGATCTGCTTCTCAAGCAAGCGTAGCAGCTTTAATCAAAATCAATCCCAAAGTTACCAATATCCCGGATGATAACGAGATCAAATTGTTGCTCTCAAAAAGCATTGACTGTGTATCTCTTGATCACATCGCAATAATTAAAACAATCACAGACACAGAATCTATCAAAGTTCCGGAAAAAATAGCATTGCCCGAAGAAAATTATATAAAAAAATTGAAGCTACTTTCGTCCGCATCATTAGGTATAACGTCATTATTAGCATTTCTTTTGCTTAAAATAAGCCGGAAATTATCTCTGGAAAATAAATCAATATCATCAAGAAAGGAATCCTCGTTATGCCCTCCTTGATGTTTAACAGCATCAAAAGTGAAATAGATCTATGGAATCCGTATACTATCAAAGGTAAAATTACAGAAGTATTGGGAATAATAGCTAAAGGGATAATTCCTGGAGTTCATATCGGTGACAGATGTGAAATTGTCAAATCTAATGGAGAAAAATTGCCGGCGGAAGTAGTTGGATTTAAAAACAATAAAGTTATCATTATGCCATTTGGAAATTTTAATGGAGTTGGTCCTGACTCTGATATTATCTCTACCGGGAAATGTTTCCATGTAAACTGCGGTGATTATTTAAGAGGGTCAATTTTAAATGGTTTGGGACTGCCAATTACATTAAGCAGGAAGATACATCAGGATTTTCCGCTGCAGAAAAAATACATCGATGCAAATCCACCATCTCCATTATCAAGGAAACCCGTATGTATTCCTCTCTCTCTCGGGATTCGAGCATTAGATGGATTGTGTCCAATAGGAACCGGGCAAAGAATTGGCATATTTGCAGCCGCAGGAACGGGAAAAAGTACACTTCTTGGAGTAATCGCACGAAATGCAAATGTCGATATCAACATTGTCGCTCTTATAGGTGAAAGAGGCAGAGAAGTTAATGATTTTATAAACGAAAATGTTGGTGAACAAGCCATGGAAAAATCAATAGTTGTTGTCGCAACATCAGATGAACCAGCTTTAGTACGATTAAAGGCGGCGTTTGTAGCGACAGCGATTGCAGAATACTTCAGAGACCAGAACCTAAATGTGTTACTGATGATGGACTCTATCACGAGATTCGCAAGAGCACAGAGAGAAATTGGACTCGCAATAGGTGAACCTCCCACACGAGGTGGTTATACGCCATCTGTTTTCTCGATTCTACCTAAACTCCTGGAGCGGACCGGTAACTCCGAAAAAGGTTCGATTACTGCCATCTACACTGTCCTCGTGGCTGGTGATGATATCACAGAGCCTATAGCTGATGAAGTCATTTCAATACTTGATGGACATATACTGCTATCACGGCAACTTGCATCACAAGGGCATTATCCAGCCATAGATATACTCAGTTCCAAGAGCCGCTTGTCAAAAAATTTGATTTCTCCGGAACATCATGCAGCTATCAGCCTATTTTTGGAATTGTATTCAATATATCAACAAAATATCGATTCAATCAATTATAATTTTTATCAGATTGGTCAGAATAAAACGTTAGACATCGCCATTGCTAATATCGAAGCTATGAAAAATTATTTATTACAAACAGATTATTGCAATCAAACCTTCGAAAAATCCAAACATCAGTTATTATCTTTAGTTAATTCTATACATAAAAATGGATACTAATATTTCGAATATAAAAATCTCAATGATCATTCGATATCTTGAAGGCAGTTTATTAGAACTAGAAAATAAGATTATTACTAATTCACAGTTACTACATTGCATTGAAGACGAAATGAAAAGGATTCAAAATCAAATCAATCATTTCAAAAATAATCGCGATTATATCGTTAGCACGGATCATAAAAATATGTATTTTAATGCCGCTGGCACAGCTTTTATGAATACCTTATTTCTCAAAAGCTTGGGGATACAGAGTAAGATATTCCATCTTACTGCCCTGCTTTCAGCAAAAATTGATGAAAAATTTGCCATAGAACAATTACTTAATGATTTTAGAATTAAAACAGTGAAAGTCAATCAAAAAAAGCTAATATTATCCCGATTGCTACAACATTATGAGAGAAACTTCCGAAATGATCAGATAAAGGCAGAGGAAATAACCGCTGAAGAGTTTACTAGCAAACGTTCAACGAAGCAAAGCCTAAAAAGGATATACTGAATCCTGGATACATATCAAATGCTTATGGTTGTGAGGTGTCAAATATGATTGCTAAGGATATAAATGGAATCATTTCTGACCAATACAATGCGAATGGAAAGAAAAAAAGGGAACCCAGTTGCCGGAGAGTCCTCCAGTTCGAAGAATTATTGCTGCGTGAAAACGCAACATCTCCAAAGGATCTTAGAAAGAAAAAAGAGCCCACTTCGAGAATTCCTCAACTGGCTGGCCATTCAGTACTTAATCCTCGAGATTTCTTCGTGCATGATAATTCACAATCTGCTGCAAAATTTATCAGCCAATTAATTCAGATTTTAGATTATTCTATTGGAAAAATAGATGCTTCAAATTTCAATGATTTGAAATTAATACTAATGCATCCCTTCTTAGGGAAGTTCCAGCTCAGTATCAACTGTTGCAATCACAGATTTAATATCCGGTTTCATGTATCTGATTTTCAAACACATAAAATTATTTACAGTAATCTTGAATCTTTGAAAATGAGGCTTGAAAAAAAAAATATAGGAGTAAGAGACTTGGACTGCAAATTTTTGAGATATGACAAATAACATAAAATAAATGAAAGTGACAGATCAATGATTTTTTACAATATATTAGATACATTTTACAGATATGATATAAAACATTTCAAGAAAATTGAATTTCAAGCATACCAATTATTACGATTGAACATTGATAAGATAAATGCTTTTAATTCAAAGTATTTAATAGCAAAATTTTATGATTTCATGAAAAAACAGCATTTTTTTTATTGTCCTTCCATTAAATGCCAAATCAACCATAGTTCATATCAGGAAAGCATCGACACAATTTCACTCGCTCATTTCAAAAATTTTCTAATAATTGGTCGATCGAGAGATTCTGATCTCCGATTGACAAGCTCCAAGGTAAGTAATCATCATGCTAAAATTCATGTGGATGAATATCTTGAAATGTATATTGAGGATCTCGGGAGTGCCAATGGAAGCTTTCTCAATGGAACACGAATAGTCCCAGATAGCATAATCCGCATTACTCATAAAGACAATATCAGAATTGGTGACTATTCCATCTTTTTTAAAATCGATTTTACAGCAACAAATCCACGAGATATACTAACTGAGAATATCGAGATTTCTTATTGTGAAAATGATATTTTCCCTTCTTCAGGGTATAACTACTTTTTTAATATTGAATTATCAATTATATCCCTCAATGCAATATTCGAAATCGAGTACAATTTCATTAACTATATCATCAATAGAATGATTGGAATTCGAGGATACTCTGAATTGATACCCGAAGTCCCTGGCAAGTTAGAGACGAACATTGTAGCTTGGTTAGTCCATCGATTGATTGCGGAGCTTAATAAAGATCCCTCATTTAAGGGTTGGGGACCAATTAGTCTAACTCAAACGATGAATCCATTGGTGCAATCAAACGACACATCGTGTTATCGCCTCAAAAAGTATTTTCGCATTAAATACCCTCTCAATTTTGATGGACTCAATACTATTATTTATGTTTGGATTCCATCATATGCATCAATAAATATTGTCGAGAAGCTTGGATCACTTCCACAGTGCATACTGCCGATTAATAAAACCATTATAAACAATCAGTTATTCGAAAATACTGAGATTGATGTTATCTTCCGATTGACAAGTATATTTGTGAACTATGCTATTATCGAAAAATTGGAGAAATCTTATATAATCCTTCCTAAAAACAAACTCTGGGATTTAGATTGTAATAACTATTTATCAGGACAAATCCATATGGCGATAAATCCAGACAAATTTTGGGGAGGCGTATTCTGCACATGCCGTTCTATGGGAAACACGTATAATATAATAGTCCAAAAAATCGAAAAAGGAGATTGGGAACTTATGAAAGAATACAATTACACACACAACTCACAAGACGTTTCAAATGAAAGTACTTGTCCAATTGATAATCCAAACCAGCAGATTTTATCGGCGATAGAATTACAGATAATCATTGAATTAGGAAGAATACGGATACCCCTCAAACAAATTCTCACACTGAAAGAAGGAGATATCTTTGCGCTGAATAAGAGAATAGATGATTCGCTCGATCTTTACATCGGTAACCATAAGTTAGGCTCCGGAAAATTAGTTAGGATTGAGGATTCAATTGGAATCGAAGTGTTAAGCATATGTGAGAAAAAAAAATGACCATCTCCGCTGGACAAATTTTTGAACCCTCAACAATGTCTTCCCAATTCGGATTTCATTCTGCGCTGATCTTACTTTTTGTCCTTATTATAATGTTGCTAGCTTTGCGTGGAATCCTCCATCTAAAAAACGGCAGTAAATTTCTTTCAAATCCTTCTCGAATCCGCTTAATCGAATCTAAAAAATTGGGAAGAAAGGGAGTTATCGTGTTGATTATCGTGGATGGTGAAAAATTTCTACTTGGGATAACAGAATCCACAGTTCAATTATTACACCGGTATGTAACTGAAGAAATCTAACTCTTGTAACACTATGAGATAACATATGAAAAAATATTGCTTTTTATTCTTAATATTGGCCTGTTTATATGCGACTCCGATGTTTGCTTCAAATCAAATATCGGAGCAACTCCAAATAAATCCTATCGTTTTGGTTATCGGTCTGACATCGCTCTCAATTATTCCGTTTTTCATTATCATGACAACATCCTTTCTAAAATTAGTGATCGTTTTTTCAGTATTGCGAGCAGCATTAGGTAACCAACAAATCCCTCCCAATATCATTGTAACAGGGTTATCTTTAATTATAACCATTTATATTATGTTCCCGGTTGGTGTTCGAATACACGAGGATCTACTTTCAGATTCAACTATTGTAGAAAATATATCGAAAAAGGATGATCTTTCATATTGGATCCACATAATTCAAAAAGCGAAAATCCCGATTCAAGACTTCTTGTTAAAAAACATACATGATCAGGAACATTCCTTCTTTTATCACTTGGCTAATGAGAAAATATCAGCTTCAGATGATGAGAAGAGAGAGATAATCTCCCCAAATGATATGATAATTTTAATTCCTTCTTTTGTGATTTCTGAATTGAAAGAGGCTTTTGAGATTGGATTTTTAATTTTTCTCCCATTCATTGTAATTGATATGGTTATAGCTAATATTTTACAGGCAATGGGAATGATGATGCTTTCTCCTACAACGATATCTCTCCCATTTAAATTACTGCTATTTGTTATGGCTGATGGATGGAGTTTAGTTATAAAAGGCTTGATAAAGGGATATTTATGAATCAGGAAAATATGATAATAACACTAATGAAGGAAGCGTTGATTATCATCTTGGCAGTTTCTGCGCCACCACTATTAACGGCTTTTATCATTGGTTTCATCATTAGTATTTTTCAGGCAACAACACAGATCCAAGAACAGACAATTTCTTACATTCCGAAAACTCTTGGGATTTTCCTGGTATTAATCCTGTTGATGCCATGGCTACTCGATCAAATCACACGGTTCAGTATAAGAATAATGCATACAATCCCATTGATTCACTAAAAATTTGCTTGAATCGACATAAATTTAATACTATTCTAAATACTTTTAGTAATGTGTACAATGAAAATTATTATAGATCAACGATGTGATCTTCCTCATGAACCCAATACCCATGCCGAAGTTGTTTTTTTAATAATAATTTGTAATTTAGTTCCAAGTTCAATCATTGGACAGAAAAATTAATGCAAATTCTAAACAACAATTTCCAAATCAATAAGAGAAAAGTACATGACATCTGAATACTTCTTGAGATTTGATGCACTAAAATTTCAATGGTTATGTTTTTTATTAAGTTTTACGCGGATACTAACTATCATCAGTATTTCTTCAGCATTGGGTGGCCATATCCTGCAAGGGAAAAATCGTATCACAATAGCAATTATATTGGCTTTTATTTCCAGCCCTCAGACAAAACCTCTGGATAAGATAGAATTAACTAACCTACTTTGTCTCCTCATAAAAGAGGTAATGCTAGGTTTTTTTATCGGGTTTATCACTTCAATTATTTTTTATGGGATACAATCAAGTGGGAACTTTTTTGATACGATCAGAGGAGAAACGATATCTCACATATTTGTTCCACAATCTGGTAGCAAAGAATCGCCCTTTGCACAATTATACTTTCAGATTACAATTATCACATTTTTTGCGACATCTTCTCATCTGAATCTAATAAAAGCAATCCATCTCGGATTCCAGGACTTTCCAGTATTTGAATATCCAAGTTTCTTCTATGATCAACAATTCGCTCATATAATAGAAAATATTATTGCTGAGTCGGGAAGACTATTTAGCCTGACTCTGAAATTCTGTTACCCTTTTATAATCATCACCTTGTTTGTTGATATTGCACTTGGTCTTATAAATCGATTCATACCTGCTCTTCAGGTTTTCTTCATTGGGACACCAATAAAAATGTTTGTGAGTATCTTCATTTTTTTTGTCATAGCCAATATTCTGACTCAGTTGATCGCCCATGAACTCATGAGTAATACAAAACAATTTTCTTTGCTTTGCGAATGATCCACAGGTTTACTTTCTTGACATATTTGCTATATCAGATTATACCAAGATAGATGAAATTTTAGGAAGGGGAGGAATAAAATTGACTAGTACCAGAAATCCCGTTTCATTGAAATGTTCTTTTTGTGGGAAATCACAAAAGGATGTAAAAAAATTAATTGTTGGGCGTCAGGTATATATCTGCAATGAATGTATTCACCTTTGCCAAATGATCCTTGAACAGGAAGATTTGGTAGAAAAAGGCCTGCCACTACTTGAAGAACAATCGATACCTAAACCGAGTGAGATAAAACATTATTTGGACCAATATGTTATTGGTCAGGAGCAAGCGAAAAAAATTCTATCCGTCGCTGTACATAATCATTATCGAAGAATCCATGCGAAAGAAAACAGGGACAGTCACGATGATGATGTACAATTGGAGAAATCAAATATCATTCTAATTGGTCCAACCGGATGTGGAAAGACATTGCTTGCACAAAGCCTCGCTCGATTTCTAAAAGTACCCTTCGCAGTTGCAGATGCCACAACGTTGACTGAAGCTGGATATGTTGGAGAGGATGTCGAAACGATCATTTTAAAACTACTCCAATCTGCGAATATGGACATCAATCGAGCACAAAAGGGAATTGTCTATATTGATGAAATCGATAAAATTTCTCGAAAATCAGAAAACATCTCCATTACAAGAGATGTTTCCGGTGAGGGTGTACAACAAGCATTATTGAAAATTATTGAAGGGACGATCGCAAACGTCCCACCACAGGGAGGCAGGAAACATCCCCACCAGGAGACGATTTCTGTATCGACATCAGATATTTTATTTATCGTGGGTGGGGCATTTGTCGGATTGGAAAACATCGTCAGTAACAGAAGAAAAACAAAATCACTCGGTTTTGGTGCCGATATTATCTCTAAAAAAGAGCAACAAATAGGAGAGATCCTTAAAGATACTCAGCCTCGTGATCTCATTCAATATGGTCTAATACCAGAATTTGTTGGACGCTTGCCGGTGATTGCCACATTGGATGATCTGACAGAGGAGGATCTTATCCGTATTCTAAAGGAACCCAAGAACGCATTGATCAAGCAATACAAAAAAATGTTTACTTTCGAAAATGTAGAACTCAATTTTACTAAGGAAGCATTAAAAGAAATAGCCAAAGAAGCACTGAAAAGACAAACAGGTGCAAGGGGACTCCGAGCAATCCTTGAGAATATCATGTTGGACATTATGTTTGATCTACCCTCACAATCTGGTTTGAAAGAATGCATAATAACCGATGAAGTCATTTCAAGGGCTGCCAATCCCATTACAATCTATGAACAGGCAGGATAAGAAAAATTGATTTAACACCTTATTGCTTGACATTTCTTTCGTAACATCTTAGGTTCAAAAATGGATTCTCAAATGGATTCTGTTGGTTATCAACTGGAGCGAGGACAGAAAGATTATGAGTGATCGACTTGGAGATATGCTCCTCAAAGAAAATTTAATTACACAAGAACAGCTTCAGAAGGCGTTGGACTATCAAAATAAGCATGGTGGCCGCCTTGGAAGTACGTTGATTCGATTAAAATTCGTCAGCGAGGAAGATATTACTGAACTGTTATCGAATCAATTCGGAGTTCCGTCTATTAATTTGTCGAATTTTGAAATAGAGGAGTCCGTGGTAAAGTTGATTCCGGCTGATGTGGCAAGAAAATACCATCTGATACCCATTAGTCGCACAGGAGCCTCATTGACAATTGCCATGGCAGACCCATCGAATGTTTTTGCTCAAGATGACATCAAATTTTTAACAAGCTATCATGTTGAACCAGTTGTCGCTTCTGAGATCGCAATCGATCGGGCGATAGAACGATATTACGGTTCTGGAAAAAGCATTGCGGTCGTATCAATGGATATTGATACTCGAGAAGAATTTCATGATGATTTTACTGAATTTGGAGAGGACAGTGCGTCAGAAGAGGTTGAAGAAATTGATACTTCATTAATAAATGTCGAAGATTTTGACGATCTTGTATCTGGTGCTGTAGATGAACTTGAGGTTGTCGATGAGGACGATGATGATGCAGTAGTGACTGTCGAGGATCTTGAAGCTCCAATCGTCAAACTGGTAAATGGGATTCTTATTAAGGCGATAAACCAGGGAGTTTCAGACATTCATTTTGAGCCCTATGAGAAAGTGTATCGGGTCAGAAATAGACTTGACGGAGTTCTCCGGAAAGAACTCGGACTTCCATTAAAAATAAAAAATGCTGTTACCTCGCGTTTAAAAATCATGGCTAATCTAGATATTTCTGAAAGACGTTTACCGCAAGATGGTCGTATAAAAATGCGGTTAGGTCCAAAACGTGAAATGGATTTTCGAGTCTCCACGCTTCCTACCCTCTTTGGTGAAAAAATAGTTCTTCGATTGTTGGATAAAACAAATCTTGAAACGGATATGACTAAACTTGGTTTTGCTGAACGCCAACTAGCAGAATTTCAGGAGGCAATTCATAAACCATATGGGATGGTTCTGGTCACAGGACCAACAGGATCAGGTAAAACAACAACACTTTATTCAGCCCTCACGCAGCTAAATTCCATCAGCGACAATATCATGACAGCCGAAGATCCGGTAGAATATAATCTAATGGGTATAAATCAAGTACAGATGAAAGAATCCATAGGACTCAATTTTGCCGCAGCATTGAGATCTTTTTTGAGACAGGATCCCGATATCATCATGGTCGGCGAAATCAGAGATTTTGAAACAGCTGAAATTGGAATCAAGGCCGCATTAACAGGACACATGGTTCTTTCAACGATACATACGAATGATGCTCCAACGACCATTAACCGGCTTCTAAATATGGGTATTGAACCCTTCCTCGTAGCTTCATCTCTGATCATGGTTGTTGCACAGCGTCTTGCTCGTACTAATTGCTCCAAATGCTCTGAACCAGTTTCTGTGCCTCCGGAAGCCTTACTCCAAGTAGGCTTTTCACGAAGTGAAATTGGTACTTTTGAACTAATGAAAGGTCGCGGATGTTCCCATTGCATGCACACAGGATACCGTGGCCGAGTGGCACTTTTTGAAGTTTTAACAATAACTGATGAAATTCGAGAATTGATACTTAGAGGCGCTTCTGCAATGGAAATCCGAGAAACTGCGATTGCTCTCGGAATGAAATCACTTCGCGATTCAGGACTCGAAAAAATCAAACGCGGGATGACATCTATTGAAGAAATCGTACGAGTTACATTTGGCAATTAATGAAACTAGGGAGTTATCATGGTTGACGCAACAATGCCGGTATTACTAAAATTAATGATTGAACGGCAAGCTACAGATTTGCATATCACGACCGGTACACATCCACACCTTCGAATTCACGGCGAAATGGTTCCTCTCAAGGAATTTCCTCCTTTAACACCAAAAGAAACTAAACAATTGGCCTATTCCGTTCTTACCGATACACAAAAACATAATTTTGAGGAACAAAAGGAACTGGATTTTTCATTTGGAGTTCGGGGGCTTAGCCGATTTCGAGCAAACATCTATAGCCAACGTTCCGCTGTGGCTATTGCAATCCGTACAATCCCATTCCGAATTCGAAGCTTTGAAGAATTAGGACTTCCTAAAGTTATCATGGATTTCTGTTCTAGACCTAAAGGCTTGGTACTCGTAACTGGACCGACAGGTTGCGGGAAATCGACGACACTTGCTGCTATTATTGACAAAATCAATCGAGAGAATCATCTACACATTGTCACCATCGAAGATCCAATAGAATATCTCCATCATCATCATGGCTGTGTTATAAATCAACGTGAATTACATGCTGATACGCATTCGTTCTCGACCGCACTTCGATCCGTATTAAGGCAAGATCCGGATGTTATTCTTATCGGTGAGATGCGGGATTTGGAAACAATCGAGGCAGCTCTGCGATGTGCTGAAACCGGTCATCTGACATTCGCTACTCTTCACACAAATTCTGCACTGCAGACAATCAACAGAATCATTGATGTATTTCCAGCTCACCAACAGCCTCAAATAAGAGCTCAATTGTCCTTTATTTTGGAGGGAGTAGTATGTCAAGCCCTGATCCCGAGACGAGATGGACAGGGCAGAGTTCTTGCAGCAGAAATTATGGTTCCCAATGATGCAATCAGAAACTTGATACGTGAAGATAAAGTACATCAGATCTATTCGACAATGCAAACGGGACAAGACACATATCGAATGCAGACAATGAATCAGTCTCTTGTAAATCTGTATGTAAAGCGAAAAATTTCTTTGGCCGATGCAAGAGGATATTCCCCCAAACCCCAAGAATTTGATCAGCTGTTAGCAAAGGCTGAGAGTATCGCTAGAAACAAATAATTTGCCCAGGGAGGGACATATGCCAGAATTCAAATGGAAAGGTAAAGACGCTAATGGCAATGAAACATCAGGTATCATAACTGCCAATAGCGTTGAAGATGCAACCTTGATTTTGCGGCGCCAAAAAATTACTCCCATTTCCATTCGGAAACGAATGAAAGATATCCAAATAACAATTCCCGGAATTACCAACCGAATTAAAGAACGCGATATCGTCGTTTTTACACGCACATTTTCAACGATGGTTGATGCCGGATTGCCCTTGGTCCAATGCCTTGAAATTCTCGCTCAACAAACAGAAAATCCCGTTTTTTCCAAAGCAATAAGCGATATAAGCCAAAGTGTAGAATCTGGCTCAACCTACGCAGATGCACTCCGGAAACACCCTAAAATTTTCGATGACCTGTATTGCAATATGGTAGAAGCTGGAGAAACTGGAGGTATTTTGGATACGATTCTAAATCGTCTTGCCTCCTATATGGAAAAATCTATATCCCTAAAACGCCAAGTTAAATCTGCAATGGTCTATCCAACTGTCGTTATTTCCGTAGCTCTGAGTGTTGTCGTTTTCTTGATGTATGCCGTCATTCCAACATTTGCCAATATCTTTTCTTCACTTGGAGCGGGACTCCCACTTCCAACTCGCGTTGTCATTAATATCTCTAACTTTGTTCGTGATTATATCGTTGTCTTGATTGTTGGAGCCCTAGCACTGTTTTTCTTCTTGAAATACATTCGCAAAACAGAAAAAGGTGCAAAGTTTTTTGATGCATTGACTCTAAAACTTCCCATATTCGGTTTACTCCTTCGCAAAGTTGCAGTTGCAAAATTCACCAGAACGCTCGGAACCCTCATTTCATCAGGAGTTCCCATTCTGGAAGGTCTTGAAATTACAGCCAAAACAGCTGGCAATAAAATCATCGAAGAGGCTGTTATGAAAACTCGGGTATCTATTAGCGAAGGAAAGACTATTTCAGAACCATTGTCAGCCACTGAGGTTTTCCCAGCCATGGTCACTCAGATGATTGCTGTCGGGGAAGCGACAGGAGCTTTAGATGCAATGCTCGAAAAAATAGCTGATTTCTATGATGAAGAGGTTGATATCGCCGTTCAGAACCTCACGCAGATGCTTGAACCTTTACTGATGGTTTTTCTGGGAGTCAGTGTTGGATTCATTGTTATTGCAATGTATCTTCCGATGTTTGCCCTAATTGGAGAGCTTTCGAAATAAACATCTATATATATCTAATCGAGTGACAATACCATTAGACAAACTTGCTCATGATACTCGCAGAAGAATAGAAGAACCTGCAGATACCGAGCTGTTCTCAAAATTAAAATCATTTATTATAGCTCGACTCATCATCGGGACGACTTTGTTACTTGGGACTGCAATCCCATTGGAAGTTTCAGGAATCTATTCCACATCCAGATTTCTATTTCCATTGATAACCGGTATTCTGATTTTCACGATCATCTACTCAGGTCTTCTAAATGTTTTAAAAAATCTCAAAATCTTGGCATATATTCAGCTATTTGGTGATATTTTTATTGAGATGGTTGTCATAACCGCAACAGGAGGAATCGAGAGCCCTTTTTCGATCCTTTTCGTATTAACCATCATCGTTTCCAGCTATTTATTGCCCAGACGCGGAGTCTTCGTTACCGCATTTGCGATAAGTATTGTTTTTGGCGGATTAGTACTCTGCCAATACAAAGGCTGGACAAGCTGGTGGCCAATTGAATCTCCCGCAATCCTTTTGCCGCAGCCTTCCTTTGCAATTTACATTATCTTTGTAAACTTAGCTGGTTTTTATATCATTGCATTCCTCGCCAATAGTCTCTCTGATCGTATCCGAAGGATGAATATTTTGTTGACAAATAAAAATGTCCAATATAGCTATTTATGGACATTAAACAGACGAATTGTTAACGAAATTCCCACTGGATTAATAACAGCTTCACAAGAAGGGCATATTATTTCAATTAATCCATCTGCAGAAAAAATGCTGGCTTACACTCCATCTGATAAAGGCCAGTCTCACCTAGATCAGCTATTCCCTGGCTATCTGGTCCAAAGCATTCTTACAATAGCGAAGTCCGATCAAAGTGAAAAAAAGGAGATCCACTATCAACAGGAAATCGATTCTGAAACACGATGGTTCCATCTCGAGATCATTTTATTAACACGAAAAACTCAAGATCCAGCGCGATTGATGATCATGATCAATGATGTAACCGATCAAAAAAAATTAGAAGAGGCTCGAAGAAAAGCCGATCGATGGTCCACTGTCGCTGAAGTTTCTGCCGGAATGGCTCATGAAATCAGAAATCCATTAGCCTCAATCAGTGGCTCAATTGAAGTACTTCGGGATCAACTGATGCTAAGTGACAATGAATCCAGACTGATGAATATCATTATTAAAGAATCTGACCGGTTAAACCGCTTAATCAGCGATTTTTTGGATCTGTCCAGACCCAGACCTCCTGAATTCAGTTTAATCAACTTACATAATCTCATGAATGAGATGATTGTATTAATAAGAAGCTCGAATGTTCTTAGCACCAATATCCATTTTCAGCTCATCAGTCAAGACGAAAATCTTGTTGCAGAAATTGATCAAAATCAGTTTATGCAACTCGCATGGAATCTGGCAAAAAATGCGATAGAAGCCATGCCAGAGGGCGGCACGATAATGATACAAATCGAACGCTGGGACAATTTCGAGAACGAAATTCCAAGATCAGAAAATAAAAATTATCCATGTCCTCCATATGCCAAACTCACTTTTCAGGATACAGGCATCGGAATGGATAGCGAGATGTTGGTTCGAATTTTTGATCCATTTACTACATTCAAGAAAAAAGGAGTTGGAATCGGTCTTGCCATTGTCTATCGAATCATAGAAAATCATCATGGGTGTATTCACGTTCAGAGTAAACCGAGTGAGGGAGCCAAATTTGAAATCCGCGTCCCACTCAGACAAACTCGATAACAACGATTTATGGAGTTATTGATCTCAGAAGGAATTGTCATTGAAAAATATTCTGATTGTCGATGATGAAGAAAGTATGTGCGATTTTCTCTCCATTTTATTGGAGAAAGAAGGATATTCCGTTACTGCCTCAACAAGTGCTACCGCAGCTCTAAAAATGATCCTGCAAGGGCAACCGGTAGACATGGTCGTCACTGATCTTATGATGCCAGATATGACTGGGATAGAGCTTCTCAAACGACTGAAAGATTATGACTCAAAGATAATTGTAATTATGATCACTGCTTATGCCACAACTGAAAATGCGATTGAAGCCATGAAATTAGGCGCATATGACTACCTAACAAAACCATTTAAAGTGGATGAGATAAAAATAATCGTATCAAAGGCATTTGAAAGTCATAAGCTAAAAGAAGAAAACATCCTACTTAAAAAAGAAATCAAATCTAGACACAAATTTGAAAACATCATTGGCATCTCACCCAAAATGCTTCAGGTTTTCGAAACAATCCACAAAGTAGCCGATTTGAATAGCACTATTTTGATTAATGGAGAGAGTGGAACAGGGAAAGAACTGGTTGCATATGCCATCCACTATAACTCGATTCGAAGGGAAAAGCCCATTGTAACTGTAAACTGCGGGGCTTTACCGGAAAGCTTGCTTGAAAGCGAACTATTTGGACATACAAAAGGCGCTTTTACAGGCGCAATCCAAAATAAAGAAGGCTTATTTGAAATAGCGGATGGCGGAACATTTTTTCTTGATGAAGTCGCAGAAACAACACCCGCAATTCAAGTGAAATTACTCAGAGTCCTCAATGACAAAAAATTCAAACGAGTAGGTGGGGTAAAAGATATTTCAGTGGATGTTCGGATCATTTCTGCAACGAATAAAAATCTACGTGAAATGGTCGCTCAAGGCAAATTCCGTGAAGATTTGTTCTATCGATTGAATGTAATTCCCATTCTCTTACCTCCACTCCGCGAACGCATCGAAGATATTCCGATTCTAGTACAATACTTTATTGAAAAAAGTTGCAGGGATTGTTCAAAATCCAAAATGAATATTACTCCAGAAGCGATGGAGACTCTTAGAGCGTATCGATGGTCTGGAAATGTAAGAGAACTTGAGAATGTTATTGAACGTTGTGTCGCTTTAGAAACAGGAAACACGATAACGCCATCAAGTCTGCCCAGCTATTTATATTCACACCCAAACACGATCACCATACCTAACACGCAGGTACCAGAGGGAGGGATCGATTTAGAAGCGGTTGTCGGGGATTTTGAGCGATCAATTCTCATCAATGCATTACGCCGAACGAATTGGATAAAAAAAGATGCCGCCAAGTTATTAAATGTGAGTTTTCGATCTCTGCGTTATCGAGTAGAAAAATATGGATTAGATAATTTAGAACTTAATGATGACATCATGAAAGGAGAAGATATTGAATGAAAAGTAACTTCTTACAATTTCGACATTCTCAATTCGGAAAAGCGGAATCCAAAGCGCCTATGGCGATCACTCTTATATTGATCGCCATTATTCTTTTTCTGGGATATAAGTTTATTCCCGTGAAAATTAAAAATATGAAATTCGAATCCAAGCTACAGGATATTTTAAATATCGATTATGCAAGAGAATATAAAACGATCGCTCGAGATGGATTCAACGAGTACACTATGAGAGAAAAAGTCCTCGAAGCAGCGAAAAATTTCAATATCCCAATAAAAGACGCAGAAAAACAGGTCGATGTTCAATGGCCAGAAGGGAAAATATTCACAGTAAAGATTGACTATACCGAGGAGATCAAGTTGCCCATTTTAGGCGTGAAACAATGGAATTTTCATATGTATCTGGAACAAGATCCTCATGCTGGAAAAGCAAAATCAGGTCAATAAATTCAAGATATAACTGTCAGAATCATAACTCGAACTCTTTTTATAACTCGTTGTATTTAAATAATTTTTACTTCTCGTTGGAAAAGGAGAAGGTTAATCCTGAAAGGATGTTATCATCTCTTTATTTTCCGATACTGTGTCTTGATAGAGACTTTCTGGCGCAAAGAACTCGACATAGGGATAATCGTCGGTATTGATGTTCTTTGGGTACGAAGCTGTCATTTTTCTGAATTCGTTGGGACTTAAAACTTTTCGGTCGATGATGTTTTCTGGATTTGTAATGCTGATTTTCTGAAGGTCGTTGGCTACCTCTACATTCTCGAACATACGGGTTATGTGGCCAATATCAGATAATACTTCATACTGACTCCCGATAATTAAATAA
The DNA here is from genome assembly GCA_964512995.1 of uncultured bacterium. Classification (GTDB taxonomy): domain Bacteria; phylum CSSED10-310; class CSSED10-310; order CSSED10-310; family CSSED10-310; genus CAZELM01. Next base: position 20,382 of record CAZELM010000029.1, read on the forward strand.
TCTCCATAGCTTCCTGCCCATAAACTGCATTCCGGAAACACTTCCTGGAATGTCTGAAAAAGCGTTAATAGTATTTGTTTGTCCATGTAATAAGAATGTATCCATTGGCACATGATACCATTCGAGGTTAACTTTTCTCTGCAGTACTGAAAATGTTCCAATGTAAACAAATTGGATACCCCAGTAATCCATGGATTTGATGGCTCAGATATGATCACATCGTATCGTTTGTCGACTGTGGCAAGCACAGTTCTGGCATCAGCTTGGATAAGATTAGCTCTAGTTGTTGCGAGTGGATTACCCGAGATATGATTAAAGTAAGAAGATGCTTCAATAACTCCGTCATCAATTTCGATACAATCGACATGAAGTTCAGGGTATGTAATTGACGAACCGAGAGTTACACCTGTTCCAAGTCCGATGATCAGAGCAGTTTTGGGATTTTTATGATGTAAAATTGGTAGATGTGCAAGAAGGATCTGAGTATCAAGATCGCCTCCATCAGAACCATCTGTTTTGCCATTGATTCTAAGACTTCGGATGCCTGACTTTTCTGTTACCGTTACGTATGAATGAAATCCTTCATCCTCGAATAATATTTTTCTGTTTTTTTCAAAGCCATCCATCAATTGAGGCGCGTAGATATACACACCACTATCAAATAACGAAGATTCCCAATTCGGTAGAAGTCCGAACATCGTCAATGAAATAATAGAGAGGATAAAAATCTGTCTCCGAATTCTGGGTTCGATGATATGGTGTAGCAAGATACCGAGACCAATGATAAGAAAAACAAGGGAGAAAAGCATCAAAGAGTTGCGGCTTCCGAGAAAAGGGACGAAAATAAATCCGGTAATACAAGAGCCTATGATCCCACCGAGAGTATTCCACAGGTACAGATTCCCGACTTTTTCTCCAACTGATCCCAATTTATCGATATACGCTTTTGCAATTGTCGGGAAAAGAGCTCCCATAAAAAATGTTGCGGGAAAGATCGCGATAAAACCAAGACCAAACAGACACATCTGCCATAAAAAAAAACTTTCATGGAATATCGGAAAAAGCAGGAGTAACAGCACTGGTAGTCTGCTAACAATGGCAATTGAAAGACCGATACATATCCCACAAATAACACCAAGTGCACCGACCAACGTCAATGGAGACTTTACCCGATCCAACCATTTACCTATTACAAGACTCCCGACGGCAATACCCAACAAAAAAGCTGCTAACATCATGGTAAATGCATAAACGGTGGATCCAATAATCAGGTTTAATACTCTGGTCCACGCTATTTCGCTTCCCATGGCTGCTGCACCCAGAACAGCATAAATACCAGGAAGCCAACGATATCGTTCCACGATGTGCGCTGGATTTTCACTCCGAATAATAATGGGTCCATTTTTTGTTAACGCCGAAAATACAATGAATGTGACTCCGATGATGATATTACATAACGCAGCGATGATTGTCGTTCGATTCATACCCCATAATCTGATGAATAAAAATCCGGCAAGCAATGTTCCGAAAACCGCTCCAATTGTATTTAAAAAATATAGCTGGGATAATTTTTGCCCAAGTTCATTTTGAGATCGTATTAAAAATTTGCTTAAGATCGGGAGCGTTCCTCCCATGAAAGAACAAGGAATCATAAGGATGATAATAGCGAGGATGAATCGAAGTGATTCAACATAAAAATTTTCTCCATAATGTCTGAATGCAAAAAGATGTACCGTATCCGCGAAACCAAACAGAATTGGCATAATGAAACAATAAAGCCCTATCCCTACTTCCAAGAATCCATACCATCTCAACGGAAATGGAGAATAGTCTGCAAATTTGCCAAAAACAAAGCTACCAAGAGCAAGACCACCCATAAAAGCAGCCAAAACTGCGGTAATTGCTGGTAATGTCGTTCCAAAGATCAACGCAAGTTTTCGCTGCCAGATCACTTCATAAACTAGACCTATTGATCCTGACATTGTAAAAGCGATCGCAATCATTAAATTTTTGCTATTCATCCGTGTATCACTCCCCGAAATGATCATATCATGAGACCGGGAATGTATGAAATAAAAGTTATAAATGAATTTCATAATCGCACCATGTTATATGGAATATCCATCTCTGAACATAACTCTATGGATATCATGAGGATTTTGATTTCTAATTCACTTGACTTCCCGATAGATATTTTTTATATATTTTAACCAAGTATGTGTACCTATTATAGGATTGATTGGTAAGCGTTGAAATATTGAGCTATTTGCTTCCGGAAAAATACAGAAGGAGCATAGATAACATGATAAATTTCTTTTTTTTCTTCAAAAAATTAGTGATCTGCCTTTTGCTGATAACACTTTTCTCATGTAGTTCTAAGGATAAATCTAAGGAAGAAGAAGAACGAATTTATGAAATGAAGCTAAAAGAAGCCCAGGAACTGGCTGAAAAAATCCGGAAAGGCGACATCTTTAATGAAGAAGCACTGATGGAGGAACATATCCTAAGACCTCAGAATGTTTGTGCATTAAGCGCAGACTTTGCTGTTTATGATTTTGGACCGAATCCGGATTTTAAAACCGATGGTTCAGCTGCGATCTACAACGATAAAACTGGTGTGGTCTATTATTTCTATTTTGGCAATCGTCAACGATATAAGCTGCATAATTTTGGACGAAATCCCTCTTTTGGAATTCTCCCGGGTGAAGGCGGTGATCAGAAATATGTACACGAATTTTATAAGCTTAGAGAGAATAGCTGGGAAGGCGACTCTTATGGAATTTTTCTCAATACAGAAGCGAATTGGAATCAGGATCCAAAACTAATCACACAGATTCCCGCTGAAGAACCATTTCTTGTGAATGATGATAAATTTATCATTTACCATGTCGGTGATGAGTATTTCCAATTGGATGACCGTATGATCGCAACACAAATCACGAAGGAAGAGTATGAAACTGCTCGTAACAGTAGGTATAAATTCGAAAATGAATGGAAACTCGCAACAAGCTACAAGGGCATCCCGGGAGTTTGGGTTACTGATCTTCAGGAGAGAAATTGGTGTCAGTTGCGGTCAATAAAAAACCCTAAAACTCTGAAGGTCATGCCTGAACATTACTGCATTTACTGTTATAGTGAAGAAGAAACGGGTATTTGCATTCTACAATCCAATGAATTACCACAATTTACGATTCAAGTTCCAGATCCTTCACAGATTGGGGAGGGTGATTTGTTCGATATATATGAAAAGGAAATCAGTCCGATCAGCTATAATGTAATTGGATATAAAAAAGATAAATATAAAGGGACGTTACGAGTTGTCAAGCTAGTCGCAGATAAAGCGATTTGTGAGTTTCAAACGAAGCTTCACCTGAGTGGAATCTTCAAAGACGACGCATCTGTGTTACAGAAAAATCCGGAAATAGTTGGAAAAATCTTATAGTTACATGAAAAAGCATTTCATCATAACGGTAAGCCTGCTGATTTGGTTCATTTATGGACTATTCCATCTGAATGGTTGCCAGAGACGATCCAATGATAAAATGGACATAGACGCAATCACATTGGATGCGACTCCCAACGTTGAGCTTTCCACTCAAACAACCAATGGGAACAGCCTAGTTCGACTTAAGTATCAATGGAAAACCGGGTCTCAATATAAAAGTCCAAGAGAGAAGATTGCTGCGAAGGTTCATTTTGTAGATCATGCTGGAATGATTCAATTACAGGATGATCATTTGATGGATATACCTCCATCGGATTGGCAACCGGATCAGATCTATGAATACGAACGGATAGTATATATTCCATTGATACCAAAAACCACAACACTGTCCATCCTCATGGGATGTTATGCAGTGAACGATGAAAGAAAAATCATCATTGGGAACTTCAGAAGCAACACAAAACAGTCTACAAGCAAATGTTTGGTTGCGCAGTTGGAAGTTACTCCGCCCACTCGTCCAGAAGACCTACCAGAAGCACGTATTGAATATGGGGATGGATGGTATGACCTGGAACGTGATCCCGTAACGAATGCGACATGGCGCTGGATGTCGGGTCGTGGGATATGTACATTGCAGAATCCGGGAAGAGAAGCGGAGTTATATATTAGAGGATGGTTACCAACTGCACAAATCGGGAAACCAAGCCTGATACAGATTGCTCTCGAAGGCACTATTATTGCCAATTATCCTGAACAGGCTAACGATTTTGTGGTACATGAGGTAATATCGAATGATGTGTTCAATTCCAAGGAGTCTATAAAATTGGAACTTATCACCGATCAGACATATATTCCTAATCAAAAGGGGATAGACTCTGACGAACGTCGATTGGGGATGATGAGCAGAGTCTTTTATTTTAATTAGGCAAATCTAAGAACAAAGTTGCCCTGATGACACAATGATTGAAAGTAACGTTGAGCTTTACTTGGGTTGACGATTTATACTAGATTCCAGATCGAGCATCAAGAATGAAATATCGAATATTGATAGATGAAGAAACTATCCGCCAACGGATCAAGGTCATCGCCGATGAGATATCAGCTAAGTATATTGGTAAAACTCCTTTGTTAGTTGGCATTTTGAAAGGTGCTTATATTTTTCTGGCGGATTTATCACGAGCGATGTCCGTCCCTCACACGATTGATTTCATGGCTGTCTCGAGTTACGGATCCAGTACGAAAACATCAGGTATTGTTCGAATTATGAAAGATCTTGATTCTCCGACTTTTCAGAAGCATGTAATCATTATCGAGGATATCATCGATACTGGTCTCACACTGAAATATATCACCAAAGTTATTCAAACCCGATCACCCGCGTCGTTGGAAATTTGTACTCTTCTGGATAAATCAGCCCACCACCCATGTTCGATTGTTGCTGATTATGTGGGTTTTAAAATACCGGATCATTTCGTGATCGGGTATGGACTTGATTATGATCAGCATTATAGAAATCTACCATACATTGCTTATTTCCAGAATGAGGAATAGTGAAAATGTTCACTCGACAAAAACCTGATTTAAAAAATGTCATTCAAGTTGCTCGAAAAAAGAAACCAGCCGATATTGTTTTAAAGAACTGCAACGTCATCAACGTATTTTCTCATGAGATTTACACGTCTGATGTGGCCATTGTGGGGAGCATTATTGCTGCGGTGGGCGATGGTTATCATGGAAAAATGAATATCGATCTCACCGGTAAATGTGTATGTCCTGGTTTAATCGATGGACATCTCCACGTTGAAAGTTCCATGTCGACAATACCGGAGTTTGCTCGTGTTGTTGTACCACACGGTACAACGACCATTATCATCGACCCTCATGAAATCGCCAATGTCATGGGTATGTTGGGGATTTCGTATATATTAAAAACAAGCAAGTACAACCCACTGAACGTCTATGTCATGCTCCCGTCCTGCGTCCCCGCTACTCCAATGGAAACAGCCGGAGCAGAACTAAAGGCGATTGATCTCTTCCCAATGTTGCAGGACAGATGGATACTTGGATTGGGAGAGGTTATGAATTTTCCAGGTATTCTTGAATGTCATGATGAGATTCTGGACAAGATTAAAATATCGGAAGGGCGTGTGATTGATGGGCATGCACCAGGAGTTCTTGGTCCGGATCTCAATGCCTATATCGCAGCAGGGATGCGTTCTGATCATGAATGTACGTCTCCGGATGAAGCCTTACAGAAGTTACGTTTGGGTATGCATATCATGCTTCGAGAAGGTTCCACTACAAAAAATCTTATTGATCTCCTTCCTCTCGTCAATCCAGACACAATCTCTCAGTGTTTCTTCGTCACAGACGATCGAGATCCGATCGAATTGATGGATCATGGACATATTGACCACATGGTCAGATTAGCGATCTGCAATGGAGTAGATCCGATTTCAGCGATTAAGCTGGCAACGATCAATACTGCAAAGTATTTCGGATTGTCTCACATCGGAGCTATCGCACCAGGATATGACGCCGATATTCTAGTCATCGACGATCTCGAACATTTTTCCATTGAATCTGTCTTTAAAAATGGCCAATGCGTTGCTCAACATGGCGTTCCGCTATATGAACGTTTTGACCATGATAAAATTCAGATGCGTGGTTCTGTCAATGTCAAATGGATTGAGCGGGACCAGTTTTGTATACCTCCCAGGGGAGATCGAATCAGAGTGATAGAGATCATTCCGGAGCAGATTGTTACCAGAACCTCAATTTATGAACACCCAAAGGTTCAAAACAACAATATTGTCTCTGATACCGAAAGAGACTTGCTTAAATTTGTCGTAATTGAGCGCCATTATGGATCTGGTCAGATGGGATTGGGTTTTATTCGTGGATTTGGATTAAAATGTGGAGCCATTGCCAGCACTATCGCTCATGATTCTCATAATATTATCTCTGTTGGAGTTTCAGATGTTGATATTTATGATGCTGTTGTCCAGCTTGTAAGACAACAAGGAGGACTGGCCATATCTGAGGGCAATGGCTGTGTTGATGGCCTACCACTTCCTATCGGTGGATTGATGTCTGATAGTCCAGTATCGGAAATTCGCTTAAAACTCGATCACCTTATCCGGAAGGTCCAATCAATGGGGTGCATACTAACAAATCCATTCATGACTTTGGCATTTATGGCCTTACCGGTTATTCCAGAATTGAAACTGACTGATAAAGGCTTATTTGATGTTTCTACGTTTTCTTTTGTTGATCTGTTTGTCTAACTCCCCAGAAAAAAAACGAATTGGAGTTTCACTCAAAAAAAGGCTTTTTGCATTACTGCAAATCCTGAGGAATCGGACCCATTTTCCAATCCAGTATCAAGCTGCCTAAAAAAGAACTGCCAATCAACCTGAAACATCGAGTATTGCGACAGATCAATTCATTCCCTTCAGTATCCTGTTTGGGAAAAACCACCCGGTATACTTCACGTCCATGCGTAAATTTATCGAGAAACATCCATGATTCATCTGGACGTATCGTGACCTTCTCAATCAACTTAGGCTTCACCGTTTTACCAGTATCACTTTGGAGTTGAATAGACCAGATTGGGCTTTCACCCGTCAATTTATTCCATTCTTTATTATGACAGTATAAACCCAAGATGAATTCATTATCGTGCTCAAATCGATTGAGATGTATTTGAGTCAGCTTATTGATCGCTTCTGGTTCGGGACATAACTGATTTTTTACAGTCTGTAAATATGCTTGTCGAACTTCCCACGATAAATAGAGAGCATTTATATCGGCTACACCAATCATCTGATGGTGAAGTTCATCGTGAGAGGACCATGTTTCAATTGTGTCACTATAATCTGCAAGTAAATAAACACAGTCATTGGGGCAAGAATAGTAACGGGGAAGAGAACAACTGCTCAAAATAATCATGAAGACATAACCAATTTTTTGAATATTACGATGTAAGATGTTTCTCACAAATTCTTCTCACTCATTGTTTTGATCCCAGATAGTTTTCTCGTTTGATCGGATATCCAGAAAAATCAGTCACCTCATAATCAGGGGGAATTGCCGGCATTTCAACAGTGGTAGAGATGCCTGATATAAAATATGAAAACGAAATCTTATTTTTGTTTCCTGCCAAATCATAAATGGATAAATCGAATTCAACGTCCGAGTTAATTTTTTGTATCACCAAATCAAAATGATCGTATTGCCTGTCGTCTGTTTTGGGGAATAACTGGAATTGAGCTGAACCTTCAGTAATAGCTGTCTGTTTTACAATAAAGTTCGTTTTCAGATAATCGGGTTGCGTTAAGACCGCCAAAGGAGACCAGAGAGTTTGGTTACGAGAAGCCGGTTCCATCATGACTTGTTTATCTCTCGGTAGAATCATCAACAATGTTATTCCATTGCAAGCGATGATGTTCTTAGGATCAGAAGTATAATCCCATCTGAATTTATTAGGATTTTCAAACAGGACTCGGCCCTGAGCTTCAATTTTCTGTCCCGATGTCAGATTTGTGTTTTCTTGCTTGAAATTAAAGGAAAACGATTTTTCCGCCTGCAACAATCGGATCAAATCAGAGAGTGGATCGGTTCCACCATCGTTTTCCGTTGCACACACAGATCCTACATTGAGTAGGATCCATGTTATCATCAAAATGAAAACTTTAAATATCATCATAAACTCCTGATGTTTCTATATCATTCAACCGTTCTAAATATTCCTCTCGGTCGACAAGGATTTCACGAGTTTTGGACCCGATATGTGGACCAACTATATTTTGTTGCTCCATGTAATCAATCAGACGAGAAGCTCTGCTATGGCCAACTTTTAATCTCCTTTGCAGCAGAGAAATGGATGCTAACCCAGATGTTAATACAATTTTAACGGCTTGATCAAACAAAGGATCTTCAACACCATCAAAATCAGCTTTTGATTCCTCCAAGACCTGAAAAATAGATTCCTCATCTGAAATGCGTGGTTGCTGTCTGAGAAATTCGACAACCCGTTTAACTTCGCCTTCAGAAACGAACGCCCCATGAATTCTCATCAATTGGGATGTCCCAGGGGGTATGAATAGGCTATCTCCCATTCCCAATAATTTTTCAGCACCCATACGATCCATAATTGTTCTGGCATCCACTCGAGATGCGACCTGAAATGCGAGACGGCAGGGAAGATTAGCTTTGATAACACCTGTTATAACGTCTACAGATGGTCTTTGCGTGGCGATAATCAAATGAATGCCAGCCGCTCTCGCCATCTGAGCCAATCGTTGAATGGATTCTTCTACAGCTGTTGGTGTTGTGAGCATTAAATCCGCCAATTCATCAATGATGATAACCATATATGGAAGTGGCTGTTCCTCGCCTTCATAGTTGGAAGATGCTACCTTTTCGTTGAATTGATCGATATTTCTGGCTCCGATTGCAGCCAATTTCGAATAACGTTGTGTCATTTCATCGACCGCCCAATTCAATGCATCGGGAGCTAATTTTACATCCGTGATGACTGGTTCCCTAAGATGTGGAATACCATTAAAGTCGGACAGTTCAAGCATCTTGGGATCAATGAGTAAAAGTCTGAGTTGTTTAGGAGTGGAAGAGAATAATAAACCTGTCAGGATGGTATTGATACACACGCTCTTACCAGACCCGGTTGCTCCAGCGATCAATAAATGAGGCATTTTTTGGAGATCTGCAATGAATGGTTTTCCAGAAGTATCTTTCCCCAATGGCAGTGATAGGATAGATTTTTCCTTTGCTTGATTGTATTCTTCAGATATTAAAATTTCTTTAAGAAATACCGTTTCTCTGTTTTTATTTGGCAATTCAACTCCTAAAGTAGACTTTCCGGGGATCGGTGTTACACGAAGACCATACCGGGACTTCAAACCTAAAGCCAGATCATCAGCTAAACTGGTGATTTTGGAAATTTTTATCCCTGGCGCTGGCTCAAACTCATATCGAGTGATAACCGGCCCTGGACATACTTCCGTTATTCTTCCTTTTATATTAAATTCATTTAACTTATTGATCAGGATTTCTGATTTCTTTAAAAGCTCTTCCTCACTTTCACGCTGAACAAGCGATGGGGGTTCTGTCAGTAGCGACAAATCCGGAATCTGAAATGCTGTTGAGTTCGGTTCTAATAGATTAGGTTCAGGGGGTTTATGAATCGCTTGCTTCTCCGTGATAGTTCTTGGAGTTATTTGGATTGGTTTTCTAACAATCTCTATGGGGTCATTCAATTCAGGTGTTCTATCCTGTGCAGCATCTTCGTTCCCTTTTTCAAGGGGGAGAAACGCTTTTTTCGATCGTCGTTTTTGCGCTTTGGTTGGTTCAGTTACCATCTCATCAATACTGAACTGCCTGTTTTCATGACTAATCTGCTTTGTTTCATCTGATTTCCCAGGTAAGATGTCAGTTTGCTTATCTGAAGACCGAAACATTTGGGTGAGTGTCGTTTTAAACCACAATTTAATCCTAGACAGTACAATATAATAAGAAACATCCGTAACAACCAGGAATGTAATTAAAACACATGTCACAAAAAGTACAATCGTTCCACTGTTCCCCAGGTAATTTATAGATATTGAAGTCAAATGATCTCCCAGTCTGCCACCAGGTCTGATATTATACCCTCGCAATTGAATTACATTGGGAAGCAATAGAGTCATCAGAGAACAGATGGAAGGTGTGAGTAGGAGGAGTCCCAAGAATCGTGATATCTTTCGCTCAATCTGCCGATGTCGAAAACATATAATACCAAAAACAGCTAATATAATGGGGATAACTAACGATGCGATACCCAAATAATACCACATGTAGCCAGAAATTCTGATACCGAGTTCACCACAGCTGTTAGAAAGAATCCCATTCGTTTTCCCAATCGTAAAAAGGCTGATTAGAATAAAAACCGTAAGCGCTATCAAAAAGATTCCAAATGATTCCCGAATCCATTTTGATGTTTCCAGGTATCTAAAAACGTTTCCCAATCTTTGGATAACTTTTATTCCGGTCTCGTCAGGTTCTGTCAGTTCCTTCTGATTTTTCCTTTTTGCCACAACCCATCACCCTTCATTAAAAAAACTCCAGGACCGCATTATAATGTCTACTCCTTAGTAAGAAAAGAGCTTCGATCCAGTAAATAATGCAAGTGAAGGAGATGTCTCATAAGCAATTCATCTCTTTGTTTTAATCGTGATGTTGAATGGAAGGTTGTTTATAGGCTATCATTCCATGTCCTTGCCATTAATTCATACCCCAGGTCATTAAAATGCGCCCAATCTGTTCCTTCGTAATAATAGCTGGGAAGTTCCAGGGGTGCATTGTAGAAAGCCTCTTCCATATCTGCGATCTGAACATTTTTTTCAGCTGCTAAAATTCTGATATCATGATTTATAGAATCAATCCTATCCTGGATTTGCCAATGAATGGAGGCTGGATTAACGGGCGGGAGAGTAGCCAGCATAGGAGTAGCTTGATAGGTTCGGACAGTTTCTATAATATTCTCTAAATGCTCTATTGTATGACAATCGTGGTCATCACAACCTGGTGCTCCAGAATCCAAAGCATCAACTGTCCCAAACATAATGAGGACAAAAACAGGCGCATGATACTCCATAGCGTTCTCTGCCATAAAATCACCTGTATAGGCATGCCCACCAGGAAACCACGAAATATTTTCCTGGCACAAGACCTGGATGGCAGATTGATATCGATCACGCAGCATGTCCTGAAGATAGGGCGGATAGCCGGAGTAACCACTACCAAATGCTGCAGAACCATAGCCTCCTGTAATGGAATCGCCATATGCAACGTATCGATTGTGCTGTACTTTGAAAAAGCTTTTTGATAATCCAAAACTGCCATGATTCCCATATTGATCCACTGCTGCAACTCTCCAGAACAATCGACCATAGAACTGGTTCCACATGTCCTGGGTTATTCCAATGTCCTGCAAATTAAAACGTGTGTCAGAAACGACCAAATATTCCAGACCATCGGGAAAATCATGAGGTTTTAAAGCAAACTGAACATGGTAACGGCTCGAATGATCAACACTATTCCATGAAAATTCTGGCAGTGATGCAGCCTGATCGAAAAAAGTTTGGTCCTCCGGTGTCAAAATGTTTGGTTTTTCTATCGTTGTTTTCGAAAAATAAAAAACATCGCTGAATGGAGTAGTCACCTCATTCTGTTCAATCCCTGAAACGCGCCAATAAAAAGTCCCAATCACTCCTTCCCATTGGATTCGATCCTTTGTATTAGTGAAGTCTATTATAGTTCGAGATGTAATAAATGTACCCAAGGGATCAATAAAATCTGGATCCCGGGCGAATTCGAGACAATACTGCGAGATACTATCCAGGGATTGCCAAGCGAAAATCGGCGGTAGATCATTGCACCCAAAACGGGCGTCAATACCAGGTGAAAAGATTTCCGGTTTTGCTGCACTGCTTTTCGTAAAATGTCCAGAAGAACTCCATTCTGTGGTCAAAGATTGCCGAAGCACTGCTCGAACTCGAAAATATAATTCAAAGCTTAATTCATGCCACTCCTCAGAATCAATATAATCAGAAAACGAAAATGCAGCTTCCGACACAGAAATAATGTTATCACTTTCACTAATCGAAAATTCCGGAACCAATGAAAACTCAAACTCATATCTGATCGCGTCAGGAATCTCGGCAACACATATGACCGGTATCATATCATCTCTGGAAAACCGAGAATCGAATGCGGGTGAAATGATTTCAGGAGGATGCATGGGGTTGTCATTCATAAAGAGAATATCATACCAGCGTTCCAGCCATCCGTCTTCTGATAAAGCTGGCGTACTAAATCCAAAAACGGCAACAATGACATAAAAAAAGCAAATCCTTTTCATGAATTGATTTCTCCAAATACCGTGTATCATATAGCAGTTCATCCCGATGAACTCAATGGAATCGATAAAATTGCTATTCCTCCTTGATATTTCAAAAGTGAATGAAAGATGATATTATTTGTAAAGCATTTGTTCGGTTTTATTGAAAATCGATCGGAAGAGAGGAAGGCGTAATATGCGAATCACCACGCAAGGCGATTACGGGCTAAGATGCATGATCAATATAGCAAAGAATGGACCTGCTGAGCCGGTCTCCATACAAAGAATTGCCAAAGATGAGGGTTTACCGCGAACGTATGTTGAACAGCTACTGTTAAAACTCCGAAGATCAGGTCTGATAAAAAGCGTTCGCGGGACGCGGGGAGGATACTTACTGGCAAGGTCACCGCAATCAATCAACATGAAAGAAATAATCGAAGCATTGGAAGGGAATGTATTTGAGATCGTTTGTGAACGGAGATCTCGAAGTCGTACCAAATGCAAATATGATGGTACGTGTGCTTTGAATGGTGTCTGGCATTCTCTAAGGGATCGTGTCACCGAAACACTCGAACACATTTCTCTGGAGCAACTGGTGGATGAAGAACAAGGGAAGTGATGTCCGCTATTAGGGTGGGGAACTGAATACAATGTGGCGCTCAGCTTCATCATACCGGATGGTTTCACTCATTCTGAGTCACAGAGAAAACTTAATAAATCTTCCTGTTGTTGTAGACTCAAATCTTTGAATTTGACACGAAGATAACATGAATCGGATTCCGTGAATGTTTGATCGATAACATCCACATCACATTTTAATACTCCAGTTGTCAAGTGCAGATGAATCTGGACATTTTCCAGTAGGTCGAGTTTTCTCTGTATTTCCAATAACGCTCCAGATTCAGAAAGGTTTACGATTTTCGCGTTACCCTGAGAAATAATTTCGTCGTCGACATTCCGTTCCAGATATTTACCTTCACAATGAACGTCATATCGTTCAAACCTACGTCGATTTCCATAAATCAGCATCTAAGTCTCTCTTGTCTTCTTGTTGAGCAAACATACGCCAACAGGCTTACATGGTTCCAATACGAACTAATGATCTAACAATGGTCCATTTTCCAGACCTCTGATAAATTGATAAACAGCCGGATCTTTTGAGTGAGCGATTTCCAATGGGCTCCCGAAAGCATGAATCTTGCCATTATACACCATTCCAATTTTAGTGGCTAATCGGAAGGCAGTATTCATATCATTTGATATCACCAGCGATGTAGTACTCATTTTTTGATTTAGCGAGATAATCAGATCGATAATTTTGTCAGAAGTTACCGGATCCAATCCGTCAGTTGGGGAATCATAGAATATGATCTGAGGTCGATGAATCAATGCACGAGCGATCCCGACTCTTTTCTGCATCCCGCCAGACAGTTCAGAAGGGTACAGGTGTTCACTGCCTGCCATGTCGACCAGCTTCAGATCATGAGATACTTTTTCCATTATTTCAGATTTTGATAATGTGGAATGGTTTGCCAGATAAAACCCGATATTTTCAGAAACAGTCATCGAATCGAACAGTGCATAGTATTGAAAAAGCATGCCGGTATCCAAACGGACCACTGTCAATTCTTTTTCACTTAATTGCGTTATATTCTTGCCTTGAATGAGAACATCACCACTGTCCGGTTTAATTAATCCAAGGCATATTTTTAATAAAACTGTTTTACCACTCCCACTCGGTCCGAAAAGGACAACGGTTTCTCCTTTTTTTACTTGTAATGTGACATCCGTGAACAATTCTCTATTAGAAAATGTTTTCTTTATTTTTTTCAGCTCAATCATCGTGTCAGTCACACTTTTTTATGAACTTGGGGAAAGGGGATCATTTCTTTGGGGGTGTTTTCCGAGTTGTATTTTTCGGAATGGGTGTTTCTGTTGTTTTGGGTTTTAAAAATGAAGATAATTTCCCCAAAATACTCCTTTCCTGTTTTTGTTTATTCCGATTATCTAAAATTTTATTTAACGCCTGACGGGAACGATGATGCAATGGATCCCACGATAATGCACGCCGATAATGAATCTCTGCGTTATCCTCTTCATCCAGTTGTTGATAAATGTAGCCCATGAGCGAATGATAGTTTGGATTTTCATTCGCCATTTTTATTGCTTCTTTGCACACCTCAACAGCCTCTTTTTTCACTCTTGGATTGGGATTCAATGACAACGCATACGCCAATTTGGCGTGATATTCGGCAATAGAAGGATTTAGCTTGATCGCTGATCGAAAAAATTCTACCGCCACTTTGTGATTATTTTGCCGGAGTGCCTGCACGCCTTGATTGTATTGGTTCTGGGCAACCAAAACATCCGTGTCTTGTTTTATTGGTTGACCATGATCCTCTGCATAAAACAAAGATTGATCATATCGGGCGCGTTGACTGGGATCGAGAAGGGTATTATATGCAATGTTTATTTCATTGAAAATCCGCTCTAACTTGGTCTTATATTCCGGATCAAGGTTGAATCCATAACGATCAGGGTGCATCAATTGAACAATTTTTCGATAACCATTCTTGATATCGTCCGTGGATGCATTACGCGTGATATACAGCAGTTCATAATAAGTCCACCTGTTGAGGTTTTTATCATACTCGTCAATGCGTTTTCGTATATCCTTTGGAATCTCAACTTGATTCATCATTTGGCTCCTTCAGGACTTTTATCCATTTCGATGATAATCTTAGGAACTTTAAGTAGTGCATCATCAAGTTTTTCGACTGAAATACCCCCCGCTTGAGCCATATCGGGTCTTCCACCCCCTCCACCACCAACTGTCCTGGCAACCTGATCTACCAGTTTTCCTGCATGGATTCGAGAAATCAAATCCTTTGTGACAGTGGCAATAAAAATGATTTTTTCATCCTGGATTGTAGACAGGAGGACGATACCACTACCCAGTTTGTTTTTGATCTTATCTGATAGTTCTCGAAGTTGCTTGACCTGGACATTGGGAATGTGTTGAACAATGACTTTCATCTCATTGATCATGGCAGGATGATCGATTTTCGACATCACCTCAAATTGCGCCCATTTCGATGATAAATCCTCATTTTCTTTGAGAAGAGCACGAAGCTGTCGTTGCATACGTTCGACTTTTTCGATTATGTTTTCAACCGGTGTCTTTAGGATTTGGGAAAGATCCTGTAGCAGATGTTTTTGGCTAGACATCAATTTCAAGGAATTCGTACCAGTAATGGCTTCAATTCTTCGAACGCCTGCCGCAATACTGGATTCAGAAATGATTTTAAATAGACCGATATCACCGGTTTTTTGCACATGGGTGCCGCCGCAAAGCTCAGATGAAAAATCACCAACAGCTATTACTCGGACCTGTTCACCATACTTCTCTCCAAAAAGAGCAGTAATCCCTTGATTTAAAGCATCTTCCAGGCTCATTTCTCTCGATAACACATGATCATTATCCAGGATCACCATATTGACAATTTCCTCAATTTTGTCGATTTCATGGGGTTCAATGGCAGCATAGTGAGAGAAATCGAAGCGTAATCGATCTGATGTTACAAGTGAACCTGATTGTTTGACATGGTCCCCGAGCACCATTCGCAATGCTGTATGGAGCAGATGTGTAGCGGTGTGATTACGAGCTGTTGATTGTCTAACAGCATTATCCACTTGAGCGGTGACAGCATCATGGATAGAAAATTTCCCATGAATCACATTCCCTTTGAGCAGATGTGTCTGGAGTGAAATTTTTATTGTCTTTTCAATTCGAATCATGCCGTTGTCATTTCTTAGTAAACCGATGTCGCCAACCTGCCCCCCGGATTCCGCATAGAATGGGCATGGATCAATCAAAATATCGACAGCATCTCCCGCTTTACATTCTGATACTTGTTGTCCGTCTTTCAATAGACTGCATATAACAGATTCTTGGTGTGTCGTTTCATACCCGGTAAATCGGGTTTTTATACATTTTTCTAAAATATGATCATAGGGTCCTTTGACTTTTTCCGACTCTGTCGATTTCCATGCGGTTCGAGCACGATCTTTCTGATCTGACATGGCATTCTGATAGGTGTTTTCATCAACGGATAAACCCTGTTCCTGTGCGATTTCCCGAATAATATCAACTGGGAAGCCGTACGTATCATACAGTTTGAATACTTCTGAACCAGGCAACACATTACTGCAGGCTGACTTTGTTTTTGTGATCAATTCTTCCGCCATTGGCAAGCCTTGCCGCAGTGTTTTATAAAATCGTGCCTCCTCCAGTTTTAAAATCTGGCAGATATGTGAGCGAGCGTCCTCTAGTTCCGGATAAATTCGCCCCATTTTATCGATAAAAATATCTGCGATCTTGCACAGGAAAGGTTCATGAAATCCAATCTTTGTACCAAATCGAACTGCCCGGCGAATAACACGGCGAAGCACATAGCCTCTCCATTCATTCGAAGGAAGAACACCATCGACCAGGAGAAATGAAGCGGCTCTGATATGGTCACCGATTACGCGATAGGAGATCATGTTTTGAGCGCGTTCACTATCTGTTTGCTGTGAAAGTTCCTGAAGACCATCCATGATCGGCAGGAACAAATCAGTATCATAGTTGGATTTCCCTTTCTGGATGATGGATGTTACCCGTTCCAAACCCATACCAGTATCGACATGATATTGGGGGAGTGGCTCCAGAATTCCTCCTGGGAGTCGATTATATTGGATGAACACAAGATTCCATATTTCCACAATGCGTCTGCAATCACCATTGACACGGCACACATGGCCTGGCTCATTGGATCGGTTACAAAAGTCTTTTCCACGATCAATGTGAATCTCCGTACAAGGACCGCAAGGCCCTGTTTCACCCATCTCCCAAAAATTATCTTTCCTGCCGAAAAAAACAATATGATCCGTGGAGGCATCCGTGAGAGTTTTCCAATATTCTGTTGCACCGTCATCCCGAGGTATCTCGTTCGACTCATCTTCAAACACAGTAATCCACAAATCCTTTTTAGGGAGATCCCAGATCTTTGTTAACAGCTCCCAAGCCCATTGAATGGATTCTGCTTTATAATAATCACCGAATGACCAGTTCCCGAGCATTTCAAACAATGTATGATGATGAGGAGAAAAACCGACTTCTTCTAAATCATTGTGTTTGCCAGAGACTCTCATACACCGTTGTGAATTAACTACACGAGTGTACTTTGGGCTCTCTCGACCGAGAAAAATAGGTTTAAACTGATTCATCCCTGCATTTGTGAATAGAAGTGTCGGATCATCAGCAGGAACAAGGGGAGTCCCTTTGATAATATGGTGGTTTTTGTCAATAAAAAATTCAATGAATTCTCGTCGGATATCTTCAGATGTCTTCATTATTTTACCTCATATAAAAGGATGTATCTCACTGTAATGTCTTCGGGTGGTCACAGGTTGTATTGATTTGAAAAATCAAAATCAGAATTTTCATTTTCTTTCGCGGATGGACTATGAATGTTTCCATCATCAGAGAGAACTTGTTCCATGTCTTCGAGGGCCATATCCGCAGTGGACTGGATCCCTTTAAATTTCAAAGCGAAATCGTCTGGATTCGAGCATCTTCTCAACGCTTCCTGGTATGTGACAAGACCACTCTTGACCAGCATTCGCAATGATTGATCGAAACTTTGCATCCCATATTGAGAAACTCCTTGCTCGATTGCATCTTTGATTGAAATCGTTTTTTTGGGATCGACAATGCAATCGCGGATAAGAGCCGTTGATCGTAATACTTCGACTGCTGGCACACGGCCTTGTTCATCCGCACGTTGAATCAATCTTTGAGAGATCACTGCCTTGAGAACAGTCGCTAGTTGCATTCTGATCTGCTGCTGTTGATGAGGTGGGTAAAAAGCAATAATTCTCTGGATACATTCGACTGCATCCATCGTATGCAATGTACTGAAAACGAGATGTCCTGTTTCGGCAGCAGCAAGCGCTGTTTCAATCGTTGCGAAATCTCGCATCTCACCAACCAGTATGACATCCGGATCTTGCCGGAGCGCTGCTCGTAAGGCATCTGCAAACGAATATGTATCTGAACCGAGTTCTCGTTGATTGATCAATGCTTTCTTATCCCTGTGCAGATATTCGATTGGATCTTCGATCGTCATGACATGAACGTTACGATAATGGTTTATTTTGTCAATCATCGCTGCCAATGTTGTCGATTTTCCGCTTCCAGTGGTACCCGTACAGAGAACAAGACCTCGTTCCTCCAATGCGATTTTATTTAAAATAGGAGGCAAATGAAGCTCCTCAAGGGTTTTGATTCTCATAGGGATAAAACGAAACACAACTCCAATGCTTCCTCTTTGCCTGAACACGTTCACTCTGAAGCGTCCCAAGCCCGGGACACTGTAAGCCAGATCTATCTCGTTGTTGAGGTTGAATTTTTCTCGCTGATATTCATTCATGACTTCATGAGTAATGTTTATTATCTCCTCTTCATTAAGTGTATTACGTTCCAACATCGGAACTAGTTGACCATGAAGCCGAAGGATCGGTTGACGTCCGATTTTTATATGAAGATCGGATGTTCCACGTTCCATTGCAATTCTCAGGAGTTCTTTGAGATCCATTTTTTATTCACCCTCATTTAGATGATTCAGAATAAGATACTTTTTGATAACTGTTAGAATTCGATATATGTGGCAATGAGCATCATGCGCTAAAATCCATGAACGAGATCAGATAGATTCAATCGCATCGCTAGATTCCTCGTCTGATCGACTGAGTATATACTTTCCGGATGCCATAATTTTCTGTTCAATTTCTTTGACCAGGTCAGGGTGTTCGACGAGAAAGCGTTTTGCATTCTCACGTCCTTGACCCAATCTGGTTTCACCATAAGAAAACCAGACACCGGTTTTGGTGAGTAATTCATTTTCCAAAGCCAGATCCAATAAATCCCCTTCACGAGAGACTCCATGACCATAGATGATATCAAATTCTGCTTTTTTGAATGGTGAAGCGAGTTTATTTTTTACGATCTTGACCGATGTGCGATTTCCGACAATTTCCTCACCATCCTTGATCGGAGTCATACGCCGAACTTCTAAGCGCATGGATGCATAAAATTTCAATGCTCGCCCTCCGGTTGTCACTTCTGGATTCCCAAACATGACTCCGACCTTTTCTCTTAGCTGATTTATGAAGATGAAACAGGTTTGCGATTTAGAGATTGTTGCAGCCAGTTTCCGCAAAGCCTGAGACATTAACCGAGCCTGAAGACCCACGTGAGTATCACCCATTTCCCCCTCAAGTTCTGCTCGCGGAACAAGAGCAGCAACAGAATCGATAACCACAACATCAACAGCAGCACTTCGAACAAGCAGTTCGCCAATTTCCAGTGCTTGTTCCCCTGAATCAGGCTGAGAGATAAGGAGTTCATCAATTTTAACTCCCAATTTTCTTGCATAAGCAGCATCCAATGCATGTTCAGCATCGATAAACGCACAGATTCCTTCCTGTTTTTGCGCTTCAGCGATAACATGAAGTGCCAAGGTTGTTTTACCGGACGCTTCTGGTCCATAGATTTCTACGATCCGCCCCTTGGGATAGCCCCCAATACCCATTGCTATGTCCAGTGAAATGCATCCCGATGGGATTACCGCCACATTCTCGACAATCGTGTCTCCCAACTTCATGATTGCGCCTTTTCCGAATTGTCTCTCGATCTGAGATACAGCACTGCTCAGAGAACGTTCTCGGTTTTCAACATCACGATTTGCTTTTTTTTGAGTCATTTGGATTTCCTCCTTAAGGTTATCGGTAACGGTGCAGAAAATAGTGGAGTATATCTGGCTCCACGTTGCGTCAAGTCGCTCTGAAACAAAGTCACTTGTTTCACTTGAAAGTCTGGCAATTCAATCATCTCGTTCCTGCATAACGCATCAAATTCCGGAATATGAACAGGTTCATTGAATCTTGATAATGTAAGATGTGGGAAATGTCGTTTAGGCTCACGAGGGAAACCCATGGAGAACAATGCGGATTCTATTTTTCCCACAAGATTGTAATGAATATCAGGAACATGTCGAAATCCAATCCATAACACGCGGGGATGATGCGTATTCGGGAAAGCACCCAAACCTTGGGGTTGGAGTTCATAGCTATGAAATTCTTCAATCCAATCATTCATATGTCCACTAATCCGTTGAACCTGTTGCAGATCGATACCTCCCAAGAATTTTATTGTAAGGTGTATGGAATCCGGTTTAACCCACCTCGCTCTGGGTATCTTCATTTTAAGGTTTTTCTGAATCTGGTCAATTGCTTTATGCAATTCATCAGAAATTTCAATAGCTATAAAGGAGCGAATCAATTTGAGTTGTGGCATAGATCGATTCTTTCTATGGATACAATATAAAACTGCTCCCGTACGAAATGTGCCGGGAGCAGGTGTTTGTATCGAATTGTTTGAGTTAGTTGATCACAAAATTCGGCCAGGGATCACTGACATTTCCATCCTGATCGAAAGCACGAATCTGGAATAGAATCTCACCAGCAGGCCAATGACCACTGTTCGGATCTTCCTCTGGATCACCCGGATCGTTTTCAGCTCCATACCAGCTCAGATTGAAACCCACAACGCTATCCCCAGGACCAAAATCCTCTGTAGTGCCATCATCTGTAAAATAGCCGAGATCCAGACCATCCCAATACAGTTTCACGCTTTGGAGGTTGTTGTAGCCATCCGGATCCAAAACGATGGCACTGATGCAATGGTGAACCCCAAATTCATAATCTGCTGCGGGATACATCGTAAAACCAGCACACCAAATGCTTGGTCGACGTGGATTTGGCGCTCCAAACGTATCAAAAGGGATGGTAGTATCCAGAATAAACTGCTTTTGCATTGCATCGAAGTGGCGTTGATAAGATTTAGCAGATTCACCCGGAAGATCCTCCAACACATGGAGATACGGCCATGCAAAACTCTGATTGCCAGCCCGATCTGTAGCTACAAGTTCAAACTGATAGGCTCCTCTTGAAGATGGTGATAATGGTCCCAAGGTTGCGGAGATGGCATACAACCCATCATTGGCTCCAAAGTCGCCATGTCGACCGTCATCGTATAAATAACCCCCGGTTGGCTCACCCGCCCAATAGATCTCTACAGTCGAGATATCACCCTGGAAATCGACAACATAGGCCATAATGATCATATCACCGCCCTGTTCCGCAGTCAGATAGGTATCTCCCATTCCTGCCCACCAGATTTGCGGTTTTACAGCCTCTGGCATCACCGGAACCCATTCGCTGTAATTAGAATCATTACCAACATAATCCCGAGAAACCACTGACATGTAATACTGAACACTGTTGTCCAATCCCCTGATTGTGATGGATGGGGGAGATCCCAACTCTTCTTTCGAGTAATATTTAAATCGTTCTGTTGGATCTTCTGTATTTTTCCAGATCACCCAATATCCAGCCAGATCGATATCCAGTTTGGGATCAATATTGGGAGCCCAATATAGCTTAACAGCCGAGTCCAACGGTTCAGCTACAACGCTGCCGGGAATCGATGGAGGCACCCGATCAACGGTTTTAAAGGTAAAGACATAATCGTCGGTTGGTGACTCTTGAGGCAAATTATCATAATTGCCATCCAATTGATTACCATATCGGTCGTGCAGACCCTCAACCCCAGACCGGATCGTGACTGTAAATTCCTCATCCAGTTCCAATGTGATGGGATCGATTCGGATGGTGCGATTATCGTTATACGTGAAGATCGAATATGCCATGGCAACCGGACCCTTTGCCAGTTGAATATTCTCATATGTAATGGTCGACGTATCCAATGATTTATTGAAGTCGATGTAAATATATTCATCTGCACCAATATTCCATTCTCCATTCGATACAGGATATGTCGATCGGACGGTAACCAGACTGAAATCACGGCTGCTGCGGAAAAGATCAATTCCGGTGGCACCCGATCCTTCACTCGTGGCGATCACATCCGGCAATCCATCACTTGTGACATCAACGGCCGTAATTCCGATATAATCTCCATCGATGACCGGAGAAGCGACCTTCTGAAATGAGCTAGTGCCCGGGAAGCTGAGATTGGATTTGAAAGTATGAACGCCGGTTCCTTTACTGGCCAAAATGAAGTCATCCGATCCATCATTTGTGAGATCTGCAGCAGCAATGTCCCGCGCCTGAAAATCGAAGTACAGTTGGCTTGAATTGAAGGCACATTCGAAAGTATGCCCGGTATAACCATAAGCCTGCAGATATCCATGACCGTCTTCTCCCGTGACAAAATCAGGTCGTGAATCGGAATTGAAATCCCCGATCGTGATACCATAATAATGGTCATACCCAGATGGTTGTACATAAGACATAGAACTGCCATTAAACAGTATCCCATCCTCGGCAACGTACATCCAATAGACAACAGCCCCAACCGATCCTACTTTACTGGCGGCAAGGACATCCAGCACACCGTTCCGATCAACGTCCGCCAAATCCACTCCCCAGAAATTGTAAGATGAATTCAATGGGATGACATTGCCAGGAGCTGCATTAAAATATCCATTCCTGTCATTCAGATAGATAACAACGCCAGGGCTTTCCGGACTGTTGTAATTCTTGGCTGCAACCAGGTCCGGATATCCATCCCGATTTAGATCACCCGCCACAAGATCAAAGTAAGCTCCGGTATTGAATGCCGATGTCGTAAAGCTCCAATTCCAGTCCGGTTCGCTCAGCCATACATCGAATCCATTATCAGGGTGGCCGGCTGCAATATCGGTTCGGCCATCAAGATTGAAATCGGCAGTAGTCACTGCGTAGTAACCGGAATCATGAGTCGGGCCGTTCCGATTGATATAATATCCCAGATTATTGCCTTCCCACACCCAGACACCATCTTTGTTTTCCTCTATATTGCCTGCGACAAGGTCAATTTTTCCATCCACATTAAAGTCACCTGTCGCCACTTTCGTGTATCGGCCTGTAGCAATTGGATTATACAACCATCCACTCCATACGAATTTATCGACGTCATCGCCCACCCAAATCTTCACACCGCTGCCGTCACTGCTTGCAGTGACAACATCCGGATTGCCATCAAAATTCAGATCGGTTGAAGCCCAGACCGCTCCAAAAGAATCAGAATCTTCGGGAGGTGTTTCTTCGGTCCATCCAAAAATACCATTCCCTCTCCAGACTCGCACCCCTTCATCTTCGCTGCTTGCAGCAAAAAGATCCAGATTCCCGTCATTATCCAGATCGGAGGTATCAATATCTGCATATTTGATATAACTGAGCGGTCCGGTGCCCGTGATGAACGTGAACCTATCGTTTAGGGCAAAATCGATGGGACCATCATAGATGGTAAACTCAACTTCGCCGCCATCGGATTCAAAATGTTTACCGACTTCAGCAGTCTTGGCTTGAACTCCGGAGATATCTCCTCGAACCTGGAAAACGCCAGAATCGGGTCTGGATTCAATACAAAGCAAGGTCCAGATTTCTGTTTTTGTAGCGGAATTGTTGACTTTGACCGCACTGACAGCTCCGTTTCCGATATTATTCCGGTTTCGTTCAGGAGTTGATGCTTTAGCCCGGTTATACCATTGGAGATCCGCTGCGAGATAATAGATAAAAATGGACTTTTCATTGCTCGTTGCAGCGATATCGACCAAACCATCCTTATTATAGTCTCCCAGTGTCAACGATGTATAAATGCCTGTTGATGTGGGACCAAAATCCGTGCTCCAGATATCGCCTGGCTGCCCCCTCCAGGCATGGATACCACCGGATTGACCGATTGCAATAATATCCAGTCGGCCATCCCGGTCGACGTCCTGAAGTTTCATGGTATTGATAATACCGGAGTAATTGAGTGACCCTCCGACATCCCATCCATGACCGTTATAGAAAAACACATCGATACCACCGGTCATTTTTGAGGCAACAATATCCATCCGGCCATCCCGATTCACGTCACCAATATCAATGGTATAATAACCACCCGAAGTGGAAGGGCCAACGTTCTCTGACCAGTTGACTCGATTCGTAGAAAATGTGAATTGATCTCCTGGACAATACAAACACTCCTCAGGCTCGCACTCATCCGACTCGATCGCCAAACGGAATTCCTGGCAATAGGGTCCCGGCCATTCTCCCGGATCCAGATGGTGATCGAATGGCGGTTGAAAACCCACATGCTCACCGTACACATTCCACACCGCTCCATCATATGTGACGGTCCAGTATTCATTTTGAATCACACTGGGATTAATGTTCCCATCCAGATCTCCCAACGTGACGGTCATTCTTCCGGGATTCCAATTCACCGGGCACTTGGTATTATGGATAAATCCAACATCCGAAACACTCGGACCTGTCTGGAAGAATACATCCACACCATCCGGACCTGCAGCGGCGATATCCATCTGACCATCCTGATTGAAGTCGGCTGTTTTTACCGTGGAATAGGCCTTATTCGTGGGTGGTCCATCCGGATAGATCACCTGCCATGTTTCAAATTTTTGTACCGATGGTGTGCTGGTCATACCCGGATCGATCCGGAATCCAAACCGCAAAAGCACATCCTGAACCCATTGGCCCATGTAAAACCTCGGATCATCTTCGGTTGGATAGACCATATCGGGGTGCTCGGGATCCTCCGCACCATGATGAACCGAATACATGGTAAATG
This sequence comes from uncultured bacterium, assembly GCA_964512995.1. Taxonomy (GTDB): domain Bacteria; phylum CSSED10-310; class CSSED10-310; order CSSED10-310; family CSSED10-310; genus CAZELM01. The sequence goes on from CAZELM010000029.1 coordinate 45,468, forward strand.
TCGCCGGGCGTGTTGACATCCGGAAAGCATCCGAAGCTCCCGGCAGTCCTCCACCGACAATATTACAGCGGATAATGATTTCCTCCCAGTCTGATTTATAAAGTTCACCCAGAGTCATCCGTGCAATTTGATTCCCCCGACGATCACTCCGGACAACGAACGTGCCGTCAACAGTCATCGTGAATGTCCAATTATCCGTTTGCGTATGATAGCAATCATACCACGGTTGTTCCGGGATCATCTCCACAACATACTCATTTGTTCCGGAAATAACCGTGATCGCTGAATAGCCTGCCGGTTCCACACATTCAATTGTCCATGTGGCCATCGTATTCGCCTGATTACCAGTATAGACTCGGCTGATATGAGGGTTGGATATGGTGTTCATGGGGTAAGCGCGAGAGGCTGTCCATCCTGTCGGAGATGAATTCGATGATAGCGCCCAATCGAAACGATTTCCGCTGACTCCCGGATTCCAATTCCCAAGCCAGACCGGTAAACCAGACCGCATTGAGTAGGCTTCATCCGGATCCGGATTCGCTGCTACAATATCCGCCACGCCATCCGTGTTGAAATCAGACACAGTGATATCCACCCAGTTTGCAAAGTTGATCGGTGAGGATTGACTGGTCCAATTGGTCGAACACTGAACGGAAGACATTGAAGTGATGACGAAAACCACAGCAAGACACCCAATTAACCTATTTATATTCATCGCTATCTTCCTCCTTGTAAGAAAAATCCACACACAGGTATCTATAAAAATCTTAAAAGGTTTGATAATATAATGTCAAATTATCACGACAGAATAATATCTTTTTACACGAATATACTCGCTTCATGGTCTGAAGATTTCATGTTTTGAAGTATTAGAACCGATACAGATTACGTTCATGACTTATGGGCTATGAAGGAATCGAACCTTCAACCTCCGGATTAAGAGTCCGCTGCTCTACCAATTGAGCTAATAGCCCGTGACGCAGTCAGAAGATAGCTATATTCGTAAGAGATGTCAAGAAAAATTCAGTTCAGCTTTCACGCAATATCGAACGAATACTCTACCAAAGATCATCAAATCATGGTTTCATACGACAATCCAAAAACCGAGAGGATGTTCCGATAAATCACTTTCCTCACTCACCCTGACGTGATAAGTTAGGCAATGTTCAGTCTGTTCATTCATGTAATGATCGGATTTTAATATAAAAAAGGGAATTCTGAGATGGAGATAATGGTCATTACGGGAGAAGCTTCAGGAGATCTCCACGGAAGCGCTCTGATTCACGAACTGCGCACACTTGTACCGGACTGCCATTTTTCTGGAATCGGAGGGAGAAACATGGCTGAGGCCGGTGTTGAGCTCCTTTTTGAAGTTGATGCACTTGGTGTGACAGGGTTCACCGAAGTTTTCTGGAAACTCGGCCATATCTACCATGTATTCCAATCCATTCTGTCCATGGCCAGACGACGCAGACCGATCGCAATCCTCCTGATCGATTACCCTGACTTCAACCTCCGATTGGCCAGACGCCTGCACGATGGTCACTCAAAGATCATCTACTATGTGAGCCCTCAGCTCTGGGCCTGGCGCTCCGGACGAGTCAAAACGATACAGAAATATATTGATAAAATGATGGTCTTATTCCCTTTTGAAGAGGAATGGTATCAACAACGAGGTGTTGATGCTGTTTTTGTGGGGAATCCGATTGTGGATCGGATGGGTAATCTGCCTGAGAAAAGCGCATGCCGAAACGCCCTTCAATTGCCGACGGACCGCAAAATACTGGCCATCCTTCCTGGCAGCCGCTCCAATGAAGTCACTCGTATCCTTCCGGTACTCCTCGAAGCCTCTCATCAGCTTCAGCAGCAATGTGATGTTCATGTGGTGCTTCCAGTGGCTCCCACTGTATCAACAGAATTCATCCGATCATTCGTAAAGTCATCAATGAAAGTGGACATACGCGAAACTTCTGCTCCCATGATACAAAAAGCTGCTGATTTTGCATGGGTCGCATCTGGTACAGCCACCCTTGAAACAGCCTTGGCACAGACACCATCAATTATAGTGTATAAAACCAGTCTCCTCAGTTATTGGCTGGCAAAATCGCTCATAAACGTTAAGTATATCGGGATCGCCAACCTGATCATGGATGAAGCGGTTTCCGTTGAATTGATTCAGGACGAACTCACGGTCGAAAATCTGCTCAGAGAAACAATTCCACTATTACACAACGCTGCACTCTGGGAACAGCATCAGCAGAAACTCTTACAACTGAAAGCAAAACTGGCTCTGCCGAATGCAGCACGGCGTGCTGCTCTGGAGATCCTCAAAACTTGTATGATTACTGCCCCTCCCTTGAATTACGATGTATCAACTGATCTATAATTATCTGCTCATCATCGTCTTCATTCTATGTTCTCCATGGATCCTGTATCAAATTATAATCAAACGCCTTTATCGGCATGGAATGAAAGAACGATTCGGATTTATAGACTTAAAAGCTCAGAAAGGGAGACAGCGGCTCTGGATACACGCAGCCAGTGTCGGTGAAGTACTTGCCGCGAAACCGATCATCGACGAGCTCCTTAGCCAAATGCCTTCTGCTGCGATTTTTCTATCAACAATAACAGATACCGGTTACCTGGTCGCTCACGAAAAAATCTCGGGTCTGGCTGGTATTTTTCATGCTCCAGTGGATTTTCCTTTTGTTCACCAACGCATCATCCGAAAGATAAAGCCATCCGCTGTGCTGATACTTGAAACGGAGTTATGGCCGAATCTGATCGACACCGTATCATCAATCCGGATTCCCATCATGATCGTGAACGGGAGAATTTCAGACAAATCTTATCCACGATATCGTCTCAGCCGATTTTTCTTGAAGGGGCTGTTACGAAAAATCAATGTTTTTTCGATGCAGAGCACAACCGATGCAGACCGGATTGTCACATTGGGTGCCTCCCCGGAATCAGTATTTATTTCGGGAAATGTAAAGTATGATCAATATGCTTCAGAACCGGCTGTTCCCCAGGACTGGCATTCCTTTCTATCCTGGGCTTCCAGGGATCCTGTTCTTGTTGCGGGAAGCACTCATCCGGGAGAAGAACAGATCCTTCTACAGGTGTTTTTAGCACTCAAATCCTCATTCCCCCGACTGAAAGTCATCATCGCTCCCCGGCATCTCCAACGATTGAATGATGTCGAGACGGTTTTGGCTGAGCTGAAGATACCATACATTCGACGCAGTCAGATCCGATCTGAACGGGTGAACTCTTTGCCGGATGTCATCATCCTGGACACGATGGGCGAACTGAACCAGTTTTACCGACTGGCTTCTGTTACGTTTGTTGGCGGGAGTTTAGTCAATCGGGGTGGACATAACGTGCTTGAACCGGCCGGGCTTCAAAAGCCAATTCTGTTCGGCCCCTTCACGAATAATTTCAAAGACGCAGTCTCGCAGTTGATTCACGAATCTGCAGCCATTCAAGTGAAGAGTGAACAGGAATTGGCAATGGCACTGAAGCAACTCCTCAGCAATCCTCAACATTGCCGGGAGATGGGTGAGCGGGGTTATCAAGTGGTTCAGCGGAACCGCGGAGCAGTTCAACGAAATCTGAAACTGATTATGGGGCTCATTCACGAGACTCGAAATGAACCCCCGGAGGCGATCCAATCTCCGATCGATATCCAGCCGTACACTTCATGCAGCAGATCATGGAGAACATCTTCGCCTGGAACGGCTCACGGAACTCAATCGCAGGCGATTCAGGCATCTGATAACTCACCAGTATATCATCTGCTTCAGATATTATCCTCTCTGTATGCATGGGGAGTGAATATCCGGAATGCACGATTCGATGAAGGTCGAAAAAAAACACTCCAGGTTCCCATTCCGGTGATCAGCGTTGGGAACCTGTCGGTGGGAGGAACCGGAAAAACACCTTTGACCGCTTTTCTGGCCAGCGCTATCCGAGAAGCGGGGATTTCTCCGTGTATACTCAGCAGAGGCTACGGTGGGCGCTTCGGGAGCACTCCCCGGCGAGTACCCCTCGAGGGATCTCCGCATGATTGGGGAGATGAACCGCTGTTTCTGGCTCGCAATCTCCCGGAAATTCCGGTGATTGTCGCCCGGAACCGATATCAGGGAGCGGTGTGGGCAATGGACCATTTTTCACCCGATATCTGCATTCTGGATGATGGATTCCAACATCGTCAGCTTCATCGAACGATCAATATCCTTCTTCTGGATGCGCGGTACCCGCTGAAAGATCAACGCATGATGCCACTCGGACGGCTTCGTGAACCGATCAAAGGGATCGGACGTGCCGATATGATTATCTTTTCACATTGCCCACAACAGGTACCGGATCCGGGTGACCTGGAATTGATCAAACAATTCGCTCCCACTATACCGATTTTTTATGGAACGCATGATGTCATGTGTTTTCGAAAGGCAGGGGAGAAGGCAATCTGTGACACTGACCTCCAGGGAAAACATGTCGGTATCTTGACTGCGATCGCAAATCCCGCTCAGTTTAGATCCAGCCTGGAACATCTCGGGATGACGATTGTATGTGATAAAATCTATCCAGACCATTTTCCTCTCACCATTGCGGAGTGGCATGATGCGGTGGCATGCACGATAGCAAACAATGGCTTATTTTTGATAACCACCGCCAAAGACGAGGTAAAATTCAGAAACGAATGGAATCTCAAAATACCCATTTTGGTCATGGATATTACATTTTCTGTCCATCCATTGGAACCATTTCTGAGTTTCATCTTGAATCGTGTGAGTAAAATGGAATGAATCACACGGAGTCCCAGACAGCTTTGAACAAAATCAGCCGATTCTTTTCGGAAATCGCAGGGTATCTCATTATTGCCATCATAAAACTTCTCAGACAACTGCCGCGTAAATGGACGCTCAAAATCGGTCTTATACTCGGCTGGCTCGCATATCTGTTTCATATCCGAAAAACGATCGTATTGAAAAATCTGGTGATTGCCTTCCCCGAAATGTCCGAATCTGATCGTGCCAGACTAGCTCGAAAAATCTATATGAATATGGGATATTTTTTCGGTGAGTGGATGAGTTTCAATCGTTGGGGAGAAGCGATTCATAAAGATGTCGTGGTTGAAAATATCGAGTGTCTCAATAAAGCTCTCACAGAAGGGAATGGTGTATTGATCAATTCTGCTCATTTTGGGAACTGGGAAGTTCTTGTCAGAGTGATCCGGCGTTATTGTCCCGAACTCACGATTGTCAGAACCCGATTAAGACCCGATTCTCTGGATCGTCTGTTTACTCAACTCCATGCAGAGAGTGACGCTGAAACAATCATCAAAGGGAAATCCGTTAAAAATATCATAGCGTGTCTGAAGCGTGGAGGGGCTGTGGGCATGTTGGTGGATCAGAGTGCGGGTGGGAGTGGATTATTTCTGCCATTCTTTGGCCGACTGACATCGTTTCATCGGGGGCCGGCGCTGATCGCACGTCATTCTGGAGCCGCTTTTCTGACAGCATACACGATACCCGGTCCCGATGGCCGATGGCGCATCATCATCCGCCGCATCGAGGCAGTTTCAACTGGAAATGCGGAGGAGGACAGTATTCGAATCATGGGAGCATTTGCCCGGGATCTCGAAGCAATGATTCGCGCTTATCCGGACCGATGGTTCTGGTTTCATCGGCGATGGAAAACAACCCCTCCCGGAAATTTTCCTCATGATCCCTGAAGGCAGCACACTCCTGTTGAGGGTTCCCAACTGGATCGGAGATGTCGTGATGTGTTCCGCCGGCATCCGAGCGCTTCGGGAAAACCGACCGGATTTGAAAATAATCGGCGTGATGAAACCCTGGGTTATGGATGTTCTTCGGAACAATCCCCATTTGGATGAGCAGTGGATATATTCTCCAGGGCGTGGCATTCGCCGGATCGGTTCCTTCTTCCAAATGGTAACCCGAATTCGCAAATATCGACCGATTTCGTGTGTGCTTTTTCAAACTTCCTTTGAATCCGCTTTGATCCCTTTCCTGGCCGGGATTCCCCAACGGATCGGAATGGCAACCGATCACCGAAAAAGGTTGTTGACGCATATCGTTCCGCCCATTGATATCTGTGAACATCAGGTCCGGCGATATCTTTCGATCGCCGAAGCTGTTACAGGTAAGGCATTTCTTGATTATCGTCCGGAGGTATTTCTCAGCTCCCAGGATCGAAGTGCGGCGAGCCGATTCCTGGGCGCGCTTCCTTCAGGGGGACCGATTATCCCGATCGCACCCGGTGCTGCTTACGGGTCTGCGAAGTGCTGGCCCCCAAGTAAGTTCGCAGAATTCACGCAACGTGTGGTGGACGAATGGAATGCTCGAGTTATTTTTTTAGGTTCTACGGGAGAACTGGAAACCATCCATCGAATTGAAGCAGAACATCGGTGTCCCATTTTCATTGCCGCGGGACAAGAGAGCCTTCTGACACAGGCGGCTATTATCGAATCAGCTCACATCTGCATCGCTAACGATTCCGGTCTGATGCATCTTGCAGCAGCATTGGGAGTTCGCGTCATTGCGCTCTTCGGGCCAACGAACCCATCTGCAACAGGACCTTATGGTGACGGACATATCGTGCTTCACCATCCTGTCCCATGTGCTCCCTGCCGGCATCGTATCTGTCCGGTGGATCATTCCTGCATGAATGGCATCTCCACAATGGATCTCTTTATGGCAACAAAAAAGATTATGAGAGAAAACTTTGAACTTATCTGTTAATATTTGGTAGTTATAGATTGAGCTTGCGAGCAGTTCTCATCGCTTGCTTCAGATGATAGAATGTTTGTGTCTCTGAAAAACGTGAAATGGCATGGAAGGGATTGTTTTGATTAAAATAGCCCAGTTCAGTCGATATTGGAACTCCATGTATCATTGGAGATCATTTCCATGATTCTTTCCTGGAAGTCATTTCTTTTATTTTTGTCGGTTTTTATTCCTTGCATGGCAGTATCACAACACATGATGAAAACAAACGTACCGATCCAATCAGAAACATCGGCGGTTACCAATCCCATTTTTCAGGATGGAGAGGAACTGACGTATGAAGTTTCATGGCTGGGCATCAATGCCGGCTTGATCACAATCAAGCTCCAGGTTGGTCAGACATACAATGATCAGCCCGTCTTTCTGGGAACCGTGATCGGAGAAACAACAAACGGATTCTCCCGGTTTTTCAAAGTCAGGGATGTGATTGAGTCATCATTTGATCCTGTCACATTCAACTCCATTTATTATAAAAAAAGCATTCGTGAAGGGAAATACCGAAAAGAAAAAGAAACCTGGTACGATCAAAAAAACGGATTGGCGATTACAAAAGACAGGAGCTATTCCATTCCGCCAGACAGCAAAGATCCCATCGCATGCATCTTTGAACTCCGGAAAAATACACTCGAACCCGGCCGAATCATCAACATGAATGCGAATGCGGACGGCAAAGACAGTTACCCGATCCGTGTCGAGGTGGTGGCGCGGGAACTGGTAACAATCCCTTCAGGAACGCATATCGCATTGGTATGCAAGCCCTTGCCGACCTGGGAAGGCCGTGTGTTTGAAAAAAATCGGAGTGAAGTGGACCTTTGGGTTTCGGACGATGAATATCTGGTGCCTTTGAAAATCCATACAAAAGTGAAAATCGGTTCATTGAAAGCGGTGCTGGTCACTCGAAAAGGCCCTGGATGGAACATAACACGTGAAAAGGACGATTTATGAGGATCATTATCACTGGTGTAGCCGGATTCATTGCCTCCCATCTCGCAGAAGTTGCACTGGCGGATGGCCATGATGTTCTTGGAATTGATAACTTTTCGGACTATTATCCCAGAACCCTGAAAGAAGCGAATATTGCTGGTTTCAAAGATTCTCCGAATTTCCGATTTATCGAGAGAGATCTCCTGCGGTGCAATCTGACGGAATGCTTTGCTGGTCATGATATTCTGTTTCATCTGGCCGCTCAACCGGGTGTTCGTGCGAGTTGGGGTGATAATTTCAAAATCTATACCGATACCAATATTCTGGGAACCCAGAAGGTTCTGGAAGCAGCCAGAGAGGCAGGTATAATCCGGGTTGTTTATGCCTCATCCTCATCGGTTTATGGAGATGTGGATGATTATCCGATGCGTGAAACAACATATCCCCGGCCAATCTCTCCGTATGGAGTCTCCAAACTGGCAGGCGAAAACCTGTGTGTTCTCTACACGAAAAATTATCATTTATCGACTGTTTCATTGCGGTATTTCACGGTATATGGTCCACGACAGCGCCCAGACATGGCATTTCACAAATTCGGGAAAGCACTCCTGGAAGGCAAACAACCGGTTTTTTTTGGTAATGGAGAGCAGACAAGGGACTTCACATATGTCACTGATGCTGTTGCTGCGACTTATTCTGCTGCATGGGTTCCTGATATCAATGGCATGGTCTTCAATATTGGTGGAGGGAGCCGAGTCAGTATCAATGATGTGGTACAGATCATCGAACGCTTGACCGGGAAACGGATTGAACCGATCCGTCAGTCGATATATAAAGGAGACGTCCGTCATACGGCTGCGGATACCACACTGGCTCATAAATATCTCGGGTTTTCCCCCAAAGTGAGCCTGCAAGATGGACTGGCCAATGAACTGGATTGGCTGGCAACGATATATCCCAACTTTACATAGGAGTTTAAAAATGGCACTTGATAAAGATCTTCTTGACATTCTTGTATGTCCCAAATGCAAAGGGACACTCACATTGTCCGATGACGAAGAAAGCCTGACCTGTTATGAATGCAAATTGATCTATCATGTCAAGGATGAAATCCCGATCATGTTGATTGACGAAGCGACACCGTTGGAATAAACAATCGGAATCATATGGTAACACCTGTCACGATCATTCACGTCGATACCGAACGAACTTGGCGTGGCGGTGAAGCTCAGGTTCTCCATCTGGCCAACCGGCTGGATAAAAATCGTTTCTATTCGATTATCGCTGCTCCTCCCAAAAGTGCATTGCTGGATAGAGCCATTGAACAGAAGATTCCTGTTATTCAACTGCTCGATCCCGGTGAAATCAGTCCTCGGATGATATGGACTCTTATGAAAGCATGCCGCCAGTATAATGCTCGTTTGCTGCACGTTCACACATCCCATGGACTTATCGGAGCTGGGTTATGCCGCCAGTTCATGTCATCCCACCCCAGGGTTATCTATTCCAGACGAACCGACTTCCATCTGAGAACACGCATGGCCAATCTTTCTCTTCGAAAATATTTATGGGGAGCTGATCACATTATTTCCGTATCTAACGGTATCCGGAATGTGTTGATCTCCGATGGCATCCCTTCGGAGCGTATCACAACGATCTACAGTGGTATTGATGTGAACCGGTTCATTGCGGATGATCCGGGCACACGTGTCCGGGAAGAATGTGGTATCCGGCCCGATCAGCCGGTTATCGGAATGATTGCAGCTCTGGCACCTCATAAAGACCCAATGACATTTTTCCGCGCAGCGGAGATCGTCGGAGATCGATTTCCTGATACAGTCTTTCTGTTGGCCGGTGTTGGGAAACTGTGGGACAACCTCAGCCAGACCCGACAATCTTCCTCCATCCACTCTCGATTTCATATGCTGGGATTTCGGACGGATATCCCGGATGTTCTTGCAGCAATGGATATTTTCTGCATCAGCTCCACAGAAGAGGGATTATGTACGTCCATTCTGGATGCCATGGCAATGGCGAAACCGGTTGTGGCAACGAATGTGGGCGGGATACCCGAGGCAGTTACAGACGGAGAAACAGGCATTCTGGTAACACCTCAGAGTCCGGCTGTTTTTGCTGAAGCACTGATTGCACTGCTCAATCACCCGGATCATGCCCAACAAATGGGTCTGGCGGGACGAAAAAAAGTCGAAAACATATTCTCTGCGGATCAGACCGCACGAAAAACAGAAACTGTATACCAAACCATTCTTCAGACCATGTGATCGATGAATGTGCACTCGATGAATATCACTCCATTATTGTTTTCGGTGAAAGGACGGATCGATCGCACAACATTCTGGAAAGCAATCCTGCCTGTTTCCATCGCTGGATTTCTCTTTCCCCATCGATTTTTACTGCTGGTAGTCCTGTGGATGGTGATCGCCATCATGGCCAAACGGTGGCATGACCTGAATAAATCGGGCTGGTGGTCTCTGATCGCGTTGATTCCCTATATCGGTCCGGTCTGGGTCCTGATTGAACTGGGCCTTATTCCAGGGTCTCCAGACCGCAATCAATATGATCTGTATCATTTCGAAAGAGAGGACAGATTTCCATACGGACAATCACACCAGACATCTCAACAATCCTCTCCCACAAACACTCCCGAATCACTGCCGGAAGGATTTGCGCTTCTGATCGCAATGCTGGCCAAGATAACGAAAATGGATGGGATTGTTTGTCATGATGAAATCATGATCGTCGACTCATTTTTCCACAATACTCTGAAGCTGTCTCCTGAATTACGAAAAGAAGCGATCCGGATTTTCCAGCAATCCAAGAATGATACTGTTTCAGAATTTGAACAGCATGCACGACGGTTTTATACTATTTTCCGTGACCATCCACAGACATTAAGGTGGGCATTGGAACACCTTTTTTCAGTTGCACTGGCCGATGGTGCTCTTCGTCCAGAAGAAGAACATCTATTGGAGTTGGTCATGCAGATTTTCGGCATAGAGACCAATTCTTATGCTCAGTACCGGTCCTCACGGCGTTCATCGGAACGGGAGGTCAAAGATGAGCGTTATTATGCGGAGATACTTGGGTTGCAAGGCCGGTATACACATGATGATATCCGTCAGGCTTACCGCAACCGTTCATTGGAATATCATCCTGACAAGGTTGCACATCTCGGCGAAAAAATCCGTCAGGCTGCCGAAGAGGAAATGAAACGCATCAATGAAGCATATGCCTTTTTCCGTGCTCATTATCATTTATAATCTGTCCGGAAAGGAATTGTTGATTTGTATCGATTAGAGCATCCCAATCAATCCATTCTGAAGTTTGCCCATACTGATGTTGTGACCTTGAAAGAGAATCATACGATCCAACAATCTCTGGATGCTATCCGGCAACATGGAGTCGGTGAAAAAATTGTTTATTTTTATGTAGTTGATGAACAGAACCATCTATCCGGTGTTCTTCCAACCCGTCGCCTGCTGACAGCCCCTCTGGACGCACTTCTATCCAGTGTGATGATTCCCCAGGTGATGACACTACCTCACACAGCAACTGTTCTGGATGCATGTGAAGCCTTTGTACGGCATAAATTTCTCGCTTTCCCAATCGTCGATGATTCCCGCCAGGTGGTAGGCGTTATCGATATCAGCCTGATGAGTGAAGAAGCCTTTGATTTTGCAGAACGGGAGCAGACGGATGCTCTGTTTGAATCGATCGGATTTCGGATCACTCAGGTTCGGGATGCATCTCCATGGCGAGCATTCCGATTTCGATTTCCATGGTTGATTGCCACAATCACAAGCGGAACGATTTGTGCTTTCCTTGCCAGTATCTTCGAACTCACACTATCCAAAAGCATCATCCTGTCATTTTTTCTCACTCTCGTTCTGGGTTTGGGGGAGAGTGTCTCCATTCAATCAATGACGGTGACGATTCAAGCCCTGCGATCCACGCGGCCGACCATCCGATGGTATCTGCGGGCACTCTGGAGGGAAATTGGCACGTCGATGCTCCTTGGAACGGCATCTGGACTGACCGTGGGGGTGATAATATGGTTGTGGCGCGGATCGACCCTCAATGGTTTCACTGTCGGGTTAAGTATTTCAATGGCTCTGGCTTCCGCTTGTTTTTACGGATTGAGTGTGCCAGCCTTTCTGCACGCGATGCGATTGGACCCAAAAATTTCCGCCGGACCTGTCACTCTCGCTCTCACAGATATCACCACCCTGGCGTTCTATTTTGGATTGGCATCCCAACTGTTATGAAACAAAAGCACTAAACTCCACCGGAAAAATCATATCCGATTTTCTTCTGGACCGCAGTGATCTGTGCGAACGCCTGTTTCAACAGTTCTTTCTGAGTATACCCAAGTTTGTTGGGATGAATGATATTTTGCGGCAACCGGCCGGCTTTAAGATCGGTTATCTGATTCTTCAGTCGTAAATGCATCAGAAAGTTATACGCGGCAATAATCTCATCCCGACTGGATGGAACAATGACATTGCGTTCGCATAATGCTTCGATCCGATCGATCGTATGTGTCTGGCTCATATGGTGATGCAAGGCGTACAGGCGAGCGAAGCTGACCATCGGCATCATCGCATCCTTCAGATTGATCTCCCCGGCATGCTCTGTAGACCCTCCCGATAAATAGATGTGACCCGGAAGACGGAATGGCGTTCTGAATGATAGTGCATTTTTCGCGATGTGATGGAAAATGGCAGGCTCCTCATCCAGTGTCTGGTGGATGAATGAGCGGAGTTCATGGCTGAGATTGGCATTGCCGAAAACGGTACGAAAATCGAAAAAAATAATCATATCAATCAGTTCCTGGGGTTGCGATTGGTGTATCCACGACTTGAAACCGGCAATCCAATCCGACAATGATCGGCACCATCGTGGATTACTTGCCATTACATTACCCCGGCACATTGAATATCCGGACCGATGCAGCCCGTCACATACGATCTTTCCCAATTCAAGAAAATATCGGTTTACTTCCGATGGATCGTTATCAGGAGACGCAGCGAAAATAATCCCGTTATCCTGATCAGTGAGAAGGGTTTGCTCCCGGCGCCCCTGGCTTCCCATTGCAATAAATGCGAAGTCAGCGGGTGCCGGACCGAGTTGTTCAATGGCCAGTTGAATCAGGCGTTGTGTAGCTGCGTCACAAATTGAAGCCAGCATATTAGTCACATGACGCGGGATGGCACTGCTATCCAGAAGCGTTTTGGCGAGCGGAACAGTCCGTTCAAGGCATCGCACGATCTCATCTGGATTTCCCGCTCGTGAAATCTCTCGAACCAGAACAATGGGTCCATACCTTTGAAATTGTATCAGAGCATTGATGTCAAGCAGTCCAAGAATATCGCCATCCCGGCTCTCCACGACCAGATGCTGGATTCCATGTTCCTCCATTCGCATCAATGCTTCGTAGAGGAGAGCATCTGCATGGATTGTTATCAGTGGAGAACTCATGATGGTATGGACCGGTTTCCTGGAACTTAGCTTTTTTGCCAGTACCCGAGCGCGCAGATCATGATCTGTTAGAATTCCGATGATAGCGGGTGCTCCATTTTCTGAGGGAGTTGAAATCAGGGCAGCCGTGGCATTCGCATTGGTTATCTGATAAGAGAGTTCTTCAATGCTCGTATTCAGATCACAAACGATTGCACCATGGTCCAGACTCGCAATCGGTTCATGCAGAAAAAGAAGCGATGCCTGACACTTTTCAATCAGTGATTCCTGTTCGATATTCTGCAGGTGAAAGGCAGTGATATCATCCAATATCCCGTCGATGTAGGCGATATTGTTATGTGTGTCACGAACCAAGCACGCAGATAATGCCCAATACCGATTGGATGTTTCCGCTGTTTTAACGGGGAGGATATAATGATGGATATCAATCCCGCTGTGCAGTGTTTTCAGAATCATCTCGAACTCATTCGTATCCGGGAAAAGGTCTGCCAGAGCTGGCTGTGCTGAATGGAGTTGCGCCATGAGTTCTCTGGATGCCTGATTCATTTCGAGCAGAATGCCACGCCGAGCGGCTCGTGCACGAAAAATTCCGACTGGAACATTCTGCGAGGCGCGGGAAATCGTTTCATTCCCCATGATCTCCGAGTGATGAACCACATCCCGAGCCAGCAGGATAAACCCTCGCTGACCGGCGAATGTAATCGGGTTTACAGAGAATACACATTCCACCAGCCGGCCATCCGCATGTCTCAACACACCGTCAAAGGCCATTTCATCCTTGTGCACCTCACTACTCGTCTGATCCAGGCTGGTTCCTGGAATCTGACCATCCTTCAGTGAAGGCAGCAGGTCCGATGGTTCGAGAAACTCCACCTGTCGCGCCGTATAACCGGTCATTCTCAAAAAAGTGGGATTGGCATACCGGCAGCGTTCGTCCAGAATCAGCAGCATTCCCTCCGTAGCAGCCTCGATCAACGTGTGGTACCGCTCGGTCGATTCCTCCAGGGAATCGACAACCTCCTGCCGTTCAAGTTCGATCCGCAGGCTTTGCTGGAGTACATACAGCAACAACAATACAATCACTCCAGAAATACCCAGTGACGTATAAAAAATGGTTTTCTCGATACGGGCGATTTCCATTTTAACGTCATTGGTGTAAAGACCGGTGCCGATCACCCAACTCCATGGTTTGAATCCTTTGATGTAGGATTCTTTGGGTTCCAATCGCAGAGGATCATCTTTCCATTGCCATACATAATCAATGTAACCTTCATCCTGACGCCGGACCAGATTTGCGAATTCAACAAAGATCGGAATACCACTTGGATCTTTGAAATCATGGAGGTCCCTCCCATTTAGATCACTACGGTATGGATGCATGATCATGCGTGGCTGCATGTCCTGAAGCCAGAAGTAATCTTTGGCTTCTGAGCCATACCGAAGTGCTTCGATGCGAGCGATTGCCAGAGTTTGTGCTTGATGACGACTGATTATCCCATTCCGTTCATCCCGTTCGTATGATGCCAGAATGCTCCATGCGGAGTTGGTCAGCTCCCGAATCATCTCCCGCTTGCGTTCGAGCAGGCTATCTTCGAATGAGGGCAGTATGTAGCCCCAGATTGCGGCCAGAAACAGTCCAAGCGCACTCAATGTTGGAAAAAAAATACGCAGAACATAAGAACGCCGTCGAAGATGAGTGGGTTTGCCAGACGATCCATTGGGTGTGCGAGGGGTATGAGATCGTGGAACATCAGTCGATGAAGCCTCCTGGAATGATGCACTCGAAAATACGCCGGCCCGGAACATGATCCAATCTTTCCGTGGCATCTCGATCCCGAGTGAATTGTCCCCGGGACCATTCGATGAATGAAAATCCGTTCCGGCGCTGACGAGCATATTTTGTTTTTTGGCCAGTTCGAGCAATTGCTGACGTTGAGCTTGTGAAAACGAAGCATAAATGGCTTCAAGACCATCCAGCCCTTTTGACCTGAGAATCCTGACCAGTTCCTCCAACCGATCCAGATCAGATTCCAGAAGAAAGGGATGAGCCAAAAATGCCTTGCCTCCAGCCCGATGCAGGAGATCAATCGCTTCATCGATTTCCAAAAGACCGTCAGAACCGATGCCGGTTGGAGAATGGTCTGTTGCCCCTCCTGGTCGTTTGGTGCTGATTTTCCGGATTGAATCGGCGATGCTGTAGACATCCCCATCGCGTCGCCGGTGAAGCGCATTCAGGGTGGCAATCAAGTCGGGATGGTGTGGGTTGAACCCATATCCAAGCAGGTGAACTTCTCTTCCTTCAAATTGAGTGGTCAGTTCCACTCCGGTCAGACTGGCGATACCCCGTTTTTTCAGTGCATCCTGAAAGCGGATCAGACCCTCGATGCTGTCATGATCAGTCAGAGCTGCATATCGCACTCCCGCAGCGGCCAGATCCGCAGCGAGGGATTCGGGAGTCTGGTCTCCATCACTCATGATCGAATGAATGTGAAAATTGACGATAATCGTTTCACTCGATGATGTCATGCGAATGCTCCAACGGACTTGAACTGATTCACATCATGCAGTGAGTGGACCTGTTGGTTCCTTCTTTGGAGTCAAAAGGGAGACGATCACGAGCGTGATAACGCTCAGCGGTATGGAAATAATGCCGGGATTGTTGAGTGGTATCGGTGCATCCAATGGATTCAGTCCATAAAGTGTATATAACTCGGGAGAAAACGCGATTAAACCCAAGGACGAGACGATACCCACAAATATGGATGCGGCAATGCCTTTTGCAGTGGTTCGCTTCCAGAATAACAGCATCAGAATGGCCGGCAGATTGGCTGAAGCAGCCACGGCAAACGCCAGGCCGACGAGAAACGACACATTCATTCCTTTGAACAGAATACCGAGCAGAATGGCGATGCCGCCGATCAAGAACGCGGAAATTTTTCCGGCTCGCACTTTTTGACGGTCATCCATCCTGACGTGCATATATCGATCCAGCAGATCATGAGCAACAGCTCCGGATGCCGCAACAATCAGACCGCTGACGGTACCGAGCACTGTTGCGAACGCGATCGCTGAAATGATGGCAAAAAGCAGCTCCCCAAAAGACCGGGCAAGCAGTGGCGCTGACATGTTGCTGTCTGCCGGGTTGATAACCCCATTAACCATCGCTCCCAATCCCATGAACAATGTCAGAATGTAGAA
Source organism: uncultured bacterium (assembly GCA_964512995.1). Taxonomy (GTDB): domain Bacteria; phylum CSSED10-310; class CSSED10-310; order CSSED10-310; family CSSED10-310; genus CAZELM01. The sequence continues at coordinate 61,904 of CAZELM010000029.1, forward strand.
GAAACCGATGGCCGCAATTGCCACGATCGTTGATTTACGAGCACTGGCGGGACTTGGTACTGTATAGTAACGAATCAGGATATGCGGTAATGCAGCCGTGCCGAGAAACAAGGCCAGCATCAATGAAAGAAAATCGAGCCGCTCCAACGGCGTTCCTTCCACTTTGAATTTCAATCCGGGCCGCATCACGCGGTCGCCCGTCACATTTTTCGGATAATAGACGGTTACTTTTTGTCCGGATTTCTCTACCAATGTCGTCGCTTTCCATGTGCGAACGACTGTCTCTGCATCGGTCAGAATCGATAAAAACCGTGTGATGGAGAGAGGACCTGTTTTGATATCCTTCTGGCTTTGAATCTGTTCAAGATCACCAACCAGGCGAAGCTGATTGGTCTCGGAGGAAACTGCGCCATTGATCCATTTTCCGTCGGATTTATTTTCCACCCATTGCGTTTCCAGCAGTTTGAGTTCATTACCTGTACCGGATAGGGACCACCACGATTCCCGTCCCTCGTGCTGAAGTTTCAGGAAAGAAAGTCCTCCTTTCGTATCGACCTGTTCCAGAATATTCCAGCCTGGTTCCGTAATCTGGATATTCCCTTCGTTTTTTACGGCACTGAGTTCACCATACTTATAGGTATTACCTTGATTTTCCATATTGGAACGCGTCGTCAATCCATTGATCAATACCGCAACGACCAGGATCGATGAAAAAATAATCAGAAGACCTCCTTTGAGGAACTGAACATATGTTGTGGAAGCCATTCCTGCTGTTGCAACAATGGTGATGACAATTGCACCCACCATGATAACGCCCCATGCGTGGGGGATTCCAAGTAATGGTTCAACTAATACTCCAGCGCCTACCATCTGTGGAATAAGGTAGCAGATGGAGACCACCAGGGTACTGATCGCTGCTGCGAGCTTGATACCGCGGGAATTGTAATTGGAATCAACCGCATCCGTGAATGTATATTTGCCCAGCCGTTTGAGCGGCTCGGCCACGACAAACAATGCGACGACCCAGCCGGCCAGATAGCCGATGGAGTAAAGAAATCCGTCATAACCTACGGTCGCAATCAAACCACAGATGCCCAAAAACGAAGCCGCGGACAGGTAATCACCAGCAAACGCGATTCCATTGACTCCCCAATGAATCTGGCCACCGGCCGCATAATAACCGCTGGAGGTTTTCGCTCTGTTTCCGAGGTAGAAAGAAAGGCCGATGACAAAAATGACAAATATAAAAAAAACGGTAATGGCCATAGTGTTAAACCTTTCCTTTCCCTTTGGACCCACCGGAACGATCGGCTTTTTTATCCAAGGATGTGTATTTTGCTTCCTCTTTGCGGCACATGGCGTCATAGATCAATGCTTCAATAAAGGCGACGATGATGAGCGCGAAGCCATAGACAGTCGCCAGATTCAATCCCAATAAGACGTTTTCTCCCATCGCTGAAGGATTCAGCAGATTGATCGCAACAAAACCAGCATAGAAAATGGAATAAAAAATGAACATCCGGACTCCTAAACGCATCTTATAGGGTCCAGATGGATCTTTACCCACGGGTGCAGCAGGTTCATGCAGCATAGTCACTCCTCCATATCCCAAACTTCCGGATATCTGGATTAATGGTTATCATACGATATGGGTTCGATTCAGGAGATTTAACGTCGTTCAATCGCCGCTGAACCGCCCTTCTGGTGTACAGAGAATCAAGACGTTTGATTCTGACATACTCAAGCGGGAAACTCAACTCAAATACAGAATTTTACGTGTACGGGCAGGTTTCAAAACTGTACCAGCACGAAGTGGCTGCATCCCGAAGGGGATCAACAGATTTGAATCCTGCCCCAACGTGATTCCAGAAGATCTGGAGAACCGCAAAAGTCCATAAAAAAATACGGAAACCTGGCTGAAGATTACGGACGAACACCGGATGACCGCGGATGAGAGGGAAATGAACTCGATAAGGCTGTAGATGAAAGCGGACCCGCGGCAAATCACCCCGGATGAGCGCTGGATGATCATGGATGAGTGGTTAATAACCACAGAATGAGTGGTACATGACTGCGAACGAATGGTAGATGACCACGGACGAATGGTAAATGACCACGGACGAATGGTAAATGTCCACGGACGAACGGTAAATGTCCACGGACGAACGGTAAATGTCCACGGACGAACGGTAAATGTCCAC
>CAZELM010000029.1:64204-64543 GCA_964512995.1 uncultured bacterium
GGATGAATGGTTAAATGACTGCGGACGAATGGTAAATGACCACGAATGAGCGGTTAAATGACTGCGAACGAACGGTAAATGACCACGAATGAGCGGTTAAATGACTGCGGACGAACGGTAAATGTCCACGGACGAGTGCAAAATGATCATTGACGGTTGAATGTCATGTCTGGTTCTGTCCCGATATCCCGGATTATCACCTGGGTGACCGCTGCCGCAAGTTGTCAGGTACATGACGGACACCCCAGATCCCACTTAAAACCCTATCGATATCGTATGATCATCTAGTGCGACGTCCCATAAATTAGCTAAATAACGAGTGGTCGTCCATCGTATGTC
>CAZELM010000030.1:0-1832 GCA_964512995.1 uncultured bacterium
GGACCTTCGGGACCCATGGGACCGGTTGCTCCGGGAATGCCTTGCGGACCTTCAGGACCCATGGGACCGGTTGCTCCGGGAATGCCTTGTGGACCTTCAGGACCAGTGGGACCGGTTGCTCCGGGAATGCCTTGTGGACCTTCAGGACCAGTGGGACCGATGAGACCGCTCGCTACACCTGTCCATTCACCGGAGGCATTGATCACCTGCCCATATCCATGAATTGAGACACTGGCCGGATGAATATGTTCGTTGGTGACATCCCTGGCATGATAGGCCTGACCCACGCTGCTCAACGGCTGCCTTGGCGCAAGCGTTTCTCCGTCGACGGTTACTTCGAGCCATAACGCAATCTCGAAACTCAGATCAATCGGTGTCACATCGCCCAGTTCCACATTGAAAATCCCATCCGCAATCCAGATATCCGGTTGTGCTTCCGACCAAATCAGCGTCCCGGACTCCTCCGCATCATAAAGCCTGAATATAAAGTTGAACTCTCCTTCCAGCGGGTTGCCATCGGAGTCCAGAAGGTGCCCCTGATAGGCGATTTTCTGGGAAACATCAGCCCTCGCAGCTCCCAAAATGAAAAGAAATAAAACCAATCCGGCAAAACACATTTTCTTTGTCATCGATTCAACCTCCCGATTATTCTGATATATTGATGTAATACATATCCATTGGTCATCTATGGCCCGTTATTTACGTTTTGAGTATAGAGGCTGATGTGCACGCTGTCCACTGACAAAACGTTAGAATAAGAGCTGAATGAATCGGTTAGCCATCGATCCAACCTGAACCGGATATCCGATCCCAATCTGGCACCATCGAGAGCGTCCGACATTTATGGCTGAAAATATTTACAGGATATCAACGATTGAGTATCCTCAATCTGAGATCAGGATGAAATTTATCAAGAAAAAATCAACACATTCAAGCATAGAATGCAGAAAGGAAACACGATATGAAGCGAGTTCTTGTTCTGGTAGGGATATTCTTGGGGATTATGGGAGACGGCCTGGCTGAGATCCCCCGCCAGATGAGTTATCAGGGACATCTCCTGGATTCAGACGGAAGTCCTTTGAATGGCAGCTATACCATTGGATTCAGCGTGTTCGATGCGGATTCGGGCGGGACGGAACTGTGGTCGGAAGGCCATGATGGAGTAACCGTAGATAACGGCATTTTTCAGGTTACTCTGGGAGAAACGAACCCACTGTCATTCGCATTCGATGGCACATTGTGGCTGGAGATTGCCATTTCAGGAGAAACATTGATCCCCCGCCAGAAACTGACCGCTGTGGGTCAATCACTGAATGCTCTGGATGTATTGGATCATGACATTCATCCACGGAGCATCTCAATCTATCACTATGGAGAAGTCATTGATGATCAGGGATTATGGGTCGGAGATCCGACCGGATTGATCGGCCCGGCTGGACCTGCCGGACCACAGGGCATTCCTGGCGAGCAGGGCGTTCAAGGACCCACTGGACCCACGGGTCCTCAAGGATTCGCCGGGGAACAGGGTATCCAGGGACCGATTGGACCTGCCGGACCACAAGGCATTCCTGGCGAGCAGGGCGTTCAAGGACCCACTGGACCCACGGGTCCTCAAGGATTCGCCGGGGAACAGGGTATCCAGGGACCGATTGGACCTGCCGGACCACAAGGCATTCCTGGCGAGCAGGGCGTTCAAGGACCCACTGGACCCACGGGTCCTCAAGGATTCGCCGGGGAACAGGGTATCCAGGGACCGATTGGACCTGCCGGACCACAAGGCATTCCTGGCGAGCAGGGCGTTCAAGGACCCACTGGACCCACGGGTCCTCAAG
>CAZELM010000030.1:1932-52814 GCA_964512995.1 uncultured bacterium
CCGGGGAACAGGGTATCCAGGGACCGATTGGACCTACCGGACCACAGGGCATTCCTGGTGAGCAGGGCGTTCAAGGACCCACTGGACCCACGGGTCCTCAAGGATTCACCGGGGAACAGGGTATCCAGGGACCGATTGGACCTACCGGACCACAGGGCATTCCTGGTGAGCAGGGCGTTCAAGGACCCACTGGACCCACGGGTCCTCAAGGATTCGCCGGGGAACAGGGTATCCAGGGACCGATTGGACCTGCCGGACCACAGGGCATTCCTGGTGAGCAGGGCGTTCAAGGACCGGCTGGTCCCATCGCAGGAGATGACATGCAGGTCATATATAACGACAATGGATCGAGCGCTGGTGCCGATATATATTATGACAACAGCAGTTTGCGTGTCGGTGTCGGCGTGACCGCTCCGATCGCTAAACTCGATGTCGGAGGCAGTATCAAGATCGCAGATGATACCGATCCCTGTACACCGGAAAAAGCAGGATCACTCCGCTGGCATCAAGGTTCATTCGAATTGTGTGATGGCGTTGCGTGGAACCCGCTGGTGTCACCCCTGGGAAGTTCCAACCGGCCGGCTACGAGCTGTCTTCAGATACTGAACTCAGGATATTCCAATGGCGATGGCGTTTACTGGCTGGATCCGGATGGCTCCAGCGGTGAAGCCGCATTCCAGGCTTATTGTGATATGACAACGGATGGAGGGGGTTGGACCGTATTCGAAAAAGCGGTCGCCGGAACGAATACCGTCGTCTGGACAACCGGAAGCCTGAATATAAGCGAACTCATGACTCCCACACATAACAATGTCAATGCCAAACTCAGCGATACCATAATCCGGACAATGTTGTCGAACGGAAACCATGAACTGTTATTTGTCAATGCCGATGTCTCCTATCATTACGTCAAACTGAGATTCAATCAGACGTTCATCAATGCCTGGACCTCTTCCAAGCGCTATGATGCCGCTCCCCGGAATTTTGATTTTTACCGATACAGCAACAGCACATGGTATGATATCAATGGTCATTACAATAACCGCCACTTCAGCACCTATGACGACTCCGGAGCTTGGTCGGGTCAATCTGCCATGGATAATACCGGAGTGGAAGTCTACTGGCATTTCCACACCAGCAGCAGCGACAATGCCACTCATGATTATATATTCAAGGTCAGATAAGACATTAGGATAAACATGATCTGATCGACGCATCATTTCAGACAGCGGGAGTATCTGTTCATGGCAACGGAAAGCGGATTCTCCCGCAATTTCAGTGAATCTTCATCCGATTATCTCTCTCCACGACTCTTTCGAATTGGTAACAAAGTATAGAATATGGAAAGTGTTTCATAATCCTGCATCGCCAACTCTGTCGCTGACCATGGACTGTCAGTGGCATTCTCCCGCTCATCATGTCCCCCAAAGACGAAAATCTCACGAACAGAATCGACATCTGCACCATCGCGGGGATAATTATCAACAATATTTTTAGAATTCTCTTTTGTCGTCAATAAATATATTGTAAAATCGAATTATCTTTCCGAGGTTTTCTGTTCTAAGGAGGTTTTATGAAGCGATTTGCATTTGCTTATCTTTCCATCCTCATATTTCTTTTTGTTCCCGTCGATACAATGGCAGATATTCTGCGTGTTCCGGCAGAATACACCACGATTCAAAGCGCGATCAACGCGGCATCGGCGTCGGACACGGTATTGGTTTCTGATGGAACCTATACTGGTCCGGGCAACCGAAACATCGATCCTTCAGGAAAACAGATTACGGTCGTTTCTGAAAATGGACCGGAAACATGCATCATCGACTGTATGAATTCCGGGCGTGGATTTTATTTTCATAACGGTGAAAATGCGCATTGTGTGATCTCCGGTTTCACCATTATCAATGGGAACGTGGAAGAAAACGGCGGTGGCATGTACGTCGATGCCTCTCCGACGATTCAGAATTGCATCATCCGGCAGAATACAGCCGGTCAATACGGGGGTGGTGTTTATTGTGCCGGGAGTTCCACAGTCCCGTCTCTGAGCAACTGCCGGATCACAGATAATGCCGCCGGCCTGTTCGGTGGCGGCCTCTCATGTACCGGGACCGGTGAAGAACCTTCGGGAGTCGCTTCCATATCCGCCATGACGTCCCGTGACAGCACCTCGAACGATCAGCGTGCCTCCGGACCATCCGTCTCCATCAGCAACTCCCTGATCGCCGGAAACCAGGCAATGGCCGGAGGTGGTGGAATATCACTGTATGATGCGGAGGCATTCCTGAGTACCTGCGTGGTCGCTGCCAACGAAAGTCAGGAAAATGGTGCCGGAATGCTTCTGGATAACGGATCGGTGGCAGATTTGAGCGGGTGTATTCTGGCAGGGAATGACGGAGGGCAGGACGGTGGCGGATTCTTTACCGGCCAACGCTGTCAGGGCATCATCCAGAACTCCGTCGTGGCAGGAAATCGGTCAGACGGCCGCGGAGGTGGTATATATGGCGATCAGGATGCGACCATGGCCATGACCAACAGCACGTTGGCCGGAAATGCGGGGACGTCTGGCGGAGGTTGCTTTTTCAGCACTGATAACGATATTTCACTTTCGAACAATATCATCGACCAGAACACCGGTATCGCGATCTATGATAATGGCGTTTTCTCCTATTCCATGCTTCATAACAACCTGTTCGGAACGAATCCGGATGGCGATTTCTGGGGAATCAATCACGGCCTTTTCACGGGTGCCGTCAATATCGATATGAATGTGGAATACGCCACCAACAATCACGCTGGTGATCCCCGGTTCATCATGGGGCGGACAAACGCATGGACCGCGCCTCCCAGATACGATCCCCAGACCAACCGGACAACCCTTTACTGCGATAGTGAAACGTTTTTGGAGAACGAGTTACAGGATCTTTTCGTGCAACCCAATACAGCCAACCGGCTGCAGAGTCTGATAACAAGTAATGACATCCATACCATTGTGGTTGTCGGTGACGTGAGTGGCTGGGTGCATTCCGGCGACACGTTCCAACTGATCGATTATCATCTCCAGGATGCCTCTGCGGCGTTGGACCGTGGCGACCCCTCATCCGCCACAATGGTGGATTTCGATGGCGACGACCGGCCAGGTGAAGACGGCTTGGTGGATATGGGTATGGACGAAGCCGATCCTGCCTTCCTCCCGGCACCCGACCTCATCCCGCCCATCTCCGAAGTCTTGCCACTCGCCGCTCATTACATCGCCAATCCCGTTTCGATCGATTACATGGCACTGGATGGAGAAAGCAGCGTGGCGACCATTCAGCTCTACTATCGATTGAATGACGGAACCTGGATTTTATACAACGAGACACCACCCGGCGAGCATTTCACATTCGACACACTGATCACCGGAGGGAACGGCCGGTACGATTTTTATACGATTTCCGTCGATCAGGCAGGGAACATCGAAACAGCTCCCGAAGAACCCGATCAGACTACGGTGATCATCAGCAGTTATCCGGATCCGGTGATCCATGTCAATCTGAATGCGACGGGGCTGGAAATCGGTACCACCTGGCAAGATGCATTCCGTTCATTGACGATTGCTCTGGATGTCGCGGAAACGTATCACGTTACCGATATCTGGGTGGCCGAAGGCGAATATCATGAAGCCATTGACATGCGAAGCGGTGTCTCTTTGTACGGAGGATTCACCGGAACAGAAGAAAGTCTCGATGAACGGGATTACACGACTCACCCGACCCGGATCAACGGACAGGATAGCGGCGAAGAAGAACCCGCCTTCCACGTGGTCACCTTCATCAATACAACCCAGGCCTATCTGGATGGATTCATCATTACCGGCGGCAATGCGGGCGGCGTGTACGAAGACGCCTATGGCGGCGGTATCTACTGTTCTCTGGCCGATGATACCAATGGGATCATCAATTGCCGAATCATTGGAAATGAAGCGATGGAAACCGGAGGCGGCATCTACTGTGGATACTCCGCGATCAAGATACTGAACTGTTCTATCTACGCCAATCAGTCTGGGATGACGGGCGGCGGTCTGGGTACGGGGCCGAATATGAGTATGACCTCCCGCGATATGGCTATCACTGACCAGCGCGTCAGCGGACCGGGACCCTCACTGACACAGACTCTGATCGTCGGGAATGATTCCGGAAAAGGAGGCGGCATTTTCATTGGAAATACCACGCTGAATCTCATGCAGACCCGTATTGTCGGGAATACCGCACTAACCGGCGGCGGAATCCACTCCAGCGAAATCACCGATCTCGTCTCCCGGGATGCCACCTCCAATGATCAGCGTGCAACCGGAGCGGAATCGTATCTCATAAATACCATTCTCGCCGGGAACACCGCCGAATCCGGAGGCGCTATTTTCAGCCGGGATTCCACGTTGTTTATCACAAACTGCAATATCGCATCCAATCAGGCGAACACCTCATCCGGCGGTGGTATCTACTGCGAACGATTAACCGATTTTACCATTGTCAACACAGTATTCAGCGGGAACGTCAGTCATGCCGTCCACAATACCAACGAAACAGATAATTCCTTCGTATCCCACTGCCTGTTCTTTGATAATCCGGATGGCGATTATTATGACTACTATACCGCTCAGGTATACACCGGAGCGATGGATATCAATCTCAATGTCCGTGAAGCCCGGGATACCATCAGCGGAAATCCCATGTTCATGGATGGATGGGACGGGAACTGGAGCGTTCAACCGGAATACAATCCGGTCACACATACAACGACACTGACCGACCTGGATGCCGGATTTACCGATAACGAACTGGCGGGTATGCTGATCAATCCCAACACCAACCAGATGAGAATGAGCGTGATCATAGCGAATTCATCGACAACCCTCACCGTCCTGGGCGATTTACGAAACCTGGTAAACATCCAGGATCCGTACGAAATCCATGATTATCACCTCCAGAACGGATCTGCCGCCATCGACCGGGCTGCACTGGATGCCATTCCATTGGAAGATTTTGAGGGAGATGCGCGTCCCGGTGAAGACGGTCTGGCGGATGTGGGAATCGACGAATCCCCCGATGTCTATCAGCCGCCAGCGGATATGGAGCCTCCCGTATCGTATGCCGAAGCTCTTCCGCCCATTGTGATCCACTCTCAATTCGACATCCCTTACCGTGCATCAGATACATCCAGCGGTGTCGAATATGTGGAACTCTACTACAATAAAGATCAAACGGGATGGACCCGGTATGGATCGGTGTTCACTGAAAGCCCGATCTCATTTGATACAACCCAAACCGGAGGTGAAGGGGCGTATGCGTTCTATACGATCGCAACCGATGGATCGGGCAATGTCGAAGCCGCACCGGAGTCGCCGGATGCAACGACCACGTATATTCATCCAACCCCGACTCCGACACCCACGCGCATCCCGACAGCCACTCCGACGCCTTCCCCGAGTGCAAGCCCGGAACCCACAGTCACGATGACACCGACTCCCGCATGTGATTACCTGGGAACGGAAATTATGATGCCATCGGGATTCTTCCACGAAGGCGATGACTGTTATTGTGCGGTATCCGTCTGCAACAATACGTCAGCGCCGATCACGGATTCTCCGCTGTTCGTGATTCTGGATTGTTACGACCAGCTCTACTTCCTGCCATCCTTTACCGAATTTGACTACTACCAGAATGAATATGCACCCCACAGCCTGACGACATTCATGGCCATTCCCAGTTTCAAATGGCCCCATATCGACACCACCATCACTGGAATTAACTGGTATGCGGCATTGACGGATCCCGGAATCACCGAGATTATCGGACGATACGGCTATTTCAGCTTCGGCGGAGGACCGTGATCGTTCGATTTATTCACTATTTTGATGTTTTTACCTCACCTCAACCCCTCTCCATGAATGGAGAGGGGCGACGGGGCGAGTTGATTTTCCGTCTTTTTTTCACTCCTCTCTTCTCTTTTCTCTCTTCTCTTTTCTCTCTTTTTCACTTCTCTTCCCTCACATGACCACTCTGTTCCAGGCAGCCACCATCCTGATCGGCGTGATCGTCATTCCCGGATTGAAAGATCCATTCGTTTTTCCGAAATGGTCTGTGGGAGTGTTGTTTGCTGCTCTCTTTTTGATCTGTCTGGCTGCTCATCCGGTCAAGCGGTCGCCACCCTATCGGACAGTCGCCATGCCATTTGCCGCACTCTGGCTGGCGCATATCATCTCCGTGTTCGTCAGTGGCCATGTGTGGTCCGCTATCGAAACGATCATGGCAATCGGGATAGCCGGTGTGTGGCTTGCCGCCGGGAGCCTGTTGCTTCAATCCGACACACAACGCGAAAAGTGGGCACTGAGTGTCTCCATCACCGGAATTATCGTTGCCATGATCGGTATCGGCGCGGTATTCGGTATCGGGTGGAACCGGTATCCCGGGATTCCGGATCCATCCGCCACATTCGGGCATCGAAACCTCATCGCTCAGTTTCTGATCATACAGATTCCAATATCACTTTACGGGGCATTCACCTCCCACCGGTTGGCAAAACGAATCACCGGAGCGATCAGTGCGTTTTCCGGCACGATATTACTGGTGTTCAGCGCTTGTCGGGGAGCCTGGATCGGGATGATCGGCGGAACCGGACTGGTGCTGTTGGTTCTGGGATGGCGAGGCTATTTTCAAAACCGGAAACGGACATGGTCATGGATCCTTCTTGGGCTCATCATGGGGAGCGTGATGGCGGGTTTTCCGGTGATACGAGACCGCTGGTTATCGATCACGGATATCGGGCGGGGAACGAACCGGTTCCGGGTGCTGGTCTGGTCATCAACATGCCGGATGATCCAGGATGCTCCCGTATGGGGGATCGGCGCCGGCAATTTCCAGTATGTGTATCCGCTATATCGATCGGAAGAAGAGATTCGCCTGTCAGGCAAAGAGGTCGTCGTCGATCAGGCGCATAACGACTATCTCCAGGTTGCAGCGGAAACCGGTGTGTTTGGGTTTCTGAGCATGGTCTGGCTCCTGTCCACACTATTCCATCAATGCATCCGGATCCCGCTTCACGCCGGACCCGAGCGTCGTTTATTCTGCCTGATGGCGCTGATGGCGATCGGAGCCACCGCGATTCATGCCGGATTCAGTTCCAACTTCCGGAATCCGGTGCCATTGCTGCTGATCGCGGCACTTTCGGGTTCGTTGCTGCACGGAACTCCGGCTCGCACGCCCATCGCCACGCCAGGGTCGTTTCTCTCAAAAACATCCTGTCTCCTGGGAGCTGCCATGTTGGTGACGCTCTGGGGGGTTCGTGCCCATTACGAAATCCTTGTCGGCCGGGGCACACTGGCGGAACTGCGCAAGGATTACCCATCCGCTGCCCGTTATTTTACCGCGGCACACCGATGGTTCGGAGACTATGATGCCGGATACCATGCGGGATTTGTATTGTCCGAGATGGGTGATTACGACCAGGCTCTGCAAATGCTCAGATCGGCTCACAAACAGCATCCGGCGTTCCGAAACATCCTGTTCAACATGGGTGTTGTTTTAGAGAAACTGGGGATGCTGACGGAGTCGGTCGGAATGTATCAGCAAACGACTCGAATCGATCCCGTATTCCCGGACGCATGGAACAATCTGGGCGTTGTACTGAATCGCCTGAACCGGCTCCCGGAAGCCCAGACCGCTCTTGAACGCGGTGTCCGGGAGGATCCTTGGAGTCCGGATACGCACAGCAATCTGGGGATCATTTATTACAAACTGGGACAGTTTCAGAAAGCGATGGAGCAGTTTCAGGCGGGGGTGCGCACGGGCCGCGTTCTGTTTTTCGAGCGATCCACGACACGGCATCTGACGTTTCTGGGGAAAATGGAATTTCGGGGATCCTTCCTTACTCCCACCGGAACCTCGAATCCCACGCCCTGGGGATATGTGCAGTTTCCTGCGCGTCCGGAGTTCGCTCCGGAAATCCAAAACCCTCCGGATACGGTGGCTGTGATGTATTCGGATGTCGATCATACGTTAATGATCGAATTTGATGATGTGTCCGATGCGGTCGGATACATTCTGGAGTATCGGATTCCGCCGCATCTGGGGCGGGTAGAACTGAATCCGGTGAAACCCATCTTCGCGGATCTGTGGAATAATATCGGCGTGGTGTATGAACGCCAAGGCGATCGGAAAAACGCAGAATATGCATTTCAACGATCCCGGTTTATCCATACTAAATCATCAACCTGAACGGCCAGCCGCAGCCCAAAATCCCCCGCTTGCCATAGTCTCCCGGAAAGATTATTCTTCTTCAGCATGTCTGATGTCAGCAACGATAAATATATTGATCGGTTTCAGATCATCCGGTTACTGGGTAAGGGAGGAATGGGGAAGGTCTACCTGGTTAAAGATCCCCAGAACGAGCAATTGATCGCCCTGAAAACGCTCCTCATGCAGACCGCATCCGGAATGTATCGGTTTCAGCGGGAATTCCGGGCGATCGCACGATTGAATCACCCCAATATCGTCTCAGTGTACCATTATGGAATGCACGACAATTCGCCGTACTTCACCATGGAATATGTGGAAGGGACGGATTTGTGGAATTATCTTTCAGAATGGCAGATAATGGTTGGCAATGCAGAACAGAGAGCACTCCACCGTCTGGAAAAAACCTATCGTGTTATATCGGAGATCTGCGATGCCCTCCACTACATTCACACCCATGGGCTGATCCACCGGGATCTCAAACCAGGGAACATCATGGTCACGCTCACGGGTCAAGCCAAGCTCATGGATTTTGGGCTCGCACGGGAGATCGACACATCGATGGCCATGACCCGTACCGGGGTCGTTATCGGAACGCTTGCGTATATGTCTCCGGAGCAGTGCCGGGGAGAAAAACTGGATCACCGCTCGGATTTATACTCCCTCGGAATCATCCTGTATGAAGTGCTGTGCGGCCAGCTCCCTTTTGGCGCTCAGAATCCAATGGATCTGATGATGAAGCAGATCGATGAAGATCCACCGGCTCCCCGTCAGATCAATCCCGATATTCCACCGGATCTGGAGCAGATCATCCTGCGGCTGCTCCAGAAAGAATCATCCCGCCGGTATCAGACTGCACTGGAGCTTCGAAGGCGCTGTGATGAATTGGCCAGTTTCATTACCGGTGATACGTTATCCATCGAAATTGTCAGCGATGGCGAGAGCTATACCCCAGATTCATTTCTGGAGCCGGCGTTTGTCGGACGAACACACGAAAAAGCGATTTTCCAGACGTTATTGAACCGGTTCCATGCCGATGACCGGAAAGGTCTGACCACTGTTCTGGTCGCAGGTGAAGCCGGGATGGGGAAAAGCCGGTTAATGCAGGAAATCGTACGGCTGGCGCGGATGACCGAAACCAAAGTATTCATTGCCCGGTGTTTTCCCGGTGAAAATCTTCCCTACCGTGCATTCGCGGATCTGATGGATTCCATGAGTGCCCTGCTCTGGAAAAAAGATACCGCCGAACAACGGCACTATGTGCAGAACGATGCCAGAATTCTGGCTCGGGTCTTTTCCGGATTCAATCACCTCAAAGTGATACAGGATATTCCGGAGCCGGAACAGGTATCCCCGGCAGATGAACGCCGCCGGTTGTTTGTTTCGGTGAGAAAACTTCTCGCCCGTTTCGCACAGGACCACCCCCTGCTCATCTTCATGGATAATCTTCAGTGGATCGATGAAGATGCGTTTCAGCTCCTGAAATATCTCACGGAATTCAATCCGGCCGAACCGGACGACCATGCCCCCATTATTCTCGTTGGATTGTATCGGCCGGAGGAGATCCCCGGTGGTCCGTTTGGGGATTACGTCGCCAATCGGGAATCCATCCTGGATTCCCTGATTCATCTCGAACTGGCACCGTTATCGATTGACGAGATCCAGGAATTGCTCCAGAGCATGCTGGGAACCGATGACCATCATCGACGATTTGCGGCGTGGTTATCCGATCAGACAGGGGGAAATCCTTATTTCATCGTGGAAATCGTCAAAGACCTGCTCCAGCGACGGATCCTCTTCCGAAAAAGCAGCCAGTGGATGCTTCAGTTAAACGTCAATAATATCATCAAAGCGGATATGACGACGCTGGAATTCAGCATTCTTGAAGTGCCATCCGGGATTGAAGCGATTGTCAACCGGCGGCTCGAACATCTTTCAGAATCCGCGCATCGTCTGCTGCAATGGGCCGCGGTTGCCGGAAAAGGGTTCACCTATCAGATGCTTTGTTCATTGGAAATATCTGAAACGGAACAGTTGCTGGATGATCTGACCGATCTATTGAGAGCCGGAATTATTGTGGAGCGGCGTGGCCAGCGGGATGATTATCTGGAGTTCGAGCAGCAGTTGGTTCAGGAAGTCCTGTATCGGGATTTATCGTCGCATCGCAGACGGATCTATCACCGGAAACTGGCACAGTATTACGCGAAGCTCCAGTCCAGCGAAGCAGAAGTCGAAGCGCTGGCGCGTCACTGGCAAGCATCGGATCTTCCCCAGTATGCTCCCAAATATCTCTTCCTGGCTGGCGTCAATTCAAAGAATGCCTATGCACCCGCGCAGGCGATCCAGTTGTTCACACAGGCGATCGATCTGCTGGTCAATCCCGAATATCAGCCGCTGATCCAGAACTATGAAAAGCTGTTGTTCTATAGTTACAGCCTTCGGGGAGATGTATATGAGGAGACAGGCCGAACGGCGCTGGCACTGGCGGATTACCAGATGTTGCTGGACATTGCAACCCATTCAAACAATCTCCCGTTCATGGGAATGTCGCTGAACAAGCTGGCGATCGTCGCCATGACCCGGGGTCAATTCCGGCAAGCGGTGGATTATAATGAAAAATCGCTCGAAATCTGGACTCAGCTCGGGGATGTGGAGTCGCAGATCAAGTGCTTGTATAATATGGGGATCATCCATTCCAATCTCGGGGATAACTCCCTGGGGATCGAAAAATACACGGAAGCGCTGCGCCTGGCCAAAACCTCCAACGATCTTCCAAGCCAGACCGCCATATTGAACAATCTGGCCGTGTTGCTGATCTCCATGGGCCGTGATATCCAGGCATCCCGGTTTATCGAAGAGTACAAGGACCTATGCCAGAAAGTCCGGGATAAACAGGGATTGACACGATCGCTCTCGAACCTGGGATTGATTCATTATCATCTGAGAAACAGCACGCTGGCGAACCAATACTTCCGGAAAGGGCTCACATTGGCGGACAGTATCGATTATCCGCTGGCGCGTGCGGTCATCCGATCCAATCAGGGTGAGTTCTGCCGGTTTCAGGGCGATATTGACCACGCACTGGCCTGTCATGAGGAATCACTCAAACTGGCTCGTCAATTCGAAGACCGGAGTCTGGTTTCGGACAACCTGCATCGGATCGGTCAGGATCTCTGGCATGGCGGTCAGTTTACGAAAGCCATCCGGTATTTTGCGCAATCCATCAAAGAAACCAAGGCGATGGAAGCGCATGGCGATGAAATTCTGGTCCGGTACCACCTGGGGATGCTGCTTGCGGATCTCAACGATTATCGAGCCGTCCGGTTTCAGTTACAAAGGAATACACATCTTCTGAAAAAAATTTCCAATCCCCTTCTGGAAATCCTCACCGATTGCCTCCGCCTGCGCATGATGGTTATCGCCATGCAGTCCGGACGGATGGAATCCTTGCCGCCGGCAAACCAAATCATCGAATACTGGGAAACCAGACTCGCGATGATCGAGTCTGTTCTGGCCAAGGATCAACTGGCGCGATGGCAATCCTGGATCACCATTTTTCTGGGAGATGACACCACGGGATTATTGCGGTGGAATCAGCTTTTCACAGACAATGTGGCAAACCAAGGCTTACTCATTGCCGCCGAAATCCGAAGCGAGCAATTGGCATATCATTGCCGGATGATGAATTGGGAGCAGGTACAGCAGGATCTCGACGCGTGGTTCCGGATCTCCGCGGATCGCAAACTCGAACCATTCCATACGGCATTTGGCGTGCTTCAGGCGGAGGTCTATTTTCGGAAAGGTGACATGAACGAATCGAAACGGATTTGTGAAGCTTGTCTGGAAACGATACGGAAGCAGGCACGGATGATGTCAGGAGCGATTTCCAAGCGGTTCATGCAATCCGGATACCGGAAACAGCTCATTGGAATGCTGGTTCAACTCTATATTAAAACGGGAGATGCCGCATCTGCCGTTGCACTATTGCAGGAATCGGGATTTGATGAACCTCCCGGCGCATCGGATGTCTTATTCCCTTAGAGTGGTAAGATTTCCCACCCCGTCAGCCAGGGTGACGCATCGATTCAGCAGGGGCGGAGCGACAACATTGGACAATTTCCCTCACCCCACCAGCCATGTTATTGGGTTGATCCATGCTGCTTTCACCAGCGACCCTCTCCCGGGGGAGAGGTAATGAAGGATCCCGAATACGTGCCCTTCCACATTCCGATCACCCCATCCAATACCCGTTGACATCCGTTTGAGAATGATCACCAGCTATATTATGACCGCGGCCAACTCGTATTACGACCACGGCAACTCGTATTATGACCGCGGGCAACTCGTATCATAACCGCAGCAACTCGTATTATGACCACGGCAACTCGTATTATGACCGCGGCAACTCGTATTATGACCACGGTCACTCGTATTACGACCACGGAAACTCATATTATGACCACGGCAACTCATATTATGACCGCGGCAACTCATATTATGACCGCGGCCAACTCGTATTATAACCACGGCAACTCGTATTACGACCACGGCAACTCATATTATGACCACGGCAACTCATATTATGACCGCGGCAACTCATATTATGACCACGGGCAACTCGTATTATAACCACGGGCAACTCGTATTATGACCACGGCAACTCGTATTATGACCACGGCAACTCGTATTATGACCACGGGCAACTCGTATTATAACCGCGGGCAACTCGTATTATAACCGCGGGCAACTCGTATTATGACCACGGCAACTCGTATTATAACCGCGGGCAACTCGTATTATGACCACGGCAACTCATATTATGACCGCGGCAACTCATATTATGACCGCGGCCAACTCATATTGTGGCCACGGTCACTCGTATTATGACCGCGGTCAGCCGGTTATGGTGTTGGGAACTGTTAAAAAGGTTATTTCTTCACGGAAATAATCTGGATTTTCAAATCAATTCATGATTAAATAGGGCCGTAAAATAACCTCCAATAACTGAAAGAGATTGGATTGGGTGATGGCAAAAATAGAAGCATTATTGATTAAAGCGGCCGAGAGCGGTGCATCGAATGTTCACATCTCCACGGGTTCTCCTCCATTGATTCGCCTGCACGGTGATCTGATGCCACTCACAAATGAAATACTACCCATTGAAGTGACACGTGGGTTGTTATTGGAGATCATGAATGAACAGCAGCAGAATATCATTCTGAATACGCGCAGGGAGTTGGATTTCTCATATACCGCCAGCAATGGGCTTCGATTTCGGGTGAATATATTCCGTCAGAGACGCGGACTGGATGCGAATTTTCACATCATTCCCGCTCGCGTGCCGACCTTGAAGGAGTTGGGATTGCCGGTCGTTGTATCCGAACAGGTGAAACACAACAACGGGTTGATCCTGGTAACCGGCTCGGCCGGATGCGGGAAATCATCCACTCTGGCCGGCATGATCAATCTGATCAACCGGACGCAGGAAAAGCATATCATCACGGTGGAAGATCCCATTGAATTCATGCACACCAATATCCGCTGCATGGTGAACCAGCGTGAAGTCGGCACCCATACGCGTTCGTTTGCCGTTGCTTTGCGTCAAGCGCTTCGAGCCGACCCGGACATCATTCTGGTGGGGGAAATGCGTGATCTGGAGACGATCTCCATGGCCATCACCGCCGCAGAAACCGGACACCTGGTCTTGGGAACCCTGCACACCTTATCCGCTCCCAAAACTCTGGATCGAATCATCGATGTTTTCCCCGGTCATCAGAAAAACCAGATCCGATCCATGGTATCCGAATCCCTCCGGTGCGTCATCTGCCAGCAACTGCTTCGCTCATCCCTCGGCGGAACCCGGATTCTGGCCTGTGAGATCCTGCTGGGAAGCCCTCCCATTACCAATCTGATCCGCGAAGGTAAGACCTACCAGATTCCCAGTGTGATTCAGATGAACCGCGCGATGGGAATGCAAAGCATGGACGACCACCTGTTCGACTTGGTGAGGGATCACAAAATCACTTATGAGGAAGCCTATGCGAATGCGCACGATCAACGCCATTTCGAAGAAATGTGTCTGAATATGAAACTGGCCCAACGATCGGTCGTCGATGCCGAAAAACACAAAGAAAAACGCAGAGGGTAGTACTGTGGCAGCGATAGATGATTTTTTACAGGACGTCATCAGATTAAAGGGATCGGATCTGCACTTCGTGACCGGAGCCCGACCCATGGTCCGAATCAATGGTCGATTGACCAATGTCCGGGAAAAAAGCGTTGATGAACAGGAAGGACGCGAGATTCTCCTCGAAATCCTATCCAAAACCAATCGGGATAAATTCCTCGACAACCTGGATATCGATTTTGCGTATTCGCTCCCGAATGTTTCCCGGTTCCGGGTGACGATGTTCCATCAGTGTCATGGTATCGGCGCGGTTTTCCGGGTGATCCCGGACAAACCCAGCACCATCGAAGAACTGGGACTGCCTCCTTCCATCAGCCGGTTTGCTCTATTGGAGCGTGGCCTCGTGCTGATCACCGGTGCCACCGGTTCCGGAAAAAGCACGACACTGGCAGCCATCATCGACATCATCAACCGGCGCGGCAAGCAACATATCATCACCATCGAAGATCCGATTGAATTCGTCCACAATAACCGCGGATGCCTCATCACCCAGCGGGAAGTCGGCCAGCATAGCATGTCGTTCGCTTCCGCTCTGCGCGCCGCACTCCGCGAAGATCCGGATATCATCCTCGTCGGAGAGATGCGCGATCTGGAAACCACTCAGTTGACGCTGTCCGCTGCGGAGACCGGAATCCTTGTTTTTGCCACGGTCCATACCAACTCCGCAGTCAAAACAATTGACCGGGTGGTCGATGTGTTCCCGGCGGAAGAACAGGAACATGTCCGTGTCATGTTATCCGTGTCACTCCGGGGAGTCATCTCGCAGCAGCTTCTGCCAACGATTCACAATGACGCCAGAATCCCGGCGGTCGAGATCATGTTCTGCAACTCGGCGATATCAAATGTCATTCGGGAAGGGAAAACCCATCAGTTGACCAGTTTGATCCAGGGCAGCCGGAAGGAAGATATGCAGACCATGGACCAGGGACTCATCGATCTGTACAAGAACCGGAAGATCTCCTATGAAACCGGTCTGGCGCGGGTAACGGATCGAAACGCGTTCCTGCGCGCTGCCGGACCCCGTTCCTGAAATCAACATGATCGCATCCCTCCCCGGAATGTTTCCGATATTCCCGGCACGGTAAAAGCGGGAGGACATGGATCGTGCAGCATGAACCGGACGCATTGACCTATAAACTCGCCGGCGTGGACCGTGACCTCGCGGATGCATTTATTGAACGCATCGCACCCTTGACCGTCACCACCCGGAATCCAGGTGTGATGGGAGAGATCGGGTCGTTCGGAGCCTTGTTTGATATCTCCTCCCGGAAATACAAACATCCCATATTAGTTGCATCCACCGATGGCGTCGGAACGAAACTGCAACTGGCCATGGATATGAATCGCCACGACACCATCGGCATGGACTTGGTGGCCATGAATGTCAACGACATTCTGGTCACTGGCGCCGATCCTTTGTTTTTCCTGGATTATCTGGCGACCGGAAAGCTGGACATGGAAACGCATACGGCCGTGATAAACGGCATCATCACGGGATGTCAGCAGGCACAATGCGCATTGATCGGAGGAGAAACCGCGGAATTACCGGGATTCTTCCATCCCAGGCAATACGAACTGGCCGGGTTTTCCGTCGGGATTGCGGAACGGGATGCATTGTATGCTCCGGAAAACATTTCGGAGAACGACACGATCATCGGACTCCCGTCATCCGGAATCCACTCCAATGGATACTCGCTGATTCGAAAGATCTTCCATGACCGGAATCGATTTCCATGGGAGCGTCCGCTGGACGGATCTTCAGAGCCCCTGGGAGATGTGCTTCTGAAGCCAACCCGGATCTACACCGATGACGTGCGGTACATCCGGCGGACCGGGATGATTCATGCAATGGCACATATCACGGGCGGAGGGATGATCCGGAATGTCGCCCGGATTCTCCCCAACGGTTTCGGCGCCATTATCCGGAAAGAAACCTGGCCGGTCCCGGACATTTTCCGCCATATCCAGATACTTGGGAACATCTCCGAGAATGAGATGGCCCGGACATTTAATATGGGCATCGGGATGGTGATGCTGTGCCGGAATGAAAATGCGGAAATTGTCGAAGAGCTACTGGCGAATCAGGGGATTTGCGCGTATCGGATCGGATCCGTCTGCCGATCCCCTGGCGTTCATTTTACCGGGCGTTCACCCGATGGCACATCTCCATCGATTCAAATCCCTGCCGCTAAATCGTCCACCATCTCCCGGCGATCGCCCCGGATTGCGATCCTGGGTTCCGGAAGCGGTACGAATATGGAAGCGATCTGCCAGGCCATTCAGCGCAAGGATCTCCCTGCGGAGGTGGTATGTGTAATATCGAACAATTCCCGTTCCGGTATCCTGGAGAAAGCACGTCATCATGACCTCCCGGTATATCATATCTCCCATCAGACGCATCCCGTTCCCGAAACATTTTGCCGGGAAATGTTGACTGTTTTAAGACGTCATGGCGTGGATTTCATCTGCCTGGCCGGCTACATGAAAAAATTGCCTGCTGCCGTTATTGAAGCCTACCGGGATCGCGTGATCAACATCCATCCCGCACTGCTGCCGGCATTTGGCGGAAAAGGAATGTATGGCCCTGCAGTTCACGACGCCGTGATCCGGAGTGGCGCAAAATACACCGGCGTGACAGTGCATATCGTCACAGAGGAATATGATCAGGGCCGAATCCTGGCGCAACGGGTTGTATCTGTTCTGCCGGAGGACGATCCCGAACACCTGGCGCAGCGAATTCTGAATATCGAACACGATTTATATTGGAGGGTCTTAAAAGAGGTATGCCGGCCATAAACACGGACAATCAACATGGAATCCCGCCCGTGTCTGTAAAAAAAGGGATCGCGCTCGGGCTGCTGGTATTTATCATCGGGCTCATGCCGCGTCTGTACCGGTTGGATGGCATGAACAATTACATCGACGATCTGGCATCCCGGCAGGCAATTCTGTCCTTGGATATCATGAAAGGGATCCTGTATCTTCCCCACTCACCATGGCTGTTCGAATTCGATGAAGCCGGACTGGCGACTCTCACCGTCCCGATCATCGCATTGTTCGGGACACGATGGATCGTATATCAGGCAATGGCTGCGGTTGCCGGAGCCATCACCTGTGTCGCGATTTTGTATCTGGTCACGAAAGCATTTGGGCTCTGGACCGGTCTGGTGAGCAGTCTTCTGATCGCGACCATGCCGTGTATGTTGATCTGGGACAGGTACTATCACATGTCTGCTTCCGAGATCATCACCACGGTCAACCTGATGGCACTGACCCTGGTGATTCCGCCGACCCGGTTGACAAAAATACGTGCGGTCATGGCGGGGGTGATGATCGGTGTACTGGGATACATCGCCACCACCTCTGCATTCATACTCCCATCGATTGCAACCGTGATCGTATTACGACACTTCGCCAATCGCGGAAGGAGATTTCGGGAGATGATCCAGCATCTGGCCTCATTGGGAGCCGGTTATGCTGCGGTTATCACTCCACTGATTATCATTCTTATAAAAAATCCATTGTATGTGATCTGGCGGCAGCGGCATTTCATCAGCATGGAAAATGGGTTCTGGGAAGCGGCTCAGACGGTTGTGATGAGTTTTCTGGGAATTTTTGTGGAGTTATTCTATAACGCACAGAATTTTTTCTATCAGCCGCATGGCTATCCCCTGCTGATTCCGCCGATTTCCCTATGTGTGATCATCGGAGTGGTCCGGGCGGTGACACGATGGCGTCAGCCGGCATACGCGGCATTGATCGCATTCATGCTGTTCTGGATCCCCTCGTTTTCGACGATCAAACCGGAACCCTGGCGGGGACCGTATTATGCTTACATGATCCCGTATATGACCATTTTCGCTGCAATTGGCGCATTGACGGTCTATGAATCACTCGCGAAATGGACGCGATTGCACAAAACATTCGCCATCGCGGGGCTCCTACTTCTGACGGGAACGGCAGGATTCCAGCTTTACCTGTTCATCGCCGGACCTTACAAGATCGTATACCGGCCGGATATCATCACCCGGTTGCAGCTCGATCTGGAAGGCGTGGAAGATATCCCGACCATCTTCAGCAACCGGATTCCGGATGTGGATCACTATCACTATCCTTTCTGGTTTGCGTCCCGTTCCCGTCTTTCTCACGTATCTATTTTCGACTGGAACGAGAACGGTTGGATCGTTCCGCCGGACAAGGAGCCGATTCAGTTTGAGAATGATCCAGCCAGCCGGGTTCGGATTGTCTTGGCGGCAACGGATGTGGATGAATTTTTGGCGAAGTTCGACCGAGCATGGATTTTATCCCAGCATCGTCTTGAACGTACCGGTCTTATCGTAATCGAATGTCATATCACCATTCCGGATCCATTGAAGCGAACGTGGACAGAGACCGCCATTCCACCCATCATCCCATTCGCCTGACAGCAGAACCACCTGCCTATGAACGACTCGGCACGGTTTCATTCTAGCGGACGCTGACGATGTTTCCCATTCGCAACACCATTCCCCGGCAGCGATTTCCGTTCATGACATGGCTCATCATCCTGTCGAATATCGCAGTGTTTATTTCGGAATTATATCTGTCGCCGCGGGATCTGGATACTGTGTTGAGCTATTTCGGGCTGGTTCCCCGAACCATTTTTCATCTGAACGATAGCATCTGGCTGGGAGATCCCACGGGGTTATGGTTGCCATTTCTGACATCGCTGTTTTTACATGGGGGATGGTTTCATCTGATTGCCAATATGTGGAACTTGTTATTGTTCGGAGCCACACTGGAAGACACACTCGGCCGGTTCCACTTTGTTCTGTTCTATCTGATGAGTGGAGTCACAGCGGGAATCTTCCAGGTTCTGTTGAACGTATCCACTTCAATACCTACCATTGGCGCGAGTGGAGCGGTGGCTGGGGTGATGGGTGCGTTTTTCCTTCTTTTCCCATTTTCCAGAATCGTCATTCTGATACCCATTTTTATCTTTCCGCTTCTGTTTGAAATACCGGCGATCATTTATCTGTTTCTTTGGTTTATCACCCAGGTGTATAGTGGCGCATTGATGTTGACGATGAAATCGGAAGGAGTGGCGGGGATTGCATTCTGGGCGCATATCGGCGGGTTTATTTCCGGAATTTTTTTCATGGGAGTTTTTGTGCGAAAGCAGAGACACAACGCCTGAAAGTTGTTCACGTAAGTGAATGAAAGGGGAAGAGACGGATGAAGGTCTATGAATTCGAAAAATCGATTGCAGACATGATACGAGAAGCGGTTATCACGGCATTTGGCATGGAACTGGAAAAGCCGACGCTTCTGTTTCCACCGGAGAAGGTTGACGCGGAGTTTTGTGTGTCCTGTTTTTCGTACGCTAAGGAGCTTCGTCTGCCTCCCGCTCAGGTCGCATTAAAACTCAGGCAATCCATCACACCATTGCCGTGGATCCAGTCGATCGAAGCCACCGGTCCGTATCTGAATATCAAGATCCAACCGATCACGCTGATCCAAACGGTGTTGGCGGAGGCGATCCGGGAAGGTGTCCATTATGGCCACATGCCGCAGACGGACGGTCCTGCCACTCTGATCGAATACTCGTCTCCCAATACCAATAAGCCTCTGCATCTCGGCCATGTCCGGAACAATGTGCTGGGGATGGCGCTCATCAATATGATGAAAGCGTGCGGCAAACCGGTGATCTCCGCCTGCATTCTCAATGACCGCGGAATCCATATCTGCAAGGCCATGGTTGCGTATAAACACTTCGGCAATGGGGAGACACCGAAAAGCGCGGGGATGAAAAGCGATCATTTTGTGGGCAAGATGTATGTATTGTTCGACCGGGCTTCCAAGGAAGACGAATCCCTGATGGAAGAAGCCAGGGCAATGCTCCGCGACTGGGAATCGGGTAATCCGGAGGTTCTTGATCTTTGGAGCCGGATGAACCGATGGGTGTATGATGGGTTCGATGGAACCTATGCACGGATCGGCTCCCGATTTGATATGATGCAGTATGAAAGCCAAACGTATCAATCAGGGAAAAAAATCGTTCAGACCGGGCTGGATCAGAGTGTATTTTTCGCCAAAGAAGACGGCTCCGTGTGGATCGATCTGACATCCGCGGGTCTGGATGAGAAAGCACTGCTCCGGAAAGACGGCACCTCGATGTATGTCACTCAGGATCTCGGAGTGGCGGTAGAACGGTTTGAGACCCGGAATATCGACCAGTCGATCTATGTTGTCGGTTCTGAACAGATCTATCATTTCAAAGCTCTGTTCGAAATACTGAAACGGCTGGGATATGAATGGGCGGATAGATGCCATCATCTCAGTTATGGCATGGTCTACCTGCCGGAAGGTAAAATGAAATCCCGGGAAGGAACCGTGGTCGATGCAGACGATCTGATGGATCATATGAAGTCAGCGGCATTACAGACCATGGATCATTCCCGGATCGCAATGGAGGATACTGACCGGGAAACGATTGCCGAAGCGGTCGGGATCGGTGCGATCAAGTATTACATCCTGAAATTCAACACGCAGAAAGATATCCATTTTGACCCGGAGAAATCGTTGTCTTTTGAAGGAACCACGGGAGCTTACCTGCAATACACGTATGCGCGGATTCAATCACTGATTCGAAATGCCGATTTCGCTCGTGCCGGGGAGATCGATGCCGGGTTATTGACCGAGCCGGAAGCCGTGTCGGTCGTCCAGATGCTGCTCCGGTTCTCGAATATTCTCCAATCCGCCACACAGGATCTCAATCCATCGCGGTTTGCGCTCTATTTATGGGAGTTGGCAAAAGAATTCAATATCTTTTACACGCAATATCCCATCGTCAAAGCCAAATCCCAGGCACTCGCCGAAGCACGACTGATGTTATCAGAAGCTGTGGGTCATGCGATTCACTCCGGATTGACCATCCTCGGTATCCAGGTCGTCGATCGGATGTAGGTGGATTCTCCATGTCGGGTGCTTGTGAATTCCAGCCAATTCGGATCCGGGAGATGATTGCACCCATTGATCTGATATTTCACGGGTGTACCAATCACCCATTGCATGTGGGGGCAGGTTTCAATCCTGAACCGATGGCTCGGTGTCGATCGGTTTCGATTCGGCAGGATTGAAACCTGCCCCGACATCCGGAAATGTTCAACCCGTTTCAGGAATTGTGCTCAGATCCCTTGATTATGTGCCGTGATCTTTTTACATTAATATCTGATTTTAGAAATCCTCTGACTGATCATCAAAAAGGAGAAACAAAATGAGCAATACCGCAAAAGAAATCATCAAAGGCGCTATTTTGATGGAGTATAAAGGACGAGCGTTCTACGAGTCTGTCGCTCAATCCACTCAAAATGTTTCGGTACGCGAAATCTTCACGAGCATGGCGATGGAAGAAGCCAAGCATATTCAAATCCTGCGCGACCGGTATGAACATCTCGTGAAAGATGGCTATATCCGGGACGATTCATTACCCAAACAGGAGAATGACTACGCGGCAGTCATTCTCTCTCAGAAGATCCGGAAGGAAATTTCCGGTTCCGGATATGAAGCGGCTGCCATTACCGCTGCTCTTTCGATGGAGCTGGCTGCGGTGAAATATTATTCCGACCGTGCACAGACCGCTCCAGATGATGGAGAAAAGAAGTTGTATCAATGGCTCGCAGACTGGGAATCCTCGCATGTGGATCTCCTGACGGCCATCGATCACGAACTGAAAGAAAAAGTCTGGTACGATCAGCAGTTCTGGCCGGTTATCTGATTTCCGACTCCGGTCAGGGACCCCCGCTTCTTCATCCACGGCATCGATCAGCCGATCATCCGGCAGGCGGTTTTCTGTGGAACGGCAAAACACTCGTGAGATATGTCCCGGCTAAAAGTCAGGTCTCAGTAGTGATAATCATGGAGGTAATGGATGGCGATCACAACCATACATCGATCAGAAACAAAACGTATCGAAATCCTCGATAAAGACGGCATGGTGGATGAATCCTTGTTTCCCGGTCTGGATTCGGAGCGGCTGGTTGCATTATATCGATCAATGGTCCAGATGCGGAAGTTCGATGAAAAAGCACTCAATCTTCAGAGACAGGGACGAATCGGAACGTACGGCTCCCTGCGCGGTCAGGAAGCGGCGCAAGCCGGTCTGGTTCTACATCTGAACAGACAGGACTGGCTGATTCCATCGTTCCGGGAACATGGGGTATTGATGGGGCATGGCATCCCCATGCATATCATCTACTCCTATTGGAAAGGCGATGAACGCGGGAATATCATCCCGCCGGATATCAACTGTCTTCCCGTGTCAGTACCGGTCGGAAGCCAGCTCCTTCACGCCACAGGCATTGGTCTGGCGTTGAAACTTCAGAACAGCGATGCCATCGCGATCGGGTTTGCCGGGGATGGCGCATCGTCGGAAGGCGATTTTCATGAAGCATTGAACTTCGCAGGCGTATTCGGCTCCCGGACACTCTTCTACATCCAGAACAACCAGTGGGCGATCTCGGTGCCTTTCAGGAAACAAACCGCGGGAGCCTCCATCGCGCAGCGTGCCGACGCATATGGCTTCCCTGGCGTACAGGTCGACGGAAATGATGTTCTGGCCGTCTATGTCGCCGCTCAACAGGCCATGGAACATATCCGGGCCGGTAAGGGTCCATATCTGATTGAAGCGCTGACATTCCGCATGGGCGATCATACCACTGCGGATGATAACACCAAATATCGACCCCGGGAGTTGGTTGACTACTGGAAAGAACGCGATCCGATCGATCGGATGCGAAGATTTCTTGTCGCCCGAGGCGACTGGAACGAAACGAAAGAAACGGATCTGACAGCGGAGATTTCCGGACAGATCGAGGCAGAAGTTATAAAGCTCGAATCGATGCCAGTTCAGGAGCCGTCCAGCATCTTCAACTATATGTATGAAACCATCCCCTGGAACCTGCAGGAACAGCGAGCCGCTTTCGAAAAGGAGACCGCCCGATGACCTCTCAAGTATCCCCGACCGAAAAACTTACACTTGTTCAGGCCGTGAATCAGGCGCTGCGGGAGGAGATGGAGCGGGACGAACGGGTGATTATCCTGGGAGAAGATGTCGGTATTGACGGAGGCGTATTTCGGGCAACTGATGGATTGGTGCAGCAGTTTGGGGAGAACCGGGTCATGGATACGCCGCTGGCGGAATCCGGGATCATCGGCACGGCCATCGGATTGGCATTGGCCGGATTCCGGCCGGTCGCTGAAATCCAGTTTATGGGATTCATCTATCCCGCAGTCAATCAGATATTCGCACATGCCGCTCGTATGCGAAACCGGTCGCGTGGACGGTTCACGATTCCACTGGTCGTCCGGATGCCTTATGGCGGTGGCATTCATGCTCCGGAACACCACTCCGAAAGTTATGAAGCGATTCTGGCGAACACACCCGGTCTTCAGATTGTCATCCCATCGACTCCCACGGATGCCAAAGGCTTGCTGGTTGCCGCGATCCGCAGCAACGATCCGGTGATTTTTATGGAACCCAAACGGATTTACCGGGCATTCCGGGAAGATGTTCCCGTCGGACCCTATGAGGAACCTCTGGGAAAAGCCCGGATCGTCAAGGAAGGAAAAGATGTCACGATAATCTGTTACGGCGCCATGGTGCGGCCGGCACTCGAAGCACACGAGTTTTTGTTACGAGACGGCATTTCGTCTGAAATCATCGATCTGCGAACAATCTCACCGCTCGACAAGGATACGGTGCTGCAGTCCGTTCAGAAAACCGGCCGGGTGGTCATTGTCCATGAAGCCCCTCGAACAGCAGGATTTGGTGCGGAACTCGCCAGTATGATCACCGAACGGGCATTGCTCCATCTACTGGCACCCATTCAGCGAGTCACCGGTTTTGATACCGTGTTCCCTTACAGCTTGCTGGAGCATCATTATCTGCCGAATCGGGAACGCATTGTCGCCGCAGTTCGCAATACTCTGGACTTTTAATCTTGGAAAAGGAGACATCCGTATGGCGATAGAGTTTGCATTCCCCGATGTGGGAGAAGGCATTCATGAAGGGAAACTCGTGGAATGGCTGGTAAAGGAAGGCGATCCCATTGCGGTTGATCAGCCGTTCGTCCGGGTGGAAACCGACAAAGCGATCGTCGAACTGCCATCCCCCCGGAAAGGCACAGTCCTGAAGCGTCACTTCAGCCCGGGCGAAACGGTTCGTGTGGGCAGTGTATTGATCACGTTTGGAGAAGCCGGGGAAACGGTTACGCCACCCAGCGCCGCTCCAACTCCGGCATCTTCACCGGTGACTCCCCTGCCATCTTCGGCATCGGAGCCTCCAGCGGAACCCATGAAACGACCGGAAGGTGCTGTTCTGGCGACGCCGCATACTCGAGCCTTGGCTCGCAGATTGGGAATTGACATCACCACGGTCACACCCTCCGGGAAAGGTGGACGGATCACGGATGACGACGTTGAACGGGCCAAGTCCCACCCTCGGATATCCGCTCCCCCATTGGATTCGGCCGCCACACCGTCGAGCCAGCATCTGGCGTCTGATGTTCCCGCGTCTCCAACTCCCAGATCGATCGATTCCGGAGAGCCGGTTGAGCGGATTCCAGTCACTCATCTTCGGAAAATCATCGCCCAAAATATGATTCACAGCAAACAGACATCCGCTCATGTCACGCATGTCGACGAAGCGGATGTCACGGAACTCTATACATTGTATAAAAAGATCAAATCACGCATGGTTTTGACCAACGAAGCGGTCAAATTCACCATACTTCCCTTTTTCATCAAAGCAGCCGTGATCGGATTGAAAGGGCATCCCTATCTGAACGCCACTTATGACGAACACCATCAGGAAATACTGCTGAAAAAATTCTACCATATCGGCATTGCTACAGATACTCCCGACGGACTGATGGTCCCGGTGCTCAGGCATGCCGATCAGAAGGACATGATCGCGTTGGCTCAAGAGATCGAAACACTGGCGCAGAAAGCCCGGGAGCGCCGGATATCGCTGGATGATCTTCGCGGGTCGACTTTTACGATCACGAATGTCGGACCGACGGGTGGCGTCTTTGCCACGCCGATTATTCATCAGCCCGAACTGGCTATTCTGGGATTGCATGCCATCAAGGATCGGCCGGCGGTCGTGAATGGCGAGATCCTTCCCCGGAAACGGATGTATTTATCCCTGTCATTTGACCATCGGATCATCGATGGGCTGGAAGCCGCTCGATTTATGTCCGGTCTGGTGGAATTGATAGAAAACCCTGATTTATTAATGATGAGGTTAGTGTAATGGTTGTCGGAACATCTTCCAAAGGGTGCCAAGTGGCTGTTATTGGCGGTGGTCCGGGTGGGTATCTGGCTGCCATCCGACTGGCACAACTCAAAAAAGACGTGATTTTGATCGAGGAGTCTCCGTCTCTGGGCGGTGTCTGCCTGAACGAAGGGTGTATCCCATCCAAAGCACTCATTCATGCTGCTGATTTTCTGGAGGAAACCCAACGGGTCTCCAGAATGGGCATCGATATCACGGATGTTAGACTGGATATCCATCGTCTCGTGAGCTGGAAAGATAAGATTGTCAAACAACTGACAACCGGAGTCGCCTTTCTGGCTCAGAAAAACGGCGCGGAGGTGATTCATGGCAAGGCGCGATTCCTGACGGACCGGCGACTGGAAGTATTCACCGATACCGGCCCGCTTCTGATCGAGTTCGAACAAGCGGTGATTGCCACTGGCTCGGTACCCATCGCGCTCCCCACGTTTCCAGTGGATGGTCAAACGATCATCGGAGCCCGGGACGCATTGTCTCCTCCGAAAATTCCGGAACGGCTGGTCATCATCGGAGCCGGATATGTGGGGCTCGAACTGGGATCAGTGTACCAGCGGTTTGGATCTCAGGTGCATATTCTTGAAAGATCCTCGGAAATATTATCCTTTCATGATCCGGAGGTTCGGCAGGCGATATCCAAGCGGCTCACCGCTCTGGGAATACGGATCCATCTGGGTTGCACGGCAGACCGACTGGAACCCGGAAACCCTGCCCGAATCATCATCAGGAATTCAGATAACCAGGAGATCCCGCTGGAGGCGGATCAGATTCTGGTCTGCATTGGACGTACGCCCAATACCCATGATCTGGGACTGGATTCACTCCACATCAAAACCAGCAAGGGGGGCTGTATTTCCGTAAACGAACGAATGGAAACCAGTGTGCCAGGTATTCTGGCAGTGGGAGATGTGGTCGGGGGACCTCTGCTGGCTCATAAGGCGTATCGCGAAGCCAAAGTAGCCGCGGAAGTGATTGCCGGAGAGCCGGCTGCGTTTGATAACATCGTGATTCCCGCTGTGGTGTATACCGATCCTGAACTGGCATGGGCTGGGCTGTCGGAAAAAGAAGCCATTTCAAAGGGATACCGGACGGTGACAGGAACGTTTCCATTTGCTGCTTCGGGTCGCGCGATGACTTTGGGTGCTGCGGATGGTTTTGTCAAAACAATCGGTGACGCAGACTCCAAGCGGATTCTGGGCGTTTACATTGTCGGAAAGGATGCCAGTGAGATGATCGCAGAGGCAGCGTTGGCCATTGAAATGGGAGCATTCCTTGACGATCTCTCCCAGACAATCCATCCCCATCCCACGATGAGCGAGGGATTATTGGAATCTGTGGAGGCTGCATTGGGCGAGGCCATCCATGTTCTGAACAAAAAATGAACGCGATGACGCTCAGACCTTTTATCCAACAAACCGGGAACGATATGGAATGACCACTTCAAAATGGTTCAGTGGTTCCGGCGATGACGGTATGACCGATCTTTTCGGGGATGGCCGTGTTCCCAAATATCATCCACAACCGGAAGCACTGGGAACGCTCGACGAAGCGACCGCAATCCTCGGATTTGTGCGCTCCATTTCCCGGCATCCCGACGTCAGATCGGTTATTGTGTCAATTCAGAAGGACCTGATACAAATGATGACGGAGCTGGCCGCCACTCCTGGAAATAAAATCCGATATCGACCCATCGATGGGAAACACGTAAGCGATCTGGAGAAGGTAATGGATGAATTTGGGAGCAGGATCGAGGTATCCCGAGAATTTATCATTCCCGGTGATACGCCAGCCGGTGCGGCATTGGATATGGCTCGAACCGTCATTCGCAGAGCGGAGCGAACAATATGCCGATTGGTACATGACGGCATCTGCACCAATCCGTATATACTCCGGTATGCAAACCGTCTGTCATCCTTATGCTTTATTCTGGCGCGGTTTGAAGATAGCGGGGGAGTAATGGAATCGGCTGTGGATCCATCTGGTATCACGGATCGCGAACAAATTCGGAAGGACACATGACGTCATCGGATTTTCAGAAGGATCATTTCCATTTTAATGAGACCATTGGTATCGTCACGATTCGTTGTATCTCCGCAAAGGCGAGGTTCTATTGGCGTCCGATGATATTCCCTCTTTGGTGGAAATGACGCCATCGTTATAAACGGGAGTTTCTTTTACGGCTCCATGGTACCAAATTTCAATATTTCAAAGACGATTTCATCCTGTGGTCGGATTCGTCTGAATTTGCTCTGCTGATCGGTTTGTGAGAACCCCGGTTTCATCTCCAGTTGCTCCATCAATGACCGCATCCTGTCTTTGATTTCCGGGATATGAGCTGAATCATACAGACAACTGTTGATGATGTCCCAGCATTCGGTCAGTCTGTTTTGGTTCAGAAAGACAACTCCCAAGCCATGCAGGCATTCCCAGATCTGCAGTTTATCGTTATTCCGGCGATGAATTTCGAGGAGTTTCAGAAAATATTTCTCCGATTCTTCATAATGATGTTCATCGAGAAGCAGGTTGGCCAGTTTCTTTAATGTATTGGGAAGACGGTTGTTTTCACCGATTTTTTCGTCGATCTGAATGCTGAGAAGGTAGAAATCCTTTGCCATGGCGATATCTCCGACCGCCATCGCAATCTCTGCCAATCCGGATTTAGCTTGAGAAATACCCCAGCTATCTCCGAGTTTCTGACAGATGGTTTCTCCTTTGGAGTGAAATTCCCGAGCACGTTCATAATCTTTTTGGCGGCAGGCAATAGTGCCCAGGATATTCAAGGAGATGGACATCCCGAACAGATTGTTCAACTGTTTGGCGAATTGATAGCTTTCTTCGTGGTAGTGAATGGCATCATCCAGTTTCTGAAGATCCATGTAAATCAGTCCAAGATGATGATAGGCGATGGATTTTCCGCGGATATCGTTTACTATCCGGAACCGTTCTGTCGCGTCTGTCAGATACGTGATGCCTGCTTCAAACTGTTTCTGGCGATTGGCAATCGCTCCCTGGTAAGTCAACGCAAATGCGATATCCTGAACGGCATTTTCGTCGTTGAGAATGGACAGTGCCTCGGTTAAAAGGGGTTTGGCTTTTCCACAGAAGTTCAGCCGATAGCAGGCTGCTGCCTGACGAATCTGAATACGGGCGGCCAGAATCCGCATATTTTTATCGCGAATGGTGTTGATTGGGAGTCCTTTATTCAGGGTTCGTACGGATTTTGCGAGCAGATCTTCGCATTCAATCAGACGGCTTCGAATTTCAAAAAACCGGTAGAGTGTATCGAGATAGATATCTGCTGCTGGAATATTTCCCTGTGCCAAAGACCACTCCCACCCTTGAATCAGGTTGGGCAAATCCTCTGCGACAGACTGCAATGCATCCGGTAACTGATCACTATAGAATTTCTTCCTTTTTTCGTCAGCAACTTCCATAAAATAAAGGCTATGCTGATGAGATAGCGTTTTCTTCTCCTCAGGATTCTCATGTAGTTTAGAAGAAACAAACTCGTAAATAATCGGTTGCATCTCATACCGATTTCGGTCATTCGAGCGTAACAATGATTTGTCTACGAATATGGAGAGGTTTTTCAGGGAAGTGGCAGCGATGATACTGGCAGCCTGTGCGGTGAAGCTGCCTTTAAAAACAGCCAGCCGACGGAAGATATTCTGTTCCATGGGTGAAAGCAGATCCCAGGAATAGTTGAAGGTTGCCTCCAGACTTCGATGTCTTCCGGTGATATCCCGGTAAGGGGAAACCAGGAATTGACTGCTTTTTTCCATCTCATCTGCGATTTGTTTACAGGACAGTTTTTTTATCCAGCTCGCAGCCAATTCGATTGCCAGAGGTACGCCTCCGATCCGGGAGCAAATCCGATTGATGTTCTGCCGATCTTCTTCTGTCAGAGTGAAATCCTGCTTGATCATCTGGCTTCGATGAACAAAAAGCTGAAAGGCTTCATCGGATATATCTCCGGCTTTGGAATACCCCAAACCATCCACATCGATGATGTATTCATCAGTCAGATTAAGACGTTGCTGAGAGGTCACGATTATTTTGATTCGCGGGCAACGTTCCACGAGGTTTGTGATGATATCGGAGAATTCAATGATGTGTTCAAAATTATCAAGAATGATCAATGTCGATTTATGATATAGAAAGTTGCTGAGTTGGACGAGTGGTTGCTCTTTCCCGAAAAAAGAAAATCCCATTGTTTCAGCGATTGCAGATAAAACCGCACCCATACCCGAGACGGCAGCCAGTGGTACAAAAAATACACCATCGGGGAAAAGGTTTGCATTTTCGCGAGCGGTTTCTATTGCCAGGCGAGTTTTGCCAACCCCGCAGGATCCCAGAAGCGTAAGGATGCGGCATTCGGGATCCATTAGATCTTGTTTGATACGCGCCAGTTCCGATGTCCGGCCGATAAATCTGGATGCGGACCGGGGAATGAGAGGAAACTTGGTCGCAAAATTTTGAGTTCTTTCCTGGACAACCGGAGTGGATTGCTCCTGATCCATATCCCTGATGAAATCTTTGGCTCCGTAAAATGATTCACCCTGAAGGAGTTTAGTTTGGACGCTCCGCAATGCTTCCAGCATCTGGTTCATGTCAGTGAAGCGATCGGTAGCATTCTTCGAAGTTGCTCTGGTGATAATGTTCTTTAGAAAGTTTGGGACAGATGGACGATGTTTCGGATAGAACGATATCTCTTCATTCAATATTCGGTAATAGACTGTAATCGGATACTCGCCTTGGAACGGAATCCGGTTACATACCATTTCATATAACACGATTCCGAGTGACCAGATATCGGCTCGGTTATCAATGAAATCCCCGAGAATCTGCTCTGGGGCCATATAATGGATGGTGCCAACGATGTTTCCTTTATCAGAATACCGGTTTTCGTTGATCATAACCGCTAAACCGAAATCCAATATTTTCACAATATTATCGGGTCGGATAACGATATTTTCAGGTTTGATGTCACGATGAACAATACCCAGCTTATGTGCGGCGGATACTCCATTCGCAATCTGGATACCGATATCCAAGATCTGATCCAGTTCCATCATGCCGATTTTCAGCAAATCTTTCAGTAATGAGCCATTATAATACGGCATGACGATAAAAATTTCGCCCGTCGGTGTCTCCTCAAAAGAATACACGGTACAGATATTGGGATGATCCAATTGGGACAGTGTTTGTGCTTCTTTGAATAATCTCTGGGTAAGTTCGGTATTCTGAGTGAACTCCCGGCGAAGAAACTTTAGCGCAACAATGCGGTTCAATCGGGTGTCGAGAGCTTTGTATACAACACCCATCCCGCCATCACCGATTTTTTCTAATAAGATGTATTGATTTATCTTCTTGTTCATGATTATATTAGAGAAGAATTGAGAGACAACTTCAAGAGAAAAATGATATCTGCTTCAACGTTGAGATGAAAACTAGTTTCAGGAAAAAATTTTTGAGAGCTTCGTGACAAATCATATTTTTTCTGTTAAGATGGGTAAGTGGAAGGAGAAAAACAAACACAAAGCGGAACATCATTCCGATTTTTCTCATAATGTTTAATATAAATTGGTGCTAGGTAGACACTCAATTGCTTTTATTAAGCTGAAAAGGGGAGGTTAATATGAGGCACAATTTACGGTCAGTTAATACCAAACGAATCTTCGTGACGATGGCTCTAGTTATTGGATTGAGCATGTTGCCGGCTGCAAATACGTTGGCTGGTGGCCAGAGCAGCACAAATTTTTCCATTCCCAATGATACGATCAGTATGGGAGGTGGCGAACGAACTTCGACCAGTTTCAGAGTCCTAGATACTGTTGGACAGACATCTGTTATTGGAGTATCTGAATCAACAAACTTCACGCTCTACAGTGGATTCTGGGGACCGGTTGAACCAGCGGAACCCACACCCACACCCACACCCACCGTTCCTCCATGTCTTAATAATGGCGATGCAAGCGGTGATGGACTTCTGTCTGCCGGAGATGCTCAAACAGCCTTCTACATGGCACTGGGTGCTATCCAGCCAACACCCGAAGAACTGTGCCGAGCGGATTGCAATGCGGACGGCATTATCTCCGCCGGAGATGCTCAGGCGATATTCTATGCGGCATTGGGAGCAGGTTCTTGCGCTGATCCGCTCTAAGATCCGCACTGAGTCAGTGGCAAAGATCTTCGGATCATCCCACTAATCAAACAAACACAAATCCCAGGAGAAATCCTGGGATTTTTTTATGTGCTTTTTCCAGACGATTGATAGAGTGAAAAATGCTTTTCGGAATTACCCGGATCACCGAGAGACTGATAACAAGTCCCAAGATGATAATGTGCCTCGCGATAATCCGGATTCAGATCCAATGTTCTAAGAAATCCATTGATCGCTTCCTGATATCGGCCGGTACTCATTAATGCATGACTAAAATTGAACCAGGCCTGGTAGTTCCCGGATTGATCCTTCAGAAACTGCTGATAAACACCGATTGATTCATCCAGTCTTCCGAGTCGCTGCAATGCAAACGCTTGATAGAACATGGCTTTTTCATAATACGGATCGACCTTGAGAATCGTATCAAGATAGTGAAGGGATTGCAGATAATCCCCCTGTGTCTGCAGATCGACCGCTGCCTGGTACAAGAACATGAAATTTCTCGGATCCAATTGTGCAGCTTTCAGACTTGACCGGAATGCATCCTGGTATCTTCCAAGAAAACGATAAGCGCTCGAAAGCCAGTAATGGGAGTTGGCGTTGGTGGGATCCAATTGCACTGCTTTTTCGCAATAAGCCAAACCCTGCTCTTTGTTCCCAAGATTAATCAGTGTCAATCCCAGGTTTACATGTGCCAGAATATAACCTGGATTAAGTCGCAGCGCTTCCTGTAAATAATGTTTCCGCTCATTCAGGTCCTCCACACTCATAGCAAGGTTATGATGAGCCAGTGCTGTCCCACCCAATTTCACACTATGACGCCATAGCCTTTCCTCCGTACTCCATATTTGATTCATAAAAATGGAACTGAACGCAAAATAAAAGACAATCCCTCCCGAGATAAAGCTACGAACTCTGGGCTTAAAATAAACAAAAATCAGGTAAGATAATAGAAAGTAGAAATAAATGCTCGATGGATATGGCCGATAATCCGCTCTGAATGTATGGAATGACAACACCGACGATTCCGGTATCATCATGATCCAATACGAAGCAATGCAGAATGTAAGTATTGGCATTTTCGATCGAAATTTCCACGCTAAAAACACGATGCCGATGATAGTTGCCGCACTGAGTATCGCCGCAGGGTCTGTGATGGAGGGGTGATCGGCATATGCTTGAATATGAATAAAATATGGGAGGAAAAAATTAGGGAGATATCCGGTCATATGAACTTTTGACTGCGTCCATAACGATTGAATCATGGAAATATTGTTTGCAGGCGTCAATTGTTTGAGGTCCGAAAAGTTCAAAATGAACTTCGTGTACATAAAAAAGCTGGCAACAACAATCCAGAAAGGAAGCGATCGAAGATACATTTTGACACTGAAAATACGTTTACGTTTTATAAACATTTCGAATAACAGAATTATCAATGGGATAACAACGGTATTCGTTTTCGAGAGGATGGACAGACTGATCAATACCACGATGAGAATCCATGGCCATTGAGCGGAATCGGAACGCCGCATTCGGATATAAACAAACAGCCCCATCATCAAAAACATCTGCATTAACAGAAGATCTCTTGCACAGATGTAATTCACGGGGACGCCGGAAAGAGGATGGATGGTAAACATAAGAGCGGAAATCAGACAAATGTTTTGTGCCGTATCCGGATCGAAGCGGATGTTAGTCTGCTGTCGAATCAGCTCCAGGAACATTAGATAGACGAAAATAGCGCTGAATAAATGGATCAGAATATTGGTTATGCGATATCCAGGCAGGCTGTTTCCAGTCAATGCATAATTGAATGAGAGGGTGAGTGGTAACAGAGGACGGAATTGGGTGATGTATGGATGAGCGGACATCGTCCGGGGGTCGATGAAATGACGGATAATCGGCTCTATTCGGCGTATTTCCGGATTATTTTCTACCCGATCGTAATCATCCAGGTGAAAGCTGTTATGCAATGAATTTATAAAGACCAATATTCCTGCAAGCAAAATGATCGAAATATGGTGCCACTTCCGATTCATACAAATTTCCTCCTCAGCGCCTTTATCACTCATCAGAATATCATTATGCCTCATTGAATTGACAGGACTCAAAAAAAAACGGCACTCCTGAGAGTGCCGTTCGATATTATCAGTCAACGGGTCTGCTTGATTATACAAGTCCCTGATCGATCATTGCATCCGCCACTTTGAGAAATCCGGCAATATTCGCGCCAGCGACATAGTTTCCAGAAACACCGAATTGATCCGCAGCATCCAAGCATGCCTTATGAATGTTTTTCATAATTCCATGAAGTTTGCTGTCGACTTCCTCACGACTCCAGCTCATCCGGATACTGTTCTGGCTCATTTCCAATCCCGATGTCGAGACTCCCCCTGCATTGGCTGCTTTGCCTGGGCCGTACAAAATACGAGCATCCAGGAAAACATCGATTCCCTCGATCGTTGTTGGCATGTTGGCACCTTCAGATACGCAGAATACGCCATTATTGACCAGATTCTGAGCATCTTTACCATTGATCTCATTTTGAGTGGCTGAAGGTAGCGCTACATCCGCTTTATGGTTCCATAATGGATTATAGTCCAATCCCGAATCAACAGGGAAATATTGCGCTTTGGGGTATTTATCAACATATTCTTTAATACGTCCGCGTTTTTGATTCTTCAGATCCATGACAAAATCGAGTTTCTCAGTATTGATGCCTTCTTCGTCATAGATATATCCAGCGGAATCTGAGAAGGTGAGCACTTTTCCACCCAACTGAATTACTTTTTCGGCGCAGTATTGGGCGACATTTCCAGAACCGGATACCAGACAATTTAACCCTTCAAATGTCTTTCCTCTCGTTTTCAGCATTTCAGCCGCAAAATAGACCTGCCCATAGCCAGTGGCTTCGGGTCGAATTTTGCTTCCTCCCCAATTCAGACCTTTACCCGTCAAAACACCCGTAAACTCGTTACGCAGTTTCTTGTACATTCCATAGAGATAACCGATTTCTCTTCCACCTACTCCAATATCACCGGCTGGGACATCGGTATCTGCGCCGACATGTCTGAAAAGCTCCATCATGAAACTCTGACAGAAACGCATCACTTCTTCATCACTTTTGCCTTTGGGATCAAAGTCGGAACCACCTTTTCCTCCACCCATGGGAAGCGTTGTCAGTGAATTCTTGAAAACCTGCTCAAATGCCAGAAATTTTAAAATACCCAGATTGACACTGGGGTGGAACCGCAGCCCACCTTTATAGGGACCGATGGCGCTGTTCATCTGGATTCGGAATCCACGATTGACGTGAATGTCGCCACTATCATCCATCCACGGAACCCGGAACATCACAACTCGCTCCGGTTCAGCAATCCGTTCCAAAATTTTGAACTTGCGGTATTTGGGTCGCTTGTCCAAAACAATGGCCAATGAATTGAATACTTCACGAACCGCCTGATGAAATTCCGGTTGGTGGGGGTCCCGGCTCACAACGCTTTGATAAATTTCTTCGATCATTTGATGCTCCTTTCAGAGTGTATAATGTCCGATGTGAAAAGAAAATTGAGGAAGAGAAATACTAGTCTTATTTATAAATTTTCAATAGTGCTGTCAAGAGTATTCTACGACTTTCCACCTGAAAGACCCTTCCGTGATACTCGGATTGATCAATACAATATCACATAATGGAAGCAAGGTGATCATTCTGAACAAACCGGGCTTCTGACACGCACGATGGGGTGCTTATTGTTGCAATGAATGACTGAATTATCTAAAGTATTTCCGTATTTTTTTCTACCCTGTCTAAATTTTCCTGAAATGAGGCGATGCAATATCACTGCTGTAGTACTGAGAAACCTGAAGCGAGCAATCGGAAGCATCCTTCTCGTTTTCATACTCATCGAGCAATCACCTCATGCCGTTCCCATTTCTGCTGTTTTATCACCTGTTGATGCCTATCTTTTCTGCCGAACGGACGATATCGATGTCGGTACGCCCGAAGCGGCTATTCATCTCATCCAGGGTTTCGACTCACACGATTTTATCTCGGGCGATTACTGCACGGCCATCGACCGTGTAACAAGAGTTCAATTCGTGTGCCTGAACACTCCTCCCGATACCATCATCATACGATACAGAAAATCAGCGAAAGCGGTTTCTGGATCATCTTTGATCATATCCATCAATGGAAAACGAGTTGGCTCTGCACCATCATCCGATGACTGGCACGATTATGAACTGACCGTCAACGAACGAACTATTCATCCATTCACTAACGTATTAACCATTGAAACTCCCAAAGAAACCGCAAGTACGGATATCTTTTTTGATCTGGATTTGATCCGGTTTATGTATCCGGACAGGAATTCACCAATGGATTCTGTCATCAAACACATAGACTCCCAGAACGGCTGGTTCGAAATCCCAAATCAATATGGGATTCGCATTGAAAATATCGTTCAATCCAATGATACCTTGTTTTTTGAAATGGAACCCGAACTACGTGGATTCATCAGTGGAACGCTTCGGTCCGATGGAATAGCATCTCACACGTTTCATGTTTTCAATACTGTCTTGGATCAGAAACTCGTCGATCAATACCAGATCAAGATTGGCCCTTCGTTCGCACGGTCTGAGACAGCCATACAGCTCACAGTAACCAACGAAGATAACGGTGATCCCCGGCCCATTCGAATTCGATTTCTCCATAAACGCACGTCTGATGGTTCACCGAAACCGACGCAGCAACCGGTTTTACCCATAAAACCCAAACCCAATGTTATCGTTTTTGTTCTGGATTCATTGCGTGCGGATGCATTGAGCGCGTATGGTCAACCCAATCCATACACTCCCAATCTGGATCGAGTGTCCCAACTCGGATATCAGTTTTCGAATGATACGTCAGCAGCTCCATATACAACATCATCAACCGCTTCGTTGATGACAGGTGTCGAACCGGAAGATCATCAAGTTTTCAAGATTGGTCAACATATCCCGGACTATCTTCCAACACTGGCAGAGAAGCTGTCAGCAGCCGGATACACCACAGCGGCAATCAGCACGATGCCATCGATTGCAGGTGAATTTGGGTTTAAGCGTGGATTCGATCACTATATCGAGCTTTATGATTCAGCTCACTATGCCGTTGATGTGGCTGATGTTGCCTCCCAATTCCAAAAACTCATCGATGTCCTATCAATACAGAAACCATTTTTTCTTTATGTTCATATTCGGGAACCCCACTTACCATACACACCACCGGCTCCCTACAATCAACTTTGGAGCGACTATCAGCCCTGGATGTACCTCATGGATCAGAGCGTTCTGTCAAACATCATCACCCGCCGGAAGATGCTGGATCTCAATGAAATCAATGCATTGAAGGTGATGTACCATAGTGGTGTACGATACGTCGATACATATATCGGTCTAATGATCCGTCTACTGATGAGCCATCAGTTGTGGGATCAAGCGATTGTGACCATCACCAGCGATCATGGTGAAGCCTTCTACGAACACTCCTATATGTTCCACAACGAAACCGTTTATCAGGAAATGATCTCTGTTCCGCTTCTGCTCACCGGAAACGCTTTACAAATGAGCCGTTCCTTGATTGATCCGATTCCATGGGGAACGACGAAATTACATCATCTCATCGATTCTCTTCCCACTCAGCACCAAATCCATCTGGAAAGATATCCGGAATCCCGAAAATGGATTCAATCAACAGGACTCACATTTGAAGGTCCGATCGCATATTATATGGGACATCTGAAATTCATCGGGAAAAAACGGCTCTTCTGGCTCGCTGAAATCTACGACCTGAATACAGATCCTGAGGAGCAGACCAATATTGCTCAGGACTATCCGGTATTGTGTCAAATGTTCCAGCATCATATGGAATTCAGGAAAGTCAGCCAAGATGTGCAACCGACACATCCGGAGCTTTCTCCCGAACGAAGACGTGAACTTGAAGCTCTGGGATATCTGGAAACAGAGTAATCCGAAGTTGGAGCATGAACGGAGATATCCGCAGTTAATCACCCCATAACTTCTCAAGCTCCTTGGTAATTTCCTTCTGTTTATTCAACGGAAGATCTTTATCTTCTCTGACTGGAACCGATGAAGGTCGAGATTTTTCAGAAATCGAAAAGAAGTCATCAACCGATACATGCTCAGCATTCTGATGCCGTATTTTCTGAATCAAATCCAGGTCATTCGTTACAACCACATAACTCACTGTTCTTTTCTCTGTTGTCATCTCAATAATCTTCTGATCCGCTTCCATCCCGGTAGACGTATATTGAACATGGACATTTCGCGGATATTGCAGATTTTGATAAGCAACGCTCGAGTTGCCATCAAAAACAATGGTTATCTGAGTATAAATATTGGGATGCCGTGAAATCCAGTCACCACAAAAATTGATAAGGGCATTTCGAGCCCGTTCCTGACTGATTTTTTCCATATGTCTCCATCTTGGAATGCTCCTGATGGCATTATATCCATCGATAATTAATACTTTTCGCTTCGGCAGAGTTTCTGAGACCATTCGCTCCAGTGTCGCCCCCTGTTCAAAACAGTATTTCCGGTTCACTATTATATTTGTTTCAGGGAGATAACCAGGCTTTTATTCTGATGATTGCGCAGTGATGTCCTTATTGCGCGAGGAGCGGTTCGGTTCAGTAATTCATCAAAATGAACAATCATATTTTCATTTGCCTTAAATTCGATTAGTAATGAAATCATGACACGATCAGGAACGCGATCAAACCCCATTATCGATCCAGGCAGCATCTTCACACGGTTGAACATATCACCAGATCACTCCGCCGTCCTGCGACATGTCGCCCAATCTTATCCGATTCGAATAACGGATTTTTACTTTAATCTGATCGATACCAGAGAGCCAGATGATCCCATTGCAAAGCAGGTCATACCTGACCCGATGGAATTGCATGTGCGGGATGATGAGAAAGCGGATCCATTGGAGGAGTTTCGATGGTGTCCGGTTCCGGGTCTGATACACAAATATCCGGGGCGGGTATTGATGCTGGTAACGAATCAGTGTGCCGTGCATTGCCGGTTCTGTTTCCGCAGAACATCGCTTCGGGA
Source organism: uncultured bacterium (assembly GCA_964512995.1). Classification (GTDB taxonomy): domain Bacteria; phylum CSSED10-310; class CSSED10-310; order CSSED10-310; family CSSED10-310; genus CAZELM01. The sequence goes on from CAZELM010000030.1 coordinate 41,004, forward strand.
TCTCGATTGTTGTCATGGAAACGAACAACTCGATCCGATGATCGGATATATGGCCGCTCACGCCTCGATCCGGGAGATCATTCTGTCCGGTGGCGATCCTTTGGTGCTTCCGGATAAAACACTGAAACTGATCATCGAGAGAATCACTAAGATCTCGCACATTGAAACGGTGCGCATCCACACTCGAATCCCTGTCGTGTTACCCTTCCGTATCACGAAATCCCTGATAACAATACTCCGTTCCGGTCCCACATGCTGGATGGTGATACACGTCAATCATTCAAAAGAGCTGACACCGGAAATGAAACTGGCATGTTCCAATCTTGTCGATAAAGGGATTCCTTTACTGAGTCAGACGGTGCTGCTTCACGGGATCAATGATCGTGTGGTGGAACTGGAACGATTATTCAGTACATTGATACAATGGCGAGTGAAGCCATATTATCTGCATCTGCTCGACCACGCTCCCGGTACATCCCATTTCCGAGTCTCCGAGAATATTGCCAAGCAACTTATCCAGGAATTACAAAGCCAATTGCCTGGATATGCTGTTCCTCGACTCGTCAGGGACCTCCCGGATTCACCGAGCAAACTTTTTCTGAGCTAACCGTGTCCAGACCAGATTTCAATGCATCGGGAAAAAATACTTATCAATCCACTTGACCTTCGCCTTTATTTCGCCTATATTCGATTTGAGTAGATTATATGGGAGGTGTGGAGATGAATCTTACTATACGGCAAAAAGAAATTCTGGACTTTATTGATCAATTTGTGCAGACCACCGGGACTGCTCCAACAATGAACGAAATTCGGGATCATTTCAAATTGAAATCATTGGCTACGGTACACAAGCACCTGAAGGCGTTGGTTTCACGTGGAAAAATCCGGCGTTCTCAAAATCAAGCCAGAGCGATGGAGATCATACCGGTTTCCGGTGTGGCTTCGTGCGATATTCCATTGCTTGGCAGGATCTGTGCCGGGCAGCCGATCGAGGCGTATGAAATACCGGATGTACTCAGTGTACCGGAAGATATGTTGGGGCGAGGAGAGACATTTTCATTGCAGGTCCAGGGAGACTCCATGATCGATGCAGGAATCTGTCCGGGGGATTACATCATTGTCGAATCAAGGAATCAGGCCAGGGATGGCGAAATCGTCATTGCCTTCATCAACGGTGACGAAGCAACCGTGAAACGGTTCTACAAAGAAGGTCACATCGTTCGTCTCCAACCGGAAAACGCCACAATGGAACCTCTTTATATCCCGGAAGACAATATCCAAATCCGGGGGATCGTAATTGGTCTGATACGGAAATACCATCGCTAAACCTCCGAAAAGCCAACTCCATTTTATCCTTGTTCTTCCCCGATAAAACCTCAATCTTGCTCCCCGCTTAAACCTGATTCCGATCCGAACCCCCGATATCGAAAAGCTCATATCCGAACTGATGGAGTCCGAGGATGAACTCGGCTCACAAATGATACGATAATCGTTCCATTCAAAAATATAAGAATGGGCAATTTCTTTGGCGGATCAACGAATGAACAATTGGGAGGGATATCTCATGAAAGACAATATCATTACCGAAGCATTGTCGCACAGAACAACGATTCTGCATGTGGATCTCGATGCCTTTTTTGTTGAAGTCGAATTGCTTCATCGGCCTGAACTCAGAGGGAAACCGGTTATCATTGGATGGTCTTCTCCGCGGGGAGTTGTTTCTACCTGTTCTTATGAGGCCCGGAAATTTGGCGTCCGGTCAGCCATGCCATCTGTGGTGGCTCAGCGATTATGTCCTCATGCGGTATGGCTTCCCAGCAATCATTCCGACTATATCGAATACTCCCGCAGAGTCTTCAGTATCTTTCATCGCTATTCCCCGGACGTCATTCAATGTTCGATCGATGAAGGTCGAATCGATCTGACCGGATGTGAACCTTTGTTCGGGCCATCCATTGATATCGCTCATCGCATTTTGAACGATATCCGGACTGAGGTGGGATTACCGGCATCCGCAGGTCTGGCAAACTCCGGTGTTGTCGCAAAAATCGCTGCTGAATTTGCCAAGCCATCGGGATTGGTATGTATCATGGAAGGTTATGAAAAACAGTTTCTGGCGTCATTCCCTGTTGAACGCATTCCGGGCGTCGGAACACAAAGCCTGCCTCGATTCCATACGAACGGTATATATACGATCGGAGATATCACTCGAAAATCTCCGGAAGAACTCTCCCTCATATTCGGCCGCTGGGCTCATTTTCTTCACCATGTCGCCAATGGAATCCCCGAAAGAAACACGCATAGCGAGCCGGTTTCTGTTTCACGAAGCAGTGAAGAAACCTTTGAACACGATCTTGTGTCTCCAGATGAAATACGAAGCGTGCTTCGACGAATCGTGGAAAAATTGGGGTTCCGATTGCGGCGTTCCAATCTCTGCGGCAAAACGATCACTGTCAAAATCCGGGATGGACACTTCAATACCATTACGCGTTCCATTACCCTTTCAACTCCCATGAATTCAGACCATATCCTATTTCATGAGGCCTGTCGCATGGTATTTGCCAATCTTCCCCAGAAAACCGGTGTACGGTTACTGGGGGTCAGCGTTCATCATCTGCAATCCGAAAACCGACAGTTGGAGTTGTTCGCATCTCCCGGTTCGCGATCCAATGCATTCTTCCACGCTGTCGATCGGATCAAAGAACGGTTTGGATATGATTCCGCTGGATTCGGAACGCTTGTAAAACATTAAAATCTTCCTGAATCCATATCATCAATCATGATGGATCGATCATGACCAGTCCATTATTTCCCCAAGGAGTCCAGAAGAATATCAATCCTGCGCTGTCTCTCAAATGCTCCCAATTCCACCAGCAACGATCGCGCTTCCATTAAGCAACAACCTGCATCGGTCCTGTCATGCTGCTGATCATAAATTGAAGCCTGGTGGATCAACGAATCAGCCAGCTCATACAGATACTGTTCGCTTCGATAGATTGATGCAGCATCCTGAAACAGCTTCAAAGCATCCCGACCATTTCCCAGTGCTTTCTCCAGGCATCCAGACAAATAGAATGTATTCGCTTTACAGAGCACATCCACGGAAGCTTCATTTCGGAATACGTCCGACAGGAAAATCCGTACCTGGGAATAGTGTTTGTTTGCCAATTCCAATCTGACCCGAGCCAGCAGCACATTGCATTTCTGATCCGGAACACCATGCTGATTCAGGATGTGCTCGGCTCGAGAGATCACTCTGAGCGCTTCTTGAATCCGCTCTTTTTGAAGGTAAATCATCATCAGGACAATCAGGCACTCGATGGTGCTGGAATCAGAGCCGCTGGATTCCGATAAATCCAGCGCTTTTATGATGTCCTGCTCAGCCTGACAAACATCTTCCAGCCGATATCGAATCTCCGCGATCATCCTCAAGGGTTTGATCTGAAATTCCGGACGCCCCAGTGACTCCTCGATATTCAGGCATTTCTGAAGCCAGACAATCGCATCCATATATGATCCGACCTTCCAATGAAACGAAGCGGTATGCATATAAATTCGGCTGACACCATACCGGTCATTGATCTGTGTTTTGAGCTTCAGGCTCAGATCAAACAGGTATTTCGTGAGATCTTTGTTACCATTCTGGAGTTCCAATTGGGCCTCAATAATGTAAACCTCCGAAAGCTCCCGCTTCATTCCCCGGTCTTTTAATTCTCCAGTGATCGCATGCAGAATTTTACGGCAATTTGAATAATCCCGCTGATGGAATGCGAGAGCGGCACGAGTGATGTTCAAACGGAGTGATTCTGCGGAATCTGGATATAACTTCAACATATTTCCAGCCATCGCGATTTCGGTGGAGGCCATGGCGTATTGATTCCAGGCGATCATGATGTCTGCGATGGAGCGATAGACAAATGCTTTTCGCGACATCTCCTTCTGACTCCCTCCCACCAAAGACATTCGATACATTTTCATGGCATCTTGGATCCGACCCTGATCATGATACACCGACGCTATTTTTTGATAGAGAATATATGGTTCGCCGTCCAGATTTCCATTGACATCTTTCAGAAGATTAACAGCATCCTGATAATATCGCATCGCTTCTCCCAAAGCGGGAATCGATCGTGCAATATCCCCGGCACGCTCATACAGATGAACCGCCGCAGAATTCGATCCACACGCGATATAGTGCATTGCCAGATCACAGACAACAAGTTCCGTTTTCCCCCGATAACTCCACTCCAGCACTTCGATGATCCGCTGATGCATCCGTTTTCGAAGACGCGGTTCAAGCTTATTATAGATCACTTTCCGGATATTGTTATGCGTGAACTGATAATGTTCATCACTATCGGAAACGCTCCGTTGGACAATCTGTTTTGTTAATAGTACAGACAGGATATCCAGGAGATGGCCTTCATTGATTTTTGTGGCCTGCCGAAGCGTATCAAACGTGAAATGATGGCCGATCACCGCAGCATACTCCAAGGCTTGCAGTTCTTCCTGAGAGAGCCCGTCAATCAGACACAACATCTGATCTCTGACTGATTCCGGTGTTGGGAGACGGTCCTGCTCATGGTATATCCACCCGTCGCGGTTTCGTTCCAGAATGAATTGATCCCGTAAATATTTCAGCAGTTCCTCAATAATATATGGATTTCCTTCGCTTTCATCATAAATCTGACGAATGAATATTGGCGGCATAGTCTGCCCCAGAAGCCGATAGATCAACTCCTGCGTTTGAGACAGGTCGAACCGTTTGAGCTGAAGGAATATAATCTGAGAAAAATCCCTGAAAAATTTAACCCATCGATAACTCGCTGTCCGCTGGGTTGTGGTATCCTGAGACTCCCGACACTGAATCGTTCCGACAAATACCATCTGTTGGGAGTAGGATCTGCGGAGCAGGTGATTCAGCAGCTTCATCGACGAATCATCCAGCCATTGGAGATCATCGAGAAGCAATACGATCGGCATGGTATCGGAGAGTTGTTTGAAAAAATGTTCTACCGCAAAGAGGATATGGCTCTCTGGGTGATGTATGGTCCGGGAGGATGACACTGGCAGATTCAGTTTTGCCGCATCCAGATCAGGTATCAAATTCACAAACTCCTGACGCAAATGCTCAGGAATCTCCAGGATATTGGCATACGCATCGTCCGGATGTTCCGAAAAATACCTTTGGAGCATCTCCCGAACTGCCTGATAGGGAATGCCCTGATTCTGTTCATAACACTTTTCGTATATGACTCGTGCACCGGTGAGTTGAGCAATGGCACGGAATTCTCTGAGGAGCCTGGAGCGGCCGAGTCCCAACTCCCCCTGTATCATCACGCATTGAAGCTTTCCCGAACGACTCTGTTCCAGCGCGTTTCCCAATACCGCCAGTTCATCCGCCCGAGCAACCAGACGGGCTTCCGTAAGAAATGGTTTGAATGCCGGGGGTTCAGAAATCAATTCAGCGGCAGTTGCAACGCGGTTTCTTCCCGCACGTTTGGCAACGTATAAGAGCTTATCTGCGATTTGTACAAGCAGATCCATGGAATGCGCGTCCTGAGGAAAAACAGCCATACCAATACTGGTTGTAATTCGTAGCGGCGGCTCCCCATCAAACATGGTTTCTGAAACAACACGCCGAATCCGTTCCGCAATCCGAATGGCTTCGTTCCCAGAAACATCCACCAGGATGATCGCATATTCATCTCCCGATACCCGAGCGACAATATCCATCGGACGCACCAGCCCGCGTAGAATCTGAGCGAAATCAATAAGCAGACGATCTCCCCGTGGATGCCCCCATGTATCGTTCACCGCTTTCAGACCATCCAAATCCAATGACAACATGGCAATATGCGTCTGTGTTTGAACGGCATTCTGAATCGCCTCATGGAGCAATTGATTCAAACGTCGACGATTATACAATCCCGTCAGATCATCGGTGTGTGCCAGCCGAAGATAATCATCATAATGGTTAGATGTACAAATAGGATACACCTCCTGTTTAAATTTTTAGACTTCTAACAGTAATTATTATATATTCCATACCGTTTGGCAAGGAATCCGCGGAGTCTCTTTTATTCAATCTCCATGCGAAGGAGATGGTCATGAAAAAAGTATTGTTTGGGTTGTTCATCATCGCGCTGGTGATCCCCCGAATAGAACGAATTCGATCTCCAAACATTCAGATCGAAGATCCCAACTATATTTATGGAGCTTTTTTGATCTTAAAAGGACAGATACCGTTTCACGATTTTGCTCAACCCAATCCTCCCCTGCTGGAAGCGATACTCTCATATCTGTATCGTATTTTCGGTGTAAGCCATCGGATTCCGGAGATCTTGTCCGGGTTTGCATTTCTTTTATCCGCAATTCTGATTTATCTTCTGGCAAGCAACTGGATATCGATCCGTGCCGGGGTTCTGGCTGCTATTCTATACTCCGGCCATTTTCTGTTGTTCCGATATCATCTGTTTGAACGGGAGACATTTGCCACACTCGCAGTTTTGTGTGGTTTATACTTCATCAGCAAGGAAACACTCCCCGGAGCGTTTATCTGTGGATTGCTTCTGGGTGTCGGCTATGCGTGCAAACAGACCGCACTGATACCGTTCCTTGCCGTGATGATCGTCATCCTGTGTATCCAGCGCCACGTTCGCATGAGCCTGTATGCCACATTTGGGTTTGTTCTCTTTTTGGGATTCCTCACTGCAACCTATACGTTCTTTTTTGGAGACGCTTACATGCGGCAGACATTCTGGTTTCATCTCATCAAAGGATTTGTAGCGCCATGGCACGTCAAAGCAACCTGGAGTCTGAGTGGACTCGGGTATCTGGTGCCCCTGAGTATTGCCGGACTGCCGTTTATGAAATGGACGAAACGAGATCCTGCCTGGCTACTGCTGGCTCTGGTTTCCACCGATCTCATCTTCTTCTGGTTTGTTTCCGGAGCGTTCTGGCCCCACTATCTGCTTTCCACACTGCCACCACTGGCGATCCTTTCTGGAGCCGCATTGGATCGATGGAGTGATATCATTATACACAGATCCCGGCTATCTGTACTGAGTCATTGCTTTGTTTTAACTGGCGTTGCCATAACGATCGCCTTCTTTTTAATCGTTCCGGGAGCCATGATCGGAAAAGGTGCCGCTGAACACTATGGCTTTTCCGGCACTCCCCGGAAAATCGTATCGGAATGTGCCACATTTATCCGCGATCATACGTCACCGGATGATGTGATCATTGCAGAACCGTTTATCGCATTGGAAGCGCAACGCCAGATGCTTGTCAAGTTCTACGACAATTGGGGTTTGATTCTCTGGATGAACCAGATGCTTGACCAAGGGACATACTTTCACCGTGTGAAGGAGCTCAGCAAACAGAAATTCGGGGATATCCGCAAATATTCTCAGCAATTCTGGATGCCGTTGGTAGATACTGCCTTCGCCCAAAAAACAATCGCTGCGATTCAGCCGAATTATGAACTCCCATTATCGGATGATGTGCTGGCACGGGAAGGATTTACCAAAGGATTCTCCCGTGATTTCATCACAGGAAATACCATTCAGAATTTTACTGTCTGGATCAGGGATTCATCCCTGAAGTAGAATCGGGAGATATGCCGTCCGGCAGTCCATTCTCCAGAGTTCATTCATTTCCTGTGTCTCCCCGGAACATGACGACTGCATGGTCCCATCATCGGTCATGACCCGTTTCAACACCACCCATCCGTTGGTAATATCGATATAATCTTCGATGTAATTCTGCCGGTCCCCCGTTTGACGGCTGCATATCCGGAAACAATAACGGGCATCATTACCGATCGTAATCAGGAACGGTCCATCTGTGATTCCTTCATATCGTTCTATTGCCTGCGATCCGGACCGAAAGTAACGATCCTCACAGTGAAACACCTGAGAGAGGGTGATCATCCGGGGCATCTGAATGGCCGTTTCTTCAAAATACCCAAGAGCTTCCCGCGATCGATGTTCCCGAGCCCGAACGACCAGATGAGACTCATCCTGGGTCAACCAATGGATATGTTCCGATTTGATTTCGCCTGAATCTCGCTCCGTCCAATGGATTTCCACAAATTGCGAACCATGAAAATAAACCGGTCCGAAACTGGACGCTTTCAGCACCGTTACCAGTTTCTGATCAGACATCCGGTATTCACCCACCATCAGCAGAATGCCTGATCTTACCGGATCCAACGTCGGCGGGAAACACGCCAATGTTGTTGTAACGCAGTCATGGGAAACTCTTTCAATGTGACAATGTGGAAAAATTTTCGGTAAATTCATCACAGCACTTCGTTCTGTTAAAAATAGGAAAAAATCCGTGAACTGAACCTCTTGCAATCTCCTGTATATCACCATTTCAAAGCGCATGACAGAAAAAGATCACTAAATGAGTGTATGACTCTTATTAGCATTCCAAATCAATCGGCATGTACGTCCGAAAGAATCGCGATGAGAGTTGACAATTTCAGTGAACTATCATTAAATTAGCCTCGTCTAATTAGTGATTGACACTGGAGAAAGGTACACCATGAAAATAGGAGCTATCTCTGAGAGTCTGGAGGACTATTTAGAGATTATTCACACGCTGATTTATGAGAAGCGGGTCGCTCGCGTTAAAGACATCGCAAACCGGAAAGGCGTTGCAATGGCGTCTGTGATCAGTGCGCTGAAGCGACTGGACAAGGCAAATCTGATCAAACATGTGTCTCGCGGGACCGTCTTGCTCACACCGGAAGGCGAATCTCTGGCGGGAAGAATTATTGGGCGACATGAATTTGTCAAAAACTTTCTGGTGTCCATACTGAAAGTCGACTCAGTTTCGGCGGAACGGGATGCTTGCAGTTTTGAGCATTCCATGAGTCCGGAAACGTTTCGGAAGCTGGTTGGCTTTTTTGAATTTCTGACAACATGTGAGCAGGACATCAGCCATCGATTTGAACTCTACTGCTCCAATAATCATACGACCCAAAATGATTGCCAGGTCCATCGATGTCCATTTGGGCGACATGGCCAGCCTTTTCACCATGACCCTCCCTTTTCCGGGCGAACCCTGACGGATCTCAAACCGGGAGAGAAAGGTATTGTTGCACGGCTTCAAGCATCTCCCCTCGTTCGCCAGCGGTTGATTGATATGGGAGTATTACCGAATGTTGAGATCGAACTGGAGCGCTTTGCACCATTGGGGGATCCCATTGAGATCAAACTGAGAGGCTACCATTTATCACTTCGCAAAGAAGAAGCAGACGCGGTTATTTTACGCTAGAGATGGAATCGAGATGCTTATGAATACCACCGATCGATTTTATTTCAGGGAATTAGTTTTGTGCAGTCCATTCCATGCCGGCAGGTGGAGCTGACGATGTCGATCAGCGTTGCACTTGCGGGAAATCCCAACTCCGGAAAAACATCCATATTCAATGCGTTGACAGGTGCCCATCAACATATCGGCAATTATCCGGGAGTCACCGTTGACATTACCAGCAGCGATATCGTTCACAAAAACAAGCCGATTCACCTGGTCGACCTGCCTGGAATATACAGTCTGACCTCCTTTTCACAGGAAGAGATTGTTGCTCGTAAATTCCTCGTCGAAGAAAAGCCGATGGTGGTTGTGGATATCATCGATGCGTCCAATCTGGAACGGAATCTGTATCTGACCATCCAGCTATTGGAGATGGGAATGAATCTGGTCATTGTATTGAACATGATGGACGAGGTTCAAAAAAAGGATATGGTCCTGGATGTGGCGATGATGTCTCGACGATTGGGATGTCCGGTTGTCGAGATGATTGGCTCGCGCTCAGTGGGTCTGGATGCTTTAAAGGATGCGATCATCGAGGCCGCTGAAAAACAGGATCAGGAACCTATTATCCAGTATCAGGGCGAACTGGGAGAGGAAGTGGCCATAATTTGTAAACTGCTCTTAAAAATACCGGACATCCCTTACCGGTATTCCTTTGCAGCCATCAAACTTCTGGAACAGGATCCGGATATTATCCGGCTGTTTTCATCCACGCCAATGCATCCGGTCATCAGTTCTCAAGTTCATATCAGCCGGCTTCGCCTGGAACGGTTGTATGGAAATACAGCAGACATTCTGATTGGAGACCGCCGGTATGGATTCGCTTCCGGACTGGTCCGAGAAATCACCATCCGAGAGGCAACCGTGGACCGGTTCACGATGACCGAGCAGATCGATGGGATCGTGACACACCGCTACCTGGGACTCCCCATTTTTCTTGTTTCGATGTATTTGATCTTCTGGCTCACATTCACCTTGGGACAGCCGCCCATGGAGTGGATCGAGTTGGCGTTTGCGTGGATGAAATCTCGACTCGCTCCACTGTTACCAGACGGTATTTTTCAGTCGCTGCTATTGGATGGCATTTTGGCAGGAGTGGGCGGGGTGATCGTTTTTCTACCCAACATCGTTTTGCTGTTTGCGGGGATCTCGTTTCTTGAAGATACCGGATATATGGCTCGAATCGCGTTTATCATGGATAAAATCATGCATAAAATCGGACTTCACGGACGTAGCTTCATCCCATTGATCATTGGTTTCGGATGCACGGTACCCGCAATCATGGCCACCCGTACCATCCGATCGGAGAAAGGCCGCCTGACCACGATGATGATTCTGCCATTGATGTCATGCGGCGCTCGATTACCGATCTATCTGATGATAATTCCCGCCTTTTTTCCGGAATCGCAACAGGCCGTCATTTTATGGATATTGTACATGATTGGTACGATCCTGGCCATGGGTATTGCCAAACTGCTCCGAAACACCCTTTTCAGTGGTGAAGCGGAACCCTTCATCATGGAACTGCCTCCCTACCGGATGCCCTCGATCAAAACCGTTGTCCGGCATATCTGGGATAAGTCCTGGCTTTATCTGAAGAAAGCGGGCACGACCATTCTGGGTATCTCCATCCTGCTTTGGATATTACTCACCTTTCCGCAGAATCCCTCGCTCACGGAGGAGGATTTGTCATCCACAACAGCAGAGATCCAAAGCCGAAAAGCCCAGGCGTCTCTGGAATATTCCTTTGCCGGCCGGATTGGTCGAAGCCTGGAACCAATGATTGCTCCCATGGGATTTGACTGGCGGATCGGGACAGCCTTTATCGGCGCATTTGCCGCCAAAGAACTCTTCGTGGTGCAACTGGGAATCATATTTGCTCTGGGAGAAGCCTCCGATACGCCCGATGCTCTCCGCAGCGTCTTGCGAGATGCCTACTCTCCACTGATCGGCTTCTGTATCATGCTGTTTGCTTTGATTGCCACGCCATGCATCGCCACGTGTGCGGTAACCCGGAAAGAATCCGGCTCCTGGAAATGGGTATTACTGCAATGGGCTGGATTGACCGGTCTCGGATGGATCATTACCACCCTGGTCTTTCAGATTGGCCATTGGATACTCCACTGAGATCCATCTCCTTAAAATTTCTCCATACGCAGAGATAACCATACATCTTAGAGCATGGTGACAGTATTTCTTCTGGTGATCACCCAATGTTGCTAATCAATTGTTATCGTAAAATCCAGCAAATCCCTCGCTGGTCAGAGACATGTGGAATGAAGGGGATTTGGTAAAAAATTGCGTGAGATGACACGCTGACAATCACATCTGACACGCTGACAAGCACATCTGACACGCTGACAAGCACATCTGACACGCTGACAAGCATATCTGACACTGCTGTCAATCACGTCCGACACTCCGCAAATCACATCTGACACGCTGACAAGCATATCTGACACTGCTGTCAATCACGTCCGACAC
>CAZELM010000030.1:52914-59989 GCA_964512995.1 uncultured bacterium
TCCGCAAATCACATCTGACAGTATGTAAAATGAGTCTGATAGCGTGAAGTTATCCGAAAAGCCTTTTTCCGTTGCCAAAACCTGAGAATTCCCCCAGCCTTCCTTTCGATAATGGAGCACAATGGGTTTTGTTCCACCGATCCCCTTTACTGAAATGATGACAGCACGTTTGTGAAAACGGTTCGCGACAGCCGCTGATATCTGCATGGACGGGGGATCAATACGTGACGGGATGGAGTGACGTGGACATTATTTCAAACCACTCCCGACCGTCGATCAAATGATGTCATTCTACAGGTTTTATCCAAGAAACCCTTTTTTGAACGATGGAAACAGTGTTAGCAATAAACTATTTCTTTTTACATGTGCATGCGCCGCAGGACAAGTGTTCCGTCTGGGGATCTGAATCTTTGGAACAGCTCGTTTTAGGCAAAGATCTTCCTTTGATCCATAAAAACGCGGCTGCCAACAAACCAAAAAATCCCAATGCAACAATGATCGCGATCACGCTTTCCATATAAGAAAACAGCTCCGCTCCTCTTGAGTATCAATGCCTGACAAAGGTTCCGGGGGTTCTTCTCCCGGAACGAAGAACCCTCATCAGATGACGGATTTATCGATGCAGACCGTCACTTCGTGTCCATCCAGATTCAGAAGTTTGCCGGCATCAACATGATCCTGGGTGATATCGACCGCCAGAAGCTCCGATTTGAGAAACGCGTCATATTCTGTCATAAGCCGACAAATATCAGGAGATTCTGTGGTGTAACGCACATGAATCCGGTCTTCAATCTCCAAACCGACTTCTTTTCGCATGACCTGAAGCCGCCTCAGCAATTCCCGCATCAATCCTTCAAGTTTCAACTCATCCGACAACACGATATCCACAGCCACCCATCCGGAAAGGTCCTCAGAAACAGACAGATCTTCCGGCATACGTGTGACAATCTCGAAATCATCCGGAAGAAGATGGATCGGTCTTCCGTCATAGCTGATTTCATAGTTGGCATCACCCGACTGCTGTGCACGAGACAAGATCTCCGAAGCAGCTTCGATCGCGTCGGCGACCCGTTGGGTTTCAGAACCGAATCGCCGACCCAATGTACGGAAATTTGGTTTGGCCAGATGAATCGTCGGCGATGGAGTTCCCGGTTCCCGAATTTCGATCGATTTGACATTGATATCATCCTTCAGAACCTCTGCAAATCGATCCACTGCCCGGGCTTCGTTGGCTCCAACAGGTCCGATGATCAGCCGGGACAATGGCTGACGGACCTTGATTCCGGCAGCCTCTCGTGCAGCCAATGCGAGTTTTGTGATCCGCTGGAGATTCTCCATGTCCTCCGACAGGGTCTGATCAATCAGATCCGGATTGGGAGTTGGAAATGCGGTGCAATGGATCGTCTGTGGTGCATGAACATCATGACTTCGCACGAGATTCTGATACATCTCCTCCATGGTAAATGGCATCATGGGAGCTGCCAGACGAATCAATGATTCCAGACACTCATACAATGTTTCGTACGCCATTCTGGAATCATCATCGTCGCAGACTTTCCAGAAACGGCGACGGCAATGCCGGATATACCAATTTGACAGATTCTCCACAAACTCCTCAATCGCCAGACATGCCGAGCGGCTGTTATATGTTTCAATCCCGTAACGGATTTTCTGGATGGTCGTCTGCAGATCACTCAGGATCCAGCGATCGAAATCCGGTCGGGCTGTCACAGCGGTGCGTGACGTGGCGGGGATATAGTTCTCGATCCGGGCATAATTGATAAAAAAGGAGTAACAATTCCAGAATGTGTTATAGAATTTTCCGCGGACTTCCCGGCCGACACCGTACCCGAAGTTCAGATTGGAAATGTATTCCTGGCGGCAGTAAATCCATCGCATGATATCTGCCCCCATCTTTTCAACCGCTTCGTCGAACCAGATCGCATTTCCCCACGACTTGTGCATCTCCTGACCTTTTTCATCCCGGACAAGCGCATGGCCGACAAGGGTTTTAAACGGAGCCATATTTTCCATCATCGTGCTCATTGCCAAAAGCGAATAGAACCAGTTCCGGAACTGACCAGGGAAACATTCCAGAATGAGATCCGCTGGCATCCACTTTTTCCAATACTCCCGATCGGTCCGGTATTTTACGGTGGAGTAAGGGACGATGCCCGCATCCAGCCAGGGATTGCCGACATCCAGGACGCGATTGGAGTTGCCTCCGCATTCGGAGCATCGGATCATGACCTGATCGATCCAGGGACGATGCGGGCTGTGACCGTCAAACTGATCCCAACCGGCAATCGCTCGTGATTTCAGCTCGTCAAAACTCCCAATGACTTCAAAATGATCGCACTGTTCACACACCCAGATGGGTAATGCCAATCCCCAGAATCGTTTTTTGGAGATCATCCAGTCACGCATGTTGTCCAGCCATTGCAGTTCCCGTTCCTCACCCCAATCCGGGATCCACTGAATCTGTTTGACAACCGCCTTGATCTCGTCACGCCAGTCCATGTTGATGTACCATTCATCTACCAGTCGGAATACCAGCGGATCGCCGCTTCGCCAACAGTGCGGATAAACATGCGGATACCGCTCCAGATGAATCAGAAGATTCTTTTCCTTGAGATTGTTGAAAATCCACTGAACCGTTTCATCCGCCAGCGCAAGTTTTCCGGTCAATGGGCCGAATTTATCGATAAATGCAGCAGATTCATCCAGGGGAGCGATGGATGGGAGACCCAATTGCTTGCCGATGATATGATCGATATCACCGCACCCGGGAGCGGTATGGACGATTCCTGTGCCTTCACCGAGCACGACCGTGGGGTTACCGTGGGAATCCCGGCCGCCATCGATCACGCGATGGGCAGTGACTCCGGAAAGCGGTACATTCGGATCTGTAAATGGATACCCGCCAGCGACGTGCTGAGCTTCGAGTTCATCAAATGGACCGATATATTCCCATCCGACCATCTGAGCGCCACGGATATATCCTTCGATGACATAACCACCCATGGCGCTGAAAATCTCATGAAGACTCTTGAGTGGCGGGACACCTTCGACCCATTCCTTCTTCTCTTTATACTGCCGCTCCAGACGTTTCGTATGGAGGTTCTCAGCGGCAAAATAATATAACTCATTATCTTTCTTGCATCGCAACTGAACATATTCCAGCTCCGTATTGATGGCAGCGGCAATATTGCTGGTCAATGTCCAGGGAGTGGTCGTCCAGACAAGAAGGTTTTCTTTCTCACGATGTTTGAGCGGAAATTTGAGAAACAGCGCGTCATGAGCGACCAGTTTGCGACCTTCGACAACTTCCATCTGGGAGTATCCGGTACCGCTGCGGCCCGACCATGGCATGACATCGGTCCCACGGTATATCTTGCCTCTCTGCCAGCATTTCTTGAGGAATGCCCAGATCATGTAATTGTTTTCGTCGCTCATGGTATAATACGAATCTGTCCAATCCATCCAATATCCCAACCGGATCGATTGCTCTGTCTGGATCTTGGAATATTTCCATGCGCGTTCCTTGCATTTCTCGACAAATGTATCGATCCCAAAATTTTCGATATCGCGTTTGGATGTAAATCCCAGTTCTTTCTCCACTTCGACTTCGACCCAGAGCCCCTGACAATCGAAACCGTTCTGATATCGTTGATCCCGGCCATTCATGGCCCAGTATCGCTGAAAGAGATCTTTCAGAGTTCTCCCCCATGCATGATGGACACCCATGGGATTATTGGCCGTGATCGGGCCATCCAGGAATGACCATGGCTGATTTCCAGCGTTTTTCCGGCGAATCTGATCAAACGCATCAATCTCTTTCCAGAACTGCAATATACGATGTTCCAAACTGATCAAATCTACCCAAGTCTCAACTTTTTTATACATCTGCTCACCCCTTTGCCGTGGTGTTAACTGGAGCAATAAGATATATGGTTCTTTGACGTAAAACAAGAGCAATGACGAATTGATCAATAACCGGTAATACAAGCCAGGCGTGTTGATTTTATATTGTGACGAAATGAACGGATATCGATGAGGATCAGGGAGGTTCGGTGTAGAGGATCTCAGTCTGATGATGTGACGGTTCTTTTCATTCAACGCACCGCTATCTGAGAAAAACCCGACGTTATACTTATATGGTCATTTTCCCTCAATTGACAGCTCATGGGAAACAACATATCCTCAATTGTACGTCACTGAGCCAATGCTCATGCCGATATCAATGAACCGATAACGGGATCAAACCCTCTGCAAATGACGGGTCACCGATGTCGGTTATTTATATTCAGGGGAGTTATCCAAACGTCATCCTGCCCCACACAGGCAGGACACTCAGGAGGAGTCACACAATGAAAGCACTTGGGATCATGCTATTGTTTGCCTGCTGCGGGATGGGAGCAGTTCTTGCCGCTGTGCCCTCCCAGATCAATTATCAGGGACATCTGACCGATATCAATGGGAATCCATTGAACGGTACCTATGACTTTATATTCAAGCTATACGATTCGGAATCAGGTGGAGTGGATGTGTGGAGTGAAACCCGGCCGGATATCTCCGTCGTGGATGGCCTTTTCCATATCAAACTCGGTGATGCGACCCCCCTGGATCTGCAATTCGATGGGGAGTTGTGGCTGGGCATCATAGTTGACGGTGAAGAATTGGCACCGAGACAGGCATTGAGCAGCGTTGGGTATGCCATGAACGCAGCGGATGTGTTCAGTGCCGACATTCATCCGATGAGCATCAGCATTCAGGGAGCTGGTCTGGTGATCAACTCGTCCGGACAATGGGTGGGAGATCCAACGGGATTGATCGGTCCACAAGGTGAACCGGGTCCCACGGGACCACAAGGTGACATCGGCCCACAGGGCATCCAGGGCATTCAAGGACCCACGGGACCACAAGGTGACATCGGTCCACAGGGCATCCAGGGCATTCAAGGACCCACGGGACCACAGGGTGACATCGGTCCACAGGGCATCCAGGGCATTCAAGGACCCACGGGACCACAAGGTGACATCGGCCCACAGGGCATCCAGGGTATTCAGGGTCCCACGGGACCACAAGGTGACATCGGCCCACAGGGCATCCAGGGCATTCAAGGACCCACGGGACCACAAGGTGACATCGGCCCACAGGGCATCCAGGGTATTCAGGGTCCCACGGGACCACAAGGTGACATCGGTCCACAGGGCATCCAGGGTATTCAGGGTCCCACGGGACCACAAGGAGCCACTGGATCTCAAGGCATACCGGGTGCACAGGGACCAACCGGTCCTGCTGGTCCAGTGGCCGGCAGCAATAGCCAGTTGATTTACAACAACAACGGTGATCCGGCAGGTGCTGAATTATATTACGATAATACCACCGGAAAAATGGGTGTCGGCACCATCCAGCCACGATCCGCACTCCATGTTTCCGGAGGCGTTCAGATTGAAGACGACACCGAACCCTGCACCGCTGAAAAAGCAGGCACAATCCGCTGGCACGATGACACGCTTCAGGTATGCAATGGCAATCAATGGTCGGCCGTATATACACCACCGCTTGGTACCCAGGCCAATCCGGGATTGAACTGCAAAGAGATCCTGGATAGTGGATACTCCGATGGAGATGGCCTCTATTGGCTGGATCCGGACGACACCGGTTCGATCGCTCCATTTCAGGCATATTGTGACATGACTTACAATGGTGGTGGTTGGACATTGATCGGAAAAGGCCGACAGGGATGGGGAGCCGGCAGCGGCGCATTCCCCAATGCCGGGATCTCCACTTCCGATGAAGTGGCGCTCAACCGGGATACAGCCACGGTAGCCGCTCTGAATTCCACGATTGTCGCAGCCCTGCTCAACAATACCAATATGAACGCTCTGACGGACGGCATCCTCGTTCATCGCCATGATTGCAGCCATGACACCTATAAAATCGAACCCCAGGTCGCGCAGCCATTCTTCTGGCGCGTGTTCTACAGCGAACGTCATAATGGTGGTTCCGGTAGTTTGTATAATGCCTTTTTCACACGATTTAATTACTATACCACCACCATCATTGCCCTCAGAGGAATCGCTCCCATTGACGATACCATTAATGGCGGATCATTCCCACAGAATGATTGCTTACGTTGTTTCACTGCCAATTATAGTCTGCATAATGCCAATGGAGGAGGCACCGGTTGGTCCAGCGGAAGCACCTGTGAAGGGAGCAATTGCTATGAATATACGAACGAGGGACATGGGATAAACCGGGTGACCGTATTTGTTCGCCAGTAGCAACAGGATCGGACCCTCTGTATATATACGGATCGCTGACGTCGGTTATTTACATTAGGGGAGTTAACAAGCTCATCATCCTGCCCGGGCAGGCAGGACACTCAGGAGGAGTCACATCATGAAAACAATCAGGATCATATTATTCTTTGCATACTGCGGGATGGGAGCGGTTCTTGCCGCTGTGCCCTCCCAGATCAATTATCAGGGACATCTGACCGATATCGATGGGAACCCATCGAACGGTACCTATGACTTTATATTCAAGCTATACGATTCGGAATCGGGTGGAGTGGATGTATGGAGTGAGACCCGGCCGGATATCCCCGTCGTGGATGGCCTTTTCCATATCAAACTCGGTGAAGTAGCCCCCCTGGATCTGCAATTCGATGGGGAGTTGTGGCTGGGCATCACGGTTGACGGAGAAGATCTGCTGCCGAGACAGGCATTGAGCAGCGTTGGGTATGCCATAAACGCAGCGGATGTGTTCAGTGCCGACATTCATCCGATGAGCATCAGCATTCAGGGAGCTGGTCTGGTGATCAACTCGTCCGGACAATGGGTGGGAGATCCAACGGGATTGATCGGTCCGCAAGGCGAACCGGGTCCAACTGGTCCGCAGGGAGCTATCGGGCCGCAGGGCATCCAGGGTATTCAGGGTCCCACTGGACCACAAGGTGTTCAGGGCATTACAGGTCCAACTGGTCCGCAGGGAGCTATCGGGCCGCAAGGGATCCAGGGTATTCAGGGCTCCACTGGACCACAAGGTGTTCAGGGCATTACAGGTC
>CAZELM010000031.1:0-8058 GCA_964512995.1 uncultured bacterium
TCGTATTATCAACCCGGATGGTCGTATTATCACTGAGAGATGGTCGTATTATCACTGAGAGATGGTCGTATTATCACCACGAAAGGTCGTATTATCACTGCGGATGGTCGTATTATCAACCCGGATGGTCGTATTATCACTGAGAGATGGTCGTATTATCACCACGAAAGGTCGTATTATCAACCCGGATGGTCGTATTATCACTGCGATCACCTACCCGATGACAGCGATCGCACATTGTGCCAATACAGAGGAGCGAGTCTGACTGATCGAAATTTACCATTTTTTCATGAACAACCTGAAATGGCAAAGAATTTTCGATAAAGAGTTATGGAACAATGTGCTGATATTGGCGAAATCCAAAACCTTTTGACAGATTCTCCGAATGAAAAGCTCCGGATTATTCGATATTGCGGATGTATATAAAAAATGACATAATCTGTATGAATAGATTTAAGACTGTTGCTGGAATGTAAAATTCATATCTTAATAAACGGGCTGTTTTTCCCCACTCCTTTATTCTTTTAGAGAGCCAAGGTATTGAGATCGCAGGCGGAAATATGTAGCCAAACCCAGAAAGGAAGGCGTGAAAATATGATGCCGTTGATCATTGTTTGCACCTTGAGCCTGGTCATTTTTTCCCCTGTCCATGGCTCTGATTTTATTAAATATCAGGGGTTACCACATTCCTCTAGTATCTTTTGCGATCCTCCTGAATTGCCGGTATCTTTGAAATTTCTGTATGACTCGTGTGATCTGGGGTATTTGTTTGTCGCGGTTGATAAAGAATCAGCGGATGACCTTCTGCTCTACACCCATGACGGCAGTGAATTCCAGGATCCTGTGCTCTTACATACGCACCCGGATGGTATCCGTGGGATGGCTATCGCGATTGGATCAGATGATACTTTCCATATTGTTTGGGTAGATCGAAAAAAGAGTTGGGATGAAGCCAGGCTCTGGTATATGACAGTCAAAGATAATATTCCCGGATTACCCGTCATGCTTGAAACGAATGGGTACCCGACATGGTATCCCATGTTGGATGTGGACTCCAGCAATGACGTTCATGTCGTCTTCTCATCAGATATGAAATCCTTGATATATATCAGGACCCTCAATCATCAATTTCAGCCATTATCTAAACTGGATATTGACACGGATGGCAGGTATATGGAACTGGATCTTGCGGTTGGCAAAAATGGGAATGTTTTGTTCGTCTGCAATGACAATCCAGGCTTATGGCTGGTAGAGCATGATGGCCAGCATTTTTCGGAACCCATCTTAGTGGAAGATATCCTGGCCAGTCCTAAGCAGCCATGGGTTATTTCAGATTTTGAGGGTAATTTCCACTTATTTTATATGTCCAGCACATCGAGAGCATCCGGATTGAAAGTGGGTCAGTTTTTCCATCGAGCGTGTTCTTCCTCTTTGGAGTTGGGAGAACCGGAGCAAATCAATCATGATTCTGGTTCTTATCTATGGCCGGAACCTGTGATTGATCATGATGGAATCATTCATGTTCTAACTTATATGAGCGAGGTCGATGACGAATGGGGAACGATATATTATGGCTATCTTTACCATAATAATGGGTATGGATTTGGAAATGCAGAAATCGTTACACCGCCGTGTTATGGCGCTATTTCAATCTTTAATCGATTTGGCTTTGATATCCGGAGTGATGGTCGTTTAGGACTTTACATGTATAGCAATATCAATGGATATGGTCAGGCAGATCTTTATTTGGCTCAATTCGAAAGGAAATATTTTCAAGAACCGGTTGTCTACACGAATGTCACAAGAGCTGGGAGGTTTGTTTACTTAGATTACAGGGATAATATTTTTGTCGATCTTAGTATCTATAATCCAACGCAAGATACTATCGTTGTAGATCTGATCAGCATGCTATATGTAGAATTTCGCTATACGCCTGAGTATCCTTACCGTCCGGATGTTTACTTGTTTTTGACAGATCAGCCGACTTATCCAGATTTTACTGAAGAGCCCTATTATTTTCATCTGTTCTTAAAGCCAGGTGATTCTTATCAGCATATTCCACTATATGAGATCGATATGAGTCCTTTAAGCAAGCCAGGCGAAGTATATTTTTATAGTTGGATTGTAACTGTTCTTTTGGATCCAGATACCAAAGCGGTTATTGGTAGATATTACAGCGTGGGTTTTATTTTTGAATAGATTGATGGGAAAAAAGAGGCATATGAAACAAAAAAAGTGGCTGCTGAAGATGAATAAAATGAAAAAAATTGCGATCATCATTCAACTGATAACATGTTTGAACATTGTCAAGGCTGTCAATGACAGCAGCCGGATATCTGACGTGGAACAACTCGCAAAAAAAATTCAGACCATCGTCCCTGCTATCCAAAGAGAATGGGGGTATATGTGCTCTAAGGAGATTGGGGAAATGGATCGGATGTTAGAACATTGGAAAGACTATGCACCAGCAGCAAAATATTTCCTCGAACATGAGACGGATGATCTGAAGCTGCGAACCTTTATCAGTTTTCTGATAAAGCGAGTGCCGGATGAGAATTGGGAGGAGTCCAAAAGAATGTTGGAATGGTTTGTGGATCGGGAAAAACCTGATTATGGGTCTGCGAGGGAAGAAGCGATCAAGGCGTTATACTGGAGAAACACGGATGAAGAATTATCAAAGAAATATACGAAGTATTTGTATGACAGGAATCACACCATCCGAATGTTAACAGCGGATGAATTACGAATCGATGGCACATCCGATGCGTTACGGGACCTTAAAAAGGCGAAAAAACACTGGACACGCGTAGCAGAAAAGGACACAACGAGCAGTAAAAAAATACTCAATATACTAATCAAAAAAATGGATGAAGCCATACTGGAAATCGAATCCCGGAAGCAATATGAAACCGTTTCTGAGGATAAACTACCGGAGGAGTACAGAGCAAGAAGACAATTCGAGCGATTGCGAAAGCTGCTTTTACCACACTTTTCACATACCATAGAGGAACCACCGGAAAATTACCATGGCCCACAATATGTTGGTAAACATATCAAGGATTATATTCTGGGCGCGAGGAAATTCACGGATTATGAAGGCAACCTTGATATTACGGGCAAACTTTTTGATGCATTTTACGATGTCAGAGAAGAAGATTGGCCACCCGTTGAAGAAATATTATGGTATATGTTAGATAGATATCCTCATCTTCCGTGGTGGCGCGTACAATGCATTACATCGATTACTCGACTCAACCCAAATGCCCTGAATACCGAACGAGCAAAGAAATTGTTGTCTATGGATGATTATGGAGCAAGACATTATTTGATCGAAAAATATAGGGATATTGGCAACGTGGATTCGCTGCCAATCCTCCGCGAAGCAATACAAACATACAAAGATGAACCTAATGGAAACATTATAAGTGAAGGAGACAGAATGAATTTGATTAAATTTATCGAAGAAGCCATATCAACCATAGAATCGCGCATTCCTGCTCGGGTGCAGCCAACTGCCATAAACGGAGGAATTCAGTAAAAAATGGATTCCTTAATAATTTGTTCAGTAAATTCCAGGCGGTGGATTTGGGATGACCGATTCGCTTGACAATGACGGCATGTTCTATATAGTTGACAGCGGTAAAAATTTCGTTTTTTACATTATTGACATTTCTGTCGATGGCTCGTGAACAAATTGGATTCCTGATTTCAAACAGAACCCCGCATTTTTTCTGCGTTCTGCAGAGAATGGATGGAATCCCATGGAAACAGATTCGAAGGAGGATTTTTGAGGATGATGAAATGGTTTTTACTTATGGTATCTATGATATTTATTGTGTGTTTTATATGGCAACCGACGATTTCCGCTCAGACACCCACCCCCAGACCCATGCCGACAGCGACTCCCGATCTGTTAAACAAAGTCACATTCACATCAAACAATCCAGAGAGTCACCAATATAAATACGGGGATATCATCTCTCTGGGAGTTGCGATGTATGCGACCAACGAGTCACAACGGTATACATTGAGCTTCAAAGTGGGCAATACGGATTATTATTACCCGACATGGACTCCGAGTGCTGATTTTATGCCCTACTTACGCCAGCCATCCGATCTGGGAATCACAACAATGAATCTGTTCACGTTTACGTGGGAGTTCTATGCCGTTGGTGCCTTGACATTTGAGACGCGATTGTATCAACCCAATCCCAATGGACAGGGTTATTCGGTGATTGATACCGCTCAGCGGACACTCATTTTCAACGATGAAGCGCCCCAGGGTCCATGCCGCAGAGGGTATGCCGTCGTGGAACTGACCAATATCCCGATCATGAACGAAGGCACTATGGATTCCCTTAATAAACAGCTCTTCTTCTGCATGCATGATAAAAATGATGTGAATTTCATCGGTGTTTATCATCGTTATCTGCAGCCGGATTATCCATACGGACCGTGGTGGCCGACATGGCGGCTCGAAGCCGGTGCGGATGGGTGCGTTGAAGAATGGAATATCTGGAGTTCTCATGATCTGGATGGCACGACCGCTACCTTCTTGATCGAATGGTCCCGCAACTCAGTCTCAGTAACGCACCTGGGAACTAATGACCGCCAAACGCTCCATACCGAAAATGATATCGGTCTGGAACTGCTGGAAGAAGATTCCCGCTGTGCCAACTGGGGATGGTCATCATCCGCCCGAGTTCGTCTGGTGGATATGCGATGCGAAGAATCCGGGGAACCCTCCGGGTGTTATTAATCACCCATCGATTTTGAGTAATGGACAGTCAATCACATCTCCACGAGCCAATTCCATGGAGGTGAATGGGATGATGAGACGACTGTCCTGCTTCGAATCCCATGGTTTGACCGACTTATGATCCCGCCTGACCCTTTTCCGAATGGACCAGTGCCCCTGCCATTCCCATCAACATGACTCATTACGGAAACCGGAGTTTTTTTTAGAATCTCAAACCTGTTGTTCAACTGAATCGAGATGATCGTTTGACAGTGAAACAAGTCGGATTCAGATTGGCCCTGCTCCTCGGACCCGGACTGTTAAGTCTGTTTTTCTTACCTTCATTTACACTGTTATCTTCATTCATCCTGATCGTCCTCTCTCTCGTTTCAGGAATTCCGTTCCTGCACCTCTTTTTTAAACCATCGGGCATGAATGCCATGACGGTAATCGCATCTTCCATTCCGATCGGATATCTGATTGCGACCATTCTGACCGTGATCACCATCCAGTGGATCGGACCATCGTATGTTATCATATTGGGAGTCATCTGTGGCGTTTCTGCCGGAATGGGAATCGCGTGCAGGCGATCTGGATTCGTGACGGATCTGTGTCAGGAGCCTGCCGAACGCTTCAATTCCTTCTGGCGATCCGGAATATTCGTCGTCCTCCTGGTCATCACGCTTCTGATCATTCCCTATTCACAGGTCGGGATCGATGCTCCCAATGGACATGTTTATCGTGCCTATTTCTCCGGTGACTATCTCAAACATCTGGCGATAACCGCTGAGCTGAGTAAATGCGAAATACCTCCCCAGAATCCGTATTTCAACGGACGCGTCTTACACTATTACTGGATGTTTTATGTATTGCCCGGATTGGCTGTTCGAATCATCGGAATAGACCACATCGAACCGGTTCTGATATCGTGGAACCTTTTTCTGGCTGGCATATTCCTCTGGCTATGGTTGCTGGTACTATCCCGCTTTTCAACACGAAAGTGGCTTCAGCCTGTCATCGGACTGTTACCGTTCATCGGTTATTCGTATGAAGGCATCGCTGTGATGCTGGATATGGCCAACCGAAATCGCACGTTGAATTATTACGTCGTCTACAATGTCGACGGCATGTCCCGATGGATGTTCGGTGCTCCCGAAATAAACGGAATCTACCGCCTGCTGTTGTATAATATGCAGCATATCATCCCCGCTTCCCTGTTTCTGATCTTTATTATCATCTTCTCCGAATGGAAATCTCCGGATTGGAAATCCATTTTGGGAGCAGGCATCCTGTCGTCATTGGCCATTGGTCACTCGGGATTTCTGGGAAGTTTTTTGACCGTATGGAGCGGCCTGGTGGTGCTGATGTCCGGTTCCATGTCGTGGCGGAATCTTCTGCGGAATATCCGGATGCTGCTCCTTTATGGCTCGGTTCCGTTGCTGGCAACGCTCATGTATCAGTTCCATTTCCAGATGGTCGGAGCCAGCATGCCACTTCAGTTCAGACTGGTGGAGACGATCGCGAAACATCCCGTCATGTTCTTTATACTGAATTTCGGAGTCGCATCATTGGGGATTCTGGGATTGCTGGTTCAGCAATCGAAAATCCGCCCGATCGCTTTGTTGGGTGGAATATCCCTTCTGGTTATTTCATGTGTGACGGCAACGGACTGGGGATCGGATGTGGCGGTCAAAGTGGGTTATCCCGCCTCGATCGCCCTGACCATACTGTTTTTATGGACCATCGAACTCCTCCTTGCACGGAAAATTCCATCATGGCTGATTGGTTCCGGACTACTGATTCTGATCGCTCCGGCATCGATCACACCAATTTTCGAAGTACTGAATTTCAGAGACATTCTGAATGTGAAATACATATCGGTCATTCCGCACCTCGATTTCGCGATGTATGAATGGATGCGAGAGAATACTCCGGAATCAACGGTTATCCAGAAAGGATTGAAATCCGATCTGCTGAATGCGCCATTTTCACCGATCCCGGCATTTGCGCAGCGGAGAACATTTTTTGGAGACTGGATGCATGCTCGAATTTTCATGATATCCCAGTTCCAGTTCGACCAGCGGAAGCAGATACTGGATGGGATTTTCAACGGCAAAAATCCTCAACTCATTCACGATTCAGCGAAAAAAGAAGGTATTGACTATCTCTATTGGGGAAGCATGGAGAGTGAAAGCTATGGTCCCCCGGAGGCATGCCTGAGCCGACCGGATCTCTTTCCTGTCGCCTATTCCCTGCAAGACAATGATCGGCACGTTTATCTTTTCAAAGTTGCTCCATAGTTCGATCGTGTTATAAAGAGCACCCGGAGGCGTATCCCACTTTTCCGGAAATTTTAATAACCTCCACCTTGGCGGATGAACTCCATGGAATATACCCACCGCACGATCCCTGATAAACATTTCGAAATGCAAACTGACCACCGGGAATATGAATCGTCTCCTGTCCGCATGGTGATTTGATGGTGACTTGACCTCCTTCATACCAGTCCACGATCCACAGCCCATTATCTGCGCATTGTGCATTGAAGATATGGACCTCATCATTGCATTCCGTCTCCGGATCCAATCCTCCTTTTAATTGGAATTTGCGATCCGAACGATACCGGACATTCACCCAGTTCTCGTTGTCCGGATTACCCAGACAGAAGATAACTTCCTTTTCGACATCTGGTTGAGGAGGTAATTCCGTGACTTTAACCTCAGCATGTCCGGAAACATATCCCCAGGCTCCTCCTGGAGTCGGCGTCGGGGGAGCTTTGGTCGGGGTTGCAGCAGGTGTCGGTGTATTTGAATCCGGACCTGTTATTTCATCGTCTTCCCGTCCGCATCCTGGCATGAAAAGAAATACCGTGAACAACATACAACTGATCATAATGCCCATCACGCCAATCCCGCCTCTCACTGTAAACCTCCCATATATAAACTGGTTATTCTGGAAAACGATCATTTTATAGGATTCAGAACACGACACGGATACTGAGTGTCGCATGGTCACCGATAAAAAATCAATCGCCCGGACAACTTTTTCCTGCTGGAGAAGGTTACGGCTGTTCAAACCTGCCATTCTGCCGTGGTCGATCGATGGATTCAGGCTTGTTTCCCTCTCCCCGCCGGCCATACTACTCGGTTCATCACGGATGGATCGGCCGGCGACCCTCTCCCGGTGGGAGAGGGTAAATATGTTGCCGTATTGGTTTGTTGTGGCAGGTTTGAAACGGTATAGTCCCCGGTATAATGAAACCATCGCTGTTCAAACCTGCCATTCTGCCGTGGTCGATCGATGGATTCAGGCTTGTTTCC
>CAZELM010000031.1:8158-59001 GCA_964512995.1 uncultured bacterium
GCTGTTCAAACCTGCCATTCTGCCGTGGTCGATCGATGGATTCAGGCTTGTTTCCCTCTCCCCGCCGGCCATACTACTCGGTTCATCACGGATGGATCGGCCGGCGACCCTCTCCCGGTGGGAGAGGGTAAAGAAGTATTGTTCATTATTTAAACAATGATTGATGGATAATGCCGAGTGATTCATCCGCAATCTGGATCTTGCGCTGTGGTGCGACCTGAGCCCGAAGTGTTTCGATATCACGAAGGATAGGGACGGCAGGTCCAGATGCGAACCGGCTCAATTCTCCTCGCAACCGGATCGTACGGCCGCTTTCAGGATCCTTACTCCATGATTTCAGATCATAAAAGCATAGGTATGTGGCACATTCCATCGTTACGGCAATCAGAAATCCGTTTTCATTCTGTGCGGCTTTGAAGAACAGCCGTGAACCCGCATCTTCTTTGAGATTGGATTTGGGTATATCCATAAAAAAACGCAACATTGGCTGGGATGATGATGAAGCAGTATCGGAAATGTCCGGAAACAATGACCAGATCACTCGTTCTGCGTTCTCATCGACACTCTCAATATCGACTTTTCCCGTCACATGATGCTCGAACGACGTGATCATTGTGTTTCGCATTGGATCGGTTAGTCGGACCGATTCCGGATATCCGAAACTGATGATTGGGATATGCGTAACTCCGATGGTAATCACTCCGACCAGTTTATATGTTGCCGATTGGGTTTCCCACACATTCGATTCAGACATGTCATTCTCCTCCATAATAAAACCTTCCGGAAGTATCCCGTACTATTTTACTCCAGTTTAGACAACTCTCAATCCTAAATGCAGATCGATGTCTATTGATTCTCACTGCTGGATTGGGAATAATAGAAGGCCAAGTCTGAATGTTTGGACTCGAATACATCACCCGATACGATCATGAAAGGAGAACGCAATGGACCAGCAGTATTTCACGACTCCCATTTATTACGTCAATGGAGATCCACATATTGGGCATGCTCACACATCCATCATGGGTGATATCCTCAAACGATTCAGTCTCATGCATGGCGATCGTGCATTTTACTCCACCGGCACCGATGAACATGGACAGAAAAATCAGGAATCGATTGAAAAAAGCGGTCTTTCGGCTGATGCGTATTTAACTCAGCAGTCTGAGCAATTTCGGAAATTATTTCACCGATTAAATGTCGATTATGATTTTTATGTGCGGACCACTCATCCTTCTCACAAGAGCGTTGTTTCGAATTTCCTCCTGGCATTATATGAGAAGGGATTGATTTATAAAAAAGAGTACAGCGGATTATATTGCGTGGGATGCGAGCAATTCAAAAAAGTTTCCGATCTGAACGAAGCCGGCCACTGCCCGGATCATCAGAAAGCGCCGGTATTGCAGACGGAAACAAATTATTTTTTGAAACTTCATCCATTTCAGGAGTGGCTCATCAATACCATCCGGTCCAATGATGATCTGATTCAACCGGAGTTTTATCGGAAAGAGATCCTCGGCCTGTTGACAGATCCACTGGAAGATCTCTGCATTTCCAGACCCAAGAGCCGAGTGTGGCTCGGGATCGAACTCCCATTCGATGCCGATTATGTGGCCTATGTATGGTTTGATGCACTTCTGAATTACATATCCAATATCGGGTATGGGCAAAACCCGGAGTTTGATGCCTATTGGAAGCAGGTGACTCATCTGATGGCCAAGGATATCATCAAAACGCACATGATTTACTGGCCGATCATGTTGTACGCAGCCGGATTGCCCGCGCCATTCCGATATCGCGTTCATGGGTATTGGATCGGTGAAGGCGGCCAGAAAATGGCAAAATCGCTGGGAAATGTCGTTGAACCCAATCAACTGCTCGATCGAGTCGGAACCGATGCGCTTCGATTTTACCTGACCAAAACAATGGGCGGGAATGACGCTCAGATTTCAGAATCCCTTGTCATCGCCTGCTATAATATCGATCTGGCCAATAATATCGGGAATCTTCATTCCAGAGTATTGAAGTTTGCCAAGAAAACCTGCAACAATACCGTTCCGTCGCCAGCCAGCCTGTCCAATGAAGACCGGTCTCTCCAGGCGTTTGTCGTCCAGGTGATCAACCGGGAATTTGATTCGATTGATATGGTCCGTTTTCCGGAACTGATCAAATCCGCTCTGGAAGTAGCCGACCGGTTGAATCAATATTACAACGATACCGCTCCCTGGTTGATGGTGAAAGACGAGAATCAGCGGGATCGTGTACAGAGTGTTCTCTATGTGATGCTGGACTGTCTGGGATTATTGTTCAGATTTCTCTATCCCGTTATCCCTGGAACAGCCAATAATGCCTTGCGTTCACTCGGTCTGGATCCCATTCCGGCAGGACCGCATCGTCAGGTGTTCGCTTCCGATCAACTCCCGAAAGGAAGCGTGCTGGGTGATGCCATCACGTTGTTTCCCCGTCTGGATCAGTGAGAACTCTTCGGAAATATTGAATTGCTGCAGGAACAGGGTCATATCATTATGCTGACAATGCAATCAACTATTCAATGAGAGCCAGTTTTTCTCTGGCTTTCCGCCAGATGATCGACTTGATCCGGCCGATTTCTCTGCTGATCAGCTCGATCGTGGTTTTGTAAAACTCGATATCCTCACCGAATGGGTCCGGAATCGGCTTATCCTCCCCGCCACCCATACTCCGTAAATTGTGAATCTTTTGTGACAGAGGCGGGTATCGGTCCTTCAGAAGTTGCGCGTGGGTGGGTTCCATGCAGACGATCAGGTCAGACTGCTCCAGCATGGATTCAGAGACTTGACGCGATCGATGTAATGTGAGACTGAATCCCTGGAGCCGTGCAACCAGTTCCGATTCAACCGTCGGCGCCAGATCACTGAATGTCTGCAATCCCGCGGATGAGATATCGATGTATTTTTTTAAGGAGTTGGGAATATGAGATTTCAATATGACTTCCGCCATGGGACTCCGGCAGGTGTTGCCCATGCAGACAAACAGGACTTTGAATTTATTCACTTCTTTGATCTTTTTCATACCATTCAGATCATCCATTCTCATTTTATTTGACATTCAATGCAGAAGCTTTCTAACATCACACCATGAACCGGAATAAGATATACCAAAAAGCTAAAGAATCAAAAGACAAAAAGAAGAAAGACAAACCGGGAGCCGGCAAAGGGCTCAATCGGGAATCCCTCCGGGAGGAATTGTCTGATCCTCAAAAAATGATGTTTCAGATTCAACAACTGGAATCCCTGCTGAAATCGCATCCCACACTGCTCACACTGCGATTCCCTCCGGATCAATTACTCGAATACCTAGAGGAATTTCTTGATGAACATCGCACGCAGCTTCAGCAGCTCAGCAATCCGGATGCTCAGCGGGAGTTTATCCTTCAGAACGTATTGGAGGAATTTCTGACGGAACCGTTTGTCAAGCGGATTGACCGGCAGTTTATGAAATACCTGGATCAGAAGGATCGAACACCGGAGGATATAAAAATCATCGGAGCGGGACTATTTTTTCTGGAAGTTCATCGCCGGCAACGGAGACCCGACGCACAAAATCCCCTGTGGAGCATCATTTTCAACTTATCTTACGACGAAGCCCTGTCCACTTCCGGTGGCAGAATCCGGTATCCTGAATCTCAAATCTCTTCACCCGAAACAAAACTCCCCGGTCCCAACCGATCCCTTGAAGACGAACTTCCAGAACAATCCTGGCAGATGATTCACAAAGCCATTGTCAGTCTTGAAACCGATGAGGTCGATTTCAGCTTCTCCTTTGAAACGATTCTTCAGGGATTGCGAATCTATTGCACCCTTTCCAAAATACTCCCCACAGAAAAAATCATGACGGATCTGCACGCAACATATCTGAAGGAAATTGGGATCACCGAACGATCCGATCTGCTCTGGGGATTGGAATATGCCATGGAGCAATCGGGCACCGATATCAAACGGATTCAGTCGTTCAGAACGGTGTATGATAGCATATTACTGCTACCCAGAACCGATAACCCGGTTCTGTTCGCTCTTTATTGCAAGAGTGTTCTCCAATTCTATCGGTATGTACGGCCGGATGAATACCCATTTGTGGAGTTAATAATCAACAATCCGAATGATATCCAGCCCATCATGCAATATGCGTGCTCTCTTCTCGAAAACGAGTCTCCCAAGCGCTCTCTGAAAGCATTTGAAGCGGCTACCGCCATCGAACCGGATTATGGAGTGGCGAAGCTGGGAGCCGGGTTGGCTCTGTGGATGATGGAATCTTTCCGCGAAGCCCGGCTGGTGTGGGATCGAGCCAGCGAGAACCTGATGAAAAAGCCTTCCGATCCGGTTCGGTTGGACTCCCTGATCGCGCTGTGCCGGAATCTGGCAAATCTGGATGATGATACCGATATTCCATCCCATGCACTGGATGTTTTATACCGTGAAACCGGTTATAAAAAATGAGATCACCCTCTGACAACGATCATTGTGTATTAACCCGTCATCCAATTATGATCGCATGGATGATGGAGCTTCTGGGAGAAATGTTATGGCCCGTCTTATACCGAAATTAAAAACCTATTATCGTCCATCGACATTAACGGAGTATCAGGCATTGTTGGACAAAGGACTCGAACGCTGCCGATTTATTGCTGGAGGCACCAGTCTCGCATTCCATCAACCCGATGCTGATTGCCTGATCGATCTGACCGGCCTGTCCTTTCATGGCTGCCATTGCGAATCGGATCATTGGTTGAAAATCGGAGCATTGACCACCATCCGGGAGCTTGAAAAATCACCATTGATATCACGGTATGCGGGTGGTGTTTTAATACAGGCATGCCGGAATCTGGCATCAACACCGCTCCGGAATCTCATCACCGTCGGAGGAAATATCCTGGGCGGATTTGTCTGGTCTGACCTCCCGGTTGCATTGCTGGCAACCGATGCGGAACTCGAGATTTTCGATGGAGGCTTTCATCGGAAACCCTTATCACCCGATGGGAAATATCTGGCATCCCGGATCATTCAAACACATGAAATGGTATCCAATGTTTATCTGCCTCCGGAGCTGATTCCGACACATGGAGCTTACGTGAAATTCACTCGGACCAATTTCGATTTCTCCATTGTATCCGTCGCTGTTTCCTTTCATTTTAGCACTGATGTGATATCCAAAGTCCGGATCGCGTGCGGAGGGATCGGGAGCCACCCGCAGCGCATTCCCGAGTCTGAATCGATTTTGGAAGGGCACCCGCCGAGTTTGGAACGGTTCAGTCAGGCATCGGAGGTTGCCGCTCAGGTTATAAAGCCCAGACCGGACACCCGAATGAGTGAATCGTATCGGCTGGATCTTCTGAAAACAGTTGTTCATCAAGCATTGAACAAAGCCTTGGGAGGTATCTGATGAATATTACGGTTCAGATCAATAACGAATCCCGGACAATCACGATCCATCCCGGTGATCGATTGCTGGATATGTTGCGCGAACACGGGTATTTCGGAGTCAAAGAAGGATGCAGTGATGGAAATTGTGGCGTTTGTGTCGTGCTGCTGGATGGGAAACCGGTGAACTCCTGCCTGGTACTCGCCGCAAAAGCAGATGGCAAATCCATCACAACGATAGAAGGGATCGGTACCCCTCAATCTCCCCACCCGATTCAGGTGGCTTTTTCAGATCATGGTGCTGTTCAATGTGGATTCTCCACTCCCGGTTCCATCCTGTCCACCTATGCGTTACTTCAGGAAAATCCGGCTCCTACAGACGACGAAATCAAAAGAGCGTTGGACGGGAATGCCTGCCGATGCACCGGATATGTCAAGAAACTGGATGCGATTAAATCCCTGATCCATCGTGAAACGTGAGTGACGGTGCGGGATTTATATTTCTTCCTGAGACCATCAATGACATCCGGGCGAGGATAAAGAATTCCCACAAAATGGTCCTGATCTTCCGGGTAATGACAGCGAGAATAATCAAGTTATCACCGTTCTCCGTTGTTGTTCGAAGCGTTTAGCAATAAATATAAAACTGTTACTGTCGTGTTATTTCAAAATACACGTGGGAAATGACTGAATAATCATGGATTATCAGCCGATAACCCCGGATGACCGGTAAATGACTGCTAATGACCGGTAAATGACCGCGGATGACCGGTAAATGACTGCGGATGACCGGTTGATGAATGCGGACGACCAGCAGATGACCCCGGATGACCGGTTGATGAATGCGGATGACCGGTTGATGACCCCGGATGGCCGGTAAATGACTGCGGACGACCGGCAGATGATCCCGGATGGCCGGTAAATGACTGCGGCAGACCGGCAGATGACCCCGGATGGCCGGTAAATGACTGCGGATGACCGGTTGATGATCCCGGATGACCGGTAAATGACTGCGGATGACCGGTTGATGATCCCGGATGACCTGAAATTGACTTCTAAGTAACGCAATAAGCATCCTCATCATTGGCTCAGTGATTTTTTTATCCGGGCGAGTGAATCTCGATTCGGATCAAACCCGAATGAACGCGTGTCCGGTCCGACGCTGCCCCCATCAACCCGACGCACAGGAAATAAAACCGTTCACCAACACATAAAGTAAAGACTCCCATGCACAGAATTGACGCCTCGGATACCATGTCCCATTCCATTATCTGTTTTTGCGAGCAATAACTTTTCTGATTGTGAATTTTCGGTTGAGGGCAGCGCCCGGAAAGATTGCTTTTTTTTAGGGATTGTCAGTAGTCGGTAATAAATTGTGATATAATATTCGCGAATTAAAGCCTTCAGACTGAGATTTTCAGTTAGTTGGTAATTGGGAAATCGATAGTCATCAATCTTGTCCGAGAGGAGATATTATGAAACATTTGAAGATCTTATTTGCTTTCTGCATACTCTGTTTCATTGGATCTGCAAGGGGAGCCATTCCCCAAATCATCAATTATCAGGGTCAACTGATGGATGCTGACGGAGCTGCATTGAATGGGAGCTTTGATTTTACATTTACGATTTATGATGCAGATACCGGAGGGCTGGCTTTATGGGCTGAGACCATTTCATCCGTGCCGGTTCAGGACGGATTGTTTCAGGTTTCATTGGGATCGACATCGCCTCTGGATCTGCCATTCAATAACAGTTACTGGCTCGAAATAACGATTGACGGGGATACGCTGACTCCAAGGCAGCACTTGACGAGTATCGGGCAGGCACTGAATGCTCAGGACGTCATCGGGAGTGACATCCATCCTAACAGCATATCGATTGATGGTGTTGGCGAAGTGATCAATGCTGCTGGGCAGTGGGTTGGCGATCCGACGGGTCTGATTGGTCCGGCTGGACCCACAGGACCTCAGGGTATCCAGGGCATTCAGGGACCTACCGGCGATATCGGGCCACAGGGTCCTCAAGGCAATATCGGTCCCACTGGACCTCAGGGTATCCAGGGCATTCAGGGACCTACCGGCGATATCGGGCCACAGGGTCCTCAAGGCAATATCGGTCCCACTGGACCTCAGGGTATCCAGGGCATTCAGGGACCAACCGGCGATATCGGGCCACAGGGTCCTCAAGGCAATATCGGTCCTCAAGGACCCCAGGGAATCCAAGGACCTACTGGACGGGATGGACCGATGGGACCCCAAGGTATTCAGGGGGTTCGGGGACCTACCGGTCCGATCGGCCCTCGGGGAGCAACCGGACCCGCTGGACCCATTGCAGGCTCGAACAAACAATTCATCTATAATAACAACGGCGTCTCGGCCGGAGCGAATGTGTATTATGACAATACTACTGGACTCGTTGGGATTGGTGTCTCGTCACCGGCGGCCGCTCTGGATGTTTCCGGCAACATGAAACTAACCGGGTATATCCAGTATAATACACTTCCTGATTTTCGATTGGTATATCGGGATGACTTTCAGAGTGCTGCGACGGGGTGGAGTATGACGACTCGAAGCTCGGCAGCCGCATCCACCATTCTTGGCGGTTACAATGTAACATCCAATACTTCCTTTTATCGGGACTTTGATCTGACAGGCATCGCCCATACAGAGGTTCTGGTCAAACTGACCTATTATGCCATCGACAGTTGGGACGGAGAACGAGCCTATGTGAATGTCAGCAATGGAACAGCGATCGTTCCCGCTGTCTGGTATATGAGCATCGTGAACAGTGATCCGGGCCGGGTCAATACTGTCGGAGGAGAATGGCCTGACGGCACCTATCATGTTCAGCTTCAAACGAGTCATACCGGCAACTCTCTCCGAGTAACAGCAGGTTCTACGTTGGACCAGGGTGCAACAGATGAGTCCTTTGGGATTGACAATGTAGAGATCTGGGTCAGATAACTGACGACGCTGATATTTATCCAGAAGACAGACATCCGAGGGTTTGCAGGTGTCATCACATCCTGTAAACCCTCGAATTATATTGGAGTTGCACACATCGTCCGATACGGATAATAATATATCGGGTTTCAGATTGGCAAAGCGAGACATGACCATGAATGGACTCCAGAACATCCAACAACGCAAAGATGAACATATCCAGATCGTTCAGACGGAAAATGTGACACATCCTGCATCCGCTCTGTTTGACGATGTTCACCTGATCCATCAGGCCCTGCCTGAGTTATCGCTGGATGAAATCGATCCATCGGTAACGATCATGGGAAAAACACTGTCTGCTCCAATCATCATCAGCGCCATGACCGGCGGAACGCCTCTGTCTGCAGAAATTAACCGGCGATTGGCTGAAGCCGCTCACCGGTTTCAAATTGCATTTGGGGTTGGCAGTCAGCGAGTCATGCTGAACGATGCATCAACTCTCACGTATTTTAATGTCCGCCAATCATTCCCCCATGGCCTGCTGCTCGGAAATATCGGCGGTCAGCAGTTAAAAAACCAATCGGTGGATACGATACGTTATCTGATGGATTCCATTGGAGCGGATGGACTCTGTGTGCATTTGAATCCAGCGCATGAGTTATCCCAACCGGAAGGAGATCGTGATTTTCGGGGTATTCTTCAGGCGCTGAAACGTATATCGACGGAGTTGAGTGACCGGATCATCGTCAAGGAGACGGGAGCCGGCCTGTCCCCTCATGTTATCCGGCGATTGGTGGACATCGGCATCCGGTATATTGATATTGCGGGGGCAGGCGGAACATCCTGGCCAAGCGTGGAATATCATCGCTGTCTTCGCAGCAGTAACCATGCTGCTGCCACGATTGCCGCTGCGTTTTCTGGATGGGGAATCCCGACTGCGGCATGTTTATTGGCATCTCAGCATGTTATCACCG
Source organism: uncultured bacterium (assembly GCA_964512995.1). Classification (GTDB taxonomy): domain Bacteria; phylum CSSED10-310; class CSSED10-310; order CSSED10-310; family CSSED10-310; genus CAZELM01. Next base: position 17,471 of record CAZELM010000031.1, read on the forward strand.
GACAGACCGTGTTGATTGCATCCGGAGGCCTGAAAAACGGCCTGGATTGTGCCAAAGCAATTGCACTGGGAGCGCATCTGACAGGATTTGCCGGATCTTTCATCCGGACCAGCAGCGGGGCGGAGTGGTTTCCGGAACGATTTCTTGAAACAACGATTCAGGAACTGAAAACGTGTATGCTGCTCACAAGCGCTCCCGATCTACAGTCACTCCGAAAAGTACCCCGGTTGATAACTGGCCGGTTGCGTCAATGGTTCTCATTGGCATTTTCTGAAAATGGCACAGAATCAGGATGACTCCAGTCGACATCAGCATACAATCACCAGCAGTTTTCCGGGCATGGTTTATACCGAAACAAAATGACAGAATCACCTCCCACTCTGCCGGAATCATTCGACAGATCTTTCATTTACAGAAAGGAAGAACAGGAACCGGATGATCCTCAGCAGTGATCTCATGGGAAAGATATACGCCATATCCTGTGCATTGATATGGGCCTTTGCCGTCATTCTATTCAAACGATCCGGAGAAACAATTCATCCGAGCGCTCTGAATCTTTATAAAACGGTGATCGCGTCATTGCTTTTCATTCCTCTCCTGATCCTGAACGACACAGCGTTTTTCCCACCGGACATTCCACTACGGGATTATCTGCTGCTGTGTATGAGTGGATTTTTCGGAATAGCCGTTGCTGATTCACTTTTTTTCCGAAGTCTGAATGCGATTGGCGCGGGTTTGTCGGCAATAGTCGACTGCTTATATAGTATTTTTGTTATCACACTCTCGGCAGTATTTTTGGAATCGGTTATTGGATGGAAACAGGCTGTGGGGGGATGCCTGGTCATATCCGCGATTTTAGTCGGTACACTCCGGTGTGAAAAAACAAATCAACCATCGCGACAGTTGGTTTTCGGGATTTTGACTGGTGCGGCTGCGATGTTATGTTCCGCCATCAGCATTGTTATCATGCACCCGATCATCGAGCGAGCCGATATATTGTGGGTTACTGAGGTTCGCTTGCTCACCGCAGCACTCATATTACTACCGTTGAATCTGTCACAAAAAACATCTCGGTCCCGCCTTCAGCCAATTCTCACAGTTCGATCATTTCGCTACGCTTTCCCCGCGACCGTTCTGGGCAATGGGCTTTCACTGATCGTCTGGGTTGCTGGTTTCAAATACACCGATGTGAATTCAGCCGCTATCTTGAACCAGACAAGCACCATTTTTATCGTGATACTGGCATCAATATTTCTGAATGAAGTATTTACCCAGCGCCGGATGCTGGCGACATTGCTTGCATTCTCCGGCAGCATATTAGTTATGACCGGATAACCTTGGTCATCTTGCGTTAAACAGATTTCCGACTATACTTAGAATGAGGCATTTGAGTATGTATCAGAAAAAAATAACAGCGATGTTACTCATTTTGGTTGCCATTCCAACGATGTTCGCTCAGGATTCGACGGAACTCACCGTAGCGCTCCCGTTTTCGCCTTCTCGAACCTTTACCGGTTATGGCAAACTGGGCTTTCCGTGTTTGCAGGTCGGGTTTTTTATGAAGGAATATGCTTATGTTGTCAATGATCTGGAGATAACCGACACACATCCAACGACTGATTCACCTCGACCAAGCAAGTTCACCGCATCGAGATTGAAACAGAATGACCTGGGCTGGTTTCCGGATTTGAATTCACGTGAATATGAACCCGGTTATAATCAGACTCCGATGTCTGCAGGTGAACAGGTTCTCTATAGCCTTGGCATGGTTTTGATGCAGATGACGGCATTTGAACTCGACCGGAGCATAAACAAATGACCATTTCTTCAACCATTGAGCAGGTTTTGCTATGAACAGCATTTTGAATCTGATGAAAATAAGGAAGGGGATCAGTGACTTTTCAAGTCAGCCGGTCTCTAACAGCATTCTTATGAAAATTCTGGAAGCGGGTTTATCGGCACCCTCCGGTCCCAGTGACAGTACTCACATCATTGTTGTAAACCATGTGGAATTACGCCGGCAACTTCGATTGCTCTGTGAAGAAAGCGAAAAAAAATGGTTCGATTCCCTGAATCCGTCGATCCAGAAGCGGATGACAACGCCACGAGATTATACTTTTTCTCTGGGATTTATCGAAAACGCTCCCATCCTGCTGGTTGTCACAACCCGACCGATGGATCCAGAAGCTCCCTATGCCGTTGAATCCGCATTTCTTGCGGTTGGTTACATGCTTGTTATGTTGCGAGGATTGGGACTGGAATCGCGGCCGCATACTCCCAGTATCATGACCGATGACGATCTCGTTCGACTGAATGGGATATTGAAAATTCCGGAAGGTGAAAAGATACAGATTCTTCTTCCGATTGGCTATCCGATAAGAGATCCCCAACCGATGGAATTCAAAGGAATATACAATGTATATCTCAATTTTTTTGGAGAATCTTTTCCGGAATGCACGTCATAATGGATCATCGTTTCCATTTTTTTCACGGGAAGGTGAACTATTGAATATGAGATGGAACATTTACCTATTCATGGTCATTTTGATATCAGTACCGGTGCATGGTGGTGTATTCTTCATCGAATCCGGCAGTGGCGGATCCGATCCATTACTGCCCGGAGATATCGTTGCGGTTGCACAATCCAGTGGATTCATGGGTCATGTTTATCAGGAAGGATATTTTGTTTTTTATCAATCCGACAATTACTATGGTCAGGTACGGTTTTCAGAGGATCATATCACGATAGCAGGCGATCAGATGGTCGGATCTCAACTCCTGGATGTTGGCTCCTTTGGCTACTGTGACACTGTGAGAATGCATATTGTCACGTCTTATAATCAGTCTCTGTATCATTGGGTATCGGTTAACACGTTACGGATCGAACCAACAGCACCACCGTTACCTGCCTTCTCGGCATGGGGTATCGGGCTGGTGTTGTTGGTTTTCTCCGTTACTCTGGCATATACATCATTTCGAAGCAGGAGCAAATTGGGGTGTTTTCGCAGCCGCAGGCACGGATGAGGATGATGGTGCGGTGATTTCCTTGGCTCCTTTAGACTTCAAAAACGTTACAACTTCAGTATGTTTTCCGGTTGTTGCCCAATAGAGAGCGGTTTTTCCGTCATTATCGGTTGCATTCACATCAGCCTTTTTTGAAACCAATAATTTTACTACATCCAAAGCGCCGATTGATGCGGCATATTCCAATGGAACGATACCGGTTTTGCTTCTGGCATTCACATCTGCACCTTTTTTAATCAATAAAACACCCACTTCCGGGTGTTTTTTGAAAAGGGCATAGTGGAGTGGCGTAAATCCGGAGTTATCCTGGGCGTTCAGATCAGCGCCTTTTTTAAGCAGTGACTGAGTGATTTCCGATTGGCCGAACCAGGCGGCATTGTGTAATGGTGTCATCCCAGACTGATCTTTTGCATTGACATCAGCACCTTTTTCCAGCAGTTTTTCGACAATTTCCTTCTTCTGCTGACTGACGGCTGCATGTAATGGGGACAGATTGCTTTTATTGACGATTTTAATATCTGCTCCCTGACTGATCAGATATAGCGAAGTATCGATGTTGCCCTGATTCGATGCGATCAGGAGCGGTGTCGATCCATCTTCTCCCAGAATGTTGATATCTGCACCATCTTTAAGCACGCTTTTGACTGTGTCCAGGTCGCCATGCTGCACGGCGATCAGCAGAACACGATTCAGTTCCGCTTTCAACTCCCTTTTCAAATCATCAATTTTCGTGTTTTGTGCCTCCGATGCAGCGCAGTTCAAAAGAAACAAAACCAGATTCGTAATGATGATGATATTCTTCATGCCAATACCTCCGTTTTAATATGTTCATCGTTTCCATGATCTGACATTCGATCCGATAACTCTCAATCACTATCTTTCTATCAGAACAAGACGATTTTTGAAAGAATCAACCGGGTTTCTTATATTCGGACAATAAGCGGACAAAGATACGCTGATAGATCTTCTCCAGTCGAAAAATGCTTTCCACGTTACAACATTCGTCTACTTTGTGGAGTGTGGTGTTTTCCAGGCCAATTTCGACAACCGGAACGCCAAGATTGGCCAGAAATCGGCCATCACTGGTTCCACCGGTTCCATTTAACGCCGGGCGATATCCCAATACCAGATGCATTTCCTCCTGGCAAAGTGAGATGAAATCGGGATCGGTTGTCCTGTACGGGCTGGTAAGCGACCCCAGATGCAGCAGATAATCTTTATCCGGCTGCAATCCAGTCTCACCCAGTGCACGATGGATATCCCTGGTAAGCGATTCCCGGGATTGACCGGGGACAATTCGCATATCAAACCCAATCTTCGCTCGTTGCGGAATCACATTATCTTTCTCTCCGGATCGTGCAGTTGTAATTGATAATGTCGGTGGACCAAAAAGCGCGTTTGGTTCTGCAGTTAGCGTCACTGAGTTCAATGCTGTGATGCCACGTCCCATTTTGATAATCGGGTTATCTCCTTCATGAGGCCGAGCGGCATGGGCTTGAATGCCTAAAAATTCAATAGTTCCAAGACATGCGCCTCTGCGAGCGATTTTCAGCTCGAATCCGGTCGGTTCTCCAACAATCCCATAATCGAATCGATATCGATCATGATACATGGGAAGTAAGGGAGCGGCTCCACGACCCCCCCCTGTTTCCTCATCGCCGACAATCGCCAATATCAGTCTCCCGCTCAACTGCTCCCGAAAAGGGAGCAAACTGGAGGCAGCACAGACACCGGATGCGATGCCGGTCTTCATATCGCACGCGCCTCGTCCAAACAGGAGGCCATCCAGTATCCGTGGAGTAAATGGTTGCGTCAGAGTCCAGCCGGATACGTCACCAGGCGGAACAACATCCCAGTGACCAATCCAGCAGACAGAGGGACCCTCCTGAGAAAATTCCAGGGTACAGAAAAGATTTGGAACACCATCGATCCATTCGATCTCATGTGACATCCCGCGATCTTTCATAAATTCCGATAGACAATTCACGGCTCCTTCCTGATTTCCCGGCGGATTGGTAGTGTCAATGGCCATCAGTTCCATGGCAAGCTGTAATGCCTGTGATTGATCCATTCTGCTGCTCCTCTGATATGATTCGAGTTACATTCAGCGAGTGAGAACACTTGGAATTATTGAATGTAAGTCTGACAAAGTCGCGATGTCAATAACCAGCAATCAAATTGGCATGCATATGATCAACAATTATCAACACGATCAACTTGAGTACCGTCGATCTTTCCGATAGACTGCAAATCAACGGAATAGAATCAGGGAGTATCGATTATGTATTTTAAACAATTTAAAGTCGCAGGTCTTGGATGCTACTCCTATCTGATTGGATGCATGGAGTTGGGAGTGGGATTCGTTGTTGATCCGGAACGATATATCGACGACTACATTGAAACGGCAATAAGAAACGGAATACAGATCACACACATCTTCGAAACACATCTGCATACGGATCATGTTTCGGGTGCATTGGAATTATCCGACCGGACAGACGCTGAAGTATATATTCATCCCAACGCCGATGTTGAATATCCTCACCATTCGATTCAGGAAGGCGATGTTTTTTTCTTTGGATCCGTGGTGGCCGATGTTCTTATCACACCGGGACACACATCAGACTCGATAGCACTGGTGGTGACTGATACCGCAAGATCTCCGGAGCCGATGATATTACTGGGTGGTGATCTTTTATTGGTTGGTGATATCGGTCGACCTGATCCCACAAACGGTAATCCGTCAGATGAGATGACCAAAGACCTCTATCAAACCCTTTACACAAAACTGCGCCCATTTCCCGACTGGCTGGAAGTCTATCCCGCCCACGAACGAACGTCATACTTTGTACGAAATTACAATAATAAAAGCATGTCGACGCTTGGATTTGAGCGTAAAAACAATCTCTTTCTGAAAAATCTGACATTTCCCAAGTTCTGCCAATTACTGAATGCTGAAAAACAACTGCCGGTCACCAACAATCAGAATATTGCTGAGAAAAACCAAAAAGGACCCATCGCAATTGAAGATTTGGGTCATTTGAAGAAGTTGACACTCAATGACGTTGAAAAATTGCGACACGATGGAGCGGTTCTGGTGGACATACGGAAATCATCCGAGTTTGGTGCGGCATTCATTCCCGGTTCTCTCAACATCGGTCTCACGGAACACTCTGCAATCTGGCTGGGAACGATGATCGATTTACGGTGTCAGATCATTATCATCAGCAACAGTTATCATGATTCTCTGGAAACGATGGTTCAACTCCGCCGGATCGGCTATGACAATATTACGGGTTGTCTGGATAGTGGTGTAACATTGTATGCGGATCAAGGCAAAAATCTGGATCACCTGGCTCAGATCACGATTTCCGAGTTAGAAGAAGCCCTTCATAAAAATCCGGAACACATTGTCATCGATGTCCGGACAGTTCAAGAGATAGAGCACGGAACAATCAAAGGATCCATGCATATTCCCCTGGATGAACTGATTCATCATGGTGTCGACCTCAACAAATCCACTCAATTGACCGTCGTCTGTGACGCTGGATATCGATCCAATATCGCGGGTTCCTTCCTGAAATTGCAGGGCTATCCCAATGTATCCAGCCTCATCGGAGGGATGAAAGCCTGGAAGAGATATCATCAGGATTGATGTATCAGCGCGGGAATTAATCCCAATTCACGGCATCCCGCTCCCCCATCACTGACATCGAATCAAAATCCACGATCGCTCCCCAGCATGTCAGGTGTATCTCTGTGTCACCGGTACTGTGTCACTCCATGAATGAATCAGAATTACGATTCGAAATGCAGAACTGCCGAAGGGGTATATCAGGCAGTCGGCATAGTGAGTGGCGTGTAATCTGCTATTTACTCAACAGGTCATGCAGAGTCTGACTTATTTCGATCAATGAATAAGGTTTTGCGATCAGGCCGACAAAACCGGCTGCTCTATAATTGGCCAGAATTGGATCATTTGAATAGCCGCTGGAAACAATCGCTTGTACGCTGGGATCGATTTTCTGCAACTGTTTGATTGTTCTATCGCCTCCCATTCCACCCGCGACAGTCAAATCCAGGATGACGACATCAAATGGCATTCCCAATTGTCTGGCTTCCGTATACATGCTGATCGCTTGCTCTCCATTTTCAGCAAGTTTGACATCATAGCCCAATCGGTTGAGCATCATTCCGACGGATTCTCTGACTAATTTTTCATCGTCCATCAACAAGATTCGTCCAGTACCGGGATAAATTTTAAGAATGCTGGATTCTGTTCTTTTGGGAACATCACTCAGTGCCGGCAGATAGAAATAGAACGTGCTTCCAGTGCCTACCGTTGATTCCACGCCAATATATCCGGCATGTTTGATGATGATCGAGTGTGAAATTGCCAATCCGAGCCCGCTTGCTTTTAGTTTGGTCGTAAAGAATGGTTCAAATACATGCGGAAGCACATTTTCCGGAATTCCACTCCCGGTATCCTTGATGGAAATTTTTACATATCTGCCATCCGGCAATGAGTGGTGCTGGTTATTTGAAATCATGACATTCTCGGCTTTACATTGTATTCTGCCGTCTTCCAGTGTGGCATCGATGGCATTAATGACAATACTGCTGATAACCTGGCTGATCTGCATTTTGTCAATCTCTACCTGCCAGAGATCGTCCGGGATGTCATATTCACAGGTTAACTTCGAACCACGGATAGCAAAGGAAATGTTTTCCATCAGGACAGTCCCGATTGGTACAATGGATTTGATGGGTGATCCGCCTTTTGCAAACGTAAGCAACTGGCAGGTCAAATTTTTTGCCTGATTGATACTGCTTTCTGCCTTTGACAAAACATTTTGAAGTGATTCATCATGTTGCCGAGTCATTTTGGCGACACTGATAAATCCGCTGATACTCATTAAGATATTATTGAAATCGTGAGCGATGCCTCCGGCAAGCCGACCTAAGGAATCGAGCTGTCGTGTTTTCAGTAATTCCTGCTCAAACCGTTTCCGTTGATCGATTTGTTGTTTGAGTGCAATATTCGTTTTTTCAAGTTCCTCTGTACGATCTCTGATTCGTTCCTCCAGAACCCGTGTCATCTCTTGTTCAGCATGTTTGCGTTCGGTGATATCCCGGATAATGGTTAACACGCGAACCACTCTCCCATATTCATCCGTGATCGGAATCTTCCGAGTTTCAGTGCATCGATCCACTCCATATACAGAGGTCCATTCTTCGGATTCCAGCACAACTCCCGTATCAAATACACGTAAATATTGATCTCGAACACATTCCGGAAGGAAAGGGAAAATATGAAACAAGTCCAGATTGATCAGAGAAGTGAATCCTGGGTTATATTTTCGTACTTCGTCTGTAACAGCCGCATTATGAACAACACATTTGAAGTCGCGATCTATCATGTGAATCATGTCACTGATTGCATTAATCGTTGTACGATACTCGTCTTTGCTGAGAGTTCCGATATTCATATAGCAATCCGGTAAAGTGGAGCCGAAAAAAAACATCACACCCGAATAATCAATTCCATTGGCCGAAAAAGGCACGATTCGAGTCGGCACTGACTGACGTGTTCCATGAAGAGGTATTACTTCAAGATAACTGGCTTTCGTGATCCCATTTCGGATCTCATTGATTTTCTCTGTGATCTGATGCGATGAGTCTACAGAAGCCACTTCTTGCAGATACCGATTCAATAATCCACCTTCAGGAAATCCGAAAATGCGGTCGGCATTGCCATTACTGAAGAAAAAACGTAGTTTCCAATCAACGATTCCGATTCCTTCGTCAATATATTTTGTAATATCACCGAGTTGGTTGAGCTGTTTCTGAAGCTCACTGATAAGCTGGGAGAGATCCTGATTATGCTTTTTCAATCTGACATTCTCGCCACGAATTTCAATCAACTGACTCGCAAGCGTCTCATTGTTTGTCTGTTCATATTCCATCTTTAGCCTCAGTATGGTCCTTTATCGGAACTTATGTTACTTTGAATAACACATATGAAAAAAAGTCAATCTGACCGATTTGATTTTACATCACCTATAATACAATTATAATTTGTAATTCAAAGAGCACTCACCTTCATTCATAATCCATCATGGTGCTCAATGAGATACACACAACAAAGGTTTTCATGTCCACCTATAATTACGGTCCATCCACCAATCATTGCCTAAATCGTATCATGTTTCGGAGCGTTATTCAACCAGGCGAAGTTTTAAAAGATTTTCTCGTGGTTTTACTTTTTCAACGATAACTCGAATCATTTGTTCAGGATGAAGTTGTTTACCAAATGTTATCGGAATATCCGCATCCATGCAATATTCATGCAGCCAAATCTGATAGCGGTGTGGGAAGCGGTCCAAAACCATCGCATCCATAGTCTGACCTTGCCGTGTCATCATGTATTTTAAAATCCAATATCGATTACGCTGAGAGATAATGTGTGATGATCGGGCAAAATTGGCATCAATTTCAACGAGAATATCTTCGAGTTCCTCGCGGGTATAGGCTTCTTCCAATTTGAAAACGGATTTTATCTGTCGTTGTGCAATCAGATCAAAATACCTTCGGAGTGGTGATGTGAGTGTTGTGTAATGGGTCAATCCAAGGCTGAAATGCGGCTTCGGCTCAGATGATTTCAATGCGCGCGTCATCATCCTGCGTTGGCAGTACGCAATATAAGGATCAAAATGATCGGAACATATGGGAACCGGATCTTCGGGAGCTTCCTGCCAGCGGAATGGAAATGGGATATGTTCCATGTCTGCTGTTTCGGCCGCGAGCCGGTTAGCCAGAATCATAAATTCGGACACAATGACCTGAGATGTCGTCTCCCGGTCTCGACGTTTGATGATAATCTGGTTCTGTTCATTCACGCGAAGCTCCAGTTCGGGTCTCGGCATAATGATTGCGCCTGAAATGACCCGTAATTGCCTTAACTTTAATGCTGCTCCATATAAATACTGAAAAACAGGCTCAGATATCCGCTCATCCACATCATCATATGTCATTCTCTGATGGACATGGATCACTGATGGGGTGATCCTGTAAGACAGCATTTCGTTTTCAGCATTAAAGTCGACCAGTGTTGAAATGGCAAACCGATCTTCACCAACTCTCAAACTTGCAAGCTGTTCGGCCAATTCTTCCGGAAACATATGATATGTTTTTTCTGGCAGATAGAGTGTCTGTGCGCGTTCTCTTGCTTCCAGATCCAGGGAGCTGCCATGGGGTACAAAAACGGCTACATCTGTGATATGAATCCCGATACGCACCGTTCCATCCTCCTGGAACTCCACAGACAATGCATCATCCATATCTCGAGTCAATGCGCCATCGATCGTAAAGGTTTGAATATGACGTAAATCCTTCCGGCTTGTGCTCAGAGTGATGCATGATGCATGTTTCAAGTCGGCCAATGTATTTGGTGAAAAAGATGTCGGGAAACCATTCCGGATAAATTCCAGATTTTCATCAATATGGAAGATTTTCAGTTTCACGAGGAGTTCAAAAGCATCATCAGTGGAAAAGTTGGTGATACGTTTTAAAATATCCCGTATTTTGACCTTGTCTGGCTGATCTGGAAGATCTGCAGCCATCAGTTTTAGTCCATCCAGGAATGCATGGAGTCCCGGTGGCTCGGATGGTGTTTGACCTGCCAATGTCAATTCCACCCACTCGACTAATCTGTTTTTTTCCCGTTCACGAGCTTCTGCCACATCCAGCCGGTGCAGTGCTGATTCCACCGCTTCCTGGCCGAGGATGATAACGCATTCGTTTTCATAGTCAAAATGAATCCGTTCCATGGAAATTGCTCGAACAAGCCCTGCTTCCTGATTGGCGGAGATCGGTAACGGGAACACCAACTCGGCGAAGTCCTTCAGTGGTAATCTGGTTCCCGGTGCGTCCAGTAGTGTCCATAGCTCTCCGAGGTTGATCGAATCCGCAACCTCCTGGCGTAATTTACCGATCTCCCGGAGTTTATGGATGATATCTCCGCGGGGCGTATCGTTCGGAATACCTTTTGGAGTATGGTGCAGAACTCTGGACATCGGAAGATTCATCGTTCGACTGGTATCTGTAATGATGTTCAATTTGGACATTTTAACAGACAAGCACATTCCGATGAGAATTCGCTTCTGCTCAAAAAATTCGACAATATCCCCGGGTTGCATATTCGCATTTTCTCTCACCGTGATTCGCTCCTTAATCCTCAACTCTCCGAATGATCCTTCATTTTTAACCGAAGTTCATAAGTCTTGGCGTATTTCAAGAATATATAATAGGCATGCATCCCGGCAATGATCCAACCCGGTATGCCATCCAGAAATCCTTTTTTAATGATCAGTTTCCGAAAAAATTCCCATACTGGACGAATAATCATACGCAATAAAGTGATCGGTCTGTTTTCCTGCACCCACTTTTGAGCGATCAAACGCGTGTAGTTATCGATCCTCTGGGCATGCTGACTGATATCCCGATAGGAATAATGAAGCAGATCCCCGTTTAAATATTCCGCTTTCCCATTCAATTCCACAGATTCATGAACGATGACATCTTTGAACCGGCCTTTACGTGAATCAAACAAGCGCAGACACCAATCAGGATACCATCCGCTTCCGCGTATCCAACGATTCAGATACCACGTACGACGTGAGCAGTAATAACCGGCCGGCAACTCCTCCCGGTCCATCGCACTCTGGATCGATTTCTGCAGTAACTCGGAAACACGTTCATCTGCATCAATGCAGAGCACCCAAGGGAATCGAGCTTGGGAGATACCAAAATTTTTGGCAGAAGCATAGCCTTCCCAGGGTTTGATAAAAACACGATCGGTATATCTCTGTGCAATCTCTACGGTCCGATCTGTGCTATTCGAATCAACTACAATTACTTCTTCCACAAAAGAAAGTGATCGAAGACACGACTCGATGTTCAATTCTTCATTATATGTAATTACTATGGCACTTACATTCATCATCCTGGCAATATTACCTGGAGACTTTGATTTTATCCACTCATTCGATCATATATTTTCGGAAAACAGGATTGTTTTAGCAATCATCTTGTACGGTTTCCCTTCCATTATCACGTTCAAAAGGCAAAACTTTTATCGAATTGACACCCATCATTCGCTGGGGTATGCTGATTCCGACATGATATTGTCGAAATGCATTTGTAATACAACCTCTATTGAGCAGAAATGAGCGATAATCGCATGCTTCCCTTCTCTATTCATTCAGACAAGCCTTCAGAGAAAACGTTCTTTCGTTTCATATCTCACGTTTTTTTCGGGTGGCACGCTGCATACCAAGATATTACATCGGGCTTGTTGAATCCCATTCAGCAGGCAGAGAAAGCCTCTCGGTTGGGGCTCCCTGTGATTATCTCACTGATTTTCTTCTGGTTTATCTACGTTCCTATCCACGAATTGCTTCATGTTGCGGGTTGTGTGTTTTCTGGTGGTACGGTTTCTGAACTGATCATGGGCAAGGAATACGGTGCCGATTTTCTCCAGAAAATATTTCCATTCATTGTTCCTCAATCAAGTGCTTATGCTGGACGTGTCACAGGATTTGATCCCAATGGAGATCTTGGTTATTTTTTAACCGTATTCTGTCCGTTCACTCTGACGATACTTCCCGGAGTCTGGCTTTTTCTCCAAGCCGCGAGGCATAAAACGATGTGGCTGATGGGTCCCGGTATCATTCTGGGATTTACTCCATTTTTAAATCTAACTGGCGATTATTTTGAGATGGGAACCATTTTCAGCACCCGGATTATCAATTTCATGGCAGATGGTCGGCCTGCAAGTCTGTATCCCAAATACTGGGACTTACGATCTGACGATATATTCAGACTGATTGGGGAGTTGGGAACGGATCCCACCGCGTATGGATTTCAAACACCCGGGGGTTTCATCTCTGTCATCTCTGTCATTCTGATGGGAGCGGTCCTGTCCGTTTTGTTTGCTGGATGGACGTACGGAGTTGGTCGAAAAATAGCTGATCTACTCCAGCAGACGAGAAATGAGGAGATGCATTGATGAAAATTGCCATTGTTATTGGTAACCGACCCCACTTTGTAAAAGCCGCACCACTGATTATGGTATTGAATAAATATCCAGATATCGAGACAATCATTATTCATTCCGGGCAACATTACGATTCCCAACTGTCTGATGCTTTTTTGAAAGATTTCAATTTCCCTCCGGTCAATGAAAATTTATCCGTCGGATCGCGACCGATCGGTGAACAAACAGGCATGATCTTATCCCGGCTGGATCCGATCTATCGCAAATACCAACCGGATTGCGTCATCTCCATGGGCGATACCAATACCACTCTGGCCGCATCATTGGCTGCCTATCAGCAGCACATTCCCAATGCACACATCGAAGCCGGGATGCGGGAAAATATCTGGAGACCTGAAGAGATCAACAAAAAAGTGGCTGACCACTGCGCTGATTATCTATTCGCTCCGATTCCCCGCGCAGCAGACAATCTCATGAAGGAAGGAATAAACGCTGAACGGATTTTTCTGACAGGGGATATCACATATGACACATTTATTATCAACCGGGAATCTGCCATTCACCATTTCCAGGAGTTAAAACAACAATGGGAGATTACGATTCCCGATGTTTATGATCTGCTCACACTGCATCGAGCAGAAACAGTGGATGACCGGAGTATTCTCGAACAGATACTGGTCGCACTTTCAGAATGGCCTCGCCCCATTCTCTTTTCTGTTCATCCCAGGACCGAGCGACGTTTCGCAGAATTTAATCTTCAAACATTCTGGGAACACAATGCCCATGTTTATAAGCTTCCGCCCTTGCCTTATTTGGACTTTCTCTCACTGATTCAGAATGCGCATACGATCGCAACTGATTCATCCGGTGTACTGAAAGAAGCTTTTTATGCCAGAAAGCCATGTATTGTAGTGGATGATAGTACTGAATATCAAGAGATCTTCCAGACAGGAGCGGCTGTCATGGGGGGTCGAACGGCTGCTTCACTGCATGATCGGATCCAATATCTGGACCGTACGCCTTATCCGGAATCTGTTCCACAATTATTCGGTGATGGCCGGGCGGCAGTGAAAATGGTGGAGATCATCCGCTCCATTCCACCGTTTTTTCAAAAACGCCTGTTCACATGATTGCATCTGGATTGTATCTCACTCCCAATACTCATGAAAAAAATGAGCCCATACAACTTTATGTCATTTTACCAACGCTTATTCTGATAACATCCATTTTTCTTTTTCTGTCAGCTCCTCGGATAGAACAATCCGATTATACCCTGTATGCTTTGGCCAAAAGCATGGTTCGGGACGGTGATTTTATCATCGATCATGATCCATTGGATCGGTCCCCAGGCCTTCTCCAGCTTTCAGATTATTCGCCACGAATGCTGGAACGACCGATTCCTTCTGTCGGTTATCCGCTCACATATCTTCCTTTTCTGAAATGGATTCCAACTCTGAAAGCAATCCGCTTGATATCTGGAAATCTGAGCGTATTCACGCAAACGGCTGGACGGGACGATGCGATGGGAATTCTGGCGGGGACTCTTTTTTTCAGCATCGGATCCATGATCGTGCTGTATGGATTCTTACTGAGTCGATTTACATATCTGATCGGTATCTGGACGATTTTATTTTTTCTTCTGGGAACACCATTTTTCTACTATTCATGTTTCAATCCATCCAGTCCTCATGCACTTATCAGCTTTACTTTCATCTCAGCATTTTTCTGTATGGATAAGTCGCGGGAAAATAATTCATTTTCAGATTTCTTGATCATTCTTTCCGGATTTTTCTGTGGATGGTTGTTCGTGATTGAAAATAGTATGGGACTTGTGATCGTCATATTACTGATCTCGGGAGTAGCCAAACGATGTTATCGAGTCCTGAATCCATTTCTCAGCATGATACTTCGCCTGTTACTGTTTTCAATCGGAATTGTACCCTGGATCCTTTATCAACTTCATTATAACAAGATTCAATATGGTTCAAATTTTAATTGGGGATTTATCGGCAGAAGTGGTATCAGCTTCGATCCTGGATACTCACTCAATATTCTGCAAAGCATATGGAGCTTGATAATCTGGTCACCACTGGTGTTATTGGGAATCTGGGGTTTGGTACTTCTGATTATCCGAGAACGCTGGCTGCCTGGAACGTGTCTGGTGATGATGTTCTTCAGTCTGATCCCTCCATTATTTTTCCCAATTATCCGGGAACAGCTATTCAAACCTTATCACTTCTATCCTGTTTGGATAGTCTGTACCATGCTGGGGATCAGTGAACTGCTCCAGAGGAGCCGTCGATTTATTCCTCTCATTATTGCATTATGTGTTATCGTTTCCGCATCTACGACGATCGTTGCTGGTGTTATCATGAACGCACCAAACTCCAACAAAAACAATATGAATCCGATAAACAACAATCACGTAACGCATATCTGGCCGATGTTCCAGACGCTCCTCATGGATTCACCGGACAGCATGATTGACGTAATAACAAGTGGACTGATGGATGGAAAAATTCCTTCTGTGGGACTGAATCTTCTCAGTCATTGGTCAATTTCTTCGACCATCTTCATTACCGGATTATCGGCGAATTTCAGTTTAGTCGATCCCCAGAATATTGATGGGACTGCTCGCGTCTGGTCTCGTGACAAAAATCGCGGTCAGATGCGGATTGTCATCTGGCCCTATGTCGATAAGGATCAAAACTACAGACAAAGCGGGATCATGGCTTCTTTTGATCTACCAATCGAACTTTTAAAGGGATTTCATAATATCCATTGGGTGTTCGATCATCAGGGAATGTTGATTTTGGATATTCCGGGATACCAAGGGAAAGTTTATATTTCACCCAAGGAATGGCGGCCGTTACGAGAAACGATTATCAATCTGGCGCATATTCATGTTGAAATCGTCTCTAATGGTATTGTACGCGTGTTATCCTATGATTTGGAGCGAATCTGATAGGTGTCATTGATCCATCCTGAAATATCCCGAGACAGCAGCTCCCGATGTCTTGCTGAAATGAACGTATTGTGATAGAGATACGTCCTTTATATGCCCGGTCGGATGACCGCATTACCAAAAATTTTAAGAAGCAGGAGTTGATTCATGGAAACTGAGTTTAATATATTAGTTATAAATCCAGGCTCAACGAGTGATGAAATCAGCTTTTTTCACGGCGAACAGAAGATATTCCACAAAGTCGTGCGATATACGCCGAAAGATCTCGAAAAATATGAAAAGGAACCGGTCACTGTTCAATTTGAATTCAGATCGAGTTTAGTTCTTCGAACATTGGAAGAGGCTCAAATCGATATGAACACGATTCATGCTGTGATAGGTCGGGGAGGTTTGCTCCGCCCCATCCCCAGCGGAACGTATCAGGTAAACGAAAAAATCCTGAAGGAGTTGCAGGCCGGAACCTATGGTGATCACCCTTCCAATCTCGGGGGCATCATTGCTCATTCCATCGCATCCCAGCTCAATATTCCAGCGTTCATTGCCGATCCGGTAGTTGTGGATGAGATGGATGATATAGCCCGATTTTCTGGAATGCCGGAAAACCCTCGTGTATCGATTCTTCATGCCTTGAATCAGAAGCGGGTTGCCAGATTGGCAGCGGCGAAATTGCAGAAAAAGTATGAGGAGTGCAATCTGATAGTGCTGCACGGCGGCGGTGGGATCAGCATCGGGGCACATCGACTGGGTAGAATCGTCGATGTCAATAATGCTCTGGATGGTGAAGGTCCGTTTACTCCTCAGAGATCCGGAGGTGTTCCGGCGGGCGGACTCGTTCGAATGTGCTTCTCCGGCAAATACACACTTACCGATATGAAACTGAAAATTAAAGGACATGGGGGATTAGTTGCGTATCTTGGCACATCCGATTTACGTATGCTGGAAAATTACCTGGATGGCAAGGAATTGACGGAAGAAGAAAAATCAACTCTCAAGCCGGGCGTCACACGGGAATACATCTCCGCTTGTATCGAAGCGATGACATATCAAATTTCCAAAGAGATTTGTTCGATGATGGCTGTTTTTCGTGGGAAAGTAGACGCCATTGTTCTGACAGGTGGTATTGTTTATGATAAACGCATTGTCCAATGGATCAGAGATCGTATCGAATGGGCTGCTCCGATTCTGACATTTCCCGGTGGAGATGAAATGGGAGCTCTCCGGGATGCTGCCACGCGCGTCTTAACCGGCCAGGAAACTCCCAGATTCTACGGATAGGAGGAATATCGATGAATATAGCGGTGATCTTCAGACAAGTTCCTGATACAGAAGCCCGAATCACTCCCAATCCTCAAAACAAAAAATCCATTTTGGAGGATGACATTACGTTCATACTCAACCCGTATGACGAATATGCAGTGGAAGAAGCGATTCGAATCACTGAAGAGAAAGGCGGGGAAGCGATCGGAATCTGTATCGGTCCGGAGCGAGCGGAAACGACGATACGAACGACCCTGGCCATGGGTCTCCATCGTGCTATTCACATCACCGAACCGGATGTGATAGCAGCGGATATTATCAGTCAAGCCAAGCTGCTTGCACAAATCATCAGGCCGCTCGATGTATCGATGATCCTATGTGGAAGGGAATTCATAGATACACAGGAAGACGCTATGGCACCTGCGCTCGCGGAATATCTCGATTTCCCTCATGTCCTCAATGCATCGCATATCAGCATCATCGATCATCAGATTGCGATCCAACGTGAAATGGAAGGAAACACCATCACGATCCAGACCCACCTTCCCGTCGTTATCTCTTGCCAAAAAGGGTTGAATGAACCCCGATACCCCACAGTTATGGCAATTCGAAAATCCAAATCCAAAGAAATCAAGATACTGTCATCGTCTGATATCGGATTTTCCTTGCCTGCACCCAGACAGAAAATCATCCAGTATATCCTCCCTCCCTCCAGAGAAGCCAGCCAGGTTGTGGCGGGTGAACCGAATGAGTTAGTTGATCGATGTATCCGATGGCTGTCTGAAAAAGCCAAGATCGTATAAAAGGAGATAAACCATGCCAGGCATATTAATTTGGGCTGAAACACGTGATGGTGAGGTACGCAAAGTCAGCCGGGAAGCAGCAGGGCTTGGAAGAATCCTCGCAGAAAAGCGGGACCTTTCGATGGCAATGCTGGTGATCAATGATACCAATTGTGTTCCTGAACTATCGCAATTGGGATGCAATACAATTTATCTTATACAGGATGAAATTTTACGGGAGTATTCAAGTGAAGGATACGCCAGGGCGATGCATGCCACGTTCAATGCCATTAAGCCCGACACGATCATCATAGGCGCAACCGCCATGGGTCGGGATCTTGCTGCTCGCCTGTCAGCTCGCATCGATGCAATACCGGCACTGGATGTTGTTGCGGTTCATGACACTGGAACGACCTTCACGGTCATTCGACCCGTCTACTCCGGAAAACTCATGGCTGAAATGGAATTAATGGGAACTCCTCGAATTTTGACGATTCGCCCCAATGTATTTCCATTACCTGTCCCACTTGACAACAGGCCCCAAGTAATTTCTTTATCGATTGAAGACATGACCATTCGCACCGAAGTACGTGAAGCCATCAAGTCAGCACAGAGTATGATCGATGTAACCGAAGCGGAGATCATCGTATCGGGTGGCCGGGGTACGGGCGGTCCAGATGGATTTGCGTTGATCGAAGATTTCGCTCGATCCATCGGTGGAGCGATGGGAGCATCCCGGGTTGCCGTGGATTCCGGTTGGGTGGACTATAAACATCAAGTCGGTCAGACCGGAAAAGTGGTCAGTCCCGTTCTGTATATCGCGTGTGGCATCTCCGGAACAATTCAGCATTTTGCTGGAATGGGTTCTTCAAAATATATTATCGCGATCAATAAAGATCCCGATGCTCCGATCATGAAAAAAGCGGATTTTGCAATCGTCGGTGATCTGTTCAAAGTAGTCCCCATTTTAAAGGAAGAATTACGCACAATCTTGAAGAAGTAAGGCATCATCCTATCTGAGCGGGATGAAATCCTGAATGGAGCTAACCGATATGTAATGTGATGCCACATGGAGGACAAAATGGAAACGAATCTATTGCATGCAATTTTGATTGGATTGGCCATTCCAATTGCATTGTATCTTTTCGGCAAGGAAATCGAAAAAAAATATCGATTAATGAAAGCGCTGTCGCCTGTTCCGGATCCCATAACCGAGCATGGCAAGCGTATAAAGGAGGTTTTCTCCTATTTTCTGGGACAGAAAAAATTGTTTCAGGAGACTGCGCCTGGCTGGATGCATGCATTGATTTTCTGGGGTTTTTGTATCCTTCTTCTGCGAGCAGTCACGCTCTTTGGTATGGCATTTGCCGGCATTGATTTTCATCTGCCTCTGCTAGGCATGTCCTCAATTACAGGGAAATGGTATTCACTATTGAAGGACGCGGCTAATATGGCTGTTCTCGTGATGGTGTTATATGCCATGTTTCGCCGCTACATTCTGGGTATCCCACGCTTGTTGAATACGTCGGGAGCACTTTTTGTTCTCCTGATGATTACAGGTTTGATGATCTCGGATATGTTGTTCGAAGGCTCTATCCATGCTTCTAAAGGTGGCTACTTCACGATCTGGTCTCCGATCGGCTCATTGATCGGTGGCTGGATGCTCAATCCACAACGCCAGATATCTCAAGGTGCTCTTTTCTTAGGGCATCTTTCCTATCTTGTCCATTGTTTGGGCATCCTCATCTTCCTGGTGTATCTGCCAATGGGGAAGCACATGCATATCGTCTCATCCCTTTTTAATATATATCTGAGACCGCTGAATCGATCCGGTCGCCTAACAAAACTGGACATGGAAGATGAATCCATCGAGACATTTGGTGCCGCCAAAATCGAGGATTTCACTTGGAAAGACGCGTTGGATATGTTTACTTGCACGGAATGTGGGCGATGCAATGATGTCTGTCCAGCGAATCGCACCGGAAAAAAGCTTGCGCCACGCGAAATCACTGTTCACCAGAATCATTTTCTGCAGGAAACCGAAGCGACACGCCTTCTCTCAAACAAAAACGATCATCAGCCTTCCAAGGATCTGATTCCTGATGTGATATCACCGGAAGAAATCTGGTCGTGCACCACATGCTATTCCTGTGAACAAGCCTGCCCAGTCAATATCTCCTATGTCCAGCGAATCAATTCAATGCGACGAAGCGAAGTATTGATGAAAGGATTGTTTCCATCTGAATTGAAAAAAACATTCCGTGGGATGGAAACAAACAGTAATCCATGGGGAATCGGGGCAAATAAGCGAATGGAATGGGCGAAAGATCTCGATCTACCTGTTTTCTCTGATCACCCCAATCCGGAATATTTATTATTCCTGGGCTGTGCTGCATCGTTTGACGAACGAGCACAGCAAACCAGCCGTGCTTTGATATCTGTCCTTCGTAAATTGAATATCTCTTTTGGGGTATTAGGCACAGAAGAACAATGTTGTGGAGAAACCGCTCGGCGTTTGGGAGAGGAAAATCTTGGACAAACCCTGATAACCGGCAATATTGAGCTGTTCAAAGAATTGGGAGTGAAAAAAATTTTAACGCTGTGTCCCCACTGCTTCAATACTTTCAAAAATGAATATCGGGATTTTGGCGGTCACTATGATGTGATTCATCATTCTCAACTGATCGCATCACTCATCGATCAAGGAAAGCTCTTCCTGGACGAAAAGAATCTGAAAAGAGTTGTTATCCATGATTCTTGTTACATGGGACGTGTGAACGGCCAATATCACGCTCCCAGAGCCATTCTTAACGCCATTACCCGATTGATACCTGTGGAACCATCTGAAACAGCGGAAAAGGGATTCTGCTGTGGAGCAGGTGGGGGATTATACTGGATGGAAGAGCATGGCGACCGTATAAACCAAGCTCGCTTTCTGCAACTCATGGGAACTGAGCCGGATGAAATCGCGACATCATGTCCTTATTGCCTGTTTATGCTCAGTGATGCAGCCAATGATCTCGGTCGTACGGACATCAAAGTAAAGGATCTTATCCAGTTCATCGCCGATTCACTCCCAGAAAAACCCTTTTCGCATCAATAATTCAGCGAAATCATGTCTGAGCAGTAACAGGAAATTTAAAATGCCGTCCCTCCAACGGAAATTCGCCTCTCACAAAGAGTGGTGAATCGTCAACTTCACGAATTGTATCATACTGAAAATACAAATAGTCGGGAGGGAAGTAATACACGATGCTATGGACTTTTTCATTTGTGATGATCCTGGGAATCATTTTTGAGAGATCCGGCAATACCTCAGAGATTACCTCCCAGATATGCAATTGACCTTCTCCTTCCGAGGCAATGATCAGACTATTCTCCTCTTCCAGATAGAATAGGTATTCAGGGAATATGTTGAGGATATGCCAGAAGGTAATGAAATCGTAATTCACAGCTCCAAATAGACGAGTCAATGGGGCACGGCGGTGTAATAATTTCTGTATGATCACCATATCCTCAGCCGAATGAATATCCAATTTCCGGTTGGAACAGGCAGGCGAAATTGCTTCGACATGTTGAATAAAGACCACTTCAGTTAACCGACGGAATCCGAAACGAGGGTAAAAATCAATGACACCTTCATTCGCGAACAGAAACATGAATGGAAACGTTTCATGATATTTTTCCAATACATACTCCATCAATATCCGGGAAAAGCCCTTGTTTCGATATTCCGACAATGTACCGACAGTTGCGAATTGGATCCCTGGAACTTCCCGGCCATCAATCAACAGTGTCATTTTGCAGACTGATACATTGGAAACAATCTGATTATTCGTGACAATGGAGTAAGGGATATAGGCATCACTCCAGAATCCCTTTTCATACCAGGATTTGAAATCAAGGCCGGTGAAAACCGTCTGGACAAATTGAAAAAACGAATCCCGCAGCATTGGATCTGATTGATAATTTTCCAGAATTGTCATGGACATAGCAAATCTCCTCTCTACTACACCTTTTCAAGGTTACCATGTCTTTATATATTTACAGTTTCTGGGTTGATGCCCGAAGGCTTTCCGCAGATGATTCGCATTGATTGATGAAATATAACTGTCTTTCAGTCAGTTTGCCGATGAATTATCGTCGGCGTATGATACCTGAGAAAATACCACTTAGAATGGCCATCAGAATAATGATTCCAAATGGATCAGTCGCTGGTGTTTCGATGTGAGGAATTGGTGTTGGTGTCGGATTATTAGAGATGCCGTCCCACCCGGAGATTCGAGCCAACAGCCACCAAAATGCAGCGCCTTTCACATTACAATTCAAGGGTTCAGAGTGTGCACATTCACACGTGGAGCAGTAAACCGATCCGGGATGTTCAGCACACCATTCCTGAGCCCAGTTATTCTGCCAATCATTATAATTACAGCCATCGTCGGCACCGAGATCGAGAAAATAGTCTCCATCGGGATCATAACTTTCAATATCGGCAAAATCGAACAATATTTTATTATGAGTGATGCAATAGTCCCGAATCTGATTGTTGAGAATTTGGAGATTTCCTGTTTCGCCTGTCCCATCCAGATGTCCGGTTATATAGACAAACGTAACATCTGGATATTGGATTTCCAATTGGTTCATGGCATTTAAATAGGCTGAAATCCCTGATGCAGTATTGTCGGAAACGCCTCCACACCACGACCAGATGACCACATTCCGATTATTCCCTGGGAGATTGAGCATCTGAATCGTTGCATCCCGCCAAGCTAGATCACCATTATGACCCAAATCTTCAGCGCCTCCCGCATTCCCCCAGTAATCATTCAGGAAGTAATCCGGTTCGAAACCCCAACCAGAAGAATCGAAGTAAAACAGTGAACCCGGTTCGCCTTGGAATGTTTGCCAGCCGGTAACGAGCTGACTTCCATGAGAAGTGTGACTGTATCCAACTCGCAGATTTTCTTTGGCATTTTGAATCCAGCCTGCCGGAATCCTGGACAGGTTTGTACAAGTGTGATCGATGATAATTGGTGATTGAGCGAATGATAAACAAGTCAAAAACACACAGCTCAAACATACAACAGCAAACTTAACATGTTTCATAAGTATCTCCTTATCAATTCAATAAGTCACATTTCAGTCATATTCTGTTAAAAAGGAACAGCTCTTTTTAATTCTAATACAATTATTGGGGAGGAATCATATCCTCTGACACTTTATTCACGATCACTAATCTGACGATCCCCGTGGTGCTCCAATCAGACGTTTTAAGTTTTTCTTTGCTAAATCATCCTCTGGATTGATCCGTAATGCTTGGCGATACGCTTCAATCGCTCCCCGTTCATCACCTATCTTATGACGTGTATTGCCTAGAAATACATAAGCCTGGCCATTTTGATCATCCAGTTCCACTGCTCGCTGGAAAGATAGCAGAGCCTGTTCATATTGTAGGGAATCTGATTGCAGTCTCCCCATGAGCAAATAAGCATCACTGGAATCTGGGTGATTTGCCAGATACTCTTTCAGTGTGATTTGTGCGTCCCGATAATCACCATTCAGATATTGCGCTTGCGACAGCTTGAATTCGATATCCGGATTTCCGGGCTGAATGGACTGTGCTCGCTGCAGTTGCTGGATCGCATGGTCATACTCTTTCCAGGACAGCAACATCGACGCATATGTAGTATATATCGAAATTTCCTCCGGAAACCGATGCAGTGCCTTCTCCAGGATTGATTTAGCGTTGACTTCGATGTCAACAAAAGCCATAGCTGCATCAATATAAAGGCTTTGTTGATCCGGAGCTGTTTCAAGAGCTCTCAGATAATATTCATAAGATTTGTTGAATTGTTGTTCCGCTTTGCAGATCTCTGCCATTCGAACGATAGCTTCGGTATGGTCCGGCTTAATCATCGATACATATTCAAACTCCGCCAACGCTTCCATTCTTTTTCCAATCGATTCAAGGTAGTGGCCAAAGTCCATCCGGACTTTCACAGAATCAGGTTCGAGTTCCAGCGCTCGTCGATACTCCGCCTCCCCTTTCTGAGCATCATTTGTCCTGATTAACGCCTTTGCATATGATGCATGGGCAAGAAAAGAGTTCGGGAATTCGGACACCGCCTTTTCACAGATAACAACCGCATCCGAAAATTGCCCTGCTTCCGTTACCAGGTAGCATTGGTCTACGATAGAGTTCTCAACAACGGGAGGAGTGACTTCTGCTGACGGCGGAGTTTTTATACAGGACAGAAGCAGCCCAGCCAATGTGAAGCTCCCAAAAAGATAGTTGATATACCGATAAATCATAAAATCCATTCTCCCATAACTTAATATAGGGATAACTGAGCCTATTGAATAAGAGACCTGTCCATTATTTCAGAAATGCTCCAGAAAATAAACGGCAGCAGATGAATCTGCTGCCGTTCCTGTCAATATCTAGTATGCGGAAGAACAATTGACTCACCCATGCGAGTCAACTTATCCCTCATTACTTTGTCAGAAAAGCTTCCAGATCATCCAGAACACTGATAATCTCAAATGCCTTCACTGTCTGTGTCAGTGATCGATTGACAACATGGAATGTCAGTGTAGCCAGAATACCGGTGCTTCCCGTGCCGATCTCAAATCCACCATTTTCAACTCCTTCAGTATATGCTGCCAGAGTTACGACCCCGGGAGTGGCTTCATTGCTGCCAAAATCCACCCATTCGGGATTCAATCCACCGGCTTCACAATCGACAAACTGAAGAACAGCAGTATCGAAACCGATGCTCATTGTGAATGCATCGACTGGAGTTGTCCGATTGGATATCATCACATTGACAACTATCATTTGGTCAGTGCTGCCGGCATTTTCCAGCCAGATCAGATTTGAATTCTGGACTTGGAGCGTGTTCGCTGTCAATGGACGATGAGATGAGTGAAGTGTATTGATGGTTTTGTCTGCAACCATGGGATCGACACATGAACCCATACCCAATGCCATTGCAAAAATACCCTGAGCATCGCCCGCCGTGATCGATCCATTCCCATTGCAATCCGCTGCACATTCCTCTTCATAGGATGGAGAATAGACACCCAATGCGATGGAGAAACAAAGTTGAGCATCTCCTGCTGTAACGGAACCGTTCAATGTAACATCCCCATCATGATTACACGTTGGAGTCGGGGTAGGTGTTGGACTGGTCTGTTCACGCTCCGCCCAGATCTCCACATCATCAATATTCCATCCGCAATAAGTCACCGAACTGTCGGTTGAACCCATCACCCACCGCAGATAAACGGTTGGCTGATAATCCGCTACGGCAGAAATGTCATATGTCAAAGCCTGCCAACTGGTTTCATTGAGTGTTGCTCCAGAATGTTCCCATATCGTTGTCCATGTTGTTCCATTGTTGGAAACACAGAATGATGCATGATCCCATGTAGCGCTTTCAATACCGAGCCATCGCATAAAACGGACTTCAACATCATAAAGATGCGTGCAATCAATGACAGTAGTAGTGAGATTAGTAGGCTGGAGATTGTTTGGATACTGCCCAGCGAGGTTATATCCATACACGTTCGTGCCTGTATACCCTGAAGATGGATCGCCACCGGTTCCTTGAGGTTGTCCATGCTGCCATTGTCCCTCTGCGGACCAACCCGGATTGGCATCCATGTTCCACATAAAACGTTGTGCAAAGGTTGAATTGGTAATCTCCAGATCAAATGTTGTTGTTGTTGTGTACCCGATTGCTGTTACATTCAGTGTAAATGTGACCAATGTGTCATTCGGAGTGCTGGGGCTCGCGCTGATCGTAAAATGTGGAGCTTGAGTCGAACCTTGTCCGCCACCCGGGATATTGGGAAACGAAGCCGTTCCATCGCCAATCGTGATGTATTGTGGGTGACTGGATGTCAATGTTGCAGAAACATTCGATGCCAGACCATTTCCAGAATTCGTCAATGTCACCATCAATTGATCTGTTTCGCCCGGATCCACCAGTCCATCTCCATCGCCATGATCAATCACCGATACTTCATAGAATGCCAGTGTGGGTGCTACGACCATCTCTGTAAATGAGGTAGAACCGGAATTTTCAGCACTCATCCAGGATACGGTGAAAGGTATGGGCTCTCCGTCGGCCGCTTGTGTACTGACCGTAAACACATAATCGGTTATGGATGAACCCGTCCCACTCTGTGGAATGTTGGGATAATTGGACTGAGCGGATGTGATCGTAATATGAGGATTTGTTGTGGAGATTGTGGCTGAAACATGGGTTGCGTCCAAACCGAGGTTCTCCAAGGTCACAGACATGGCAATCGTTTCACCCGCATTGATCTGACCATCATTATTTCCCGCTGAGTCATCAATTTCATGGTTGTCATAGTTGAGAATCGGCACATTGCATGGAGCGGTGTAGGACACGCGGACATCATCGATATTCCATCCACAATACGTAACGGATCCATCGGTTGGTCCCATTCCCCATCGCAATTGTACCTGAGATGCTCCCGCTGCCCATTCTGAGATATCAAACTCCTGATATGACCAGGAAGTATCTTCGAATGATCCACCCGTATGTTCCCAGATGATATTCCATGATGTTCCGCCGTTATTGGAAACTTCGACGGTTGCATGATCATATGAAGCGCTCTCGACACCGAGCCATTTCCAGAAACTCAGATATGCCTGACTTGCACCGGAGCAATCGAAAATATTCGTTGTAACATAGTTGGGTGTCATGTTATCCGGATACGATCCATTGAGGTTATACCCCACGACATTCGATCCGGTATAACCACTGTTGGGATCACCATCTGATCCAGTCGGTGTTCCCCATGCCCATTGTCCCTGGTAGGTCCAACCTGGATCACTGTCCATATTTGCATCCAGCATCAACATGAGCTGAAGTGTGGTGATCGTAAAATACTGACCGCCATTATCATCAACCGCAACATTCCCACCGGCATCGACACTCGATACTCTGAAGAAATAATCTGTACAGGGATCCAGGTCCGTCAGAATGATTTCGTGCAGAGTCCGCATATTCGGATCCACCGTTTCAGTCATGGGAGGTGCAGATACGCCCCATGTCAACACGGATGTCGATTCTTCATCGGTTGTCCAGGATACTGTGAACGTGTCAATTCCCACATTGGAGACGCTCACATTGGAGATCATGGGTCCCATGCAATCCGCGATGGCAGTATCATACACATCCACCTGGCTGCCTTCACAATCTAAATCCAGATAATGCAAAGTGATTTCATCACCATGAGCCAACCGAAGATATCCCACTCCACCCTGAGAATCAGAAGTCCGGATTGTTCCAGCAAATTCTCCGGAATCCGGTTCCACTTCAGTCAAAGTGACCGTTTCAGGTGTTATTTCTGATTCGGAAGAGATATGTACCATAGCAGTATCCAAGGAACCGGGGTGCGTATTTAGATCGGAATCCCAAAGTCTAATCAGGATCGTATCATTGCAGTTATATAAACCGCGATTTAACACGGCCATTCCGCATCCGGCTGCCATGATCATCAATGGTTTCTGGGTCGGAATCAGATTGTGACCGGTAACAACGATCACTGCTTCTCCCGGTTCTGTTGGCGTGATATGAACGATGGCCAGACCCGATGCATCTGTATAACCAGCACCAATCATGATCCCATTCATGTTCACAGCCACAATCGCTCCTTGAACCGGCATACTCCCAATCATGACATTGACTTCGAAATCCTGTTCATTGGGAGTTGTACCATCGGGACAATCGATCACCGGTGATTGAGGAATCCGGGTGACGAAGTCAGAAGATGGATCACCCATCAGATTATAGATGTCATAGTAATAAGCATAAGCACCACCCGTGGTATATACAGCCAGGAGTCCTTTGAAATACATCGCAGAAAGAGTATCGATCCGGTCTTCATGCTGAGTGCGATAGATTTCACGTTGCTCATTATCATCTTCCGTCCAATACGAACTGTCGGATGTTCCCCAGTATGAAACGGCACCCTTGTTTGCTTCCAAAAGCCATCTCTCTCCAAAGGAAACCGTCTGATCATGGAGGTTTGTTCCACAAGCAAACACCTGTACATGGCCATATTTATCGACATTCGTCAGAGCTTGAACATCGGAATGTACGAAATGGACACTTGCCGTTCCCGAACCGTCTCCATAACCATGGCCGGAATAAGCAACGATTCCGCGGCCGCTGTTTACATTGAAAGCAAAATCTGCAGTATCGCCACCCAGACGTTCGTATACTGGGAAGGCAACATTGTTGGATGGATCCATGGGCAGGATATGATTGTCAAAAGACCATTCGTGGGTGGTTTCCAGCATGTCAGCATGGTCTGATGAAGCAAGCCATACTGAATTCTTAAAATAATCCTTCGAAGGCATGGTCATCTGTTCAAATTGTAAAACCTTTCCCAATATAGTTTCCAGATCACTGACGCTCCGAATCGGAAACCGGCCAATCATGATGTCTGGAGTCCACTGCTGGGTTCCTTCCAGTTCTGTGTATTGATTATCATCCGCTGATCCAGACGTTTCGCCAATATACGCCGGAACATTATTGGTATCCGCGCCTAACAGAACGTACACCGGCGGATTGGGCCAGTTCAGATATGCATCCAAAATATAATTTTTGATGGCTGTTGTCGTTGTTCCTGTCTCTGTTGTATCTGCAACAACAACGTCATATCCGGCCATTGTTTTAAAATCAATGAATGGCTGATATGCCGCAACATAATCCGGATGTGTAATGATTAAATAACTGATGGGAGTGCTTGGCGGATAGGGGAAGTCACGATATGCACTATGATTAAGCACGCATTCGGATAATAACTGATCAAATGAAGGAGAAAAATAGCGATGAGCGTTTTTCAGTGTTAATCCGCGATCTGAATCCTTGAAGGTCAACTGGATATCGATTGAAGCCACAAAACGAATGGTATTTTGGGCAGGATTATACTGGACGGGTGAAATCTCGAGCACTACAACCCGGTGTCCGCGCCAGTAATCATCATCCTGAATGCGCACGTATGGACCACCAATGAATTCATCTGTGCGGTATATCGCATCGGAAATGTCAAAAGGTGCGGCTTCGAGCGCTCCGGGCAGCTTGGCAACCGGTGCCTGAACCGGTATCAATCGATTATTGAGTCTTTGATCCACCAATGGAATAGTCTTTACTGGTGACGTCTGAAAATCCAAGCTTATCTGGGCTCCGTAAGGAACCTCGACCAATTTTCGGATAACTGGCAGTTGTGGAGTTCCAACTTCGCCTTTGTACGAGCTATTTCCCAATGAAATCTGAGTAAATATTCCACCTTTTGTTTTTGTTTCCTGAACAGAGATTCCTGGAATCTGTACATTCAATTCTGCTGAATTCCAATTTCCCCGATTCAACTGAACGGTGGATTCCATAACGGTATTACTACTAAATCCGATCCAATCTGAACCACTGACACCCGTTATGATAATCAATAACGGCACAATGATTAGATAGCCACGAATCCGCGACCCGAAAAATGTGTTCATTCTTGTCCTCCTGTTAAAGTTCTGCTAATACATTCAATGTGGATGGGCTAACAAACACTTCGTTTTCATCCATTCAATGGATGCTCCCACCCCGATTACCAAGCACGCTGGCCTGGATGATAAACTACTTTTCAGAGTGGTGCAAAAACAATTCCAATAAGTCAAAATGAGCGTGAACAAAACTCATTTTGATGTCGCAAATGTGCATGGGAATTTATACTGTCGGTGGAGAAAAATCGGTTTCAGGTCTGACTGAGGCGAGTTGTCTCGAAGATAGAAATTTGGAGGAACTATCATGATCGAAAATAATTGTTCAGAGTTAATCATGCAACGCTGGGCAGAAGTCATTGTCGAGCATTGTACACAGATCAAACCAGAAGAACGCGTCGAAATCTCGGGCGAAGTGACGGGAAAACCTTTACTCCTCGCACTCTATCATAAATGCCTGGATATTGGTGCATACCCGGTTCTCCGGCCCTCTTTCCCGGAATCTTCTGAGATTTTTTATAAGTATGCCAACACGAGTCAACTGACTCACGTGCATCCAGTTACGATCATGGATGCTAAAAATACCAATGTCTCTTTACATGTTCTCGCTGAAACAAATACCAAAACGCTTAGCAAAATCGATCCATCCAAAGTTACGCTCGTTCGTAAAGCCCGAAACATCCTGCAAAAAATTCGCAAAGAGCGAATTCGATGGAATGTAACCAGTTTCCCGACAGAAGCTTATGCTCAGGATGCCGGAATGTCCCTGATGGAGTTCAAAAAATTTGTTTACGAAGCTGGCTATTTAACAACACCCAATCCCCTTCAGGCATGGCAGACGTTACGAACCCGACAGCAACGAATGACTAATGCCCTCCAGCATGTAAGAAATTTCAGAATAATCACTCCGTGTGCCGACCTGATTATGAGTGTAGATGGACGGAGAATTTGTGAAAGTTCTGGTGCAGTAAATATGCCGGATGGCGAGATCTACACGGGACCTGAGGAAAATTCCGTGAATGGTTTTATCCAGTTTTCATTCCCAGGTTATTACATGGGACAAGTCGTAGAAAATATTCGCCTGGAGTTCCGGAAAGGGAAAGTCGTTAAAGCAAGCGCAGAATCAAATGAAGAATTTCTTATGAAAATGCTCGATGCAGATCCCGGAGCGAGACGGATTGGCGAACTTGGCATTGGGACAAACTGGGGGGTTTCCACATTTACTAAAAACCTTCTTTTTGATGAAAAAATGGGGGGTACCATCCATTTGGCTCTTGGAGATGGGTATCGTGAAACCCTATCCAAAAACAGATCTGCCATCCATTGGGATATCCTTCACAATCTTCGTGAGAACGGCATTCTCTATGCTGACAACGAAATCCTCATTGAAAATGGCACGTTCCAAGGGAGGTATGCAGAAATTTGGAATGATGGTGCCTAAAATCGAAAGGATACTCCGAGAACCGGAATGAATGGCAGATTGTTTATATGCTCAATTTCCGGTTTACGATCAGGAGGTTCTCCCGAGTCATAGGCATACTCATAAAGGTTTTCTTGATCAGTCACGTTCAGCAATTCGCAACTGACCGACCAAATACCATGTTGTGTTTGTTGAATCCATTCGCCGCGAACATCCAGGCGTAGATAATTGGGTAGTCTCGAAGAATTCAATGCGCCATATTCTGCTACCCAAATCGGAAAATGTGGTGGATCATTATCTAATTGGAGTTCCCAATCAACCACATTCGTAGTCGGACGTCCGGTATTGAAGGATAATCGTGTTGAAAATGTAAACTGTTTGAACGCTCTGATGTTCGTCACAAGATGCACAGTATGTTTCTGGTCTTGAAGCGGGTAGTATTCGGTTGGATTGACTGAATTGAGGGGATTGTGAAGTCTGGTCAATGTATACGTATAAGTCAGCCATCCATCCAGGAATTTCCATGGAAAAACTTGAAGAAACAAATCTCCTCCATACGCCATTCCAGTCCCTTCATTTATAAACGCTCTTCCATTCAAGGCAGCCGCTATGGCAGCCTCCTCGGTATCATGATTGACGATCTGACGATCATACCATTTGTAAAAGCTTTCGATGCGGACTTTCAAAAATTGAGAAATGTCGCTTTCGCAACCCAAAATGATGTGTACCGCACGCTCTGAATTCAACTCGGGATTGCCAAATCCTGGTGCGGTCTGGAGAACATTGTAGGGAAACTGCCGGAAGACACCCGTTGCACATTTGATACGAAATCGGTCGGTGATGCCAAGAATCGTATCCAGCCGGGGAGAATAGGTCACTTCTGATGTTTTATGCCATCGATCAAAGCGATTACCCCATGTTAACTGAAATAAACGATTCCAGTCTGGAGTCCAGGCTACTTCACTCCAAATACTCTGAAATTGTATAATATCCTCGAAATCAATATCAGTCTTATTCACATTTTCATTTCCTGTTTTCCGGCTCCCTGGAATTGATGATCGAAAATCCGTCAGAAATGAATCTAATGTAAAATCTGCTTTCCCTGCTTGTATGCCCCCAGAGAATCGAAATAATTCTCCTGAACGGTCAATCTGAAGTTCACCTGTGATGAAGTCAACGATGGCATCCGCAAACAGTGGCTCAGTACCGGTTAGATCCGCGAGTGTGCCAGTTGTTGAATATGAAAATACACCGAGAAAGCTCCATTGAGGATCAAACCATTCTTCCCATGTAAGATTAAAAAAGCGGCTGCGGTTTAAATAATAAAAGGTACTCAATGCAGCATCAGGATTTTCAAGCGGCTCTTCCAATAGAAATCGTTCAATCCCATCCTGACCAACTAACCCTTCTAGACCAATGCGACGTGTTGGCATGAGAGATGTTATCTTGGCAAATAGATCGCCCCAATATGGAACAACTGCATCGTCAACTCCAAAGAGATCCAATGCATAGTCCCAATAGGACCGACGCGCTGATAATATGAAACTGGTATTATCGCGTTGGATAGGTCCTTCGATTAAAAACTTCGCACTGATCATCGACACATCTGCCATCAAGTGATGCTGATGAAAATCACCATCCCGATATGACACATCCAGGACTCCTGATAATGCATTCCCAAATCGTGCGGGAAAACCGCCCGTATAAAAATCCACCTTTTCCAAAAGGTCTTCTGAATATACTGAAAATGCACCTCCAAGATGATACGGATTTAATAGATAAGTCCGATCCAAAATTAACAATGTTTCATCGGAACTGCCGCCACGAACGTATAAAATGGACATAAAATCACTGTCACTGGTCACACCTGGGAGAGTTAACACTTTTTTTATCGGATCCTCTAAAGCTCCAGGCTCACTTTCAATGAGTTCCACTGGAATCTCTGTCTGCATCACATCTTTAAAGCGAACCTCGATTGGTTTCGCTAGCACTGTTATTTCTGTATTAAATGACAAGGGTTTCAATGGTATTTTATATGAATAAACGCTTGGATCTTTGTATCGAACTGTGATCCTTTCTATATTCCCATCTGCATATCCGATAGCAATTATGTGAAGAGAGTATTCTCCGTATCCTGTCTGCCGAAAAATAAACTCACCTCTGCTATCCGTTTTCTGTAGGGAATTGCCTGGTGTCAATATGATGGATGCATTGCATACAGGAGCACCAGAAATTGCATCTATAACATGACCTGTAATATCGGCTGCCGACACCACAGTTGCATAAATCGAAAGCATCACAACAATCATCATGATGAACAGGTTTGAGAAAATCATGTAAATCACCTCTTATCGACTTCCTGTATTGATCGATCGAGGAAGGCCCAGGGATCAATCGGGATAGGGTGAACCTGTTACAACATCATGGATGGATTTAGGTAAAAACAACTCAGCATCTTCACCTAAATATCCAAATCCGGGAATGACTGCCACCTTCCAATAGTGCTCCTGAATGGCATCCATAATTGCGGGCCGAGCGCCAATTTCACCCGGGTTGTAAAACGTTGGGAAATTTCCAATAAAAGAAAAACGCGTCGCTAAAATGGCGGCAAATTTTTTCTGTTGGATGCTTGATTTCAGCATTTCAACATTTAAAATCCGAAATTGACGGCATCGGTCATTGGTCCAGGATGGATCATAAGTCAACACATTCATTTCATCGCCTGCCAGCACCGCCCGGTTCGTTTCAACCGCTACCGAATTATTGAATGTGAGGATCGTGCTATTCTCTGGAGTCAGCAATTGAACCTGCTCTGCAACCGATTTCAGCTGGAGATAAGCACATTTCGGAAAAGACAAAATGTCCTCATCGTGACTCCCAAACAAACCCAAAATACAGAAAAAAACGAACAAATAGCTGATCCAGTTTTTGTATCTCCAGTCTCCTGAAAACGTCTTCTCCAGCCTGATCAGTTCTGGACCTAAAAGAGCCAGAATGGCCGGGAACATCATCGTTAAGTAACGGTGAACATAGGAAACTTGAGAAGTAAAATGAAATAATGTGATTATTAGTAAAATCCAGGCACTATCCTTTGCTCCGTCAGGCCAGCGGAGTCTCAATCGATATTGTGATGGAATCCAGAATCGACCCAAAAAAACTCCAATAACAAGCATCCATGTTCCGTGATATAATGTAAATAACTGGACCAGTGCATCGAACCGGTGAAGAACCTGACGAAACATTGAAAAAGATTCTTTTTCAAAATGATATCCCCAGAATTGATATAAAAATGTATCAGGAGCAATCCAATAAAAAGGCGTGAAAATGACAGCCAGTGTGATCACTCCTGCCAGAATGGTAATAATGATGATACCAATATTACGTGTTCGGTATGCTGACAGAACAAAGATGATGATGATGCCTGGGAGTATCGTCAGACGCGTCCCCACACCGATTGCCAGCACCATCGCAGAAAGAGGATATCTGATCCGGGATTGCCATGGCGTATTGAGTATCCAAACCATCAGAACGAGGATAAACGCTGAGATAGCATAGAGTTTTATAATCGTGAGATAATAAATGGTGAAGAGTTGCCCGATGAATAAACATGCACTGGCCACCGCCGCTCGAGATCCCATCAGATTTCTGCTGATTCGAACTGTCAGAAGAAATGTCGCAAGAGCAAAAACGGATGATAAACCTCGGGCGACGATAAAATTCGATCCCATGAATTTAAAGATTAAACCATAAACAAGAGGATAAATCGGAGACTGGACATAAAAATAATCCCGATACGGCAAGGATCCATGAGCGGTCAAATGGGCAATGATATGATAGTAGCCTTCATCGACATGGTGATTGCCATAAAAAATGAGTAGGTACAATTCGACACAGAAAATGAAACCGGTAGCGATTAAGACGCGGTGCTCTGTTCGATTCATATGATCCTGTTTCTGCTATTAAACACTACTTTCCAAATCTCCAGAGTCCGTTAACGACGGACATACAGAATGAGATTTCGATCCGCGTTTCCCATATTATAGAATAATTCAATGCTTTGATAATACATATCAATACACTGAAAAAGCTCTTCCTGGACCGAGACAGGGACCATATAAAAGCCTGGGAATCCGATAGAAAAGCTATCTGGTTCAAATAAAAGGCATTCTATTTCCTGGTTCTGAAGTTTTTCCAACAACATATCAGTGTTGATGCCC
This sequence comes from uncultured bacterium, assembly GCA_964512995.1. Taxonomy (GTDB): domain Bacteria; phylum CSSED10-310; class CSSED10-310; order CSSED10-310; family CSSED10-310; genus CAZELM01. Next base: position 52,723 of record CAZELM010000031.1, read on the forward strand.
CCAAATCGCTCACATTGTTGCCGCGTCCAATTTGGAGTGAAAGTGAACGGAGCTCCACCGAACGGAAGGGACACCTCCCTTCCGGATTCCAATGCGAATATGGCATTACATCCTGCAACTTCACCTGATTGAGAAGTAACATCACGAATCTTTGTACCAATTTCTGCCAGGTATGAGATTACGCTACCCGATCCTGGCCAAATCGGTTTCTCCCACTGATACCAGAGACTTCCTATTACTAATATCATAAAAACAATCCGGTAAGGATAGCGGAGGCTCTTGAAATGATCATACCCGCCGATCATACTGCTGATCAATGCAGCCGTGATCGGCATTAAAATGGATTGATAATCAGCGGAAAACCAGTTCGCTTTCAGATGTGCCCCTGTCACTGCGCATATAGAAAAAATTGTGGCCATCCGTATTTTATTTATGGCAATGGTTCTTCTTTCAAAAAACACACGATAAATCACAAACAACAAACCCAATGTAACAAGAGGATAGAATATCGCAATCTGAACGAGTACTTTGATCTGCTTAATGAAGTGAAATGCAAAAGGACCCGCTTCTGCACTGGTATGGATTTTGATCAGGTGATATAAGACCGCTTCTTGATCTAAAATCAACATAGGAAGAGCGAGAATCATGGAGGTAACTGCGCCGATCGAGAGTGTTAATATGGGCAACCGATGATTTTTTCCATAATATTCCCATAAAATAAAAAGGAAAAGGACGAGAATCCCCGGCAGTAACGTCAATCGTGTTCCTGCAGCTAAAAGAGCCATAATGATACTGAGAGAGTAATTCCGTTGAGAATGTCTTTCATCTGCCAAAAAATAAATCGATGCTGTGAAAAAAAATCCTGAAAGGGCATATAATTTGACGGAACTGAAATAATAAGCATGAATGGGAGCCAAACACAGTGAAGCGATTGTCCAGTTTCGACTCTGATCACCTCCCCACTTATTAGAAATATTTGCTGCAACCACGATCGTCGCAGTTGACAAAATCATCGAGATAATTCGGGCATATAGAACTTTTACACCACAAAAATACATGAAAAATGCATAAAAATATGGGTAGACCGGTCCCTGAACATAAAAAAAATCGCGATAAGGAACCTGTCCACGTAAAACGGCAGAAATGGAATATAAATAGAAACCGGCATCCAGAAATATCCGGCCATAGTAAATATAAAAAAAACTCATTCCAATATAAAGCAGAACACCCGCTCCCAGTAAACCGGATCTGCTGATTTTGGATAGGATTAACCGCATACAATCATCGGTTCATGGTTTGGATGGAGTCAACCGGATGATACGACCGAATTCGCCCACTCCGATTATAAACGAATGACGAGAATCTGAAGTAAAAGACAAAATCTGATGAGGAGGCCCATACAACACTTCTCCCGTTTCTCTATTCCACAGATTTCCTGTTTCACTATCCTTGGCACTCAGCCGGGAGGTAGGTTTTGCTGAGCTTACCCCAGGACCGGGTATGTAATCCCGTATTGGGGAAATCGGATGAATGGAAAAATACGATCCGCCGGGAGCTATGCTAATAACTTGAAACGGGATAGCTTCCTTAAACCAGGACGAATTTTGACCCCATGAATATGAGTGCAATACCAATCCATTGTTTCCGATTATAAATGACTGTCCATCCGATCCAAACCAGTTTCTGGTCAGATCTGCTGTGATACCTGTATATTCTCCGAACCATGTTTTACCTGCATCATGACTCTCTTTAATTAATCCGTTATTTCCTATCAACCATCCTTTTTGACCGATAAAGGAAATTGCATTGATTGTTGAAAATGGATCCATGGAAATGTTCTGCCATGATAAACCGCCGTTTGTTGTTTGATAGAACAAGCCCTGTTCACCGGCCACAAATCCATGGTTCTCATCGATAAAATAAACGACATTCAAGTTCCGGGATTGAGGCAATGTGACCATATCCCATGTCTGACCACCATTCCGGGATTGTAACAGAGCGCCAGAATCTCCCGCCGCCCAAAATGTACCTGCCGGAGTGGAACAAACCGAATTCAATGTGGCTTTAGCGCCTGTCCATGTTTGATTCCATGATGTCGCACTGCCATCAGAATAAAAGCAATGACCATCAGCTCCCACTGCAACCATTCGTCCATCCTGACACCAGAACACGGACGTCAAATCGGGTGAGAATTGATCTAAGATCACATCCCACGTCTTTCCATAATCCGCAGTAACAAAAATGATCCCCCATTGGCCAACCGCTATCCCGTGACCATCCGATGTGAATGCAACACCATGCAGATAATATCCGGGGGTCGATTTAGCTCTGACCCAGTTCTCCGAAGCCGCATCATACGTTAGAATCCATCCGTATCCGACCGCAACACCATGAGCATCATCACAAAAAGCGATATCTCTCAAAAAATTTGTTGTTACATTCTGCATGAATTGCCATGAATCGCCGTTATTATCTGAAAAGATAACGGTTCCAAATGAACCCGCTAAAAAAATCCGATCTCGTGAATGATAAAAATCAGCGCCATAAATATTGAATCCTTCAGGGACGGTCAATTTTTCCCAAGTGGATCCACCATTTTTTGTTCGAAGAACAACGCCTTGATATCCCACACAAAATCCAAATTGATCATCTCTGAACCATATTGACCGTAACCCATTCGTAATGCAACTCTCCTGATGAATCCAGGACCGACCCGAATCGGTTGTTTTAAGGATGATCCCCTCATCTCCAACAACCCAACCGATAACGGGATTGATGAAGTATATCCCAACCAATCGTTTTCGTGTCGATGTCTGCACTTCATGCCAAACCGTGCCGCCATTATCTGATCGCAATACAACACCACCTGAGCCACATGCTGACACATTGTCAGTATCCAAGGCTTGCACATCATACAGACGATGAAATGTCGGAGACTCCTGATTTGACCATGTTTTCCCGGCATTTTCAGTTTTTAATATTTGTCCATCGAAACCGACCGCCCAAGCAATCATGGTCTGAGGAGCAAAAGAAACCGCCCTGAAGTGAGTCGCAGCCCGATGTGGTCTTAACTCCTTTAATTCCGATCCAGAAAAAACCAGCTCTGAATACCCCCCAAAAATCAAAGAAAAAACCACCATCCACATTTTTAGAATAATTTTATCCTTGATCTTCATCCCGATGTCCATTCTCTCCATTGACCAGATTCTATAAATCTGAAAGCCTTCCGAATAAGCAAAATCGCTCTCTCATGATAATAAAAGATATAACCATATTGGAAGCCAATTATAATATGATTAACGGAATCCATCCTTCCAAATGAGTTCTTGGTCAGAATCATTCAAAATGTTGGTGCGTTCGCAAATAAATGACCATTGATTCTAATCAACTAGCAAAAATTGTGTTGATTCAGCTTGGTAACAATATGCCCTCCGGTTGATCTTGACAACCCAGTAGTTTCACAAGCTTACATCATCCGAACACGGCAATCCCCATGGAATTGTGAAAAAGCACCATTAGACTCTGCTAGACTCTGCATGTTTCAATAAAAGCGGATATTAGCGTAACTATCAATGATTATCCTGATTTCTTTCCTGGAATAACTGTTTAAAATTGTGTATTTTGCTATAGAAAAAATTCCTTTCTATATGATACTTCTAAGAATCCAATAAGTCATTCAGAAGGAGGTTTCCATCATGGAGATACGGAAAAAAAGAAGTAAATTGAAAACAATTCATCAACATAACTGTCCGATATCATGAACTCAGACACATTGACACTGTTCATGCAGGAGAATCCAATTCGGCTGGACCCAACCAGGACAACTACTCTAACAACCGGTCACTGCTCCATACATGAAGTCGGATTCATCACTCGTTCCTTCATTGCTTATCTCACACAAAGCACAGAATTGAACATCATCACCGATAGTCTGGAACCGTTTGAAATCATGGAAGCGGAAGGATTACAAATCAACCTTTCACGAGTATTTTTTTTCAAACCTTGGTCGAGTGGATGCGAAAACTACACTGCCTGCAATCCAGTATTATCTTACTTCGTGAATAATGGTGGGAATCTGTGTACTATCAAATCGAACCAACCACTGAATCAACAGGCTTCCTGGCAGTATCTCCTTTATCTATCAATGTTGTCACTCCATTTGATCATCGTGGCCTGGTATCGATCGGATGAATTATTGGAATTCCTGATGAATAACCGGTTATATTGGGGCAGTGTTGGTGTTTTTTCCTGGCCACTATTCCTTCCCGAGTTTTCAATGAACCATATTCTTATTGAAAGAAAAATCGGATTACCTATCTATTTCCGAAACTGGAGGCAACAAATAAAAGTCATTACGAGCAAAAAGAATGTTCAAAATGGGCATCCACATCAACTGGGCTTCGGTTTTTAATACAATGCATGGACATAAATTTCAATATTGCCCGGATATCGGACGAGTATGCACAACACTATTAACCAAACAAATTGTTTATAAATAGTTACATCAATATATAACTGGTATGTCATTTGCCCTCCCCACCATTGAACAACGAGCAAAACCAATTGCAGGAGGGCAACATGGAACGAAATTCTAAGAAAATGAAAGATCTCAAAGATTATATAGCTTCTGCCCTGAGGCAAATTGATCAGGACTTCTTTGGATACTACCCAGAATGGTTATTACCAGAAATGCTCGGTGGCATCCTCATCGACCAAGGATTCAAAGTGATTATGAAAAAAAAGTCTGAAAATCAATCGATGACTCTAATCCCGTTTATTCTCGTTGAGGATGTAATCATCATCTCTCACGTTCATCATTCAGAAAAAATGAAACTTCATAAAATGACAAAACACCGGAATATCAACGGAATGAAGAAATTGTTTGAATTAGAGGAATCAGGTTGCGTCATTACCGCCTATCGATCGAATTTTTATGGAACCAAACAACATGCAATCTGATCCCATCTATTCGAGAATCCAGATCAAATCCCCAAATGGTTATACCAAAGGTTATACACTTAATCGGCTATGTTTTTCAATTGGATCTCAACTTGATGCAGATATTCTACATCCACAGCTTCATTTTTCTCACGCTGAGTTAAAATTTGAATTAGGGGAATGGGTGATTCGACAAACAAATCCACGAGCCCTATTGACATTCAATGATCATACCATTTCCATGAAGAAATTGAATCCGGGAGATATCATTTACCTGAATGAAATTGCCTTGTTATTCCAAGGAATTGAAAATACTTCTGAAACACAGATGACTGATATTGACATCAGTTCGTTGTCCGAACCCAAACACATCATGGTTGTATTGAATGGCAAAGACAAGCATAAAAGCTTTTTACTACATCCTGGAGATTATATTATCGGCCGTAAAATCGACTCCCCAAGAAACCAAGACAATTTCCGGATTGAATTAGATAGTGACTTTATCTCGAAAAACCATGCGCGTATCTGGACTGATGGTGACAATATTATAATAGAAGATTTGAAAAGCACGAATGGGATCGAAATAAATGGACGATTAATTACAAAAACAGAAATCATCCCTCCCCGGATAATCAAACTTGGAAAACTAAAAATCGAAATAAAAAACCGCAATGATATTCATAATAATGATGGTATTGAAACCTTAGAAATCAGTACATCATCCATCTTTCAAAATTATCGATTTTGGTTGAATTTGGCAATAGCTGTTCTCGGAGCAATCTCCGGATTGATATACTGCTTTCATGATTAGATTCAATACTATACTCTATTTCAGATTAAGTCGATCAGTATTCACCATAAATAAACAGAACTTATTCGTAAAAAAAAAACAATCGATCCAATCACTGAGTATATCTATTCATTTTTCATGATGATAATCATTCGAATAGAGCATACAATTCAATCTGCTCCTCCCTATAGTAATTCCAAAGATCACATATTGTTCTGAATCTCAACTTCTATTTAAAATATCTTGAGTCAAGGCATCATGTTCTTTGTTGTTCTGAAACGATGAATCAGCATTTATAGAATTGGTTCACTACATGATCCTGCACCTAAAGCTGCCCAGAAAATCTGTTGAGAATCACCAGCAGTAATCTCCCCATTGTCATTGCAGTCCGCTGCACAGATTTGTGTGAAGGTCGGAGTATAGTCTCCTAAAGCGATATAAAAAGTAATTTGAGCATCTTCACACGTAATATCATGATCCTGGTTAACATCACCTGAATGAATACATATCGGTGTCGGTGTCTCGGTCGGCGTGGCCGTGGGGGTGTCGGT
>CAZELM010000032.1:0-53805 GCA_964512995.1 uncultured bacterium
TTTAATTCGAGAAAATAGCCTGAAAGACAGTCTTATAATGTGACTCTCAACACTGTTGAAACAACTCATTGATGAATTGTTTCGAATTCTTGAAGAAATTGAGCTACGTATCAACATTGGGGAATTCAGTATGCGTGACCTGCACGCAGAAATGGATAGTAATCGGAAGCCTTCTCAGCAGAAGGAGTTGTTTAAACTTTTCACATCTCTGAATAGATACAAGGAATCGATTGATAAGCTTGCGAATATTGAGGATGATGTTCAATCTCTGGATGCTGGTCGAGATGAAGAGGATATCGACTTTCTAAATCTCCTAACCGAATTTGAACAGGTCGATATCTTTACCCCCTATAACGATGGTGATGAAATTTATGACAGCAGATATGAAACAGAAGACCGACAAGTCCTGAGCGAAATCTTTTTCCATATTCTTGACGGATATCTGGATCCGTTGATTGTCGGTTTCCGTTCAATTTTAAATGGGAATCATTCGCAGAAATTATTTCAAGCACTCCTGGCGTCAATAAAACCACTGCGACGATCCGCTCAGAAAATGGGTTTTACTGATCTGGCGGAAACATTTTCCGGTCTGGAACAGATTCTGAACGATGCAATCCTGTCTCAAGGACTATTGCCGAGTGACAGAGTCCTGTTCATGCGGGCTTTTGGGCGTCTGGCAAGTGTTCTCCCCGATGAAGGTCGATCGATGGGGTTATTGGACATTCTGGATAATGACAGTGTTTCGTCTTCTTTGATGTTGACATTGATCCAGGCTAAATCGGTGAAGGGTTGGATGATTCAGGCGTTAGTTGAAGTCGGCATCAATACACCCGCCAGATTGCTCAAAACAAAAGCAGAAGAAATCAAAGCTGTGACAGGGCTGCCATTGGATAATTGTAAAGAGTTGTTGCGGGAATGCAGAAAGGTGATACGTCGACAAACCAATTTTGCCCGGAATTGATATTGAGGGAACGAAAGATGCCAAAAATCAGATTGAAAGACCGGGAGATAATCGCCAAAATCGTGTATTACGGTCCTGGTTTGGGTGGTAAGACAACGAATTTACAGTATATTCATCATACCGCTCACCCAAAATTCCGAGGGGATCTAATATCTCTCGCAACAGAAACGGATCGGACATTATTTTTCGATTTTCTTCCTATGGCATTAAAAAAAGTCGGCGGTTTCGATGTCCGGTTTCATATGTTCACTGTGCCCGGGCAGGTTTTTTATGAAGAAAGTCGGAAGGTCATTTTGAAAAGTGTGGATGGTGTCATTTTTGTCGCAGATTCACATCCCGCCCGGAGATTGGCAAATGAAGAGAGCTTTGATGATCTTCGTCGAAATCTGAAGATTCATGAGATAGACATCAAAAACATTCCCTTGGTTATCCAATACAACAAACGTGATCTCCCGGTAGCCATGGATTTGAGCGAGATGAAAACAGATATTAATTATTTCAAAGTACCGGATTTTGAAGCGGTTGCTCAGGATGGCAAGGGTGTCGTCGAGACATTTCAGAAAATTACTCGAATGGTGTTGGAACGTATTCAAGAGAATATAAAAGTTTAATAATACTTGTGATAACGCAAGGAGATGCTTATGCTCACACAGAAAATCATTCTCGATACAATCAGTTCAAAAACCAATCTGTCCCCGGAAAAAATAAGACAGGTCATCCATGAGTTGATCGAAGTAATCGCAAATGAAATTGCTCAGCAACATGATTGCCGGATTCATGGATTTGGCACTTTCAAAGCGATTCTGACTAAAAAGCGTATCGGACGCAATCCATTCTCTGGAGATCCCATCAAAATCCCCCAGAAAATCAGGATCAGATTTATACCAGGATTTCAACTTCGTCATGGAGCACATAAAGCAACAACGATTCTCGGACTGGAAGAAATGGCCAAATTAATGGTGTCGGAATTGCTGTTATATAATTCCAGTGAGATCGACGAAGGTATTCGAAATGATGACCTGGAGAAAAGGCTCGCCAGACATCTTAAAGATGCACGGGAAAATTTCATTAGTCGAATTCCGAAGAATATCGAAGCGGATATCAGTATTTTTGAAAACGCCTGGCAACGATTCATAGAAAAAAGATCTCGAGCACTCAAAGCGATGCAATGATCTTTAAAATGTAATTGAGAGAGTGGGAGAAATATGATAGGTACCAAATCAGATGTTTCCAATCAGGAAAAGAAATTAGTAATGGACAAGAAAATTCCTTCAAAACAGATCAACTCAGAACCATGGAACAAATTATCACCTTCAGATCAAGCGTCGTTTTATCTCGACCTCCTGCTTGCAGATATTGAACAAGACATGGGAAACACTGTCAAGGCGATTCATTATCGATTGCAGGCCATCCGAATCCATTTTTCCTCGACCTTGATGAGAAAAACCATCCATCAGATTGATTCTCTCTCAACGGTTGAAAAAAGGATATTGGAAAAGAGATATGGTGCATTATTCTTATTCCTCTGCCGCCATACCGAATTGAACAAACTCCCATTGAAATACTCCGTGGATTCTAAAACAAATTCCAATCGAACGAAATCTTCTGTTTCAGATTCAGACAGAAAATTTTCTCATTCCGGATATCCATCCAATTTGATTTCCATCCAAGAAGTTCTCGCTTCGTATCAAGCTACATCCGCATCCCACTCACTCAATGTTAAAAATCAACGGCTAAAGCCGAATCCAGGATTGGCCCAAACGAACGAAGATCATACCAAAATACAATTGGAGATTGCGTTGAACGAAATGGGAGATGATAAAGCGTCCATTGCGATGTTTCAGACAAACTCTGAGAAACAGCAAAAACATCCCAATATCAATAATCTCATGGATAGCTTATTGTCTGACATTTAGAGGGTGTCGACTGTATTTTTTCAGATGTTCACCATGCATCTGAATGTCAGACGGATCAATTTGATCTCACTTCTGCCCCTTTTAATTATAAGAATAAAAGCATTTCCAGGAGATCATTTTCATCTTTTCGCTGATACGCCGATCAATCATTCAATCCTTCCTCGTTGAACAACGATATTATTGTCATATTGAAAAGATATGAAATATGATCTATTATCTTTGTAGATATATGGAGACAGTGTTTCCAGTTATCATTGGGCGAATTTTTACATGCTGAAAAGAGTCAACTGAATTCAAAGGGAAATTACTTTTCCTGTAACAGGGGATAATCATTGATAGAAAACCTTGTTTGTATAGGAAAAATAGTTGACTGGTTTTGGAGGAAGACTTTTCTTCACGATTTTGTCACAATTGCAATGGACTTCTGAGGATGGGAACTGAAGACACTCTGTTAATCGCTCTCGAAAATCTATATTCGATTTTTGATACACTAAATGATATTTTTTTGATTATTCGGGATGACCTCAGTGTCATCTATTGTAATCCAATTGCACAGACAAAGATTCCGTGGGTTATGGAAGATGGAATAAATCAAGGATTCGCCTCTCTTTTATACAAATCAGACAGTGATGTTTTGCTGGGAACGATCACCAGATTGAATAGTTCCAGTGGGAAGGGATTGTCATGCTGCCTTCATATGTCGGAACCTGATCACTCTTCCAAAGTATACCAGTGTATTGTCAATCGATTGGTCCTGAATCCGGATTTCAGAAAAAATATATTTGTCATGCAATTGATACCGGTACATTCGGAACTATCAACACCGGAATGCCTGACTTGTATTCATCGATTCTCGGAAGAGCATCATCGGGGTGTGGCTATACTGGACACGCAAGGAAAAATCATCGAAAATAATACTCATTTCCTGAAGATGTTGCGAATTCATCACGAGATCAAAGGCGAATCACTTGATCAGTTTTGCGATCCTGTTTTTTCTGAAACACTGAACAACACAATCGACATGATAAGAAACAGGCTGAAAGAGGATGTCGAATTGGAATTCGAGTGCATCATGAATGGCCTGGAACGCCATTGGTTCAGAATCACATTCCATCATACTCAAAACGTATTGTGCAACAGGCAGTCATGCATTTTAACATTATGGGAGGATATATCAGATTTTAAAAAATTGATGATAGGATTGGGAAATAGTGGTGCAGAGAACTTTCTTTTGGGTAAAATTTTCAACATCAATCCAAATCCGACGGTAATTTCAACCTTTGATCGGGGTGAGATTCTGGCTGTTAATGATATTTTCTGTCAGGAGACTGGTTACAGTGAGCACGAACTGATTGGAAAAACAGTACACGAATTGTCCCTGCTGGTGGATTATCAAGAACGAGACAGCTATATCGAAATCCTGAAATCGCAAAGCTCTGTCAGAGGATATCCGTGTGATTGTCTCATGAAATCCGGTAGTATTCGCAAGGTATTAATGAATATCGAGTGTTACGAATTTGAAGGTAAAAAATATCTGATCACTGTGATAAGTGATATCACAGAAAAGATTCGTCTCGAAAAAGAACTTTGTGAAAGCGAAAATTGGTATCGGAATACATTCGAAAGAGCAGCGCTGGGCATTGCTCATCTATCGAAAGAAGGACAATTTATTCGAGTAAACCACCAATTCTGCCAGATTACCGGATGTAAAACGAATGAGCTGCTTGCCAAACGCTTGAATGATATTCTGTTTCATCTGGACAGACAGGAGGACCTGGATCAATTCAGTCAATTGACCAATCGGAAGATCAACCGATACACGAAAGAGACTCGATTCCAGCATAAAAATGGCGGCTCGGTATGGGTCAGTCTAACATTTTCGCGCATTACAACACCATACAACAGCGTTGATCATATCGTTCTATTTGCACAGGATATCTCCAATCGGAAAGATATTGAAGAGGATTTATTCAAAAATAATATTAAACTTCGGTGTGTCATTGAAAATGCATGCGAAGCTATCGTTCTAATCCAGGATGAAAGGATCAGAGATTTTAACCCATGCTTCAACTCAATTGTCGGTTATAATCGAACGGTTCTTCTTGGCAAACCGATCACAGAAATCATTCACAGAGATGATATCGATAACTATCGCCGGTTTATCACCAGAAATCATTTACAGCAGAGTTTTGTAAATGCCATTCCCATTCGAGTGATTACGGAGAATCAGGAAGTTCGGTGGTGTGTCGTTAACGATGCATATTTACAATGGGAAGGGATGCCTGCCCATGTGAGTTTTTTTCAGGATATCACGGAAAAACGTGTAATCGAAAAAGATTTGGCAACGACACAGGCTCTGCTGAAAACTGCTGTGGAACAGTGTCAGGCTGGTGTTGTGATCCTCGAAGCATCTTTATCAAAACCCCCGATCGTGAATTATGCAGCACTGCAGATTCTTTATGGAGATATGAGTGATGATTGTCACCACATGGAGCTTTCTTATCCCATCAACTGGAAGATTTTCGATGCCAAAATGAATGAAGAAATTGATCTCCGTGACTCTCCAATGGGTCAGGCCATCAAAACAGGGAAAGTCTCCAAGAATGAAGAATATGTCATACGTCAGCACAATGGGAAATACAGGTGGATATCATGTAATGCCTCTCCGGTTTACGATGGAACTGGAAAAATCATTGCCGGAATATCGATCATTTTGGATATTACGGAACGTAAAAACAGTGAAAACCTGATGCAGCGATTCCTGAACCATCAGATGACCATCAATGAACTGGCTTCATCTCTTGGAAAACTGTCCTGCTTGAATGAAATATGCAGCAAGGTATACCGTTTGATACAGTCTCATTTTAAACTGATCTGTTTTATCAGATATTCCTGTTCGATCATTTCAAAATCCATAAAACCGGATTTTATTATTCTGGATGATAAACAGGTCAATTGTGATGTAATGGAATCATTGCCCCTGGATGAATCAGGTTATGATCCACTGAGTTGGGTTTTTTTGTCATCCTACCCACTTCATCATATTGCATCTGAAGAGTTAGTTGGATTTTCGAAGTTTGATTATGTTCGGTTCTTCATTCCGGAGCATTTGATACCCGAATGGAACAACCAAGATCAATCCATTCTGTTTATACCGATGAGTCGGGATGAAGACAATCTATCCGTTATCCAAATCGTGTCACTTCAGAACATTCCTTATAGTACGGAAGATATCGAATTACTGTGGGCAATTGGAAACTTTGCCTCCATTGCCATTCAAAAAACACAACTGATCGATGAAATACAAAAGCATGCCGTACAGGTTCAAACGATCATCGACACCATACCAGAAGGATTAGCCTTGCTGGACAAGGATAACAAAATTGTTTTATTGAATCCCGCTGCAAAAGATATGCTTCCCAATTTAACAAAAATCACGGAATCTGCCAGCATAAACTATATCGGGAATCGAACGCTGTCCCAGCTTTCGCAAAGCTTGCCCGATGGTTTATGGCATGAGATTGATCAAAGCGACAACAAATACCAGGTATTGATCAAGGAATCCCAATATCAGGAGAAAGTGATAACCATCCGCGATGTTACCCAGCAAAAGCAAATCGAGGAAAAGATTTACCGACAAGATCAATTGGCTGAATTAGGACAACTCGCTGCAGGTATCGTTCACGATTTTAACAACACCATGGCTACAATCATTCTTTCCGCAGAAGTCTCCGATGAGGATGAACTCCTGGGTTATCCTGCCAGGGATCGGCTGACAAATATCAAAGAGCAAGCGCATTATGCATCTTCATTGATTCGTCAGATCCTCGATTTCAGCCGGAAATCTAATCTGGAATATCAGATTTTCAATCTGGTTTTGTTTGTTACAGAGATCATCGGTTTGGCAAAAAGAACCTTTCCCGAGAATATCGGTATCACTTTGGAGACAGAACTGCCTGAGTTCTATATCAATGCAGATCCAACCAGGTTTCAACAGGTAATGATGAATCTCCTGTTGAATGCCAGGGATGCCATGCCAGATGGAGGGTTCATTCGCATTATCCTTTCCCGCTTACAGGTCATGAAAGATACACCAACGCCAATCCCGACATTGGGTATTGGAAACTGGATTTCCATTCAGATCCACGATACGGGAAGGGGTATTCCATCTCACATCTTACCGCATATTTTCAAACCATTTTTCACAACAAAAAGTTCTAAATACGGTACTGGCCTGGGGCTTGCTCAGGTCGATAAACTGATCACTCAACACGGCGGTTTTATTGAGGTATCGAGCGATGTGGGGAGCGGCACATGTTTTACCCTATACCTCCCGGATCAAACCCATTCGAGTACGCCACCCCCCAGAAAATGCTCAGAAATGTCATTTGTATCTGGTAATGGCGAACTCATTCTGGTGGTAGAAGATATGGAATCGATGCGGAGCGCGCTGATTCTGGGATTGGATCAGCTCAATTACAATGTCATTCAGGCCAATAATGGCTCGGAAGCCTTGATGATGCTGAATGATCTGGGTATCGTTCCTGACCTGGTGATCAGTGATGTGATCATGCCGGAAATGGGAGGGATTGAGCTGGTTCAGGAGATGAGAAAAAAACAGATATTAACTCCAGTAATGTTGATTACTGGACATGAGATGAGGGAGGAAATGTGCCTCATCAATAGTTTGAATGTATTTTGGCAAACAAAACCTATTAATCTGGATATGCTTTCGCAAATTATATCACATATGATAAAAAAGCAGCGTTCAGACCACGTATACGATTCGGAAACGATGAGATAATCGGGAATCAGGGAGTTGCTGATGAAGGGGAGACGTTCCATATTGATTGTTGATGACGATCGACTGTTATGCAACCTGATAAGAAACAACATATGTCATACCAATATGAATTTCATGATCGCGAACACCTGTAAAGAAGCCCTCGAAATTTGTTCAAGCCGTAGGATTGATGTTGTCTTGTTGGATCAACGATTACCGGATGGAGAAGGACATCTCATCATGTCATCGATTTTATCATATCGGGAGCAGACCAAAATAATTTTCATTTCCGCCTACCCGACATTTGAAAGTGCTGTGAAAGCGCTTAAAGCAGGAGCATACGATTATTTGTCAAAACCCTTTGAAATGGGAGCACTGGAACTGGCAATTGAAAAGGCTGTCCGAAGCCAGGAACTGGAACAGATCGAACAAATACAATCCTATAAACAGAAAAAGGAAAGCGAATGTTCTACATTAGTGGGAACCCATAGTTCCATGCAGCGTGTCAAAATGCTAATTCAACTCGCTTCAAAATCGAATGCGCCTGTGCTGATCACGGGAGAGACCGGAACGGGTAAGACAGTCGCCGCGAAATCCATTCATTATCTGATGAGCGACTCAGCGTCTCCATTTATTTCTATCAATTGCTCCTCAGTGCCGGATACACTTTTTGAAGCAGAGCTCTTTGGTTATGAGAAGGGTGCTTTCACTGATGCCAAATCCAGTCGCAAAGGTATTTTTATCATGGCAGATGGCGGAACTCTTCTGCTCGATGAAATCGGTAACATGCCTCTGCAACTCCAATCTAAACTCTTGTCCGTATTGGATGAGAAAAAAATAAAAAAACTGGGAGGAGAGACATTTTTACCGATAAATGTCAGAATCATTGCGGCAACAAATACCGATCTTGAAACAGCGATTCATCAAAATCGATTCAGACAAGATTTATACTACCGACTGAATGTAATTCATATTCACATGCCATCCTTACGGGAACATCTTTCGGATATTCCAGAATTATGTCAGAATCTTCTCCCACAATTGTCCAGCGGTACACCGATCATCGTTCCTGATTCTGAAATGGAGAAACTCCAACACTATCATTGGCCTGGAAATATTCGTGAATTGCGTAATGTTTTGGAACGTGCAATTATTCTGCAAACATCGGGGAAAATAAAACCATCTCTCCTGATCGAACAACAGAAAAAAAGAACAGATTACCATTCGAATAACGATTCAGATAAAGTTAACGGAACATTGATCGAAGCTGAAAAAAACCATATCCACCGGATACTGAATGAATACAAAGGCAATCTGTCTCGAACCGCAAAAGCACTCGATATCTCGCTGTCGACTCTTAAACGAAAAATAAAAAAACACGGTATTGAAGCGAAACTGGAAGGTTGATCCATGACCAACTCATCCCTTCAGAACTTAATGTATTCCGAATCATCATTTTGAACCGGTCAAAAATGATATCAGGTCCAAATCGAGAGTTTAATGATCCTGTATTCTGTGTTGTTAGATGGATTTCATGTAATAAGCTGAAGCATTCGGAGCGTATGTAACAAACGAGTCGTCTTTTTATTATGCTGAATTCAATTCTTACCTGTTTTTTAGTTGGCACGTTCCATGCAAAAATTTGATGAGAGGATTTTTAACGTGACAGCTGCAGAAATTTTAAAAAAACTGGAGCAACAAACGACTCTTAATAGTATGCGGATTTTGGCTGAACAGGTATCGGATACGATTTTATTGATCGATCGTGACCATCATATTTTCTGGATCAATAAAGCTGGACGATACAGATCAAACCTGGCAGAGGAGTGGCGGCCTGATGAGCAGCCAGTTCAAACATGCCACCGTGTGATGTTCGGATGGGATTATCCATGCCAATCAAATGGAAAACTCTGTCCTCTGACCGAGTTCCCGCAATTATCCTGCGTAAGTGAAACAAAAATATTCAAGGATGGAATACTCTACCGGACACAATTGATTCCATGCCAAACGGAAAATCAGGCAACGTCATTTTATTGGGAGATTATTCAAGAGATAGCGCCGCAGGATCGGATCGATTATTACAATGAAGAAAACAAGACCATCCCCGCTGAATTTCTGTCAATTCTCGAAAAACATTTTGACCAGGATCCGCCCAATTGTCTTCAATTGGATGATATGCGAATTACCGGATCGATACTGTCCAACCTTATTGAAAAATTTCAGCACCCAATCAGCATGATTCTATGTTCCAGTCATCACTTGCTCTCTCAGAAAACAGACGGAGAACATTTCCAGCAGATCCAATTGATTTATAACGAAATCTTAGCAATGAGAGCTGTTATGTATCAGATGATGGAATTCATGGAATCTTTCAAGCTGGAATTCAATCCAATCAATGTCAATCGGTTGATCACGGATTCGTTGATCGTTGTTCTATCACAAAGCGATTATACGCATGTGACATTTAACAACAAACTGAGTAATATTCAAGACTATATATGGGGAGATGTTATCTCATTAAAATTTACTATTCAATGTCTTCTGGGCTTGCTTCTTGAGTGTGTAATCCATAAAAAAGATCCCCGGATGATGATTCGCTCTGAGCAGACTGCCGATGGGAGTTTTGTATCCATTACTTTCGAAAGCGATGGATTGGATATTCCCGCTTCTCAACTGAACTCGCTCTGCCGAAAAGTAGAAAGCCAATCACATTCCCATGAACAATTATGCCTGTCGCTATCCCGGTCAATTGTTCAATTTCACAATGGGACTCTGTCGATTGATTATGAACATGATCGAAGCCTGCGAATAAATATCACTTTGCCGCTTACCAAATAACTGGGATATTTGTGTTTGACACATTTCGGACTTTTGAGGAATCAATGAGTAATAAAAAAGTGAACAAGTCTACGATTTTGATTGCGGAAGATGATAAACGGTTACTGGAGATGGTCGCGATGGGGTTTTCCCGGCAAGGTTTTCATGTCTATAAAGCGGAAAATAGCAGGGAATGCTTCGAAATACTGGAAGGAGTAACGCCGGATGTCATTCTGTCCGACTTGAACCTGTCCGATTTTTCGGGAAAGGATCTGTTCTTCAGAGTTAAAAGGAAATTCGGGAATAATCGGCCATTGTTCATGCTGCTTTCAGCTCAGAATTCGGAAATGGAGATCATCGAGTGTCTTCGCCTCGGAGTAGATGATTTTATTACCAAACCATTCTCACTCAAACAATTGATCCTGAAAATATCGAACCACGTTCTTCGAGTCAGAGAGCAACAAAAGCAAATGACATGCTGCCTGGCGGGAAAGCTATGCTCTCAAGGATTGGCCGATCTCATACAATTTATTGAACTTGTTGAACATAGCGGAAGCCTGCTGATCGCAGATAAGGACAATGAAGGAACTGTTATATTCAATTCCGGTAAAGTGGTCGATGCAACTTATCCGCCCCTGACAGGGCGAAATGCGGTATATGCGATGATGGCTTTAGAGGAGGGGCGTTTTTGTTTCAATAAACATCCCGTCAGTTCAGAGGTGAACACGATCGGTCTGGATAATTATGCATTGATTCTGGAAGGAACGAAGATGATGGATGAAATCGGTAAGGAGTCATTGATCCGTTCGCTCCAGGATACGGATTCATCTGTCCGGTTTTCTGAACCCCAAACACCATCACAATTAATACACGCATCCGGAACGTTCACTGAACCCGTTTCATATTCCTCTCCAAGAGCATATGAATCATCACCTGACGTTCCAGAACCTCTGTTGCTTCAAGAACTAAAACCGATCAGTGCCGCACTACCCGAATGGTTTAAACAATGTATGCAGATTTCTGATGAACTCAAGGATATCAATCCTGGTACGGTTCCTGTTCGTAACATGAAGGGTCCTCAGCTTTATACAAACTTTCAACGACTCCATCATCCGATTATGATTCCAATGATCGGGTCGAATTTAGTGTTGGAGGCTATTTTTCGGTCATTATCTGATTTGTATACCCCCTATCCTCCGGGCACCAATACCGCACCCGTTGCACGGATCAGTCTCAGTACGTCCAGAGTGCTATATCTGATCGGGATATCTGATGCTCAAATATCCGTCATTCCTGAACGGATTGGCCTGGTCAACCTCCCTGGAATAATCTGGATGGAAGATGAAAACCGCGAATTGATCAGGACAGCTTTGGCTACCTGGATCTGTCCAGCGATGATCGCCATCGCTTCAGATCCGACACAAATTCCGCTGGATTTATTGGACCGGAAAGATAACCGCTGGATACGAACCATCAACGCATCACCTCCAACCCGTCACAATATCATCGTCGTTCTGAGAAAAATTTTTAAAATATTATCAGAACTGA
Source organism: uncultured bacterium (assembly GCA_964512995.1). Lineage (GTDB taxonomy): Bacteria > CSSED10-310 > CSSED10-310 > CSSED10-310 > CSSED10-310 > CAZELM01. Next base: position 12,026 of record CAZELM010000032.1, read on the forward strand.
GTGAATTCCGGGACAATCGGTAATACTTCACAAAACCGCCGGAAACGCAGAACCTGGATCATTCAATAAACTGCTCAATGATATGAAGAAGTTCCGCTTGATAAATTTCCCGATCGTTAAAAAAAACAACCTGAATTTTATTGTTACCCAGAACTCCTTTCAAGCTATATTGCCTGGACTTTGTAACCCGGAAAAATGGGCGGGGGAAGTGTGCAAAGTATTCCAGTTTTCCCCAATTGCCCAGAAAATCGATGAATGATTTGGAGATTGTCTGAGTGAAAAAAATATCGATGATCATCGAGCCATCAAGACAATCTTCAACGATATCAATCTTTGTTACCTGCATCATGATACGCCTGTAATATTCCGGAGTGCCCTGAGTAATTCTATAATTTCATCTGGGTGGTTATAACAGGAAAAACTGATACGGACCGTCCCGTCTGGAAATGTGTTCATGGGAATATGAATGAGTGGAGCACAATGCAATCCACTTCTCACCCGGATATCAAATGATTCATGAAGGATATATCCGATTTCTTTGACTGACCATCCATCGATGGTAAAGCTGATTACTCCACATGGATTTTTCTCCGGCTCTTCGCAGAATAAATGAAATCCCGGTAATTCCAGTAATGCATTGTAGAGCATATGTGTGAGCGTGGATTTATATCGACCACGTTCTGTTGCTGATGACTCCGAAAATGTTTCAATGGCAGCAGAAAGTCCTGCGATTCCCGGATAATTGGCGGTTCCTGCCTCAAATTTTACCGGCAATATCTCCGGCATTGTTTTCAGTTCACTTCGAATTCCCGATCCACCAACTTTCCAGCAATTGAGATTCACTTCCGATCCGATGATCAATCCACCAATGCCACTTGGACCATGAAGTGCTTTATGACCGGTAAAGACGAGTATCGAACGGGGGAATTTCGAAAGATCAATATCGATGGAGCCTGCGGATTGGGAAGCATCTATGATGAGTGGTATCTCACCACCTCGGCAGATATCTTCGTAAATGGTCTGGAGATCGACAACGTGACCCGTAACATTGGAGGCATGATTGAGGACGATGAATTGCGTTTGTGCAGTCAATTGTTTTCGAAAATGATCATAATCCAAGTGACCGATTTCGTGACATGGGATGATTTCCAGATCGATCAGATTCTCTTTATGGAGTTTGTAAAGGGGACGCAGAACGGCGTTATGTTCCAACTGTGTCGTCAGGATTTGGGCTTGCGGTTTAACAAGCCCGTGAATTGCGATGTTCAATGCTTCTGTGGAGCCAGAACAAAAAATCACACGGTCTTCATGTGACGTATGGAAAAACGAAGCGACCTTTTTTCGGCATTGAGTGAGTCCCGATACTCTGTCCGTGTTTTCGCGGAAGGCATTCTCCGGTGGAAGGCGAAGATTGTCGGACATGGCTTCTATTACCGAAATTGGTTTTGGATAACTTGTTGCTGCGTTATTGAAATAGATCATGGATGCCTTTCTCGGTGACTATTCAGACCAAGTCAGGAGACTCATCGGCAAGAATGATTCGCGCTTTAGATAGAACTTCTCCGACAATCATGTTTGGTGAGGTTATGATGACCCATACCACGTCACTTATCCAGATAAACAATGCTTTCCCGGTCTTAAATTCAAGTAACATTTTCTGAGGTGAACCCATTTCTAATCCAGAACCCATGGATGCTGATGTGGACGCCACAATCGCGGATATGGCACCGATTTGATCTGGGTCGTTCCCCGCTGTGAAGATACTGTCCAGAATAAATCCATCTGGACTCAAACAATAAACACCAGTCACTCTTGGGATTTCAATCAAAGAGTCAAGTCTGTTTATGATATCGTCCATAAAAACCTATTTTCTTATTGCTGTGAAACCGGGAACCATCACATCTTCTTGCTCCATCACCGTGGATTTTTTTTGGAGATGATGTGACGCTACAGCAATTTCATTAGTTCCCGGCATTTTGTTTTTGCAGTAAAGCGAACATTACCGATAATAACCTGCTGATTTGTGACAATGGCCAGAATCATGTTACCGGAAGTGATAATAATGATTCTTCCTTTTGTAAATTCCAGAAGGTATTGTTCCAGTTGTCCAAGTTTCAGTTCTTTTCCCATCATTTCGGAAGCCTCGATCGAGCTTGCTACGATTGCTCCAATCCCATCTACGTCTACGCCTTCTATCGATGCATATTCAATGACAAATCCATCATAGCCAACCAAAACAGCTCCGATAACACCATCTATCTTTAAGAAATCGTTCAAAATTTTTTTGATTGACATCGCAAAACTCCCCTCTGGAGTTGGGAAAGATGAACCATGAAGCTAAGCGCCTTACAATTACAGACAACATTGTAAGGCGCGTTTATGTTTCATTGACGATCATTTAGACCGGTGTAAGCCATAATGATCCATTCTATGGATCGTTCTGTAGATTGGCAATTATTTTTTTTCGACAACAAACTCACCGAAACGTTCCCCACATTCAATCCCAGCCGTTTGGGTGCATTCATATCGACCCATGCCATTCGGATATGGCGCTGAATATGCGAGTTCGAAAAATGCCTTGGAAACTCCCTGAATCATATATGCTTTCATCCGGGTTCCTTTTGGACCGTCCGCTTCGTAATAATCAACTGCCCGGATCACCAGCTCTTCAGCTTCACGATGTTTGACGATTCCGGATTTAGCCCATCCCCAGGCGGTGAATACCGCATATGCTCCCCTGAGAATATCCAATGCTCCTTGTGTGACCATGGGCTCTACAACACTCTTGAATTCGTCGGAAGTGATAATCCCATATCCGGTGTGGTATCCGCATTCATAGGCGGCACGAACCAGACCGGCTTCCACTTCATCCAGACGTTCCTTGGGTGCGGCTGCAACGATCCGTTCTGCAAACATGTTCCAGAAGTCTACCGGAAGCTGGTTGACCAGGACACCAAAACTCGGAATCAATCCATCCTCATTACCCCGAACCTGCAGATCAGCCAACGCCTTTACTACGGTATCTCTCATTACCGTCATCGTGCACCTCCGTGTGAAACGATAAATTCACTCACTTCATCGCCGGTTACTATGCTTGCAATTTCTTTGGAGTTATAGGTTCGCGGTGGAGTATTGAATGTCGCTCCAAACGCCGCGGCAATAAAACCTTGAGCAAGATAATTCAGATGATGATCGGCGGATCCGAACTTCATCTTCCATCCCTGATCAACATGAGATTTTAATAATTTGACACGTCCCCCGGTTTGATTGGCGGTGTCCTTATCGATTTTCATGACACCCAACCCAAATACACCGAAGAATTCTTCACATATTTCCAGTCGTTCGCTTACGGACTTGATGTTCTTGTTTGAAAAATAGTTATCAAAGAACGGTCGTATTGAGTCTTCCGCACTCTCCACTAAAATCCTGGGACCTCCTAAATCACTCAATTGTTCCGCCAGTTTGATTGTGAGAGTGATATAGTGATGGCAGTGCAATACCGTTGGAATCTCGTTGATGTAATGCCGATATGTTTTATCATCAAATGTATATTTAAGATCCAATGACATGGCGTCTCACTCCCGGATTATACGAAGGTTTCGAGTTCAGGTAACAGTTTTTTGCAGTTATAACGGATAATTCCCAGACTGCCGGCATCCGGTGATACCAATGCCAGGATTGCGTCTCCAACACTAACGCCCACAATGACCGCTCGGCCGTATGTGACATTCATGTCTTCAAAATTGCCCACTTCCAGTTCGTTTCCAGTGGATTCCATTGCATCGACCATGACCGCCAGGGAAGCTCCTAATGCATCCAGTTCGACCAATGAGGAGCGTTCATTTCCGGCGGAATCAATCACGAACCCATCCCGGCCAACGATTATGACCGCCTCAACACCTTTGACATCTAAAAACTTCTGCATCACATCCTGTAAACTCTTCGCACCTTCTGTCGGTTTCCGGACCTCTTTTCTCGTTGCCATAAATACTCTCCTTTAAAGCTTGTGATAATTATCCCAACCTATGAATCATAGGTTCCTGTCTCAGATTTTCCGGATTGATCTGTGCGTTAATATCAATAAGAAATCCTGTTCCTGGGTTTCCCGAAGTTCGAGCCGCCCAAAATCAGCATCGATGATGAGCTCCCCGGGTTCGTCATCCATGATAAATCCCAGATTCTTACCGGTAATAAACATTCTCATTGCCATCGCTGTTATTTTTTCTATATCTGTCGGGACAGAAGTAAACCAGTGAACCGGCAATCCTTCGGAGTTGATGGAAATGATCGCTTCAATTCCCGGATCCTGATTAAAAATGGCGTGCAATTTTTCTTCTGCTATCATATCGATCTCCCGTTATGGATTGCATATCCTGCATGGATGTAATCTTGCTTGTATGACCGCCTTCCGGGTTTCATACCATGTCAAGCGCTTCGTATTCGTCGATCCCAATAAACGGCACGATGGGAGATGGAATATTTCTGATCCTGCTTTTGAGACGAACTTTCCTTTCACGATCAATTTGGGGTGGTTCAACCAGCTATCGCGAAAAAAGCCGGAAGCAGGAGTATCCAGGACAGGGGATCCCCATAGACTACCTGTTCTTTTGAACCGATTTTTCATCCCATGTTTGATGCATATATAAGAAAAATATGACAAAGACGGGGATCTATTTCCCGCTCTGGTTGATATGGCCAGAATAAGGGGAGTGCCATCGATCACGCCAAACAATACCGAACTGCTTTTTCCAGAGAAAGTCACGTTGGAAATTGAAGCTGATTTCAGTGACTTCATCTCAGTCCCAATAGCCGCATGGTATTGGCTCAACCGGAGTGCGATTCCTTCTGCTGTTTCAGACTGATCAGATAAACCCAGAATAAATCCCTCATTGTCGATACATGCCACGCATTCGATGTTTTCTGATAAGCTGACAGCGTGATTGAGCAGATCCGCTTCATAATTCACAGATGGATCATCAATACCATTGCCTTCAAAGAAAAAATAGTGTGACAGAACGTTAAGGGATCGTTCAGAGAAAAGGCGCATCAACCGAACGATTTCTTCTTGTTGGCGATCCCGTTGTTCAGTCTGAATCGGCCATTTTATTATCGGGAATAAGGTATGCTCATTCAACTGAATGCATGAGATGGCTTCCCACACATCATCGGATTCGCAGAGCCCGAACGTATTTTTTTTGTGTTCTTCCGGTACGAAGGCACACTGTTGATTGTATTTCCAAGCGGATGTCTGAGAGGTTTGCTCTTCAGATGAGGTGCTGAAAAAAATGGATTGTCTGAAACCGATTTGAAACGTGATGTTATCCATCCGGCAGGCACTGTGTCGCATTGCTTCGTTTATAATTGCTCTTGCTGTTTCCAATAATGCATGATCGATAAATTCCATGTCATTGCCTCCAATACCGGATCTGCATCGATATTTCAGTTTCTGATTTCAACGCTAACTGCGTACGTATCCAGATGTTTTCAAAAGATGCCTGTATCAAGTTAAATCAGCCGAATTGCAAATTCTCACCTATGTGACTCAATCGCTTTATGCAAGTGATATACCAAATCAATTCTATGGTATAGTTACATAACATTTGAAGATATGGAACTGAGAGGCTGAAGTTCTGTCCGCATATATATTGTGAATAGCCAGTGGTTATCCGGAAAGTTCTTCACTGCTGATGCCTGAAAATCACCACTGATCCCCATTCGATCTGGAGAACCACATGAGATTGTGTCCATCGATCATTTCTCGTTGGTGAAAGCAGAACAGGCAGAGGATTTGTAACCGTCCATCACATAGAATCATTACTTCGAATCGCCGTAGCCTATTCTTTTACATTGATTCTGCGTGTCACCTTTTCCCGAGGCTTTTCAGTGATGGAATTACGAGGATTTTCGCTGATAACTTGGCAATGGTTCGGTTTTCATCAGAATGGTTTTTCGGCCAGGATCCAGTTATCAGAAGAAATATGTTTTGTGTGCAAAAATTATGTAATTGAGAAAATAATTATTGACTTCATGAGGCTTCTGTCTTTTCTGTGAGAATTATGCATCTGTGAGGTTTTCGTAAAGAAATAAAAAACCTCTGCGAAGAATCGCAAAGCATCCGCAGTTCTTTTTAAGCTTTCGGTACACTCTAATAAAAAAGAATAGATCATTTTTAGCTTTGACCTATCCAAATATGGCGTTACTTTTTTGAATGAGGAAGGAAAGAGGAGATTCAGGCGAACCTTCTAAGCCACTTCTGGGCGGATGATTTCTTCTTGAAAAGTCGGATATTGTAATTTCGGTTCTGACAGACCGTCTCAAAGAAATGATACATGTCGACCTGGTCTACTATTTGGGGCATTATGACCGCAATTTGACAGTTGATCGGAACTCCAATCTCTCCAAAATACTCAGGTATCAGATACAAGTCAGCGATAGATGTATTTAATAGCGCTTGGGAGTGGTCAGTCATCACTCGACAAGTCGCACGTTCCTTCGATATTTCAAGAGCAATTTGCGCCTGTGACTTGATATCCTCCATGGATATCGTGCCGGTACAACTGATAACAATGATACGATGTTCAGCAATGTATTTGAATTCCCACGACATACCAATTCTTGCATGGAGATTAAAACCATAAAGGAACTTAAACAGTCTTTTTTATCTGGTCTTGTCTTCAGTTGTGTAATTTACACCGTTCAAGTCAATACTCATATTATAACCGATCTCGGGCTGGATCGCAATATGGATAATAGTCATTATTATTTGCCTGAATGGTAAGTATGCTGAAAGCAGCAGATCCCGATTCCATGATTATTCGAACACATCATTGAAATGAGAATTCGGTTTCAGGTAAAGCGTATTGCCGGCATAATCAAAAATAAGATTGAAACGGCGCAATGCGGTAATGCCTATGATAGCATCAGCGCCTGGCTGTTTGGATCTGATTTCTGCAGGTGCGAAAGATGCTTTGACGTTCTTCAATTCATAAGGGCCGATTTTCAGTGATGAGATGATACCGGTTTTTCCATAAATATCTCCACTTAAGCCTCTTCCAAGATTTACAGCTACAGTATTCGGTGGCATCTGAACTTTCATGTCAGCTTTTTCAAGTATCAGGATCGCATCACCGGCAGCATAATCGATATACATTGACATAAGAACCGGAGATTCGGTTGTGACTGCCACGTACCCCTCAATCCAGGGGACATGATTGTCTTTGATCGAAAGGGGTATCTTTGTCCATGTTGAATCAATCTGGATGGAGTTGTCCCTATACAATGCCATCGTATTCTGATCATAATTGAATTCGGTAATGTAATGACCGAAGATGGAATAACCGATGATTCCATTGGAGGGGAAACCTTTGTAAATATCACTCTGAAGTATGAGAAGTTTCTGATTTTTAAGGATAACCTCACTGATCCCGATATCCACTGATTCCAAACATGCTACTTTTTGGCCTTCTCCACTCCCTGCGCCATGTACCTGATACTCCACCGCATTATTCTGATCTAACCGGGTTCTGTAATCAGGATTGTATATCATGACACCATCACTCCCAAATCCGGTATCCAGAAGTATATCGGGGATAACAAGATCACCGACCCGGATGCTCACTGACGATTTCACTCCGATATCCTTAATCGGTATTACGATTTTGGATACTTCATCGGAGGCAAATAAGATTCCGGGAATCACCATAATCAGAAACAGGGCAAGTTTCAAAGTATCTCCCTTACTTTACAACACATCGCGATCAATCGATGGATGCATTCATCCCATAGGTTTTTGGATCAACGGAGTCATTGATCATGGCGTGAATTGTTTCCGCTGTTGTGACATGCGCAAATCCGAAGGCGAGATTCAACAAACTGGCCAGATGCATTTCTTCTGTAATACTTCCGGTTCCGTCCGCCAGGAAAAATATACGGTAATCCCGGTAATAGGCATCTCTCGCTGTCGATTCGCAACACATATTGGTCATCACTCCGGAAATGACGATGTCTTCGATTCGCAGACATCGTAATATCGTTTCCATGTCTGTGTTGTAAAATGCAGAATATCGGTGTTTCATGACTACTTTCTCGGTCGGAAGAGGCTGGATTTCCGGATGGATCTCGCTCTCAACGCTTCCTTCCAGACACATCCCATCCCACCACCATTTCATAATCCCGCTGTCCATGTGAAGGGGATGATGAACGTGCTGAGTAAATATGACCGGCCGGTTATGATCCCGGAACGTTGAGATGAGTTTCTTCACAACCGGTATGATCGGTGTTCCGCCGCAGGTATATGTGGGAGCACCGGGTGTTAAAAAGAATCGTTGCATATCAACTACCAGCAAAGCACATTTGTTTTTCTGGATAATCATCTGATGACGGTTAAACTCTGCGATACGATTCATCCATTCTTTTGTTTTTTTATGAAGCGTTTCAGCCGTTATGTATGGTTCCATATATCTCTTTCACAATCCGCTTGATCGGAAATCAATTCAGCATTTCTTCTATATGCTATCAGATATAGTGATGATATACAAACAGACTGAATTTATTTAAGCAAATGAATCAAAAAGGTATTTAGGGGGTCGTTCATGAAGATATCACTAACACGAGAGATGTTCACAAGAGGAAAACTTTTGGATATGTAAAAACATCGGGCTATCTGAAGATCTCAGTATGGAACTGATTCTGATGCGTTGTTGCATCTGGGAGTATCTTACAGCATCCGTGGTGTGGATGAATCGATACGATTTCGTGATAGACCGGAATCCCACCTGGCGCCAGTGCTGATTGATACGGGTAACATGAGTGCTGATGGAGCTGGATTACTCAACATCGATATTGCTACCATCTCGGAACAATCTACTGGCATTTTTTGTCCAAATGGCAGATACTTGAGTGATGATTCGTGAAACCACAAACCAGATAACGCTGTTTTCTTTTTATCGACCGGAGTTCAATCCTGATCGCTTTTTGGATCAGATTGCTGCATTCAGGGAGTTTGCGACTGACACCGTAATCGAAAAACAGTCCTTCGAGACAACGGACGATAAAACGGTTCCGCTTCCGATTTTCATCAATGAATTCTGGACAGCGAAGCAGCGTGCCGCTCATTCGATTCATGAAATTTCCTACCGGGCATGTTTTAAACCGCAGCTTCCCCGATTTTTTATTTCCCGGCTGACGAGTCCCGGGGATGTGGTCTATGATCCATTCGCAGGCCGCGGCACCACATTGATTGAATCCGCGCTCATGGGGCGACAGCCTGCGGGATGCGATATCAATCCCTTGTCGAGAGTGCTGATTCTGCCGAGATTATCACCACCGAATATGGCAGCCTTGAAAGACCGGCTCATGGAGATCAATCTGAATGACACAGATGAATACCCAGAAGATCTCCTTGCTTTCTACCATCCGCAGACACTTCGTGAAATCTGTGCTCTGAAAAAGTATTTTCATGAACGGAATTCCCGATCGAAGCTGGATGATGTGGATGTTTGGATCCGGATGGTTGCCGTGAATCGTCTGACCGGTCACTCACCAGGATTTTTTTCAGTATATACACTGCCGCCCAATCAAGCGGTCACTGTTGAACGGCAAAGAAAAATCAATCTCAAACGCAACCAGGATCCGCCGAGAAGGGACGTCGTCCAGATCATCCTGAAAAAATCACGATCATTGCTGACAGACTGCACGGTTCCATATCTGGAAAATTTGCAGACGGCCCATGAAACCGTTCGCTTTATAGTCGGAGACTCCAGTAATACGCCCGAGATCCCCTCAGATTCCATTCATCTGGTCGTGACTTCGCCACCATTTCTCGATGTCGTGAATTATGCATACGACAACTGGCTCAGATGTTGGTTCATCGGAGTGGATTCTGCCACAGTTCCAATCAGCATTCATCGGAAAGTGGAGGACTGGAGCATGAAAATGGGTTCTGTTTTCCGTGAGCTCCATCGGGTTCTTGTTCCCGGACGATGGATTGCATTTGAAGTGGGCGATGTTCGCGGAGATGATTCGATCCTGGTCCGGTCTGTCATTTCTGCTGGAGTGGGTGCTGGTCTCGAACCAGTATGTGTGCTGATCAATACTCAGTCTTTCACCAAGACCGCCAATTGCTGGGGAATCAGCAACAACTCACGTGGCACCAACTCCAATCGGATTGTCTGTTTTCGAAAAGGAATCTGAAAAAATGTCATTTATAACGAATATTACTCCCAGAAGGGAATTTCATCAATGATGGGGAGCGGACAATGACATATCCACACGTGAACATCAATCAGGAGATGATTGAAGAAGCTTGCCGATTGGAACCGAAAGCCCGGGTAAACCGCACAAAGGCATCCGAAATAGATACACTGGCTGGCATATTAGGAGAATTTGTGTTTGCTCAATGGTTTTACGGTGATTGGAGATATCATCGAGTGAGTCAGAATAAGGGGCAGACGGATTTTCCAGATATCGAAATCAAAACATCAGCCTATCCATTCAATGATCATCTTCATCTGTTGGTACGGGAGGACTATGCCCGGAAACGCCATCCTCCGTTTTATATCCAGATTATACTCAATGTCTCTGATCGAAAAGTATCTAAAATTATTCCAGGAACACAGGCTGTGCTATGTGGATATGCGAGTCACGAAGAAGTCATGACAGGTGATGTAAAGGATTATGGAAATAAATCCGGAGGTCCTGGCGGATATCGCTGCCATGGCATTCCTTTGAATCGGTTGCATCCGATGAATGAATTCCGGGAAACGTATCAAAACTATCGACCCTCATTGAACACGGGTGAATAATATTCCATAATCAGAGTACAGGTTCGTTCGTGAAAACAAGGGTCCATGAACATGGAGTATTCCAGCTCACAAGTAAGAAATGGAACCAAGGAACGCAATCGACAGGAGGTATATTATATGAATCCGTGGATCATAATTGGATGTCTGATCGCTGCAATCGGGATGCCGGCTTCATCGGCCTCAGAGAACCAGCGGCATTTTTCATCTGTCAAGCATCATATTGAGGGTATGAATCCCGAAATGGCTCCGGCTTCATTCGATGAATCACATTGGGATTGGCGGGATTTTGGAGTCGTTCCTCCTGCAAAGGATCAGGGATATTGCGGGTCCGGCTGGGCATTTACGATCATCGGGACGCTCGAATCCCATATCGCCCTGAACTTTGACGAATTTCTTGATCTATCGGAACAACAATTGATTTCGTGCGATGACAATGCCTTCGGATGTTGTGGTGGTGACGAGTGGTCGTTCTGGACATTTCACTGGAATCAGCCGATCCCGGAGATCTGTTTTCCGTATGGTGACACCATGACAGACTGCGAATCCGACTATTCTCAGATTCCGTGTGATTATTCGTGTCCGGAAATACCGTATAATGTGAACAATGTATATTCATTGGATACTTCGAAGCCGATTCAGATCGCAATCGATCTGATGACTGGCGGTCCTGCTTATTTAAGCTTCGATTTTTACAGTGATTTCTGGGATTACTGGTATGGTTCCATCGGTACTTATCCATGGATTGAAAACGGCGTATATTTCCAGGATTATGGATATCTGGAAGGCACCCATGCGGTGCTGGTCATCGGTTTCAACACCCAAACCGGGTACTGGATCTGCCGAAACAGTTTCGGCGAAACCGAAGGACCTTTTGGTGATGGAACATTTCGCTTGGCATGGCCTGATCCATACTGGCATCACACGCAAAACCTGAATCTGAATCATGCGAATGCGGATATTGATCCGGAAGATTCCTGTGATATGACCGGTACCACGATCTGGATGCCATCGGATCGATATAAACCGGGTGACCGGTTCGCTTGGAATATCCTGATCTGTAACGCCACTTCCAAAGATATCGTCGGGCACCCGTTGTTTGCTGTTCTGGATGTTATGGGAATTTACTTCTTTGCACCATCGTTTACTGCTTATGATTATTATCTCTTTGAGTTCCCACCGGGTAAGTCTGTGGTGGAAGTATTGGATGATTTTCCATGGCCGGATGGGACCGGAAGCGGTGATGCAAGGCTGTATGCCGTTATGACCGATCCAGATGTGACCGAAGTCTATGGGGAAATGGATGCATTTTATTTTCAGTGGTCAGATGGTTCCTTTACTCCGACACCAACACAGACGCCGTTTGGTTATCCGACATTAACGCCATCTGCGACACCGGCTACCTTTCCACGAACTCCGACTCTGACTCCATCAGCAACTCCCGCAACATTTCCGGCAATGGGATTCAAAAAGGAGATCCACGTCAACGCGCATCCCGTTCAGATTCCAGGAGCTGTTGATACACCGCCACCGCCTCATTTATAATATCAGATGAACGCGCTGTTTCATGGAGTTGTTACTGGAACGGGTTCAAGGGGTTGATGGGAACACGAACTGATAGACGGGATAGGTTTCTGCTGTGGCAAATCCCAGTCTCTCTGCAACTTTCCAGGATGGCACATTTTCCCGGTTAGTTTCCCAATAGGGTATTAAATCGTGAGCGATGCAGTGTTCGATCAACGCCTGCCCGGCAAGAGTTGCCAGTCCGCGTTTTCGCTCCTGTTCAATAAATGTCTCGATCTCGATCATAAACTCCCTGCCGATTTCAAATCCATTGGAACTGCAAGTCGCAATGACCTCGGTTCCTTTGAGAATCGAATAACCGATAGCGGTTATGGACAGGTAGTCAGCACTGACGAACGCAGTATCTGCGAGTTCTGGAGGGATGATCGGAATATCGACCTTCATCAGCTTATAACCATTGGGTATCCCGATGACCTTTTTGTTCCGGAGATAGCGTTGTTTATCGAATACCATCAACATCTCCTGATGCCGCACCGGATTGAATTCCCCAAGATCACGTTCGATTGTTCGGGACCATTGTTCGGAATCATCTCCATTGGAGATATATATTTCCAGCCAATCATGATTCAGGCGGTGAGATTCGGGAACGATAACCGATTTCATCAACGATGCCAATCCCTGAGTGAACATCGCATTATCCGGATCCCCGCCAATGTATGCCCAGCGGTTGAATGCCCATGCCAATGCTGTTCTTGGAGCATCGGGATGATCAACGAAAATTTTGCCCGGATAATGCCCCTGAATGATGGCCTGAACGGGCAGTTGATATTTATGGCCCATAAATATGTGCCGGACAGCGCTGAAATCCGATTTATTTAATTCCAGAATCATACCTGATCCTCCTGCTCAGGTTATTGTAATACGAACAAAGAATGGATGAAAGAAAAATGGATTCGAATGAAGGATGAAATTTTTCCCATAACCCGAGAAATTGAATGCGTTTATGAACAACAGACGTTTATTGTTTGGAATGCTTGGATTATCAAATGCGGCTGATCTTTTTACGAAAAGGACTGGCGGTCTTGCGGAAGTGATTGACGATCTTGCAGAAGTGACTGGTGGTTCTGCAGAAGGGATTGGCGGTCTTGCAGAAGTGACTGACGGTCTTGCAGAAGACTGACGGTCTTGCAGAAGTGACTGACGGTCTTGCAGAAGTGACTGACGGTCTTGCAGAAGTGACTGGCGGTTCTGCAGAAGTGACTGGCGGTCTTGCAGAAGTGATTGACGGTCTTGCAGAAGTGACTGACGGTCTTGCAGAAGTGATTGACGGTCTTGCAGAAGTGATTGACGGTTCTGCAGAAGTGATTGACGATCTTGCAGAAGTGACTGACGGTCTTGCAGAAGGGATTGACGGTCTTACAGAAGTGACTGACGGTCTTGCAGAAGTGACTGACAGTTGTACAAACATACTCAGACGAATTCTGACTCAACTTGAGGGAAGAAGTTGATGTTTCATTGTGAGGTTTTCTATCTCGTTGAAAGAGTAATAATTAATGTTCAATCTCCTGGAAAATTGTAATCAACTCAGCAGGATGCTGATTTTATGAATTCCGTCCCACATTGCACGGTTTATATCGTTTGCATTGTTTCACAGAATGAGGAGAATCATTTATTCTCGACAATTTAATTCGGTAAAAAAGTGCCATTTTTCATATATTTAATGTGAGAAATAACAGCGGATCTATTATTTTTTTGTGTTCAAAGTAATGTAGCCTCATGTGTAGACATTTCTATGCAATATTTGAGATATTTGTAACATAATTTATTGTGAGCCAGGAGAATAAAAAGGTTTGGTTTTATGAAAATGGATTCTTATAATGAAATTGTTGGCACTGGATGAGTCAAAAACGGATCCCATCCAATAACGATTAATAAGTAGGAGGTAATACCAAACGATGAATAACAGACAGGAAAACAGATTACAGATGTATTACGCGACGCGGGACGTTTGTCGCAAACAGGAATCTTTAATCAATGAAATCTCATTATTCTCTACGGCCTACAACCAGTTTCTAGTAAAAATCAATGCGATTGAAGATGCCAGCCGTTTACAGATTAACCCGACAACTGGTTTGGCAGTGAAGAAGACTCAGGCAAAAACCGATATGGTGAACTCAGCCATTCGAATCAGGAATGCAATGCTCCTATTGGCAACCGATTTGAATGATGTGGTGTTAAAAGGTAAACTCACCGTCTCACGGTCCAGATTGTTGCGCAACCGTAGTACAATGGCATTCCAGATGTGTCGGATCATCCTTGATCTTGTTCAGGGGCATGCAGTTCAGATCGGAAACTATATGATTTCGCCAGAGGATATTGAAACTTTCAGAACCCAGATCACCGATTACGAAAACCTGATGAATGCACCACGGGGTGCTCTGATTACACGGAAAAATATTACGCAACAAATCCAGACGCTATTCAAGGAAACAGATCTCATCCTTAAAGAAAAATTGGATCATATGGTTGATATGTTGCGTGATTCTCATCCGGATTTTTATTATGAATATTTCAGCGCTCGCATGATCATCGATGTCGGGCATCGGTATGAAAGAAAAAACGAAGATACCGTCCCTGTGGCGGTATCCTAGGGTAAAAACCAGGAAAGTCGTGAAGAAATGATCCGTTTATCAATGATTCATCCATGTAACACATAACAGCCCCCACGTAATGTGACCCGGACCCGAGGCGATTATTTAAAAAAATGATGTGGAACATTCCACAGGTTGATTTTGCCTCATGATCGGATCCGGGGGAAATTCTTCCAATTTTTTAATCACGCACAGTTATAAAAATTCCGAAATTGATCACCCCTGATGAAGAAGTAGAAACAGGTTCTGACATGCCTTGCTGATTCTTAAGATTGATGATACACGAAACCGATGTCTGGATCTGAGATGCGAACAAGGACAATGTAACAGGAGGAAGCCGTATCGTGAGTTACACAGACTATCTTGCGAAAAATAAGGATCTCATTGCCATGATTCACCTGCCGGCTATGCCAGGAACTCCCCGGAATACGCAGACTCCTCGGCAGATCACCGAAAAAGCACTCCGGGAAGCGCAATTATATCAGTCGATGGGAATCCGCACTGTCATGATTGAAAACATGCATGATATTCCATATATCAGGCATGCAGGACCAGAGATTGTTGGATTGATGGCGATTATTGGTGAGAAAATCAAATCATTGGGATTGTATTGTGGCATTCAGATTCTGGCTGGGTGTAACAAGGATGCCTTGGCTGTCGCTCATAGTGCTGATCTGGATTTTATTCGGGTAGAAGGATATGTATTTGCTCACATTGGTGACGAAGGCGTTTTTGAATCCTGTGCCGGTGACTTGCTTCGTTACCGCAGATTCATTGGAGCTGATCATATTCTGGTCTTTACCGACATAAAGAAAAAACACTCTTCGCATGCAATCACTGCCGATGTCAATATACTCGATACCGCAGAAGCCGCTCGATTTTTTTTGTCAGATGGTGTGATCATCACGGGAAATTCCACCGGTATGGCTGTGGATTTTCAGGAACTGAGAATGCTTCAGAATTATTCCTTCCGCAAAATCATCGGCTCCGGAATCACCATTGAAAATCTCAATAGCTACATGCATCTGGCAGATCTCTATATTGTCGGTTCCGCTCTGAAAATAGATGGCAAATGGTTTAATGATCCGGATCCAGACCGGATAAGCTCCTTGATTAATACATTTAAATATCTGATGAAATCCAGATGACATTTTTCCAGATGAACAGCGTCAGAAAAAATCAATCAACACATGATCATCCATCGAGTTTCAACAAAGACAGATCGTCCAGAGATCCGGCGAATAGATCGATTTCGTCTCCGGAATTCCCTTTCCAGTATACATGCGATCCGCATTTCGGGCAGAAGTACCAGACACCATATTGATCGCACTTCGCATCTGAATACCCCCGATACATTCTCAATTCGCCATGTGTCAGGATGAATGCACTGGCTTTAATGGACACAAAAGGGACTTTCAGAGTGCCCGATGCCTTCTGACAGCCGCGGCATTCACAATAACTGAATCGTTCAACAGTGCCATCAACTCTATAAATAATGTTTCCACAATGACATTGTCCACTGAAAGAAATACTCTCCATTGACACCTCCTTGTTGTTTATTACAGAAATGACCAATGTGCGCCGGACAATGAAAGACACCATATCAAGAAACTATCCCTTCTGGAATGGCATCTGAAAAAGAATTTATCAAGTGAAAAAGGAGGACTGTGCGAGGATTTCTGAAAGAGAGCATAAAGAAGGATCCTGGAAAAAACTCCCTTTGCATTCAGAGGGTGTCGATTTAATTAACAATCAAGGGAATAGTGTCAATACCCTTTTTGGTGAGCGATCTTGAAAGCTGGACGGTTTCATGATACACAAATTGGGGTAACAGTCTGTTTAAGAATATGAGCCGGGTTGACAGATTCCATGTATTATTATGAGATATTTACTACATTTTATCTGGAGGAGTTGAAGTATCTGGTTGTTGGTGGTTTATGCGTTAATCTGCATGGAGTGCCTCGAGCGACATATGATATTGATATCATTATTTCGATGGATAAACCAAATATTTTAAAACTCAATCGAATCATGAAAGAACTTGACTATTCTCCCCGGTTATCTGTAAACCCGGATGATCTGGCGGAACCGATGATTCGATCCGAATGGATCCGTGAAAGAAATCTGATCGCATTCAGTTATGTCCATCGAGATAATCAATTTCAGATCCTGGATCTCATTTTAATCCATCCATTTGACTTTGACGATGTATACATGCGGCGTGTGGTCAAGAAGGGATCTATGATGGAAATCAATCTTCTGGCGATCAATGATTTAATAGCGATGAAGCAATTGAGCAATCGAAAACAAGACTTGTGTGATATTGAAATGCTTTTACTCATTCAGGATTTTGGGGTTTTACCGGAGTAACGATGGGATATGCATATTATATAGAGAAGGAAAAGCTGTTGGAGTATATGCAATTATCGATCGATGAAAAACTCCAGTGGCTGGAAGAATTGTTTCAATTCACTCATCAGGTTTTGACTAAGGAAGATTTGAAGATTCGAGATCGGTTCCGTATGGAAAACGCAACCGGTGATGTGAAACAGACCGGTTCATGCCGGGATACTCGTCGTAAATGAATGCTGATACCTTTCGTAGAATGGCTGTTCATGGCAGGGAATACTGGTGGTACAACGGCAAGGAGTCCATGATCAGCCAATTGACCCGAACACTCGAGATCCCGGTGAACGGCCGGGTGTTGGATCTGGGCTGTGGAACGGGAACCCTGTTTGAATTTCTGAAACAATGGGGGAGAGTGTTTGGTTTGGAGCTTTCTTCCGAAGCACTCCTTCTGGCACACTCCCGGAATTCCGTTCCGTTGGTTCAAGCGGCTGCGGATGCCGTCCCATTTAAATCTCACAGTTTCTCGGTCGTCGCTTTGTTTGACTGTCTGGAGCATCTGCCCGATGATCGATTGGCAATGAAGCAGGTGTTGGAACTGCTGAAACCCGATGGATATGTGCTGATAACTGTCCCAGCATTCAATGCGCTTCATTCACGAAGAGATATCCAACTGGCGCATATTCGCCGCTACTCTCCGGCTCAGCTTCGATCTCTGATCGTGCAATCGGGTTTCCATATCGTTCAGATGACATTCGGATATCTGTGCCTGGTGCTGCCATTGTTCATTCAATCATTAATCGATCGATTTCGATCAGTTCCCCGTCATTTCCCCAGTGACATAGTCAATCTCCGAAATCCTTGGAACAACCTGTTATCTCACTGGCTTGCATGGGAAGCTTGGTTTGCAGCACGCTGGCGGCTGCCGATCGGGACATCAATCTTCTGCATCGCACAAGCATCCCAATTGGATTCGCCAAGTGAATAAACCCCTGATCATCGCAGTCGGGTTCCTCCTGATGACAATCTTGTTTCATGGTGTCATGCTCATCAATCTGACGGCGCATTTTCAATGGGAATCCTGGGTGCCGCCCCGATGGCATCCGGTTAAAACAAATGCAGGAACTCCTGAACACTGGAAAAAAGGTTCAGGAATATCCTGGTTATGGCGGGATACGAAAGCTGAATGGTTTGACGAACAACTTCAGGCCGAAAAGAAATCGAATCTTCGTGCAAAAAGGCTGTTGAAATTACCGGATCGGCAAACGGATAACTTCGGTCTGGATTTCTGGATTCGGGATGCAACCCGAACGGATCCGGGGGGTGATTTTTTTCAATTGTATCAGTCTGGCTGGGATGCCCGTCATGGCTTCAGTATCTATGAAACCGATGATTCCCGTATGCGATCCCATACTTTTCCGAATGTGTATGACAATATTCCATTTCATCCTCCCAACCGGTATCCTCCAGGATTTGTGTATACCATCGGGATTCTGCTCAGCATGACCACACCGTGGCAGGCGTATCTGGCATGGGTGATTATCCATGAATCCGTGCTGCTCTTCTGTATTCTGTTGAGTATGCGATGTGCAGCGGGAGACAGAATCCGGATGATGATCGCAACCGGGATGTGGCTGGGTTTTTTCCCGTGGTATCTGGAGCTTTACATGGGGCAGACGACATTCCTTATTATGGCCGCCACATTCATGCTCGGTCTGCATCTGAAACAGGAATTTTCCGGAATCGCTTCAGGTTTCTGGTTCGCACTCTCTTTGATAACCAAGCCGCTCACCTTGTTGTATACGCCATTACTGCTGAGAGAGAAGAAATTTGGGATACTGCTGTCCGGAATAGGAGTGGCGATCGCGTCATCATTACCCTACTTCATCAATCGGCCGGAAGATGGCAAATTGTTTATCCATTGGGCATCCGGTCAGGAGATGATCAGCAGTCTCGGAAACTATTGCTTTCAGAATCTGATGTATCATTTTCATTTTTCTGGTTTGTGGATCAAGATCATCATGGCTTTCTGGATCGGAACTGGTTTGATCGTGACATGTTATTCGAAAAAGCTGCATCCGATACACATCCTCAGTCTATGGGTATGTATTTATTTTATGACATATACCCATGTCTGGCAACATCATCTGGTATTGCTGCTTCCAGCCGTCATTCTTCCGTATCTGATATCCGGCCGGATTGTCTACTTAATCCCATGGTGTCTTGCGACACTGCCATCACTGTTCTATTGGTTTGAAGGGAACTGGAACTGGATTCGGGATGTGCTATATTTGTCGGGTGGCGTCGCTCCTATTATCGTACTGATGGCGGTCATTCTGATGGATCGCCAGTCTGTGAAAAGGGTATAAAGATTGTTCCATGTTGATATTTTCCGGTGTTCGTCGGGAGGAATTGATAGTGAGATGCAGAAGTAATCGTTATAGGAGGGAATTATAATGCCGAAGCGGCGATTGATCAGTTTTGACTGGGCGATGAAGCGGGTGCTGCGGAGCAAAGCCAATTTCGATATTCTGGAAGGGTTTCTGAGTGAACTTCTGCGGGACGATATCCGGATCCTCGAAGTATTGGAGAGTGAAAGCAACAAGGATCGGGATCAATCCAAGCTTGTACGGCTCGATCTGAAAGTACGGAACGCAAAAAATGAGATCGTGATCATCGAGGTGCAATACGAACAGGAGTGGGATTATTTACAGCGGATAATGTATGGGGCATCCCGAACATTGATCGAGCATCTGGATAAAGGGGAGCCGTATTCGAATCTGGTGAAAGTGATATCCGTGAACATCCTGTATTTTGATTTGGGGCAAGGGGAAGACTATGTGTATCATGGTACGACTCGATTTCTGGGGATGCACCGGGGAGATGAGCTTCAATTGACGTCGCGGCAGCAGGATTTGTTTATGAAGTCAGATGTTCCATCCCTGTATCCGGAGT
Organism: uncultured bacterium; assembly: GCA_964512995.1. Classification (GTDB taxonomy): domain Bacteria; phylum CSSED10-310; class CSSED10-310; order CSSED10-310; family CSSED10-310; genus CAZELM01. Next base: position 32,301 of record CAZELM010000032.1, read on the forward strand.
ATTATTTATTGAAGATCAACCAGTTCAATGACATTGCGAAGGATCCGCTGGATGAGTGGATCTATTTTCTGAAGAATCAGGAGATCAAGGCGGAGTTTCAGGCGCGGGGATTGAAACGAGCGAAAGAGGAATTGGACATTCTGCAACTTCCGGAAGCGGAACGGGCGGCGTATGAGCGCTATGAAGATGATCTTCATTATCAGGCGAGTATGGTGCTGTCATCGTATGGAACCGGAAAGATGGACGGCCGCAAAGAAGGTCTGATAGAAGGTCGGGAGGAGGGCCGCAAAGAAGGTCTGATAGAAGGTCGTGAAGACGGGATGAAAGCGGCCCGGATATCGATTGCTCGAAATCTTCTGAATATTCTGGATTTGGAAACGATCTCCGAGAAAACGGGGTTGCGTATCGAAGAACTGAAAAAGCTCAAAGATCACGATTGACAGGGATTGCTTGGAATCCCAAACGAAGAGCCATGCAGGCTACTGGAATCAAACTTTGGAAAGGAATCATCGTGTGCGAAAAAAAGTATTGCTGTTAAACCCTCCAGGCAGCCAGATTTATGTCCGGGATTACTATTGTTCAAAAGTTTCAAAAGCCCATTACCTGTATCATCCGGTGGATTTGCTGATGTTGTCTGGGACGGTGAGTCAGCAATACGATATCCGTGTGATCGATGGAATGATTGATGGATGGACAGCGGACACCATCGCGGAAGCCTCTCGATTTTTTGATCCCGATGCTGTCATTTTTTTAACAGGAGTAGTCTCATACCTGGAAGACTTTCGGTTCATTCAGCATTTGAAAAATGAATTTCAGTTTGCTGCCATTGCATCCGGGGAGCTTTTTCTCGATGAACCAGCGGCTCGTCTGGCTCAGTTTGATGGAGTAGATGGCGCCGTTCTGGATTTCACTTCGCAGGATATCCTGTCACTTCTGGCGCGACTGAAAACGGATCGGATGTTTGAAGGCGGAGATCCCATTCCGAATATCGTATATCGCTCCGGTGATGATATCATCAGCGGTCCTGTCACTCGCGGAAAAGGTGAAGAGTTTGACATACCAATCCCATGCCATGAATTGTTCCCCAATCATCATTACCGGTACCCTTTTGTTCGACGGTTTCCGTTTGCGACGGTTCTGACAGATTTTGGTTGCCCCTACCACTGCCAATTCTGCGCAATCAGCAAACTCGGATTTAAAAAGCGGCGGATAGAGAACGTTCTCGATGAACTGGATGTGATCAGGCACATGGGCTTCAAGGACATTTATTTTGACGATCAGACATTTGGAGCTGATCGTCATCGAACCGAACTGCTATTAGAGGAGATGATCAACCGCAAATACGGATTGGGGTTTATCTGTTTCACTCGAGCGGATGTGGTTGATCGGGAGTATATGCGGTTGATGCGGGAAGCAGGATGTCACACACTGGTGTTTGGCGTTGAATCGAAGGTCGATTCGGCTCTGGCTCAGGTTGGCAAGGGATTGACGATCGAGCGGATCGAAGAGGCGGTCTCGTGGTGTCGAGCGCTTGGTATTCGGTCTGTAGGAACTTTCATCATCGGACTCCCAGGGATGAACCCGGATGAAGCGGGAACAATCGGGGAGTTTGCGATTCGACTCGGGTTGGAGTTTGCGTCGTTCAATGTGCCCGTTCCCCGGCCGGGAACCGATCTCAGGAAACTGGCGATCCGGCAGGGATGGATCGAGGAGCCACTCCAGCAGATGGATCAATCCGGATCTTATGCAGTCATGGGTAATGAAAACATGACTGCCGATGAAATTCTATACTATCGGAACCAGGCGTCCCGAACGTTTTATCTCCGTCCTGGATACTTGATACATCGGTTGCTGAGTATCCGGACATTCCATGAACTCAAGTCACATTTCCGGGAGATGAAGAATCTGATTCACCCGAAGCGGTTTGTTCGTCATCACTGATGCTGCAGATGATCAGCGGCGCAATCATCGAGATCAGAACGATATAATTATCATGAAAAAACCGGGAGAGGAAGGGGATTACATAGAGTGTTAAAACGATACTTGTGAACAATCTTTGACGCGAATTATTCCGTAGTTGATACTTGAGAAGCCAGATGATCAAAGGAATGCCAGCCAGTGCCATCAGGATAGTGAACGGAAAGTAGGCATGCCGGGAGGACACCAATCCCCAATACAACAGAATATTCGATATGCCGAATCCGGGTGTACCTCCCAAAGGATATGGATTTTCAGACGTTCCTGCATTGAAAGCAAAGATATCATCGTAATAACTGCTCCCATCCCAAACGATAAACGGCAGATTGAACGCGAGTAAAACAATCAAGGCAGCAATGATGAGCTTTAATGGCTCCCTGGAGAAAATATTCGGGTAATATCTGATGATATAGACCGCCACAAATGGAGAGGTAAACCAAAGTAACTGTTTGTAGCTGCATCCGATCCCGAACATGATCCCCGCTGCAATGGGCCATTTTCGCTCCAGAAAAAAGATGGTGCTGATCAGACATAAAAAAATCACAATATCATTACGACCCCAATTGACAAAATAGGCAGTGGATGGATTCAGGCCGATCAACGCCATCAATAAAAGTCGTTTCTCATTTTTTGCAAAGTACCGAACCGTCAGCATCATGAGCAGAAAGCACAGAATGTAGAAAAAATGCTGATCATATATCCCGAAATAATCCTCCGCCAGAATATAAAACGGGTAGGGGAGAAGGAACGATGCCGGTAGATAGGGATTGTGATAGAGGGGTTCTTTGATGGAGCTTTGTTCGGCATACGCACGCATCAGCGGGGAGGTGTAATCATCGGTATAGGGATTGTGGCCGTTCCTGAGCATGGACATGGCTTCTTCCGTCTGCAGGATCCCGCCATCGTGACTGAATAACTGACGGCTGACGGTCGTTCGGAGAAGCATGGTCCAGAAAGTGGGGATCACGACAATGATCAGCATCAGTATCCACAGGATCAACTCCCGGGAAATCAGAAATCGTCTGGGGTTGTGTTGTGCGGCAACATCCAGGAAAAGAAAGACGAGGATGCCAAGAGCGCAAATCGTCGCAGCCATTCGAACGACCGGATTATCGACCAGATCGGTGGAGGGGTATAAAAGAAGGATGTTCGCCCATTCCGGAAGATCGGCATGATAGGGATTGGTCGTCTCAAAATACAATCCAGGCAACTGGTTGCTCAACGGAATGAACACGAGCAGCAGGATAATACCTGTGATCGAGAGCGGGGAATTGCGACGATTCGAAGGTGCAGATTCGAGAGGTGATTGAAGCAACTGATCATTGGAGGAAAAGCGGTTTGAGTCCCTCATATCATTGATCTCCTCTCAGTATCTTCTCCCGACTGGGAATGCCATCGGAAAGAAGAAGTCACAGTCTGTTTCTGACCTTTTCTGGATGTATCAGCCGTTAACCCCCATGTATGATTATAGATCGACCGTCTCCAAAATGCCTTTGATGAATCCAACTGCCAGAGCCAACGGGGTGATCTCGATGTTTTTGCTGGTGCGCAGTTTGAGTTCCACGCCACCTTTTTTCAGGCTACGCTTGGAAACAGTGACACGAAGCGGGCATCCGATCAGGTCCGCATCATTGAACTTTACGCCCGGTGTTTCGTCCCGGTCATCATATAATGTCTCAACCCCGGCGGCTTTAAGTTCGCCATAGAGTTTGTCCACTTCTTCCACGAGTTCCGGCTGACCGGCCGCCAGTGAGATCAGATGAACATGAAACGGAGTAACCGTTCTCGGCCAGCAGATTCCAAAATCATCGTGATGAACTTCCACAACCGAACTCATCAGTCTGCCGACACCAATTCCATAACACCCCATTACCACTCGCTGGCGTTGTCCTTTCTCATCCAGATAGTCGACGTTCATCGCGTTCGTGTATTTTACTCCGAGCTTGAAAATATGTCCCAGTTCGATGCCTCGAACGACATCTAATGTACCGGTTTCGCAACGTGGACACCCATCTTTTTCACGAGCTGTTCCGATGTCAGCGAACTCATTGACGGTCAGATCACGGGGAATGTTGACGTTTTTCAAGTGGAATCCCGGTTTGTTCGCTCCAGCCACGAAATTATTACCCCACATCAGACTCCTGTCCGCCACTACCCGCACATTGGATGGCAATGCCAGTGGAGATGCATACCCGGCGACAATATTGTGTCTGGTGAGTAGTTCTGCATCTGCCAGTGTCAGGTCCTTGGCGCACAAATGATTGGCAAGTTTGACTTCATTGACTTCGATATCACCTCGAATGGCAACAAAGATCAGTTGATCCTGCGATCTGTAGAACACAGCCTTCATGGTTTTCGATTCCGGAACTCCCAGGAAAGCGGCAACATCCGAGATCGATTCTTTGTCGGGAGTCGCGACTTCTTCCACCGGGAGTTCGATTGGATCCAAAGTGAATTCGGGTATCCGTATCGACGCACTTTCTGTATTTGCAGCATAATTACAGTGGGAGCATTTTACGATCGTGTCTTCGCCGGATTCTGTAACGCACATGAATTCATGAGAACCAGAGCCACCCATCATGCCGGTGTCCGCCTCAACGACCAATGGATTGATCCCGCACCGTTTGAAGATGCGTTCGTACGCCTGATACACTTCCGGATAATAACGGTCGAGATCATCGAAATCCGGATGAAAGGAGTAGGCGTCTTTCATGTGAAACTCCCGGACCCGCAGCAGACCACCCCGGGAACGCGGTTCATCCCGGATTTTTACCTGGATCTGATAGGTCATGAATGGAAGTTGGCGATGACTGGCGATTTCCCGCCGAGCGAGATCCGTGACGACTTCCTCGTGGGTCATGGCTAAAACCATGGGTCTTCCGGAGCGGTCTTTGAAACGGATCAGCTCGTTGCCAATATCGTAATATCGGTTGGTTTCCATCCAGAGTTCGGCAGGATTCAATACGGGCATCAGGATTTCCTGGCCGCCAATGGCATCCATCTCATCCCGGATAATGTTCATGATCTTGCGCATGACACGCAGAGCGAGTGGCAGATAGGTGTAAACACCCGCACTCAGGGGGCGTATCATTCCTGCTCGTAGCAGCAGTTTATGACTGACAGTCTGTGCTTCGGATGGATCTTCGCGATAGGTGCCGCAAAACAGTTCCGACATCCTCATGATTGCGTCTCCTTTTTCAAATGGTCGATGACATTGTTTCCGATTTCTGGTCGGATGTCATGATCCTATTCATGGTGGATACTGCGGTCAAGTGATTTGTTATAATTGCATCAAAACAGCATTGAAAGAAAGAGTAAAATGAGTATTCTTTGAGCCGGTGTCTGCTTTGGTTATACTCAGATTTCTATGTTCGTAATCTGATGCTTGAAAGAAAAAGGGTTATCAACTCCAGAATGAACACAGAGATAATCAGCGAAATAAAATTGATAGATGATATTTATATTTATTATACATCTCTGGAAAAACTGAAACAGAATCGGTGTGTGATGGAGCGTATCCTGAATCGGGAAGAACTCAAACGGGCTCATCGGTTTATTGATCCCATCCGGCGGTATCGATTCATTGCTTCGCATTATATTCTGCGTATTATTCTTGGAAATCATGTGTCGATAGAGCCCGAATTGATTGAATTCATACACTCACCAGCCGGGAAGCCGATCTTGACGGGCAAATCGTCTGATTATGGAATCCATTTCAGCATGGCTCATTCCAAAGATCTTGCGATATATGCAATATCCAAAACATCACCCATCGGGATCGATCTGGAATGGATTCGGGAGATGCCGGATGCTCGATCGATTGCTCGCCGGTATTATACCGATCCTGAATACACTGCTTTAATTGCTTTGGAGCCAACGATGTTTTTCCAGGCATTCCTGTGGATCTGGATCGCCAAAGAATCGATTCTGAAGCTGAATGGAATCGGAATCGCTGGTTTGAGAACAATCTGTGTGGGATCGATTATCCAGCCGGAATCATTACAATCGGAATTACCCCGACGATTCATGATCAACGATCAAATCAGTCTCATTCTGTTTCGACCCGCAGGCGGGTATCTGGCAGCGGTGAGCAGCAGGAGAGATCACAAGTTATATGAATGAATTAGGTTTGACCTCACCCCAGCCTCTCTCCATGAATGGAGAGGGTATATGTGGGAATGTGATTATCGTATAACCAACACGGACAACATCCATGAATGGAGAGGAGTATGTCTGCGGGGTTCCACAATCTCGGTCGTAAACCGGCGGTCAATCATAACGTGTTCGATTTTCCAATGGATAGTCTGAATGAAGCGAGTGGGTGAGATCCGATCATGTGTTCCTCTTTATGAAAGAGGGGATGCTGGAGATTTATCGCGGATCCAAACATATTGTCATCAGGTTGTCGAATTAATTGACTCGAATCATGCACGGAGAACAGATCGCTATTCCCTCGCTCCCCGCCGATACGCTCTTGTTTATGGATTACTGGTTTTCATCGCTGGTCTGGGATTGCTTTTCGTTTTCACTGCGTGTTCCGGTGATCCATGGGCACCACCCATGAACGACCCATGCCGGTCGCTCCCCACCGCTGGGAGTGAAAACGATATGTTGATTCCGCCTGATGAATCTCCTGGGATCATTTTGATTTCCCTGGATACGCTCCGGGCGGATCGCCTGGGATGTTATGGATATCCCATGGCAACCAGTCCGGTTCTGGATCGATGGAGCCGAACTGCCATGCTTTTTCAGAACGAACAGGTACAACTCCCAGGAACGCTCCCATCTCATATGAGCATTCTGACATCGATTTATCCCAAGCAACATAGTGTTTATCCTCCCGATGCGGTTCTGTCAGAAAAAATCAAATTGGCTGCGGAGATGTTCCAATCCGTCGGGTATCGGACTGGAGGGTTCACTGAAGGAGGGTATGTCGATGGAGATTATGGATTCCGGCGGGGATTTGAGACATTCCGGGATGATCTCCGGGGTTGGGAGAACATTCTCGCTGCGGGAATGGCATTCCTGGAGACGGTCAGTCCGGAATCACCGTTTTTTCTGTTTCTTCATACATATCAGGTTCATACACCGTATGCGCCGCCGGTTTCCACCAAATCGATCTTCTGTGATATGGAATACACACCGGGCATCGAACCCGATGGAGAGGCATTGACCGCCGTCAATCGGGGACATAGAACGATCAGTCCTGAAGATATCCATTATCTCAGCACTTTATATGATGCCGAGATCCGGTATACCGATTCCTTGTTTTGCCGATTATTTGCATTTCTGTCCGAGCATCGGCTCTGGGATCGAGTGTTGCTGATTGTCACATCGGATCATGGGGAAGAGTTTTATGAGCATGGAATGATGGTTCATGAGCAGTTGTATGATCCGCTTCTGCATGTGCCGTTGATCGTGAATCCACCGGTGTGGAACGGTCCGAAAATCGTTTCATCGCTCGTGGAGAGTCTGGATATTCTGCCGGGAATGCTTCGGTTCGGTAACGTCCGGCCGCCCGATCAGATTCAGGGACGGGATCTTTTCTGTGTGGCTCGATCCCGGCGTGCAGAATTGCCGGCTTTTGCCTTTTCGGAGAGTGTCCCCAAAGGAGCGGCGGTCAGGACTGAAGAGAAGGGAATCAGATTGAAGGTGATTGCCCGGAATATCTCCGCCGGTGGTGATGCACCGGTGTTTTTAGTCCAATCCGACACGATTCAGGTGGTGGGTTCCGACCTCTGTCTCGATCTGCGAGCGTATCATGCACCCCGGCATGTGACCATTTTCTTTCGGGATGAGGTTATTGCCGAACTGGAGGTTGGGATGCGCTGGAATAAGCATCGGATCCGGCTGCCTGAAGCCAACTCCCATTCGGTCAATGTCATCCGGTTGGAAAGCGATTCATGCCACAGGCCGTCGGATGTGTCGAACTCCAAAGATATGCGGTGTTTATCGCTGGTTGTCCGAAAAACCGGGTCGGTGCCATTGATCGATGGGGAGATGTACGACCTGGATACTGATCCTGGGGAGCGGCACAATCTGTTTATGGATAACGCAGAATCGATGATCCGGTGGCAACGCCGCATCGAGAAAATCTGGGAGAACCAGATCACAATCCCGCCGGGGAAACTCCGCCAGGACATCCAGATGAAGGAAGAACTGGAGGCATTGGGATACATTATGCAGTAAATGGATAGATCGACTTCCATCGGATCTGAGGAATGACCATCCGCGGGGTGGGCAAATAAAGCGATTCCCGAATCCCGTCGGTCACGATGACAGTTCGATCCAGCAGTGGTGGCGTGATCCCATAGGTATGTCACCCTCGCTCTGCCGATACTGTTGATAGATTGGTCCAGCAGCGGTATCGCGACGCCATGGGCATGTGGCCCTCACCCCCGCCGGCCGAATTTGTTCGGCTGTTCCAGGTGAATGGGCCGGCGACCCTCTCCCGGCCGCTGCGCTGGGAGGTCGTACACGCTCCGCATGACACTAAATAAAGAAACCTATAAAACGACCGCTCGTGAAGAGGTTTCTTAGCAGAGGGTGAAGAAGGTTTCTGCAAATATGCCCCTCGTCATTCAAGGGGTTGGGAGTGAGGTCAAAAGACACGGAATCATATTTCATCCACCCGCTGGTCGATACGGGAATGGAACGCGTTCGGGATGTGTGACGGATTGAAAAGGATGGCTGGAAATGGCAAGCATTCAAGAATCCAGGCTGAACTCCGGAGAAATCCGCTGATATAACTTCTTCAATGTTGCACAATGCCGGGATCGGATCTGATCGTAAATGATCCGGGATTGTTCGAATGTATATGTATGGACCAGATTATTCCGGTCTTCTATCATCGCAATCCATTCTGCTTCGATATCGATGAGTTCATTGATGAATGCCGCTTTGAAACACTCCCTGGGATTTCTGCAGATGATACCCAGGTTTTCCAGATACGATTTAATCAGCTTCCAGGATAGTTCATAACACAATTCAAACCGTTTGATGCATCCATCAATGTCCAGGTCATCCTGTACAATGGATAATGCGGTTTCCAGATTTCTGATGGCTTTCTCAAAATCGATAAAAAACCGTTCATATCGACTTTTCATATACGGTCACTCCTTCATACTTGATCAGTGAGTGGAATCCGTCATCCACCCGATCCAGATCAACAATATCCATTGCGCCATTTTCGACAAGGCTCTTACCCGTCTTTCCTCCCGATACAGCGAGATCGGTATCGGATCTGGAATGGAAATTGCCGCGAGCTTTGGAGCCGAACAGGATGATTTTATCAGGATCGATCTCATGCCGGATGATATCGATTTTTTTCTGAAGTGTATCCGGCATCAGCAGAACAATATCGGTCTCATTCCAGCCAGTCCGTCTGGCTTCATTCCAGAATCTGTCCAATGAGCGGTAATCCATTGATTGAGAAGCATCGGATGGCAGAATCGATTCATGGTCTGCAGGGCGTCCGGAGAATCGAATCATCATCCAGAAATAATCTGAACCGGATTTCAGGTATCTGATCAACAGAGGTGTTGACAGAACGAATCGACTGGAATCATGAAGCAATCCGATCTTTTGATTCCCATTGGCTTCATTTTCGCGAGGCATATTGATTAACCGACGAGCCAGCAAGTCGTTCGGGTATCTGGCATGAAATGAGTTCAAGGTGTTTTCGATATCATTACGGGCAGTACACCAGTCGCGAAAAGGGGTTGGACTGAGGATACAGCGTGTGAGATTGAGGTTGAATCGTTCGGGGATGAAATCACGCGGATGGTCATCATTGATGATGTCCACAGCGGTTTTCAGATTTTGGGAAAGCCACCATTTCAAATCTGCAGATGTGTCGGCCTGTGGATTAAACGAGATTCCAGTTCGATTCAAGATATTTTGATTATCCGTGATATCTTTCACTCCAATATTGCCTATGTCATGAGAATACGGATAATGGAGTCCACCCATGAAAACCGCTGCCCAGAAACTCGCAATAACCTTCTCCAGAGGATTCGATTGATCCGATGTAAAAGTTCGATCGGAGCCGGTGATAGATCGAATCGTGATGGTAAAAGTCGTTGAGAATGGGTCCGATAGGTCGATTCTGGATTGGGCTCCGCAAGACTTTACAAATATGCGTGATTCCATTTCCTGCAACGGAGCACCGGAAAGATATCCGTTTAACGTGCGATACCAGAAGCGGATCAGGTTTTCGAGCACAAGGCTGGAGTTATCTGGGAATAATGGATCCGTTCCCGCCGGGGATAATGGCGGTATCGCTTCACATTTAAACTGGACTCCATTCATCAGATTGCCGATATCCTGTTCCGGAGTAATGGTTGAACATTTTCTCGCTGAACCGAACAAAAGACCTGGACCTGTTCGGAAGAAACGATGAGTATCATAGCATCGATTCAGGAGTATAATCCACTCCGTGGAATCTGAAGAACGTAATTGGAATGTGTGGCAATGTGGTTGGGAACACCAAGATACTTACCCTTCAATCTTTGCAAATGAACAGGAAATGATTTTGTGCGGCATTATCGTCCGCTGCAATGCGATTTCCGGATCATTGTTCTTCTGGACTGCTGCCTGTGAAAAAAGCCAGATCTCCTATTGACACCCTCCCCCCCCGATAAAATATCTCTCAGTGATAGACTTATCCAAACATGCAATCAAACCAGGAATTGTGATGAAACGGTATTTCCATAGTCAATCAACTCAGGCGGATTCATGAGTAACACGTAATCATCAGATGGCAGATCACTGCCGGATTAGGAGAGGTTCAATGAAGCAGTCAGCGATATTGTTCATAATCGGTTCAGTGGTGATGGGGGTGAGCATCGGTGGGGCGGAGATTCCGTATCAGATCAATTATCAAATAAATCTGAGCGATGCATCGGGGAACCCGCTGACGGGTGAATACGAATTTGTTCCGGCGATCTACGATGCCGAAACAGAGGGAGATCAGTTGTGGACGGAAACACACCCGGCGGTTTCCGTTGTGGATGGATTGTTCAGTATTCTGTTGGGAGGAGTTGTTCCGATCGAGCTGACGTTTGAGAGTCTGGTCTGGCTGGGTCTGACGGTCGGCGGCGAACCGCTGGTGCCGCGCCAGGCATTGATCAGCATCGGTCAGGCGTACCAGGCCAAAGATGTGTTTGACCAGGATATCCATCCCTGAACAGTGAGCATCACGGGGTATGGAGCGGTGGTCAATGCGGCGGGGGAGTGGATCGGTCCGCAGACCGGTCTGGTGGGACCAACGGGGCCGGAAGGTCCGCAGGGAGCGACGGGTCCTGTCGGTCCGCAAGGTATCCAGGGTCCGACTGGATTACAGGGCATTCCGGGCGAGCAGGGGTTGCCTGGCAATCCGGGACCGATGGGACCGACTGGTCCGCAGGGAGCGACGGGATTACAGGGAATCCAGGGTATTCCAGGACCAACGGGACCGATCGCCGGGGCTGACGGGCAGGTGATCTACAACAACGCCGGGAGTCCGGATGGAGCTGCCATCTATTTCGATGCGGATACGGGGAATGTGGGTATCGGGACCTCATCGCCCACATCGATTCTGCATATTGCCGGAGTTCCGGCGTATGCGTCGGACAATGAGGCGAGGGCTGCCGGATTGACACCGGGCGCAATCTATCGGACGGATCGCGTTCTCAATATCCTTCTCGCACCCGGTGATCTGGCGTCAACTGATCCCATCGTGGGTAACATGCGGTATGTGCCGGGCGGGACGTTCACTCAGGGCTCTCCGTCCGGTGAAGCTTGCCGAGACAGTAATGAAACGCAGTTCACGCATACGCTGACGCGGAATCTGGGGGTGATGGAGACGGAGGTGACGCGGCAGATGTGGGCGAGTTTGCGAGCGGTTCAGGGGACGCTTCCAGCGGATCCCAGCAATACGACCTATAGCCCGACGATGAGTCATCCGGTGCAGCAGAACACGTGGTATGAAGCGGTGCTGTTTGCGAACCTTCTATCAGTGCAGAACGGGTATACGCGATGTTATTACACGGATGGGGTATTTACGAATCCCATTACGTCCTCGAACTACACGACGGGACCGTTTTACTGCAATTTTAGAGCGAATGGGTATCGGCTGCCGAGTGAAGGGGAATGGGAGTATTTCTGCCGGGCCGGGACAACGGGGCCGTTTTCGTGTAACGAGACGAATTACACGAGCGGGAACTGCGGTTGACTCACATCCGGGACCCATCCGACGCTGGAGCAGTATTGTGTATATTGCGCGAACAATCCGGGGACGACAGCTGTAGCAGGCAGTAAGCTTGCGAATCCCTGGAATTTGAAGGATGTGCATGGGAATGTGTGGGAATGGTGCTGGGACTGGTATACGACGTATCCAACAGGGTCAGCAGCCGATTATACAGGACCTGCATTTGGCTCGTACCGGGTGATGCGGGGCGGCGGGGACGGCTACGCGCGTTAGTGCCGGTCGGCGTTTCGAGCCAACCAACGCCTCCCGGCCGGCGGAATCAGCGCCATCCGTTTAATCAGCGGTTCAGACAATGTGCGAATCGGAGTAACTGTCTGAACCGCAGATATCATTAAGGAGATATGGGAAGGGTTGAACTGATTATCGGATCAATCTTGTGCACGATCCATCTCAGAGGGGTAACCGGGGATTGGAATCATGCCAGCAATGCAAAAAATTGATCGATATCCGGAACCGTCACCGCCGCTCGGTGAAGCCGATTCAAGCGATCCAGATCATTTATCATCTCGATGACCTGCCGGATCGAATCCGGAACCGTTCCGAATCGCGTCTCCAATACGTCAATCACCGCCAACCGAGCAGTCAGGACTGATCCCTTCTCAATACCCTTCTTAATACCCTTTTCAATGCCTTGGTCAAATCCTTCTTTTTTCAGTTTTTCAGCGATGGTCATCAACTCACCTCCCATCTTCTCCGATAATGTCCCATCTACGATGGTTTTCAAACGATCCACGCTCAACTTCTCGACTGCATACAGAATATAGCGAAAGATCATCTCAACGTATTCATTGAGTCCCTCGTTTTCCATCAGCCCTTTCAGAAGACTGAACATATCCACCAGTCGCCGCACGATTTCCGGATCCCGGATGTATTTCATGAGCATCAGACCGATCCGCAGCGGAATATCTCCCCGGATACTCTCATCCGGGAGATGCGGCAGATCATAGAGCAAAAACGCGAAGTCCGGCAGGTAGCGATGGAATTCCGCATCCATCTCCACCATCAACCCGGAGAAGCGGTTTCCCGGTTCCCATGTCTGCTTACCGTGATAGATCACGGCCGGGATGATCAACGGAAGTGGTTTCCTGCCATTCTGACGGATGTGCAGTTTCCAGATGTTGACCATGTAGCCCAGCAACTGGAGCGCTGTCAGTCGGTCCGGATAGCTCTTGTGCTCGAACAGAAAATAGATGTAACCCGGTTTCCCAGCCAGCTCCACCCGATACAATATGTCCGAAAAAGATTCCCTTTGGTTGTCCTCGATGAAACTGTCCTTCTGGATCTCGGCGGATTCCAGGTCCAGGATTTGAACAATCGGTTCCGGGAGATAATATCTCAGAAAATCCTTCGCGACTTCCTTGTTCTGAAGGAGTTGGCGGAAGAAACGGTCATGGGGGTTCGATACGGTGTTCATGATCTGAGTGTACTTTGCTAAGCAGTGTTGTCAAGAAGAATGGTCTGGAGCAGGGCTTATGTGTGGGGTAATTGTCTGAAGCGCTGATTACGCAGATTGGAAAATCGAAATGAAAATCAAGTATTTTTCAGATACAGACACCGCCCTTGTCGAGTTCTCTGATTTGGATGTGGCAGAGACCAGAGAAATAAACGATAACATCTATATTGATCTGGATGCTTCCGAAAATCTTGTCGCCGTGACAATAGAACATGCAAGGGATCAGGCCAATCTTCCATTTCTCTCCTTTGAGCAATTTGATGAAGAACGGGAAGAAACGTCCGTTATTCATACCGACAATGCATGACCAATCGATGCAATCGCTCTATAGACTAATCCCCTCACCGGTGTCGGAAACAACGGCCAATAAGAACGCTGTTTTCGTGAAAGACGAGGATTCGTAGATGCAATCACGGCATCATGTAATGCGCTACCAAAACCGAACTCGACTACATGGGACCTTGAAGGCGATATGATGTGAAAGCATTGTAATTCTTGCCTGAATCGACCGGAACCGCCCGGAAAATGCCATCCCCGCACTCAACGCACATTTGAATGTTTAATGATGATCTGACAAATCTGATCAAATATCAGATCGTACCCTAAGTTATTGAAATGACAACAGGCATCATTATACAAAACCGTTTCCGTTTCAGAAAAAATCATCGTCAGATCCGTAAAGGGGACACCTTCTTCGATCAACTGTTTTCCAAGTTGTTTCAATTTGGGATAGCCGTATATCACGCCGGATTTATAGGGCATCGTGTCAAGCAGAGCGATTCGTCTTTCCTGATCCGGCATCGGTTTCGATCCCTCGACATATTGATTGGGCTGAAGAAAATGGTAATAATCAATCCCACTGGCATCACACAACGATTTCATCAGACGTGAACTCTGATACCAGTTGTGGGCAATATCTGAAAATAACTGCTCATCACTTGTATAGTCATATCGGGGACCCTGCATGACATATTGGGTCGATTCCTCTTCCATCTTCATTAAATGCACTTGTCGCTCACTGATTTTCTGAGATATCCGACGATCTTTGCTTTCCCAGATGATCGAGCACATCGGGCTCCAGTATAAATGAGACTCTGAGAACAATTCTGCCCATTCCACTCTCTGATCTTTCAGAAATTCGATATATCCGCGTTGTTTCACGTCTTCATAATCCAGAAGATGATTTGTACGGGAATGCCACATCCGGGGATAAAATGGGTTAACGTGATTCGGAATGTTTTCGACGGGAGGAAGCGCTACTTCATTGAAACCGTCGAGATTGATGACCAGATCAAACTCCGCTCCCAATGAGAGCAGATAGCTCAAAATCATGAGTTGCTGGGGTTGTTTATATCCTCCGGATGCAAAGTTTAAAACAATGATCTCCTTCTGTAAGTCACTCAGACAGGACTTGAACCGAGGTTGAGCGGATACTTTGCAGAATCCTGCCGCAACCGAGCCACCGAATATGCCGATAATGAAAACATCCGGTGATTTTTTCAGAATCGGAGAACCTCTGTCGCTCCAAATGAATCCATATTCTGAAATTTCCCAATCGCGTTTGTTTTTGATCGGTTCCGCGACGTAGCCCAGATAGGGATGAATCACTTCGATGATGTCGCCCCAGTCAACGTCTATTTCTCCTTTTGACACCGTCACACCTTGATCCTGCACAATATTCCGTTCCATTAACAGATGCATTTCTGCTGGTGAGAAAAGAGAATGATGGCTCAATCCATACGCAATGAATGAGAAGCATTCAACGATGATCACTGTCATGATTATGATCAGCCCAATAAATACGATCTTTTTAAAGATGATCACCATTCACCTTCGAGTGCAGTCAGTGCCCTGATTCATTTGCGTTTTTTCACTCCATATATGTAATGGAACATGGTGCATGGATGATCAGGTTGTGTGTCACACACGGTTATACTCCTCCCAGATCGTCTCTACCAGATGACCCAACCGGCCGGTCCGAAGTGTTTGTGTAAATCCCGGAGCATATCGTCGGGGATGTTTTGCAATGTGCATACAGATATCGAATACAAACTGCGGGTATCGAAAATAATCTTTGATATTGGTCCAGAAAAACGCATTGTCGAATTGTTTTCGTATCCGTTTCATGACATCCGGAGCCATGGTCATGGTGACAGCCGGGTTTTCCGTCTGGCGGATGATCCAGTCTTCCCTGAAATCCGGGATTTCCGGGATCCATCTATTTTTGATTGCATGATTGTACAGATCGGAACCTGGAAGCGGCGTCGTAAACGTGACAACTACATGATCGGGTCGAATTTCCCGAGCCAGGCGCAGACTGGCTTGGGCATCGGTTTCTGTTTCTCCAGGGATACCGATCATGAAATTGGCCAGCGTCCGGATACCCAGCTTGTGGCAGATTGCGAACGCCCGGCGCACGTCATCCGGATCGCTCCCCTTCCTGAGGACCTGCAGAATTCGTTCGGAGCCACTCTCAACACCAAACTCCAGTTGCATGCAGCCACTGTCCCGCATCGTTTGGAATATGAGCTCATCAGCGCGACGCACATGTGCCTGGCAACCCCATGGAAGGCCGGTCGTTTTCATACCACGACACAGTTCTGTCAGCCATTCCGTATCTTCAAGCAGAGTATCATCCAAAAACCATATTCCGTCAATCTGATATCGATCTTTGAGGAGCTGAATCTCTGTCATCACATGGGCGATCGACCGCCGTCGGACCCGATGACCGAACAGGCCGTGACTGGAACAAAATATGCAGCCAAAGGGACACCCCCGGGAGGTGATGATGCTGGTGGCTCTGCGGAGGAATTTCCCGCGGATGTTTCCCGGTGGGCGCAGGTAATGACTGAAATTCAGGCTGTCCCGGTCTGGTAAGGGGATGGTATCGAGATCGTCGATCAGGGGGCGAGGATGGCTTTGGCAGTAAACGCCATCGCGGATCCATGCCACTCCTGGAACATTCATAGGATCGGTTCCCTGTGAAAGAGCGGATAACAAATCGGGAAATGTCAGCTCGCCTTCTCCAATGACGACATAATCGAATTTGAAAGCACGCAATGTCCATTCCGGGAGCGCAGTGGGATGAATGCCACCCGCTAATGTGATGAGATTGGGGAACGCTGACTTGATCTGGTGTTGAAGGATCATGGCTCGGGATATCTGAGTGGTGAGTAGACTGAATCCGACCATATCCGGATTGAAGATGGTGATTTTCTGGATGGTATCCTGATCCGATGGATTCGGGTCGAGAATCTGAACCTGGTGCCCGTTGGCTTTTGCTGCCGAAGCCAGGATCATCAGACCGAGAGGTGGATCCGGCGTGTTTCCGGTCCGAGGTCGTATCAATGTGATTTTCATGAGCTATCGCACTCCCATCAGCGATCCGGATGCGGGATCATAGGCAATCACTTTCATCGGTCCTTTGCTTGGGATCGATTGCTGGGTTTCGACGAGTGAGGTTCGCAGTGTGATGTCATTGTAGTGCAACCGCAGTGCCGCTTCGACGCTTCGTGTCCAGACCGGCGTGAAATCCGGCAGATATCGGGTAGCATTCAGATCCCACACAATGGACTCGATCGGTGTTTTCTGAGATTTGACCTGAAAATGGGCAGGATCGAACCACTCCCCACGGAGATCCCTCAGTCGGATATGGGCGGTCATGATATAAAAAAGATGAGTTTCAGGTTCAATTGTTGGAAAGATCTCGTAGGTTCGGTCGGCTATTTTCATTGGAATCTCAGCATTGGCTTTCTGGTGATTGAGTTCAGAAACGGACATGAATGAAAGAAATAGGGCTGCTGTCAGAATGGAAGCTGCCAGGACACGATGAAAACGAGGAAAGAATTTTAAAATCTGCGTTGTTGTGGAGACGAGAAATACCGATACTGCGGCGGTTGGTGTGTAGAGATACCATTTGTTACAGAGATTGTGTAATGGGAGCATGAAAACGATTCCCCACAAAATGCTCATCCGGATCGCTGGAGCCGATCGGGGATGGAATAACAGATATAAAATCGGGATTCCGATTATGAGGAGCCATGGGGATGCATGGGGGATGGTCATGATCCATGCCATGTTTTGAGCGATGACATCTGGCAGATGATCGATTTTCGTGTGTTGAACGGATCGATATCCTCCCAATCCATGGAATACCCAGAGTCGGTGTATTAAATAGATTCCGGTCAATGCCCAATGCCTCCATTGGCGTTTCATTCGCTCCAGAATCGATCTTCTGAAGGAGCGGTTTGATCGTTCGAACAGCAAGTCTGATGCCAATAACCATACCGGAATCGTGATTGCGGTTTCTTTGGAGTAAAGCGCCAGAAACAGACCAAACAGGCTCCAGTTTCGGCGATTAGAGTGATATGCGAGCAGAGTGATCAAACCACCGAATAACACGAATTGCTCCGCACGATCTCCCAGAATCCATAACGGTTGGGTGGTGAGTGGATGCACAGCAAACAGCAGGGAGGACAGAGAACGGGCAGATAGGGTTAACTTCCAATATTTCCCTAGATGGAACAGGAGAGTGACACATGCGATATGGATCGTGAGATTGAGGAGATGATAGCCCCATGCTTGATCTCCAAAGAGGATCGTTTCCAGTTGGAATGACCATGACATCAGAGGTCTGAGTGTTTCACTGGCTACCGTAATCCCGTAGTCGGAGAGATCGATCCAGTTCCCAAACAGGGGTGCTAGAATACGGTATCGGCCGGGTCGTGGCTGAACAAAGAATCGTATGGTTTCCCAGTCGAACCAGATCAGGATACTGCGCCAATGGACAAGAATAGACCAGATGATCAGGAGACAGGCAATGTGATTTTCTTTTTTTTTCGTTTCAACCATCGAATGGGAAGTCTAGCGAGTAGTGCTGGTAATCACAATAGAAGATTGACCGGAGAAACCATGAGGTTGTATCCAGGTGTCAGTTTGATGTGTTCAGGTCATGATGCTCCTGATCTCCCGGGTCTTGTGCTCTTATTGTCATTCAGATGATAAATGTCTTTATGAATTAATTATTGTTTTAATTTAGATTACTTGAATAAACAAAGTTAATTGAATCTTAAATAATATTAATTTTTTAATTGACAAAATGAATAGACGATGATAATTTTATAATATGAACCTTTTCAAGGAGGCAAATATGGAAGATGAACGGATTCGGATATTGAAGATGGTGGAAGAAAAGAAGATCACACCGGAGAATGCCGCCAAGCTGATCGAGGCAATGGGCTTGAAATCAGGTCCGGATCAGATGGTTGGCAGTAAATCAAAGGGCAAGATGAAGTTTTTCAAAATCAGGGTTTATGAAGGAAATCTGGAAAAACCGAAGGTAAACATTGCGATCCCAATGGGTTTGGTCAAGCTGGCGTGGAAGTTTTTACCGGCTGATGCCAAACTTGCTTTGAATGAACAGCAAATTGACCTGAACGATATCCTTGCCGCGATCGATGACCAGACTCAAGGCAAAATACTCGAGGTTGATGATGCGGAAGACAAACAGCGGGTGGAGATTGTGATCGAGTGAGTTTTCACATTTGAAAAACAGCACCCCCCCACGTCAGACCTCCACCGAATGCCACGAGCAGAATATGCTGCCCGGATTTGAGGACTCCCGTTTCTTTGGCTTCATTCATGGCAATGGGAATGGATGCGGAGGAAGTATTTCCGATGTGATCGAGATTGATGAAGAATTTTTCGTCATAGTTAATTTTCAGTCGTTTGGCTACCGATTGAAGGATTCGGGTATTTGCCTGGTGCGGGATGACGAGATCGAGTTGTTCTGGAGTGATTCCGGCGTGGGAAAGCGCTTTTTCGGAGCTCTCCACGAGTTTGGACACAGCAAATTTATACGTTTCATTGCCTTTCATCTGAACATAATGGAGCCGGTCTTTCAGGGTATCTGGAGAGGCCGGCTTCTCGGTGCCACCGGCCGGAATCGTGATCAGGTCACGCTGAGATCCATCACTGCCAAAATAATACCCCAACAGACCTCGGCTGTCTGGAGATGGTCCCATGACAATCGCACCCGCGCCATCTCCAAATAACACACACGTGCTTCGATCCTGCATATCGATACACCGGGAGAGCAATTCTGAGCCAATCACCAGAACATATCGGGCTGTCTGGCTGTAAATCATGGCGTTGGCCAGGATGATGCCGTAGATAAAGCCCGAGCAGGCCGCATTGATATCGAATGCTGCGGCATGATTCGCACCGATTTTATCCTGTACACCCATAGCACATGCTGGAATCTGGCGATCCTGTGTGCATGTAGCCAGGATCACGACATCGATCTGCTCAGCGGTCAATCCGGCATCTTTAAGAGCGGATTGAGCTGCGCGAGCGGAAAAATCGGAATTCAATTCATCGTTGCGAGCGAAACGTCGCTCCCGGATTCCAGTCCGCTCACGAATCCATTCATCAGACGTATCAACAATCCGTTCAAAATAGGCATTATCTAAAATGAGCGACGGCAATGAAGAACCTATACCGAGTATCGCTGAACGTTGATGGGTCCCTTGTTTATCATTCAAAGTAGTCATTAGAAATACTCCGTATAAATTTAAGCCCGGGCACTCGATAAAAGGCCCGGGCCGATTTTCGATTTACCTGAGATTGCGAACCAGTCAACGGACTTCGTTGATTTTCCCCATAACGCCGCGCGGGAAAGGTAATGTGGGGGGTTCTCTCTCCCAAGACGATTTCTATTAATCCAAAAAGCATGCCAACCCTTACCTCTGAGTCATATTTACACCTGATCGGGCTATTTTACAACATGTGTCGTCAATTTTTTCACATCCTGCGTCAGATCATTTCGAAGAAATCGGGAACTTGGTTTCCCCAAGTGCGCACGTTACTTCGCAGTCGGATTCCTGAACTGGCCGTTTTATGCTATATTCGATCCATGAAATCGATCACCTTGAGCGATATTTCGATGTACAGGCGATGTCCCAGGTTATATGCGTTTTCTCGTCAGAAAGACTTGGCGACCCCGCTTCCATTACATCAATATGCCCAGATATTATATCGGAAAGCAGTAAAACAGATTGATTACTATCTCATCAGAAAACAAATTGTTCCCGTTGTCCGGCTTAAAAATGCCTTCCGAACGGCTTGGCAAAACCATCATCGTTGGCTGAAAACAGATTCGACGGATGATTATCTGGAACATCAGATGATGGCCATCACCCTGCAATCGCTAACATCGTATGTAAACTGGATCGGTTCACTGACGAAACACTCATTAGTCCATTCCATGTCAACTATGGACATCAGATTAACCCAGACTATGAATTTCCAGGAATCTGGGGCTTCATCCGCTGACAATTCAGAGGAGATTCTCTTCGTGCATCGCTTCCATGGTATTCTCAGAGATGAATACGGTCGGTTTTTTATCGTGGTGCATCGATTCGGATCTCATTCCCCGG
The DNA here is from genome assembly GCA_964512995.1 of uncultured bacterium. Classification (GTDB taxonomy): domain Bacteria; phylum CSSED10-310; class CSSED10-310; order CSSED10-310; family CSSED10-310; genus CAZELM01. Next base: position 53,416 of record CAZELM010000032.1, read on the forward strand.
AAGTTGATCCTGAGAACACCGACTTGATAGCGAGTTCATTTGTATTTTGGAAAACAATGGGAGTCTGGCCTGCGGGTTTCCTGATTTGGTATCCATGGCTCAATCAATACATGGAAGTCGGGATTGATGATGAGGGAACGATTCGCAGGTTCGATGAGATGCTTCCATTGATCTACCATATACTCAACAGCCGAAGCTTTCCAACTCATCCAAGTGACCATTGTCCTACCTGCCGATATTTTAACATTTGCCCGGCATTTTACAATAAAACGCCCATCCGTCTTCTTCAGGATCCCGACACTCGCTGCATTGATTATTTTTTTGAAATAGTAGACCAGTGTTGAGAGTCACATTATAAGACTGTCTTTCAGGCTATTTTCTCGAATTAAA
>CAZELM010000033.1:0-35220 GCA_964512995.1 uncultured bacterium
GCGGTCTTCGCATGACTGTAAGCGGTCTTCGCACGACTGTAAGTGGTCTTCGCACGGTCGTGAGGGAACGTGATACCGTGCTTTTTGACCTCATCCCCAACCCTTCCCCATGAATGGGGAAGAGCATATGTGCAGGATCCTTCTTTACCATCTCCCACCGGGCGAGGGTCGCCGGCCCATTCACACGGAACAGTCAAACAACATCGGCCGACGGGGTGAGGGGATCATGTTATCTGCCGGTTTCACACTCGGTTTCGTCATCAAGGCCGACGGGGTGAGAAAGAAATGCCAATGCCGTCGTTCCAATCATCCCCCATAAAAAATTGCCCCCTCCGGAGAGGGGGCATGCGTTAAGTCGGAGATGCTATACTCGGATTATCGAGCGAAATCCGTAGAATCAAGAAATCCTTCGACGTCGTCGGAAAGATTTCGGATTGATATCATATCCTGAATCGCTGAGCCGGGACTGTTGACAGCGAATGCAAGCGTTCCGATACTCCCCTTACTTCCAAGAGGAATCGATTCTCCGGGAACTGCATACGCTGCAATGGTGATGGCTCCCGTTTCATTCTCAATACAGCCAAATTCCACCCATCCCGGATCGGTCTGGCTGGATTCGCCATTCTGGAACGAAAAATTCTGGCTGTCATAAACGAGTTGGATGGTAAAGGCATCGATCGGAACAGAACCATTGGCAACCATCAGATGAGCAACAACGGTATCGGCTGATGACTGAGAATATTCCAGCCATATCAGATTCGCTGCTGATGGGTCCGATACTGACCGTGATTGCAGTGCTGACATCAATGTCTCTACAACGGGCTGACTGGAAGCTTCCCGGCTGATCGGATCCGAACAGGAACCGAGTCCCAGAGTCAATGCAAAGATACCCTGAGCATCACCCGCAGTCACTGCGCCATTCCCGTTGCAGTCTGCTGCACACCGTTCCGTGTATGTTGGAGTATATGCGCCTAACGTGATTGAAAATGCCAGTTGCGCATCGCCAGCGGTGATCGCTCCATTCATATTGACATCACCATCATGGATACAATCGGGCGGCGGTGTTGGTGTGGGAGTTGGGACAACCTGATTGGATTCCGCCCAGACTTCAACATCATCAATATTCCAACCGCAGTAGGTCACCGAACTGTCTGTGCTTCCCATCACCCATCGGAGGTAAACGGTCGATTGACCATCTGCAACCGATGAAATGTCATAAGTCATGGTCTGCCAGGAGGTGTCGGTAAATGTTGATCCACTGTGTTCCCAGATTGTCGTCCAGTTCACTCCGTTATTGGACACGCGGAATGACGCATGATCCCAAGTGGAACTCTCAACTCCCAGCCATCGCATAAAATGAACTTCCACATTGAACAGATTGGAGCAATCCAATGGGGTTGTCGTCAGATATGTCTCGGCCAGATTATTGGGATAGGAACCTGACAGGTTATATCCATACACATTCGAGCCGGTATATCCAGAGCTTGGATCTCCATTTTGTCCCAATGGAACTCCCCATTGCCATTGCCCCTGAGTTGTCCAGTTTGGATTTGTATCCATATTCCACCCAAATCGCAGAGCGAATGTGGAAGATGTGACATCCACCGTGAACTGATCTTCCGCAGAATACCCCATGGCAGTAATCGACAGTGAGAAAGTGATCAATGTGTGATTCGGTGTTTCCGGAGAAGCGGTTACGGTGAAATGCGGCGCAATGCTGGTGCCCAGGCTTCCTCCGGGGATATTCGGGAACGATGCCGTTCCATCAACGATGGTAATATACTCCGGATGATCGGAGGTCAACTGAGCGGTGATATTCATCGCCAATCCATTGCCATTGTTGGCCAATGTGATTTCCATCCGATCCGTTTCCCCTGGGTCAAATATCCCATCGCCATCTCCCAAATCAATCAGTGTGGCATTTGAAAATTCCAGTGTCGGAGCAACGATCATCTCTGAAAATGATGCGGTTCCGGAATTTTCATCACTCATCCAGGAGATCACGAATGGAATGACCTCTCCATCATACGCCTCGGGGCTGACCTGGAATACGAATTCCGTGATCGATGTTCCGGAGCCACTTTGTGGGATATCCGGATAGTCTGACTCCGCCTGGAGAAGAGTGATATGCGAATTGGTTGTGGTCAGTGTGGTCGAGATATTGGTTGCATTCAGTCCCAGATTCTCCAAGGTGACCGACATGGCAATCGTTTCACCCGCATTGATCTCGCCGTCATTATTCCCAGATGAATCATCGATGGCATGGCTTTCATAGTTGAGGATCGGTACATTGCATGGTGAAGTATAGGAAACCATCACATCGTCGATGTTCCACCCGCAATACGTGACGGAGCCATCCGATGGACCCATACCCCAACGCAGTTTGACCTGTGAGTGACCGGCAGCCCATTCAGAAATATCATACTCCACAAACGTCCATTGATCAGGATCTGTTGATCCGCCATCGTGCTGCCAGATGATATTCCATGTAGCGCCATTGTTATTTGAAATTTCCACTGTCGCATGATCATAGGAAGAACTTTCGACTCCCAGCCATTTCCAGAAACTCAGATAGGCCTGACCGGCGGATGAACAGTCAAAGGATTGCGTCGTCGCATAAGCGGGTGTCATATTATCCGGGTACTGACCATTCAGATTGTAACCAACAACATTGGATCCCGTATAACCACCGGTGGGATCCCCTCCTTGACCCGTTGGAGTTCCCCAGGCCCATTGGCCATCATATGTCCAGGCGGGATTGGTATCCATCGTTACATTCAACATGACCATCAACTGAAGCGTGGTGAACCGATAGTATTGGCCACCATTGTTATCCGTTGTTTCATTCTGTCCCGGATCACTGCTGGAGACCATGAAATAATAATCTGTGCATGGATCCAACTCCGTCAGGATCATCTCGTGGTAAGTATCACCCTGATCGTCGCGCACCTCAAATTCCGGTGGAATGCTTTCTCCGAATGTGACGACCGTATCCGACAGTTCATCGGTCATCCAGGAGATCGTGGCGGTATCGATTCCAACATTGGTAACCATGATATTCGTGAGAATGGGTCCCATACAATCCGCATTGGCCGAATCCGTAACATCATCAGGGGTTCCATCGCAATCGTCATCGTGGTAATGCACGGTGATCGCATCATTGTGTGCCAGCCGAAGAAATCCGGTTCCGGATTCTGTAGGAGATGTTTGAATCGTTCCCCGGAATTCCGCGGTATCCGGACCCGTTTCGGTCAGCAGAATCGTTTCCGGGAGAGGTTCACTGGTGGAGGAGATATCCGCAACCGTTGTTTCCACGATCCCCGGATCCCCATTGATATCTGCATCGAATACCCGGATCACAACATCATCATCGCAGTTGTAGGTGATGCGATCCAGCAATACGATGCCACATCCGGCTGGAGCGATCATTACGGTCGATTCATACGGCATGAGGTTCTGTCCCGATACGGTCAGAATCATGTCACCAATCGTCAACGGCTCAATGTTCAGAATGGCAGAACCCGTTTGATCGGTCATGACAACTTCGTGGATCTCACCGGGTTTATAAGCACATACGACCGCGTTTTCAATGGGTCCGCGAGCATCCGCCACCATGACTTCAAATGGATATGGAGCCAATGGAGCGGTCGGCAGGTGTGTCACAACCGGATGAATGAGCGCATTGGATCGCATGAACGCGGAGCAGTCTCCAAAGAGGATATACTGATGCAGAACTTCTTCGGTATCCGCTCCAGGTCCCAGTTCGGATTCCAGATACATCATACCATCATAGGTCATCTGACCCATTTTGATATGACCACCCGATATCGTTCCCTGGCTGTCTCCAGTCACGGCATAACAAACACCCCACGCCATAATTGCCGGGGGATCCCATGCGGTGGATGTGTAGGAGCTATACATGCCGACTGTTCCATGGGGATTGCCGACTGTACCACCCTTCATCCATCGCTCCGCGAAACAATCGCTGGAACCGCCGAATCCGCCGTTCAGACAGGAAACATCCATGATAAATGGAGTCAGGTATCCATTGGTCAGGGCATTTACATCCGAATTCGTGAAACTCGGACCACTCCAGGAAGTACCGCTGCCATGACCGCAATACGCAGCCCAGAATGCGCCGGCATTGATCGAGCTGGCAATATTCTGTGTCGTACCCTGGCCATTCGATTCATAGAGATAATCCACATCGCAGCCGGGATTGTGATCCATCCAACGGGAAGCGATCTCATCGATCCGGTCATCGTCATTGATGCCCATCGGACCGCTCAGACTCGAAGAAATTCCCACGACATGATCCAGCCATGCACTGTCCACGGGTATTGTTTCATAATGCATGATCTTGTCGAGCTGAGGACCCAGTTCGTTGAGATTCTGAGCCGAAAGCCGGGAGATGAACAGATCCGGAGCCAGGTCAGAACCTTCCAGCGTGGTGAACAGATAATCAGATGCAGTCCCGTATGGAGATGTTTCCATCGGCTGAATCTGCTGATAATCCCCCACCAGAAGAATATAGACCGGAGCTGGATTCCAAGAGGTATACGCATTTTCAATATAGCTCCGGATTGCAGCATAAGTGGTTCCGGTTTGGGAAGTCGGTGCCACGGTTACCGCCAGTCCGCGCTTCGTTTTCCACTCCACGAACGAATCCAATGCCCCGATGAATGAGTCATTGGCAATGATCAGCATCGGTTCTGCATCCGTTCGCTGTTTCAAGCCCAGCCGATGCGCGTTTAGAATATTTTTCTGATATATCGTGTAAAAGGAAGGAAACACGGGTGACGAATAAAAACGGGTTCCTTCGGTTAAAACGCGAACCTGAAGTTTAGTGGCGATCCGAAGATCACCGGTCGTTGGATTATACCGGACAGGAGCGATCTCAACCATAACTGTCCTGAGATCGCGCACCCAGCTTTCCCCGACGATCCGGCCGGATTGTTCAGGATAAAACGCATCGGTATGATATAAAACCGCATCCAACTGGAATGAAGGTCGAATCACATCATCACGATCGTATTGCGGCTGGGCCGGCCAGACATTGTAATCGGTCAGCACTGTTTCTTCTAATATCTCAACGGCCAACGATACTGCTCCGTCCTGAGGCACTGCAATACGTTCCCGAAGAACGGGCAAAAACGGCTTTCCCGGATCTGCCAGAACACCCGCTCCTGGAATCTGGAGCTGTGTAAATGTCTGACCATTCTGCTCCCGAATCGACGTTTCAAATCCCGGGACCTGAATGATGAAATCGGTGCCGGATAACTCAGTACGAGATACTTCAACAGACAATCCCGTCGATATCGATGCAGACGGATCCAACGATACCCATTCTGCAGATAAAACAGGCGCTATTGTAATGCTCAGTAGTATTACGATTATATTGAAAATAATCCTCATTTTAATCCTCCCTGTTCTGAAAATCATTCATCGGATGATCTCCCTATCAATGTATTTCATTTTTTGCAAAAAATGTTCCATTGAAGCATCGCAAATCCAACATACCAAAAGAAACAAGTTCGCTGGTGAAGAAATAACCATACTTTTTCTGAGACAAAAAACCGATCACCAGGTGATGATGACCGGTTTAGTGTTAACCGAATTTATTCTGCGATCGTAAAGGCTTTTAAATCATCGTACAATTGATCGATGGTGATCATCTGAGTCCAGTCCGGTTGTGTTTGTTGGTTCTCCAAGAGCACAAAATAGAGTCTGATCAATCCTCCGCCATCTCCTGAAGCCAGTAACTCGCTGGGATCAGATACCACACCGCTTACTTCACCCGAACCCGATAACTCCCAAACTACTTCCCCGCCGATCGTGTAGCCAGCCACGATAATGGAATCATCATCAGGGCTGTTACACCCGACGTCGAGCCAGTTCATGGTGATGTCTGATCGTTGACATCCCACATATTCCATAACCTGGGTGTTGTAATGCAAGCTCATCGTGAACGCATCGATCTCGTCCGGAGACCGAACCACTCGAATTTCAACACATAACATATCCGCTTCGCATGGTTGGTATGTGAGAGCAACCAATTGATCGGGGAGTTGGTCGGAGTCAATCCCGGAAATACCATCGATGGGCATACGTTGAATCGTTGGATCAAACTCCCGTGATACCGACAAGGTATCCGGAATCACATCCACACACGCTCCCATTCCCAATGCTGCTCCGAATATCCCCTGAGCATCTCCGGCTGTGATTTCACCATTTCCATCGCAGTCTGAGGCACAGGCTTCATCGAAAGTTGGAGAGATAAATCCTATTGCAATCATAAATGCGGATTGTGCATCACCCGCAGAGATCATCTGATTGGCATCCACATCGCCGCTGTGAATACATTGTACGCCAGGATAATGATACCCGATATCCAACTGACCGGAATCGGGAACGGAATCAGTACGGGTGGACCATTCATCCATACAACTTTCGACACCCAGTATTTCCATGCATTGTTCCTCCGCCAGAACACTCCCGGAATCAATACATGGGCTGGAGATTTCCTGACCAGCGGATTCCTGACTGAGAAGATACTCGCCGTCTTCTGATGCCACAAAGATCGGATCAGAATCCATCATGTGACCGCCCCATGTCAATAAACACCCATTACCGACGACAGCATCGTTCAATCCGCCTTGCACATCGGAATAATCGATCGACAGAGATGATGGCGTGATCGGGCTTCCCAGCCAGACTTCATACCCCTGCCGCGCCTGATTAGCCCAGAAAATCGAGTTACCGATCGTCACATCCGAGTCGCTATTCACATAAATACCCCCACCCAGGATCCGGCTGAATCCCACCGATTCATTCTGGGTAATCGTGCATGACTGAATATCCATGGTCGATGCCGAGCAGTAAATCCCGCCGCCATACGTTTCGACCTGTCGAGGTTCCCAGACGCTATTGCTGTCGATCAGGCAGTTGTATAACAGCAGGTCTGTATTCAATCCGTAAATACCACCTCCGTCCTGTGCGGTGTTGGCGGAGATAATGGAATGACTCAGTGTGGTGGAAGTGTTATAACGCGAAAACAAGCCCCCCCCCGACTTCGCGGTGTTATCAATGAGTGAACAATGATCGATCGTTACCTGCGATGACAAACTGAAAACAGCGCCACCATCTTCACCGGATGAATTTCCGGTGATATCACATTGATAGATGGAGACATCACTGTTGGTGTTGGCATAAATACCGCCCCCATTCGAACTCGCATGATTACTGCTGATGTCGCATTGCTCGATCCATACGGTTGATGATTCACATAAGACACCTCCCGCATTGGATATGGCATTGTTCCCCGTGATGATACAATGTGTGATTACTGGTGATGAATAGTAGCTCCGGATTGCTGAACCTCTGGCGCCGGTCAGAGTGAGATGTGTAATGGTGGGAGCGATGTCAAAAGATCCCGAGAATATGTCAGACGTGTTCTGAGCGTTCAGGATGGTCGCTTCAACATTGTCTCCCTGAATGGTGACATAACTCACCAGGGGAATCGGGAATTGCTCCCCAGTTGCACTGATCGAATAGGTTCCGGGTGCGATATGTATCGTGACTGGCTGCGTTTCAGATCCCACAACGCGGCTGGCTGCGTGCTGGATAGTTTTAAAAGCGGTATCCCATGTCAATCCATCATGACTGTCATCGCCGGATGTCGAAACATACACATCCTGTTGAAGGGGAGATGATTCCGAGATGCATCCTGACAGATTGAAGGATCGCACATGTGAAACATAATAATCCGATAGATGATAGCCGGCAAACGTATTATACGTGGCAACAATAGGAGAGGCTGGGATCTGACGGGAGGCGAGATCAGATCCATCTCCTGAACGATTGTTCTCGAACCTGTTTCCGCGGTCCGAAACTCCCCCGATGACGGGCAAAGCGGAGTCACAACAGATCGCTCCACCCACATCATTTGCCTTGTTATTGATGAATTGGCTGTCTCTGATCTGAGGAGAACCGAACAAGCAGTACACAGCGCCTCCAAAATCATCCGAGCTGTTGCTTGTAAAGGTACAATTCTCGATCGTTGCAGTGGAATTGTAACCGCATTGAATACCGCCACCTCCCCGGAGTGAGATGTTGTTGGAGAATGCACAATTCTGAATTACAGCCGGCGAGTTCGTTCCACAATGCATGCCTCCACCAAATTGCGATGACGAATTACCGGTAAATGTACAATGGGTAACTGTGGGAGCGGAATTATTGCAGGATATGCCAGCGCCATTTGTGGATGCATAAATGTTTGAAAAGGAGCAACCTGAGAAAGTGGTTGCTGAGTTAAACAGATCCACTGCTGAACGGCGGCTGCCGGTGAACCGGATGTTCTCAACGACCGCATTCGTGTCATAAGATCCTTTCATTACATAATTGGCCGGGCTCGCATTCAGAACCGTCTCATCACCACTCCCGTTCAGCGTCACAAAATTGATGAGTGGCAATGGAAAGATTTCACCTGTCAGAGACGATGAAAAGGTCCCGGAACCGATGTGGATCGTAATCGGATTGGAAACAGTGGCATAGACTGATTTCAATGCATGCTGGATCGTTCGAAAAGCGGTCGCCGGAGTCAATCCATCGTTTGTATCTGAACCGGTCGTTGTCACATACACATCCTGTGTAATGGGTGTGGATTCTGACACGCAGTTCGCCAAGTTGAACGCTTCCTGTGCGGATACATAATAGTCAGACAAGTAATACCCAGCAAACGTATTGTAAGTCGCGTTGATCAGTGAAGGCTGCAGGACGCGGCTGCTGATATCCGCTCCGATAACCGATGAATTATTGGCAAAATAATTGCCGGCTTCGGATGAACCCCCAATCACCGGATATGCTCCATCAATATAGATCGCGCCACCATTCCCTTCCGTTCGGTTACCAATAAACTGGTTATTGGTTAGGATGGCGTGTGAATTCCCGATACAAAAAATACCACCGCCGCCAACCCCGCATGAATTCTCAGTAATAATGCACTGATGGATTGTTGGAGCAGATGAATTCCGACAATAAATCGCTCCTCCGTTGGTATAAGCCGAATTATTCGAAAATACCGTGTTTGTAACGGTCGGAGATGCGTTATGACAAAAGAGTCCTGAGCCATTCGAATTATTTTCGAAATCATCGATGACCATTTGATCGATCACTGGAGAGGAATAGGAACAATATATTCCTGAGCCGCGTCCGCCCGTGAGTTTCAGCTCTGAAATAGTCAGGATACCGTCATAGGAGCACCATAGGCCGCTCGCCATGTCTTCCGTATCCAGAATTGTCAATTCCGAACCTGCCCCCAGAATAGACACATAGTTCACCATCGGTAACGGAAAAATTTCTCCGGAACCACTCCCGGAATAGGTTCCAGCAGCAAGATGGACCGTAATCGGGGACAGGCTTGTTCCATAGACAACACTTAATGCATGCTGAATCGTGCGGAAGGGCAGTGAAGGTGAGAGCCCATCATTCGCATCATCCCCGGTTGGTGACACGTAAACATCGGTCTGTATCGGAGTTAATAGGGATACACAATCTGCAAGGTTGAATGCGGCTGAAGGTGACACGTAGTAATCCGACGATACGTATCCTGAAAATGTATTCCAGGACGCATTGATCCGGACTCCCGGAATCTGGAGAGAAGCGATGTCGGCTGCATCGGGGCCTCGGTTGCCGGAGAAAACATTTCCATGACCGGATGCGCCGCCGATCATCGGAGAGGCATTATCACAAAAGATGCCACCACTCCCAATCTTGGCAGAGTTCAAACTAATCGTTGAATTTCGTATTGTTGGAGCGGAATTATTGCGGCAAAGAATTCCTCCGCCTTCCTGATTGCATCGGTTGGATTGGATGACACAATCGGTGATGATCGGGCTGGAATTATTATTGCAGAAAATGCCACCTCCCGCTCCGGAAGCGGATGAGTTCGACATGGTGCAATTGGAGATAGTGGGGGAGGAGCTATTCAGGCATGCGACAGCTCCACCGTCTGAATTGGATGAATTTGCCGTTATGATGCAATTCCGAATTGTTGGTGATGAATTATCAATACAGAGGAACCCGCCTCCGCGTGGATCGGTCCCTCAGGTCGCGCATACATAGATACCCCGGGTGATTGTAAAACCATCAACAATCGACGCCGCATTTTCACGACTGTGAAAAGAGAATCCACGACCATTGCCCTGGCAATCGATCGTGCAGAACTCAGGTCCATTCTCAGACATCACGGTAATCGCTTTGCCTTCAAATGTCAGATCCACATTTCCCAGGCCACGATATGTTCCGTTGGCAACCAGGACCGTGTCTCCATCAACAGAAACATCGATGGCATGTTGAATTGTCGTGTAGTCGGCTGGAACCGAAATAACGGCTCCCGATACTTTGAATTGAAAATGTGAAATACTCAAAAAGAAGATTACTAAGAAAATTGCTCGCCTCATAACACCCTCCGTGATTGAAAGACTAATGGTTTATACTGCGTTAAAACCATAGAAATAATATAATCATTACGGAACACCACTGTCAAATTGCTCGGGAAGTGACGAAACATACCTCTCTAAAGAGATGCCGATCGACTCGCATGCTTTCTGGGCGATGACTCCCAGATGCTTGAATCTGTATGAACACATCATACTGGATGATTTTCATTCTGACTGTCCTGGAACCGATAACAAAGCGACTGACCATTTTAGAATTTGATGGCCAAAAGCAATATTAAATGAATCCGCCTGATTTCATTATCATGTCACTTGCATCTGTCATTATTTCTGAATAAAACATGGAGCAGTGATCGGCAGAATTGTGTCATTCTGTCAATTTTTTCTTTTAGAACCCCGGAGAATTCTGACTGGCTTCTTCGATGGAGGAGAAAATCGAATTGTTGAAGATGATATCCCGAGTAAGAGCCATCATCTTTGATCTGGATGGAACACTTCTGGATACCATTGCAGATATCGCTGATTCTGTGAATGCTGTAATGATACGACGTGGATTTCCGATACGGACCGATGACGAGTATAAACAGATCATTGGAGAAGGGATCGAACGGTTTATTTACAATGCATTGCCTCATGATCGGCGATATCCTGAATTGATTCAGGCTTGTGTTACAGAGATGCGTGCAGAGTATGCATTGCGGTACCAGTTAAAAACAAAACCTTATCCAGAAATTCCGGCTCTCCTGAACCAACTCACAGAGATGCAAATCAAAATAGCCGTATTATCGAACAAGCCAGACGATTTCACTGTGACTATGGTTCAGCATCTATTACCATCGTGGAAATTTGATCCAATCTGGGGTCAGCGTATGACTATGCCTCCGAAACCCGATCCGCAAAGTGCTTTGGAAATCGCACGCTATCATTCCGTCCAACCAGCCGAGTGTCTCTTTATCGGAGATTCAGAGATCGATATAATTACAGCCAGATCGGCTGGGATGGTTGCAGTTGCTGCAGGGTGGGGTTTTCGAAATCCCTCTGATTTAAAGTCTGCGGGTGCTGATGTATTAATCATGAACCCCATCGCACTTCTTTCATACCTGAGATAGCGTGTTCCGTTACACTGTCAGTCGTTTTTGCGTAACCAAATTTTCAGATGGTCATCTTAAACGATAAAAACTTACAAATTTCGAGCAGAAAAATTGGGAGAATCTGATCATGATCAAACGTTTTTGGGATCGAACCGTTCGATTCTTCGGAATGCTATTTTTGACCGCTGCAGTGATGCTATTGTTGATTTCGTTGAGTTATATTTACTTCGCTCATCATGTTTATGACAAGACCATCCTTGAACTTGATCTTCAATCTGAAATCCCTGAATATCGATCCAGCGATCCTGTTTCCGAGATGATATTGAGCACAAATCCGACAATGCTGGAAATTGTTGATGGGCTTTCAAAGGCCACCAGAGATCCACGCATTCTTGGATTGGTCGCCGATCTCAGTCATGTAAAACTTGGCATTGCACAAACTCAGCAATTACGGGATGCGATCATATCATTTCGAAAAAGTGGCAAATCTGCGATTGCTTACTCGGACACCTTTGGGGAATTTGCTCCTGGCAATGGTCCCTACTACCTCGCATCGGCATTTGATGAGATTCATATCCAGCCATCCGGAGATGTAGTTCTGTCTGGATTATTGATTGAAAGCCAATTCTACAAAGGAACATTGGATAAATTGGGAGTCATCCCACGCTTCTCCCAGCGATATGAATACAAAAATGCTGTCAATAGTTATACGGAAGATCGGTTCACTGATCCCCATCGAGAATCGATGAAAAGTCTGATGGACTCTATTTTCGAGCAGATCCTCGATGGGATATCACAGGCTCGAAATATTGACCGCGATGAACTTCGGAGCATCATTGATCGAAGTCCTCTTTTGGGGGAAGAGGCGTTGATCAGCAAACTGGTAGATGGACTCGCGTATGCAGATGACGTATACGAACAAATTCGGCAAAAACACGGAGAAGATACCCATTTTCTATTTTTTTCCAATTATCTTAAACAAAAAGAGACGACATTGAAGCAGCATCCGACAGTCGCATTGATATATGGAGTTGGCGATGTCATGAGAGGGGACAGCAGTTATAATCCCTTACAGGATTCATACATAATGGGATCTTCCACGGTAGCAGGCGCATTTCGCTCAGCGATTCAGGACGATTCTGTCAAGGCGATCCTTTTTCGTGTGGATAGTCCGGGGGGGTCTTATATCGCATCTGATACCATTTATCGGGAAACGCTTCGGGCAAAGGCTGCGGGAAAACCGGTCATTGTTGTCATGGGAAACCTCGCTGCTTCGGGTGGATACTTTGTCTCGATGGCTGCGGATCATATTGTAGCTGAACCGGGCACGCTGACAGGCTCAATCGGGGTATTCGGCGGCAAAATGGTTGCCTCCGGGTTGTGGGAGAAGCTGGGTGTTTCACACGATGAAGTCCACTCGAGCGCTCATTCACGAATGTTTTCCTCCAACTACGATTACTCACTCAGCGAGCAACAGCAACTGGAACGGGCAATGGACCGTATCTATCTGGATTTCACCCAAAAGGCTGCACAAGGCCGAAACATGCCGCTCGAGGATCTTCAAAATGTAGCCAGAGGGCGAGTCTGGACTGGAGCAGAAGCTCAGCGAATTGGATTGGTTGACACACTGGGGGGTTATACAGAAGCAATTGACCAGATTCGAAAAATCGCCCGAATTCCGGATTCGGAAGACATTTCTCTGAAGATTTTTCCGGAAGAAAAGTCGATACTTCAGCATTTCAGAAAACCAGAGAGCAGCGGGTTAAAAGCATTTCTGGCAACCTGTCAGCAGCTATCTGAAAATCTCGCTCCCGTGAATGACCTGATCAAACTGTTGATATCAGATTCTGACCAGATGATGCTGAAGGTTCCCATAACTCAGGAGACCGTGGAATACTAAATTTCATTTTCAACTGAAGGAGGGGAGAATGGCTTACCGGGAAATCACGCGATATGTCGACAAACAACTCATATCTGACCAGGATCAGATTATTGATGAGATGAGCATTGCTCTCTATGTCAACCGAGAATATCTGGCTCAGCTAATCATAACACCTGCTGATCTGACAGAATTGGTTTATGGTTATTTATATTGCGAAAAAATAATCAGTCAACCGGAAGAATTCAGTGAAATCTCGATTGACACCACGTTGAGACAACTTCATGTGACAATATTACCTCAGAATATAACATCACCTCATGGTTTCCAATCACAGATTGCCGCTAAATTTGAACAAAGGATCGATCATATATCTGAATATCGATCAGACGAATTTCCGATCATCACGTCCCATATCTGTCACTCAGCCCAAGAGATTATCGACTCCATACGCTTACTGAACCAGGCCTCCGACTTATTCAAAAAAACCGGTGGCGTACATTCTGTCGGATTGTGGTTTGAGGAACGATTTCAATGGATCTGTGATGATATCGGCCGTCATCATGCATTTAATAAAGTCATTGGTTATGCTCTCAGGAGACACTGGCCATTGCCGGAAGAGGCGATGATTGTTTCCACGAGTCGAATCAGTACGGATCTGGTTTTAAAGACACTTCGTGCTCGAATACCAATGCTGATTTCAAAATCAGCCCCGACAGACACTGCAATCCAACTTGCTAAATTACATGGTATCACACTGATTGGCTTCGTTCGGGACGAACGATTTAACATTTACACTCACCCACAACGGATTCGAATCACATGAAAAATGAAAGCGAACATCTGAATTCAAAAACAACCAATGACATCCCGAACTTGAATCCAGCAACATCGTCGCGGTAGAGCATCAATCTTCACGGAGTTTCAGATCGAAAAAAAAATGGAATCCATTTATGACTCTTCCAGGAGGCCATAAATGGATTCCATCGTTATCAGAGAATAGTGAGATTTATTTCTTAGATGCTAACGTAACCTTCGAGTCGTTCAGGGTGAAAGAAATCACCAATCCAATTACAAGGAAAGCGATTCCCGTATAGAAGGAATATGTTGCAGCGGTTCCTGGATTATCTTTATAGGTATCTTTAATCAGAGCAAAAATTTGTGGACCAACGACACCGGCTGCTGCCCAGGCGGTTAGAATAACACCATAAACACTGGCCATCAGCTTGGCACCAAATGTGTCTGTCACAAAACTGGGCATCGTACCGAACCCGCCACCGTAGCAGAGTAACACGTAGCAGACCATGAACCCGAAAATCCAAGGATTACCTGTGAAAACGAGAACAAGAAAGGCAATAATCTGGGTTCCAAGTAAGATCTGAAAAACTTTCGTTCGACCCAATTTATCAGAAAGGCCACCCCAGAAGAACCGGCCGATCCCATTGAAAAGTGAACTGATGGCAATCAGTGTCGCTCCATATCCAGCGAGGGCTTCTTTGGATAAATCCGGCTTAGAATTCTTCATGATATCCTGCATCAGTGGTGACTGGAATGAAATAATTGCAATGCCAGCCG
The DNA here is from genome assembly GCA_964512995.1 of uncultured bacterium. Classification (GTDB taxonomy): domain Bacteria; phylum CSSED10-310; class CSSED10-310; order CSSED10-310; family CSSED10-310; genus CAZELM01. Next base: position 15,003 of record CAZELM010000033.1, read on the forward strand.
CGATATTGCAGAAGAATACGATCCACATCATCATGAACTTCCCGGACAGCAAGTACTGGCTCAATGGCGCAATTTCTCCACCGGCAGTTCCGGATTTGGCAGCAGCAGCGGGGGGTGTATATCCTGGGGGATTATAACCCGAGGGAGGATTCTTCAGAAAAACCGCACAGATGACAGTCAAAACCAAGAAAGCAGCTCCCAGATAGGCAAAAACAGAAACCAGATTATTGCTCGTCATCTTCATTAAAAATGGTGCAAAAACTTTTGACATCAGTAACGCGCCAAAACCAAATCCCATGACCACCATTCCGGTTACAAAACCTTTCCGATCGGGGAACCACTTTGCTGCGGTAGCAACAGGAGTGACATAACCGAGACCCAAACCGATTCCACCGATAACTCCATACCCAACATAAAGCAATAATAATGACTGTTGTTTTAAAGCAAATGCAGCGATAAAATATCCAATTCCAAACAATGCGCCACCGATTGTTGCCAGTTTTGTGGGTCCATACTTAGCCAAGTTGATGCCTCCCCATGCGGCAGCCAATCCAAGGAAGCAAATAGCAAAATTAAATGCCCACATGACTTGTGAGTTCGTCCAGTTATTCGCTTCAACCAATGGCTTCTGAAAAAAACTCCAGGCATAAACTGTTCCCAAACAAATCATCAGCAGGGTTCCCATAATGGCGATGAGCCATCTATTGGGAGTATTGGTATGAGTTGTCATAATCATTCATCCTCACTTTAAATTGTTTTTATCTATCTCTAATGCATAAAAGACGGAGTTACTATACTTAGAAAATGATTAGGATACAATAAAAATATATTCCAGATACAATAAACAACCGGTGTCAACAGTGACACCGCACTTAATAATATGAAAAATTTCAATTATTAATAGCAATACCCACAAGTTATCAAACCTGACCATCGACGTTGTGTTGAAAGAAACGGCAAGCTCTTTCAATCACGGGGTTTCATTATTCCGGTGACTCTGAATACTGCTCAGCAACCAGCCGGGAATGTTTTAAATTTTCAGAGCGCTTCTGAAGTTCGACTCAAATCCTTTGGAAAAGTAAAAAAGCCCTCCTTGCAACAGGAGGGCTTTCCAAGTCATAAACACTATGAAAAACGTTTCCTAAACGATTACCTCACAATGGGTTTTCAGCATTAGGGCATCGATGCACGATCACTTCCGGCTTTATTGAAGTGGATCGATACATGATCCCATTCCGAGAGCAGCCATGAAGATACCTTGGGCATCTCCTGCGCTAACGATACCATCAGCATTACAATCGGCAGCACATTCTTCATCGTGGTTGGGGATATACATTTGAAGCGCGATTAGAAATGCCATCTGAGCATCCCCAGCAGAAAGCATTCCATTCATATCGATATCTCCATCATGAATGCATGGGATTCCAGTTGGTGTCGGAGTCGGAGTAGATTCAGGTGGTGGATTGGATCCGTGTTGATGCCAGAAATATCCCCAGTCCTCTCGTGAACCATCGCCAGCGCCCGACATCAATTGCTGACCGCGCATTAACGCAAACTGACCGGGAGGGATTTGGATGTCATATGCTTCCAGAAATACATCGAAAAATGAGTCTGGGACCATTCGCAACGGAAGTTCCGGAATCGTGATCCAATTCAGTCCCGGATACATGGGTGATAACTCGCCCGGCCGACCCAGACCGGTCACGAACATGTCCTCCAACGGAATCTGAGTCTGACTGATTGCCACTTCCAGAGATATCGGCCTGATTGAAACCATCGTGTCGTTGGTGAATCGAATCGTTTGCTGATCCGGCCGGATCAATCCAATGTCATCCACATTGAAGCCCATGATTGCCACTTGGCCGGGTTGAAGTGGTTCACCGTTGAGTGTCCACCACCCATGAAGATCTGCGCAGACATTATAATAGCCAATATAAAACTCGAATCCGAAATGTATCCACTGGCAGTAGGAGATGAAACCATCTGTGGCGAAATCAATCCTGAATTGCCAGATTTCCGGACTGATCTCGATTAGGTTATGATTGACGACATGCCAGTTTCCCGTTCCAGGGTCACCGAAAATGATGATCTCACCCACATCAGGAGGCACACCAGCGGATGAACGGACAGTTCCTTCTACGTGGAAGTCGTTGGCTACCTGGTCATAATAATCGAAATGCACGTCATCATTCAGTCCGACAATAATTCGAGGTGGTAGTGATGGGTTGGCTTCATGCTGATGCCAGAAGTATCCCCAATCACCTGAATCGCTCCCTTCCATGAGCTGTTGACCCCGCATGAGCAGGAATTGTCCGGGGGGTATCTGGATATCGAAATTCTCCAGGAAAACATCAAAAAATTCTCCAGGATTCAATATCGACGGAATCGTGGGAATTGATATCCAGTTCAGGTTTGGATAAAGAGGAGAGTTTTCGAATGGACGGCCCAATCCTGTGATAAACAGATCTTCAAGTGGGACTTTGACATTTGAAACAGCCAGTTCCAGTGATTCGTATGCGATCGGGATGATTGTGTCATTGGTAAAACGGAGCGTTTGCAGATCTGGCCGGATCATACCCAACTCATCGACATTGAATCCGGAGATCGGGACATCACCCGCTGAAACAGGAATCCCATCCAATGTCCACCATCCACGCAGGTCAGCGATGATGTTGTACCGCTTGATGTAAAACTCGAATCCGAAATGTATCCACTGGCAGTACTCAACGTATCCATCTGTAATAAAATCAATCGTAAATCGCCACTGATCCCCCGTGAGCGGTCTCAGACTATGCCCGGCAACAGACCAGTTCCCGGTTCCGGGATCGCCAAAAATAATGACATTACCCAAAGTCGGAGGGAGTCCGCCAGCACTATACACGATCCCTTCCACATGGAAGTCATTGGCACGCAAACCCTGATAATCAAAATGCACATCGTCATTGAGCGACACGATAATGCCGGTTGGTGTAGGAGATACCGTGGGTGTATTGGTGGGCGTTCGAGTGGGCGTATTCGTTGGTGTGTTTGTATAGACCGGTGTATTGGTGGGTGTCCGCGTCGGCGTATTCGTAAATGTCGCAGGGGTAGTTGGGGTACGGGTCGGAGTTCTTGTGGGCGAATTCGTTGGCGTACTGGTATACACAGGTGTATTAGTGGGTGTCCGTGTTGGCGTATTCGTAAATGTCGCAGGGGTAGTTGGGGTACGGGTCGGAGTTCTCGTGGGCGAATTCGTTGGCGTACTGGTGTACACAGGTGTGTTGGTGGGTGTCCGCGTCGGCGTATTCGTTGGCGTATTGGTATAAACAGGCGTATTAGTGGGAGTTCGCGTTGGCGTGTTCGTTGGAGTGCGGGTTGGTGTGGGTGTATTGGTGAACACGGGGGTGTTCGTGGGGGTTCGAGTGGGGGTATTTGTTGGTGTAGGAGTAGGCGTTTGTGATCTTATTATCCGTGATATTCCATAGAACCATAGCTGATGGTTTGGTCTTAAGGCAGCAGGTCGATGGTGGCCGCCCGCCAATAAATCGATATCGATTTTGGTCCATATGCTGTCAAAATGATGGGGGAATTCCATCCAATTGAACCACATTGCATCTTTTTTAAATGCCAGACTGGGGAACAGGTCATCGTGCCGAACGTCAAGGCTGATGGACTGATCTCCTGCCCATCCAAAAACACTGCTGTCCATCCACGTCTCATAATCGTATACTTCTTCGAGATTGTCCCAGCCCTGCCAGTTCACCGTAATTCGTTTCAGAACATCCACACTGATAGTTGGAAACTCCGCATCATCGGGAGCAACGGTTTGGGAGTTAACAACTACGGTTCCGATGATAGGACTGTATAACCAAATCTCCTGATTAGCATTGGAATACATACCTGGTTCTGGACCAGGAAATGATTCCTGGAAACCTCCGATATCCAATGGGTCAACACCGGGGCCATATATACCACGGCCACCACTGAAAGTCTTGTCAGGATCATCCCGAGTGACACCATGCATCCAGACGCCATAAGGAACATCGTCGATATCGACAGCCAGGCAGGGGTATCCATCATTACCATTGGAATCCGATGCAATGGACCAGTTTTGCTTATTGATCCACGATCCCCGAGCTCCATCGAGATTGCTCATATTGTACCAGATATTGGGAAGATTGTTTGGGAAATCATCATTCCAGAGAACATGAACCCGTTCTGAATTATATGCGAAAGGGATCAAACCATCCGGATCATCCAGAATACAGGCAATTGATGGCATCTGGGAGTTGTGATTTGGAGTCTGGCTGACGTTGGCTGTGAACTGAGTTGCGAATGACCATTCCGACCAAGGGGATCCTTTATAAAGCACTTCACTGAACTGGCCAACATACGGTTCGGTGTTAGCAAAGTTCTCTTCCTGCCATACTACATGGATGTGGTTGTTCAAATTGACACAAATCGACGGAACGAGGGAATTTCGCGGAAGCAACTGGCCGGAAAATGGGTCAGCACTTTGATACAGGGGCCGATAGTTGGGCCCACCCAGTCCATCTTCCCAGATACAGGGCTGTCCAAGAATATTGGCGCAGGTTGTATAATAGATATCATATACATCCCCTGGTTCCCGCTCACGCTGCCAGACGATATGAATTCGATCATTGTCCGTTGGATCAGCGGAGGAACCATATTCAATGGCTATGGAAGGATACCTGTCGTCAACCATGTCCTCGATCGTATTGGCAATATTGGTCGGAGTCGCCCAGTAGGAGGATTGCCATGGTGGTGGTCCGGGGTTATTTGCATCCGCTGGAATAAGGGATCGGGTGTAAAAAATTCCACAGGGACGACCGCCCGGTGGTGGATTTCCGGGTGTATATTGCTGGCAGCCTTCCAGTGCCTGGCTATGAAATACAGCATGGAAATATCCATCTGCATCCCGAACCATTCTTCGGCCGTTATTGAACGCCGTCGAATCCCATTCAGAGACACAGAAATTGTCGACCTGTACCGGGATACTTGTAGGAACCGGCTCATTGGGATCCCGCTGGTGTTGCCGCCAGAAAAATCCCCAATCACTTTTGGATGGAGCGCCATCCATCAATTGCTTGCCACGCATCAGAAGAAACTGACCTGGAGGGATCTGAATGCCGAAATCCTCCAGAAACACATCGAAAAATGAATCCGGCATCATCAGGGATGGCACATTAGGGACGGGAATCCATTCCAGTGTGGGGTACATCGGAGATACTTCACGGGGACGACCCAATCCCGTAATGAACATATCCTCCAATGGAATCATGCTTGTTGATAAAGCAATTTCAAGTGAAACATATTGGATGTTTATGGATGTATTGTTCATGATTCGAAGCGTTTGCAGTCCTGGCCGGATATCTCCGTAATCATCCACATTAAATCCAGTGACCGCTACCTCACCATTTCTGAGTGGTTGACCATCCAGTGTCCACCAGCCTTTGAAATCGGTAATGGCATTATACCGGCTCACCTCGAATTGAAATCCGAAGTGAATCCATTGGCAATAACTGATATAACCATCAGTGACAAAATGAATGTAAAACTGCCAATGATCACCACCCAATGGCGTCAAGCCAGACCCGGATACACTCCAATTACCTGTTCCAGGATCTCCGAAAATAATGACATTATTGAGTGTCGGGGCAAATCCATTCGAAGAATAAATACTCCCTTCAATATGGAAATCATTTGCGGAGCCTTCATAATCGAAGTGCACATCGTCATTCAATGCCACTATGCACCCATCCTGAGCTAAGGCTGTCCATCCACTCCCAAGAATCAGAACCAGCATCACCAGGCTCATCCATTTCCCAAATTGAGATGATTGTTTCATGAGTCGTCCCAAACACGCACGGCATTTGGATTGTGCGAACTCAGACACATCGGTTCGATACAGAATTACACTGCTCATAAATTCCTCCTGAACTTTATAAAATGTTCTATCAGTAACGGTGAACGGCCAGATTTCTTTTTATCTGTTCACATCCACCCGGACATCTCAATCATTACCTCTTTTAGGAGGTCTAAATATATTGTATCAATCTGAGCCAGAATAGTCAACGGTTTAAAATTATGTAAAACACAATTGGAAACGCTTTAAAAATCCGATAATCTCCGTGTTCCAGTGAGAGGGAAATGGGAGATTAGAATTGTCATATCAACTGTCCGATATTGAAAAAAATAAACACTCTGATTATTCATGTCTATGGCTCATAAGTGTAATAATTTTGATCTATTGGCCAGTTTTGGATCAGTGGTATTTTGCGGATGATTTTCACTGGCTGATGATCGGGCAGCAATCATTGATTGATCCAGCCCTTACCGTAACCCACCGCTTCTTCAACTACTATCGTCCCTGTGTTACGCTCAGCTTTGCTATTGAAAACATCCTTTACAGCCAATCCGCCTTGGGACACCACTTTTTTAATCTGATTCTTCACATCGGATCAACATATCTTGTATACCGGATTACCAAACAACTTATCGGTCATTCGCTATCTGCATTATTCGGAGCGTCAATATTCGCATGTGCGTTCGCAGGTTCTGAAGCGGTTATCTGGGTTTCGGGGCGAGCGGATCTCCTGAGCACGTTTTTTTTCTTATGGAGCATCTATCTCGTGTATGGGAACGGAAAAACATCCGCCTACAGAAAGATTATTCTGTTCTTTGCCGTTACAGTCGCATTATTCTCAAAAGAATCAACAGCAATTTGGCCGATCGCACTCTGCATTTTGGATTGGGCTCAGAACACATCACCCCACAAACCGATCACACAATTTCTTATATCTTGGATTCAGTCCAGATGGATGTATATTGTGTTTACCGGCATGATTGGATTGTTTCATTTTATTTTTCAATGGCACAATGGCCCATTTATCTCTCAGTTTGGTCAGCCTTTGATCGCTTGGAACTGGCTTCGGAACATCTTCGGAGGTTCTGCAATCACTTTTATCAGCCCTCTCGAACGCGTACTCAAAGTAGATACGCACGGCATCATTACATCCCTTGTCCTGATTTTGTGCAGTCTATTACTGATTAAAAGGGGTAATAAATATGCAATAACCGGCTATTTATTGAGTCTCTGCCTGATGATACCGGCAAGTCTTGTCCCATTTCCCTTTTTACCCGAACCTCATCTGACCTTCAGACGTTTTTTCTATCTTCCTGCTTTGGGAGCTTCGATATTCTGGGCAGCAGTCGCCCGTGACACCTTTTTTCGATCTCGTTTCATGAGCATTGCAGGCATATTATTGCTTTCGGGAACGTTGTTATACATCAGCTTTGATCAATATACACTACTGAGAGAACCAGTCCTGTATTCCGATAAAACTGACCAGATACCTTCATTTCTTTCAGATATATCCCCAATAAAACAAATCAAATTGTGGAGTAGTCTGACTTCGCAGCATCGGATTGCCATGGAATCCGTTCAACAGAAACTGAATGATATCTCGCCCGGGAAGGAGATACTCATTGTTGTCCCTCAACCGAACATCTGGATCGAAATGTTTCAGCTCTTTTCAGGAAGACCTGTGACTGTAACTCGGGAACTCCCCTCTACCATCCCGAATGATGATCCAAAAGAGATCTTCACATTTGTCAATGGAATCATCCAGCGGTATTCACTGAATTGATTTACCACCTTTCCTGATGGCGATATCCGGTGGACTAATCATTACTTTGTTTCTGTTCAAGAATCTGCCAGCGCTCGAACAACTGGTTAAGATTCTGTTCAATCTCTTGTAGCATGATCTGGACACGAGTGATCATCGATTTTTCCTGAAGATAGAAATCAGGTTCAGACATTATCTGATAAAAATGCCTTTGTTCCACTTCCAATTGCTCAATACGAGCAGGTAATTCCTGAAGTTCCAAATTCTCTTTAAAAGTCAGCTTGGGTTGATGAGAGCGTAATTTTGCTTCCTTGGATCGCGATATTTCCGGAATCCCATTGTCCTTCTGCTGTTTTTGTATGCACCAATCATCATATCCACCCGCATATTCCGTGATTCGACCATCCTCCTCGAAGGCGATTATCCGAGTCACAACATTGTTCAGCAAAGCCCGGTCATGGCTGACCAATACCAAAGTCCCCGGATAATCCATCAGCATCTCTTCCAAGATCACCAGAGTATCTGTATCCAAATCATTGGTTGGTTCATCCAGAATCAAAACATTCGATGGCCTGGCGAATAGTTTTGCTAAAAGGAGCCGATTCCGTTCACCACCCGACAGAATCCATACGGGAGATTGTATCCGATCCGGTGTGAATAGAAAATCCGCCAGATAACTGAAAATATGCCGGGGTTTTTCATTGTAAAAAATGATGTCACTCCCTTCGGAAACATTTTCCAGGACAGTTTTATCTTGCTGGAGCAGATTCCGGGATTGATCGAAATAGGCAATGTCCAGATGTGTACCGTATCGGATCGATCCTGGATTCGGCATGAGTTCTCCCATCAATACACGAACGAGTGATGATTTCCCGCAGCCATTGGGTCCGATAATCCCAATTTTATCACCGCGGATGATCGTCATGGAAAAATCCCGAATAATCATCCGATCGCCGAAACTCAGTTGAATATTTTCTATTTCCATGACCAGCTTTCCTGACTTTCTCGCTTCCTGTGCCTGTAATTGAACGGATCCGATCTGTTTCCGCCAATTCCGATGAGTCTCCCGCATTTTCTCAAGCATCTTCTTTCGCCCTTCATCCCGAGTTCGCCGCGCTTTAACTCCCCTGGAAAGCCAGGCTTCCTCTTTGCTCAGGGTTTTTGTTAATAGCATCTGTTCGCGAGTTTCATTTTCCAGAGACTCCCTTTTTCGCTCAAGATAGGAGATGTAATCGCAATTCCAGTGGTAGAGCCGTGATCGATCAATCTCCACGATCCGGTTGGCTACATGCTGCAAAAACACTCGGTCATGAGTCACGATCAGGAGAGCTTTTCGAGTGTTGAGAAGATAATCTTCTATATGCAGGATCGATTCAATATCCAGATGATTTGTGGGTTCGTCCAGAAGGAGAAGATCAGGATCTGAAGAAAGCGCGATAGCCAATAAAACTCTCCGTTTGAGTCCGATCGAAAGATCCTCGAACAATGCATCGGGATCGACACGAAGATCGGAAAGCAACCGATCGATTCGCTGGGTTACCCGCCAAAAATCCACTCCGTCCGTTGAATAATGCACGAACGCCGACGATTCGTAATCTTCTGGTTTCAATATATTTCCGCGAATCTTCTGATTCCATTCGATATTTTCTCTATATCCTTGCATGACAACCTGAGATACCGGACCCATGTTCAGTTTTGGGATTTCTTGTGGCAATAAAGAGATGCCGATATCCTTCTGGCGACAGATTGAACCCGAATCGGGTGTAATCATTCCGTAAATGATCTTTAACAAGGTTGTTTTGCCAACACCATTCCGGCCGACCAGCGAAATCCGATCCCCCTGTTCAATTATCAAATTGATATGGTCCAGGAGCAACGAACCACCAACCATTGCGGTTACATCACGAATGCTGATCAATGCCACAGTAAAATTCCTTCTCACATTGATGGAGTATCGAACTCGAATTAAGACCTAATCGACTCATTTGTTCTGATGATGCTTACCCTGCTTGATGAGATGAACTCCTATTTCAATCAACCAGTGCCTGCAAAACGCCATTGGTATATTATGCTTCACATTGCAGATCATACAAGCTTGGAAATGAAAAATCGTGATTACGCTAAAAACTAAGTTCTGTTTTGGTCTATTCTATGTTAAAATTTTGTTGTGTCTGTTTCAGAGTTTTTAGAATTGAGCGAATCATCTGTCATCACATGGTCACCATAAAATGATATCTGGAGCAATCATCAGTTTGAATGAAAGAACATTTGATGGGATAATACTATGATAAAAATCAAACGATGCGGTGAAAATTATCGTGAGTAAAGTACCGGAAATCATCAATAAGCAGGTCGGTAAATATCTTATACTCAATGAAATCAGTCGTGGTGGCATGGGAATCATCTACCTGGGAAAACATGTTACATTAAATCGGTACGCCGCGGTCAAGATGCTGTTCCCTCACCTTGCAGGAGAACTCAATTTTGTCAAGCGTTTCATGGAAGAAATGAACGCGATGTCAAAATTGAAACATCCCAATATCGTAGACATTTACGATTACGAAGAGGCATTCAAAACATATTTTATCGTCATGGAAGTTGTTGTCGGGAGATCACTGGAATCGCTGATGAAAGACAGCGGACCGATACAAGCGGAGCCAGCGGGCATGATCATCCGGCAAGTCTTGAAAGCTCTGGATTGTGCTCATTCAAATGGAATTTTGCATCGTGATATCAAACCGTCGAATATCATGATCACCACTCAGGGTTTTGTAAAGGTACTGGATTTTGGGATTGCCAAAATAATTGGCGGGGAGAACCTGACCCAAACCGGATTCATGGTCGGAACACCTCAATATATCAGTCCGGAACAGGCACAGGGTGAACCGGTCGTGCAGGCTTCTGATCTATACTCCGTGTCGGTGGTTCTGTTTCAATTGTTGACCGGTCAACCCCCCTTTGTTTCAAATACTCCTGTGGGAGTGATCATGGCTCATATCAAGGAAACACCTCCCAAACTACGAAAATTAAATCCCAACATTCCGGCAGCGCTTGAAAAATTTGTTTTAAAGGGATTGGAAAAAAAACCTCAGAAACGGTTCGCATCCGCACAGGAAATGTTGTCCGCTCTGGATGAGATCCTGCCTTCATCAGCTTCGGCTACCCTGGAAACTCCCGAAACAATCACGAAAAAAGCAGTGATGCAATTTGAACCCACCAAGTTGCTGGAATCTGTTCCAGGGGATTCATCCAAAGCCTCACCCCAGGACACACTTCAGCATCACCGATTTAACCTCAAGCAGGCCATCTTCTCGATCATCAATTCTCTCCAAACGATAATCCTGATCAATACTCAAAAATTGATTGCCATCGCTATCATCGTGCTGATTGCCATTGGTATCGGTTGGCTGAGTATCTCTGACACTGGACATACGCTTATTAAAGACTCATACATATCCGTTATGTCGCTGGTGAGTCCGGCACCTGCCCCAACAGCAGTGCCAGCAGAACCCTCTGTTTTTGCCATTCCCCAATCGGAAACGACTGAATCGGGTACCATCCTGGGAATTGCATTCATTCAGATTCCGGAAGGATCGTTTACGATGGGCGAAAAAGCGGGAGTCAGCGATCTGCTGGATAACTCCCCCGATCACCAAACGACGCTCGATACGTATTATATTTCCAAGTATGAGATAACAAACGAGCAGTATAACATGTTCATTCAAGACACGGGGTATCCGTCGCCATCATCCTGGTCGAATGGGTCCTTTGAATCCACGACAAACCATCAACCGGTCACGAATGTTACTTGGTACGACGCAAATACATATTGTATATGGTTTGAGAAAAAGACAGGTTTATCGAAATTTCGGCTGCCAACAGAAGCGGAATGGGAGAGAGCAGCCAGTGGTTCTGGCATTTTCCCTTGGGGTAATAAATGGAACGGTAAGAACAGTAATGTCCTGGAATCAGGGAAAAATACCATCGTAAATGTCGGTTCTTTTCCGGGTGACCAATCAGCCTCGGGTTTGTATGACCTTGGAGGGAATGTCCGGGAATGGATCTGGGATTATTACTCCATGTCCGCTTATGCCATCGCCAGATCAAACAATCCTGAAGGCCCCGAACAAGGTGAGCGCCGGGTTATCCGTGGAGGCAGTTATCGGTTGACCTATAAAGACAGTCGCGTAAAAAAACGCGATTGCCTGGAACCCTACGAAAAAGCTGATGATCTGGGATTCCGGTTGGTTTACATTCCGGTCTGATAGGAACCATCTGTTCAGCGGCTTCATTTTCCTGGGAATATGCTGCAATCACTCAATTGATTGCAGAAAAGTGGGAAGGAGTCAAAGGACTCGGGCAGCGTCATTTCAAGCGATGTCGGGTTCCAGCCCCTCCTTCACGGGGAGGACAACGAAACACAGATGGGGCGGCAGCTTTATGGAAACCAGGAACAGTCAGGAACAGGCTCCCAGATGAAGAGATAAGATTAAGGGAGATTTACTTTCGTTTTTTCCCAGGATTTTTCAATACCCGGATATTCCGCGTCACCCAAGTCTGAAGCTCATCATCCCCGAGGTATCCGGTTTGAAAATTATATCCACAATTAACACATTCTGTCGCGCTTTTCCGCACCGACTCATAACACATGGGGCAAACCTTTTTTCGACGGCTCAGCACGAATATGGCATAACCAAGACCACAGACAGCGATACCCAGAATGAATAAGGATCGAATCCCCCGATCGTGCGCCTCCTGAATCGATTCTGGTACATCATCCGATGTATTTTTCGGTTTGACCTTCAATTTCAACGGATCTTTTTCTGCCGTTGTGTCCGTGCTGTTGCTTTTCACTGAATCGGATGCCCATAAATTCCGTTTTTGCTGTTCGGCGATCTGTTGTTTTTGTTTGAACTCCATGGATTTAACGTGTTCGGGAGTTCCTGGGGAGATTTGAGCCAATCCTTCTTCCAAGAGCAAGGAATTGAGCAGTCGACCATCCGGAAGCGTCACATAAGCCCAAATGCGTGCATCTCCCGTTGGACGAATATCAGAAACCTGAAAGCGTATCTCCTGATTCATAACCAGCTCCCTGACACGCTTAACAGCTTCTTCGGCGATTCGTTTCCGGTCCGGATTGAGTGAATCAACCCATCCCAGTGAGATCGGTTCATAGGCACTGATACCGAGCAGTTTGACAAGCCGGTTATCCTCAAGCTTCAATAAATCACCCGCCAGCACATCAACCACCCGGGCGGTTTGCTGAGGAATGGGTTCCGGTGATGGAGTCGGAGCCTGTTTCCCCGATTTTTTCCCCTGAGATGTTTTTGGATTCGATGGCTCAGTCGAATGAGATACACCAATAGACAAAAACAGAATCATAACGGCAATCGGTATGATTTGATGACAGGTGCTTCTGAGTCGTCTGACCATCTGACCCTCCCCCAAATACATGACTTAGACTATCATAATAAATGCATCTCGCCAATATATTCCAACCATTTTTTCCGATGCATTAAATTTAATGTGTATCACCAGCACGCCATGTATAATAGGAAATCGGAATAGGGGAGAACGATATGTCAGAAGTAGTTTTCGTAAGATGTCATTCATACCAACCTGAGGAAGTTCGAAGCGCTGTACAGAGAGGATTCAGATTATTGAACGGGATTGAATCCTTATTTCAGAATGGCGAGAAAATCCTCATCAAACCAAACCTGCTTTCAGCGGCCAATCCGGAATCCGCAGTCACCACTCACCCGATGGTTTTCAAAGCCGTATCCGAAGAACTCGCCCGGTTTCCAATCACACTATCCTATGGTGATTCTCCGGCTGTGTCCACTCCACTCAAAGCAGCCATAAAAACGACCTTTCATCAAACTGCTGAATCGCTTGGGATTCCGATGGCTGACTTTATGTCGGGTAAATCAATGAGCACTCCGGAAGATTCCCTGATACGGAAGTTCACGATTGCGAATGGCGTTCTGGATGCGGACGGGATCATCTCCATCAGCAAACTCAAAACACATACGTTCACAACATTCACGGGAGCGATAAAAAATCAACTGGGATGTGTGCCTGGCCTCAGCAAATCGGAGTTTCATGCTCAGTTTCCGGACGCGTTCGATTTTGGCCGGATGCTTGTGGAGCTTACAAAGTTACTGAACCCGCGTTTATACATTATGGATGGCATTGAAGCCATGGAAGGGAATGGTCCATCCGGTGGAACTCCCAGATCCATGAATGTTTTGTTGTTTTCATTGGATCCTGCCGCATTGGATGCCATGGTCGCTCGATTGCTGAACATGAATCCATCCAAAATTCCCGCATTGCACTGGGCACATCGATTACGGCTGGGGGAAATCCATGATATTCAGTGCAATGGTGATCCATGGGAAGATTTCAAACCCGTTTCCTTTGAGGTTCCGGTATGTTCCATCGGTCCCAGCCATCCGGTTCTGGCCAGATTACTGAGAGAACATATCCTGCCGAAACCTCACATATTATCAGGAAAATGTACCCGCTGTGGCCAATGCACAACGATCTGCCCAGTCGATCCAAAAGCCATTGCATTTCAACCGGACCAACCGACACCCATATATTCTTACCATCATTGCATCCGTTGTTTTTGTTGCCAGGAAGTCTGCCCGGTCTCTGCCATCGATGTAAAAACGCCGATACTCGGGAGGATTCTGCATCGTCTGAGCCCGGGTGGCTGATCCCGATTCCCGAGACTTATTCCAGATCATCAATTCGTTGTGATATTTCCTGGGTTCGAGTGATCTCCAGCAATTTGCGATATGCTTTTCGAAACAAAATCCCCTGCTCATCAGAAATCTGTTGAGCGGCTTCCCGTACGCTCCCGGTCTCCCGTAATGCCGCAACAAAAACCGCCTCCTCGATATCCTGGATCGATATCGGGACAATGTCGTGAGCGGCGATTACAATGGTCAGCTCCCCCTTGATTGGAGTGCCAGAAAGAAGCAGCGGCATTTGCTCACCTTTCCCACAGATCACTTCCTCGTGGATCTTCGTCATTTCCCGGCAGATGGCCGCCTGCCTCTGTGGCATCCATAAAGCGATCTCCGAACAGAACTGAGCGATCCGGTGTGGCGCTTCAAATATCACGATCGCTCGGGGTTCTTTCTGAAGTAAGGACCACCGCTTGGCCCTGACTCCCTGGCTTTTGGGTAAGTATCCCTCAAAAACAAATTTCTCGGAAGGCAATCCTGCCATAACCAGAGCGGTAATTACGGCCGAAGGTCCCGGAATCGGAATCACCGGAATATCCTGCTCACGGGCGGCCGTGATCAATTTGAATCCCGGATCCGATATACATGGTGTTCCGCCATCGCTGACCAGAGCCAAAGACATTCCACTTTGCAATTTCCCGAGCAGAACATCCACCATTCGGACCGCATTGTGATCATGGTAACTGACCAACCGCGTTTTTATGTCAAAATGGGTCAGCAAAACCCTGGTTCGCCGTGTATCTTCCGCTGCAATGAGATCCACAGCTTTCAAAGTATGAATAGCCCGGAATGTAATATCGTCGAGATTGCCGATCGGTGTAGCAACAATAAACAATGTACCGCAAAGATTTTTCTTCGTATTCATCTCACCCAAAATAGAGCCATCCGGATATAAAGGCAAATGAAATATGAACTCATGATGAGTTGACATCTCAGTTTACAAGTCTTATTCTGAGACCTAGAACTTCTGTTTACAGTATTTCAGAGGGAACTGGAAGGGAATATGGATCGTCGGAAAACTGGAGAAAGCGACTTTCTTGAGGAAGATGTTCATCTGAATCACGATGATGGTATCCAGGAAGATTGCTATCCAGAGGATATGATCAAGGCTGATATATCGGAAATCGATGACTTCGATTTCTGCGACGATAACCACTCTCCTGAAAAAGTCCTGCCCAATGATTCCGCTGTCACATCGGATGATACGATACGGATGTATTTTCATGATATGGGAGATTACAAACCACTCTCCCGTGAAGTTGAAAATCAATGGGCGATGGAGATAACCCTTGCCAAAACAAAACTGGAACAGACAATCCAGGAATCGGAAAAAGCCAGCCAATCGGAAGGTGAAGTATTTGAAAAGCTGATGATGGCTCAGGATGAGCTGAATGAAAAAATCAACCGGCTTGTTCGAGCCAATCTTCGATTGGTAGTATCCATTGCCAAAAAATATTTTAATCGTGGGCTGGCGTTCGCTGACTTATTACAGGAAGGGAATATTGGGTTGATCAAAGCAGCGGAACGATTTGACTACACCAAAGGATTCCGCTTCTCGACCTACGCTACATGGTGGATTCGGCAGGCCATCACGCGAGCAATATCGGATCAGTCGAGAACGATCCGACTTCCTGTTCATCTCACGGAGATACTCAACAAAATAAACAGCTTATCGCATCGATTACTGCAGAAAAATCAGCGTTATCCATCCCTGGATGAAATCTCCGGAGAAATCGGACGGCCAACCGATGAAATTGAACGAATCAGTGGTCTGAACCAGAAACCATTCTCTCTGCAATCCCTTGTCGGGGAGGAAGAAGAAACGCCATTGAGCGATTTTCTGGAAGACAAATCCGTGGAATCTCCGATGAGTGAAGCCGAGCGGTTCGAGTTGAGGGAACTGGTGAAAGCGGCATTAACCCCCTTGACCGACCGGGAGCAGATCATCCTGCGACTTCGGTTTGGAATTGGCACCGGAGTAGAGCATACGCTCGAAGAAATCGGGCAATTCCTCGGTCTGACCCGGGAACGTATCCGTCAAATCGAAGGAAATGCGTTACAGAAACTGCGCAGATCCGGCTCCAATCCCCTCCAGGATTATGAACCCTGACAAAACACTCGCGCCATTATTCTCTCCATTGTCGATCTTTTTATGATCTCTCAACCCTGACATACAAGCGAACTTTTATTCGTATCCACTGCAAATCAAGCAGGGATTGCGGTCATCGCTGTTCCCAGGTAATATCCGATCATCGATATTCAATCGAGGAGGGACTATTATGCCGGATTCGAAAACGCTGTATGTGGTTGATGCGCATCACCTGCTTTACAAGGCTCATTTCGCTTTTATTCAGAGACCACTGATCAATTCCAAAGGACGCGATCTGTCTGTCAGCTATGGATTCTCCCGGATGCTCTTCGGGTTGATCAAGGATCGAACCCCCCAATATCTGGCCATGGCTTTCGATCGGAAAGCTCCGACATTCCGGCATGAGTTATACTTGCAGTATAAGCTAAAACGTCCGCCCATGCCGGCTCCGATTGCCGATAACATCCCGGATATCAAACGGATCGTTCATGCCTTGGGGATACCGGTTCTCGAGCAGGACGGGTTTGAAGCGGATGACATATTGGCAAGTATTGTCGAGCGGTTTAAAGGGCAAGATTTTGATATCTGTTTAATCACCGGAGATAAAGACATGCTTCAGTTAATCTCCGAGCATGTCACGGTACTGGCGGCCAAAAAAGGTCTTTCCGATCTTCAGGTGTATGATCGGGATAAAGTCATCGAACGATATGGAATTCCTCCCGAAAAGATGATCGACTTTTTTGCGATGGTCGGGGACGAAGTGGATAATGTCCCTGGAATATCCGGAGTTGGTCCCAAGACAGCGGTCAAGCTGCTTCAGGAATTCGGAACCCTGGATCATATCCTCCAAAATCCGGGACTGATTTCATCAGAGAAATTACGGGAGCGCATTCAGAACAACCGTGATTTTGCCATTCTGTCAAAGCGCTTGATCCAGCTCAGAAAAGATGCCGATATTCCCGATGACATCGACCATTTTCAAATCAAAAAGCGTGATATCGGGACGCTGAGACAAATTTTTCAGGAGATGGAATTCCGGTCTCTTCTGGATGAATTGGGTCCAATACCATCGGAAATCGAGGAGAGGAACTATCAGATTTTAACGACTCGGGATGATCTGATGGCATTACGTCAACGGTTGCGTGAGGTCAACGAATTTGCCTTCCATGTGGAAATGAGTTCAGAGAATCCCAATGAAGCAAAGATCATCGGAATCTCCATCGCATTAAAACCATTGGAAGGCTATTATATTCCGCTCTGTCATCATCAATCGACATCCTCGCACCGGATCGGTATTCAGGATATCAAAGATGCGCTGCTCCCAATCCTGATCGATTCCCGTATCTCAAAAATCGGTCATAATATAAAACGCAGTTGGATTGCACTGCGGCACATGGGAATGGATCTCAAAGGTGTGACTTTCGATACCATGGTGGCATCTTACGTGGTAGATCCCGGAAGACGCAAGCACACACTGGCAGAACTGGCAAGGGAATATCTGAACCTCCACACACTCTCCGCCATTCTAGACCTTCAGCAACCATCCGATCAATTGACGATGGATATTGTAACTACAGAGCAGACGGCCGAACATTCATGTGAATCCGCAGATATTACATTCCGGCTGTTTCATGTGTTAAAAAAACATCTGACTTCCAATGGGCTGTATCCGCTTTTTTCGGATATCGAAATCCCCCTGATCGATGTTCTTGTTCATATCGAACTGGCAGGGATCCGCCTTGATTCATCCCTGTTGAACCGATTGTCGATTGATATTCAGTCTCAGATTGACTCCCTATGTGAGGATATCTTCATCCTGGCCGGAGAATCATTCAATATCAACTCCACCCAACAATTATCGAATATCCTGTTCAATAAGCTGAATTATCCCAGGCAAGGGATAAAAAAAACAAAAACCGGTTACTCGACGGCAGAATCCGAGCTGATGAAACTGGCTTTATTGGGTGGGTTGTTTCGGGAGTTGCCAATGAAGATACTGGAACATCGAAGCATGTCCAAACTCAAAAGCACCTACCTGGATACCCTCCCCGCGATGGTCAATCCATTGACAGACCGCATCCACACCTCCTTCAATCAAACCGTAACAGAAACCGGCCGGCTGAGTTCCTCGGAACCGAATCTGCAGAATATTCCGGTCCGGACACCCATCGGACGGGAGATCCGACGGGCATTCATCCCCTCTGAAGGCAATCTGTTGATCTCCGCCGATTATTCTCAGATGGAGTTGCGGATTCTGGCTCATGTGACCAATGATGAAGCATTACTTGAAGCATTTACACACAATCAGGATGTGCATTCTGCAACGGCATCCAAACTGTTTGGAGTAGCCCTTGACGCGGTAACGCCGGAGCAACGCCGCCGTGCAAAGATGGTGAACTTCGGGATCGATTATGGAATGACGGCATTCGGGCTGTCGGAACGGCTGGGTATTGGTGTGAGTGAAGCGAAAACCTATATCGAGAAGTATCTGGATCACTTCAAGGGAGTCCGGCAGTACATCGCCGACATTTCAGAACGGGTGCAACAGCTCGGATATGTGGAGACGTTGTCAGGCCGCCGCCGGTTCATTCCGCTGGCAAATGAAAAACAGAAACAGCTTCGGGAAATGGGCATCCGACAGGCGATCAATATGCCGATCCAGGGAACCGCGGCTGATATCATCAAAATTGCGATGATCCGGATTTATCATGCAATCCGAAGCAACAAACTGAAAACAAAAATGGTGCTTCAGATCCATGATGAACTGCTGTTCGATGCACCGGAGGATGAAGTGACCGCGGTTCGGGACATCGTAAAACACGAGATGGAAAATGCCATGGTGTTGAAGGTACCATTGAAAGTCGAGATTTCCACGGGAGCCAGTTGGGCAGAACTCCATTGAATATCATCCAAACAGGGGAGACTGCACGAACGCCCTGGAATGGGAGTCTGTGTTCATGACATGGAGACTATGATGAAAGTCAGGGAACTATCAGATTTCCGGGAGATACTGCGGCAGAACGAGTTGTTTTCGGAGAGTTGAAGAATGCAAATTGGCCGGATCTACCGTCAAGATTCGGAATCGGCGCCGGTACGCTTTTGACTATTTTGGAAGATGCTATATTGGATCCTGACCATCACAAATGGAATACGCTAATTGGAGATCGTATCATAAAAAGTTCTGTAAGTGTCTGGGAAATACTCTGCTCTCAATGGAGCAAGGTATGTCTTAAAAACGAAGAGAGGGAGCGGATTTATACTAAAATATCAGAATCATCCGTTTCTTCAGCGGTTCAGACAATGTGCAGGAGAGAATCCCCCGTCTGACTATCATGGGGTTCCGGCTTCTCAGAACAACCTATTGATAATACATTGCACATACCGGTTAACCCATTGAACGAATGCCTCGGAATCGGAGTAAATGTCTGTATTGCTGATGATTGGATTACGTACCAAGTTGATGGTCTATAAATTAAAGCTGACATTTGCGGGATCATGTGGGACGGTCGCGGGATCATGTGGGACGGTCGCGGGATCGTGTGGGACGGTCGCGGGATCATGTGGGACAGTCGCGGGATCGTGTGGGATGGTCACGGGAGCATGTGGGACAGTCACGGGAGCATGTGGGACGATCGCGGGATCGTGTGGGACAGTCACGGAATCATGTGGGACAGTCGCGGGATCATGTGGGACGGTCGCGGGATCATGTGGGACGGTCGCGGGATCATGTGGGACGGTCGCGGGATCAT
>CAZELM010000033.1:35320-52386 GCA_964512995.1 uncultured bacterium
GTCGCGGGATCATGTGGGACGGTCGCGGGATCATGTGGGACGGTCGCGGGATCATGTGGGACAGTCGCGGGATCATGTGGGACGGTCGCGGGATCGTGTGGGACAGTCACGGGATCATGTGGGATGATCATGGAATGATCTGAGCTTGCAAACAATATGCAAAGCAGGAATAGTATGATGGCTGGCATTCATGGGAAACACTATGAAAGAAAGGATATCTGGAAAACGATGCAGACCAAAGCCATTGCACTGACCGGGGGAATCGCGACCGGAAAAAGTTTAGTCAGCGGTTTTTTTAAGGAATTAGGCGCAACGATCATTAATACCGATGAGGTAGCAACTCACATTTTGGTTCCCGGCTCTCCGGTAATCGAATTGTTGGCATCCGCATTTGGTCAAGGAATTATTACTCCTGATCATGGGCTTCATCGTGGCAACATGCTTGAACTCCTTCGGAAAAATCCGTATCTGTTGGAAAAACAACTCGAAATACTTGCTCCCTTTATCCTCCCCAGAATCGACACTCTCGTCCAGCAGGAGATACAGGGTCATCCTGAAATTCCGGTGATTGTAGAAGCTCCTCTGGTGTTTGAATATGGGCATTGTGACCGATACTGGTCTGTAATTGTCGTTTATGCCCCCAGAAAACAACAGATCGACCGATTAACAACACGATCCGGAAAAGACAACGCATGGGCGGAGTCCGTGATCGATATTCAGATGCCGATCGGTGAAAAAATGGGGATGGCAGACTTTATCATCGACAATTCAGGAGATCCGTCCGAGACCCGAATTCAGGTTGAGCACATGTATCCATTTATTCTGAAAGAATGGAGAAGATAGTTCCGGTTCAAGATTAAAATTTGTCTATCGTGATGTTGGTGATCGCAGTGAAATGATCAGGATTAATCGATGTGGAGAACGCCACCCCAAATCCAGCCATTGGCTCCATTTTTCTGCTGAAAAAGGTACCAATAGTGATTCCGGTCTTTCTGAGCGGTGCGGTATTTCACGACAAAGGTTTCATTATTGGGTAATGAGCGGAAACTGGGGTATTGTTCCGAAGGACCCAACCGCATCTCTCCCATATCGGCCTTGACCTTCACTTTCATCGACTTGGGTAACTTCACGGTATCTCCGGTAAGCCGCATGTAATCATCCAGTTTTGATTTGAAATGATCTCCCTCTTGTTCGGGGACGCGGAACGTATACTGACCGGAAGGAATTTCCGTCCCGATGCACCAGGGATTCAGCATCCGGAACTCCCGATACGAAATAGTTGCACAATATGCCAGGACACTCACCGGAGTTGCTGATTTTATCTGTTTCGATACCGGTTTGGATGGGATGTCCCCAAAATGGGATATCGTGCTCAGGTCGATTCCATATTTTTCGGGTTGCTCCAGAAACAATTTTGCCGCCATGACATTGAACACATATCGATCGGTTTCATTGGGCAGCATCATTCTGAAATAATCGACCGTTCCCTGCCGATAGATTTCACTCCGGATCCGGTTCTCACCAATGTTATAAGCAGCCAATGCGGTCGGCCAGGATCCGAATTCGGTATACAATCGTTTCAGATAAATAATGGCAGCTCGTGTTGATTTTTCGATATCCAGGCGTTCATCGATCTGATCATCGACTCTCAGATCATGATTTTGAGCAGTGGAGTAAATGAACTGCCATGGTCCCACTGCTTCGCTGACCGATCGAGCGGTATATTGGAGTCCGCTCTCGATGACCGGAACGTAGATCAGATCTGCCGGGAGTTTTGACTCTTTGAGGAGTTCCTGAATGGTCGGGAAAAACCTCGCCCGGCGTTTCGCCCAAAGAATGATCTGGCCGGGATTATCCGAATGGCTTCTCAGTTGAACTTCCAATCGTTCACGCGTATAGAAATCAGTGAGGGGAACGGTTTCTCCACAGAACACCAGTGAATCCGGAACATAAAAATCGTCGGCTCTGCTCACAAAAGGAGCAGAGAAAAAAAAGAATAACCCTATGATCCAGATGGATCCCATCTGCATATGTGGCTTCACTCGGGCATCCTCCACGATACCGGAATCTTGCATTTCTGACCGCTTCGGTGAGGACACAGGATATGACCGTTTGATACGCCAAAGGCATACACCCGATACGTCACTTCAACATCTTTTTTGCAGTATTCTGCAACGAGATCGATGCGTCCGTCTTTCCACCATTTCAATGACTGCAGACCATCGGCGCTTTTGGAGGTGTTCAAGGTCGCGGTGGCAATCTGATCGAGAGACAGACGATAACCAAGCTTTTCTTCGATGGACCGAAGCAGATCCAGACTGGGTAGCGAATGGAAATTCATGGATGTATATTTGGATAACACCTTGAAATCGAAGCGTTCTGTGTTGAATCCGATGATGCGCCGGGCATTTTTCAGACGCCGGAGCAGTCGATCGATCTGATTTTCCGCATAAAATTCATATTGATCCCTTTGAATATCATAGACAACGCCGATGGCCACACGCATCTCGTGACAATTTTTCCATCCACCCACCTCATCAGCAGACAGTTGTGTTTCAAGATCGAACACGAGTTCTGTTCCAGACGGACAGGCTTCTTCGGATGGAAGTTCCGGAATCTGGAAATCGAACAGTCCTCGCTGACATGGATTCTGATCATCCATAGTATACTCCTTTTCACCGCTCACATGTTCCAGAAGGAATATCGCGGATTTTTTATCCAAAGGTTCATTTCCAGCTCCGCATTTCGGTGACTGGATGCAATAGGGGCATCCGGATACACAACTGCATTCCCGGATGTGGTTCAGTGTTTTTTTCAGGAGATCGGAAAAGGAATCCAGAGCACTTTCAGCCAGTCCGAGCCCTCCCGGATAACCGTCATAGACGAAGACCGCGGCTGTTCCGGTATGAATATGACCGCGGGTGGAGATCCCCGCCAGATCACTCCGATCGCAGATCGCAACGAGTGGGTACAATCCGATCAATGCGTGTTCGATGGCGTGGAGACCGCCCATGGGATGCAGAGAATTTGGGATCAAGTGGTCCATCAGCTCCTCACAGAACGAGATCCAGATCCCACGTGTTTCAAACACCATTTCCGGCAGGTCGAGTTCCTGTTTCGATACGATATCACCGGAGAATATTCTCCGGATCGCATAATGGGTGACTTTTTCGCGTACACGCAGCCGGCCATGAGAAATCGTGGCATACGGTAACTGACGCGTTCCCTCGGCAGTCAGAATCTCCGTTTCCTTGCTCGAATAAGACTGGGTATAAACTTCATCCGGACCCGGCTCCACGGTAACTTTATAGTTCTGCTGATCAAGGCATGATACTTTGAATACCTTGCCACCATGAAGATAAATGGCTCCGGGATGGCATTCCTTGAATGCACGAATCCCGTCGATCGATCCGATCACACCATGATTGGCCTGATATATCTCATAACTTTCACCGGCGGAGCGGATGGACATCCGGCGATGCGGTTGGCTGGTTCGACTGACAAACTGACCGCCCTCTGCGCTTTCCAGAAGGACAAACTGGTCAGAGAGTATCTGGAGTCTCTGGCGAATGTGATCATCTTCCGGATAATTGACACCGGGCACCAAAATCAATTCATCTGCTGCGCATTCCAGGTGCTGATCCGAGATGTGTTCATTGTTTTTATAAACCACCACTTTTTCGACGGGAGATTGATGAATGAGGGCTTCATGATCATAGTAATACCGATCCAGGGCATCGGGACCGGTGATGAAGATGACAATGGATGGCTGCCGGTTACGACCCACGCGGCCGGCGCGCTGCCGGAAGCTGGAGACAGAACCGGGGAATCCCACCAGAATGCAGCAATCCAGTCCACCAATATCGATCCCGAGTTCCAGCGCGCTGGTGGAGATCACACCATCCAGCCGATTCTGAAAGAGCTTCTCTTCGATTTCCCGGCGATCCTGAGGAAGAAATCCGGCTCGATAGACCGCTATCCGAGTCGATATTTCTGGGATTCGCCGTTTGAGGTACCAGTAGATTAATTCTGTATATCGCCTCGACTTCGTAAAAACGATTGTTTTAAGTCCGCATTTCAAACAGCTCTCGAACATATTTACAGCAGCGGTGGTTACCTGCTCATCCGGGAGATATGAAATGAAGGCTTTATCCAATGTGGGAGCACCCGAGGTCTCGATGAGTTGGAATGGTGCTTCCAATAGATTTCCTGCCAGTTCCAATGGGTTTCCAATCGTGGCAGAACATGCGATGACCTGTGGATGCGCATCATAATGGTGTAATATGCGGTTCAACCGTCTCATGATCTGCAACACATGAGATCCGAATGCTCCCCGATACACGTGTATTTCATCGACAACAATAAGTTTCAGATTTTTCAGAAACGATTCCCATTTTGTATGATAGGGCAGAATACTGTAGTGGATCAGATCCGGGTTGGAAATGATGACAGAGGGATGCGTTTTCCGGATTTTCGTTCGGAAGGACTGAGGTGTATCGCCATCCAGTACTTCAACGAGCGGCCGTTGTGTCAGGATTGGCAATTCTGGAGCGAGTTCACGGAGGGCTTTGGCCTGATCCCGGGCCAGGGCTTTGAATGGAAACAGATACAATGCGGTG
Organism: uncultured bacterium; assembly: GCA_964512995.1. GTDB lineage: Bacteria > CSSED10-310 > CSSED10-310 > CSSED10-310 > CSSED10-310 > CAZELM01. The sequence goes on from CAZELM010000033.1 coordinate 39,940, forward strand.
GCATCCCGATTCTTTTCCAGGATGTCCAATGTCGGGAGCTGATAGGCGAGGCTTTTCCCACTGGCGGTCGGGGTTGCCAGAAGCACATTTTTTCCGGTGGTTACGGCTTGGATTGCCTCCTGCTGATGACGGTACAGTCTTGAGATTCCGTGTCTGGCCAGTATTGACCGGATGAATTCAGATGGAGGAGATGCAGGTATTCCATACTCCGGAGCACTTGCATGGAACACTCGAAGTTTACACTTTTCAGGGGGCCATTTCGCATCAGAAATCAGGTTCTGAGTGAGAATACTCAACGGTATCACATCATTGCTCCCCGGCTTTGCTCCAATAATTCAATAACGCTCTGATGATGTTGTCCTGTGTCTTTTTGGCATCTCCATGTCTGTTTTGTGTTTTGTTCATCAAGATGGAGAAAATGAGACCGTTTCCATTCCGGCCGTCAACGACACCCGACAGACAACTGACATTGTCGACCAATCCGGTTTTCGCACGTACCAGACGGCAGCGGTCATCGTTTTTCAAGCGGCGCCGCAGTGTTCCATCAATCCCTGCTACGGGTAAACAGTTCATAAACTCCGGACCAAAGGTGCTTTCTCCGAGAATATATCGGAACAGATCCGTCATCTGGCGCGCGCTGACATGATTATTTCTCGACAGCCCGGAACCGTCGCTCATTTCAAATCCCTGCATATTCAAACCGGCTGTTTTTGTGAAAAATTCCGTAGCCGCCTGTATTCCGGATGCCGTGCTTCCGGGTGGGGCCGACTGAATCGCTCCCAAGGTTTTCAATGTCTGTTCCATCATGAAGTTATTGGAAAATTTCATGGCATCCCGGAGAATGGATGCCAGTGGAGCGGATTCCTGAGAAACGAGGTGTTTGACTTTTTCCGGCTTAATGCCTGTTTTTACTTTTCCGGTAATTGTGACACCATTTTGCATCAGATAGTCAACGAATGAGATGCCGCAATAGTATCCGGAATTCTCGATATGCCGAAAATATTCCTGCGTATGGTAATCTTTCGGGAGTTTGCCTTTCAAGGAAATGGTACAGATGTCATCGGTTTCATTCATCAACAGAACGAGGTTGTTGGCAGATTTTGGTTTACCGGTTATTGCGTCGTTTTGAACCTTGAAATAACTCGATGCAGGATCGGTATTTACCAGAAGAGGATCTCCGGGAGCTTTTCCAGGACTCACCATGACGGTTACCGTATTGAAGTTGAATGCCAATGCTCCGGTCGGAGCATTGTACCACAGGGGCATTTTGATCCGCTCCCAATCAGAATCCGGAATTCTGAGGTTATCAAAAAAACTTTCATCAATGATCAGATTGCCGTCGATGCGTGTGATACCGGAATTCCGAACGGATTTGGCCAGCTTCCATAATTCTTCCGGGACGAAAAAAGGATCGCCGCCGCCATAAAGGATGAGATCTCCGGTCAAGGTAGTACCTTGAATAGTCCCATCAATATATACTTCTGATGTAAATTCAAATTCCGGTCCCAGAATTCCCAATGCAGCGGCGGTGGTGAATACTTTCATATTTGAAGCGGGGATTAAAGATTTATCCGGCTGGTATTCAAAAATGGCTCGATCGGATCGGATATCCCAGATTAAAATCCCAGCGTCTCCATTCCGAACAATGGGCGTATTGACGATCTGTTCCAATGAATTTCTGAGTGTTTGGGATTGATTGTCATTTTCAGATCGTGTATCCGGCAACGTGAAAAATAAGGCAATGAAAATCAGCGGTAAAACGGAGAAATGTTGACGCATTGTTTTGTTCATTCGATTTAATACACTCCATTTCCAATCAAAGCACCCGTAACAATAAACCTTCATACCGGTTCAGAATCTCCGAATATCTGGAGTTTCCAAATTTCGAAGCAATTATAGAAAGAGTGAAAGATAATGTGAAGAAGAAAGATCTTGACAGCTTTTCGGAAGTGTCTTTTCCATCTTTTTTTCGATGACCAATGGCATCTTCGATCCCCATTGTCATCTCTGCAATGGTGGGGATCTCATGGCAGACGATGAGATTCCCAACGTTGTGAATTGACACTTTTCGAATCAAGTCAGAAAAAATAACCGGATTTCAGCCAGATATCCGGATGGTTTGTGTCTCTCATTCAATGGAACTATTTGACATTCTTTGTGGATGAGACTAAAAGTGTGAATCTATTGAACGGGCGAACATTGTCATCGCTCATCCATCAATGGTTTTAATGATTGAAATAGGGAAGAAAATCCTGTTAAGATACCATGGATTTTCGATTCAAACCTTGGAGGGAGTTATGAAGCAATTCATTTTATTGACTATCATCATATCAAGCATTGTTCTTTTGGGGGGATGTCAAAAGCCTGAACCTGCGACGAAGCAGGCTGTTCCAACAAAGACGGACTCGAGCAGCAATTCGATGGATTCGAGCAGTAAACCGGCGGATTCCACAGGCAATCAGAATCAGCCACCGATGAAAGCCGCTCAACCGGAAGTACCGACATCTTTGCCAAAAGCGGCTGCTACAGGGGATTTGAAACTGGTTCAGGAATTCATCCAGAAGGGTTCCAAAGTTGATGAGCGAGATGAATCAAATGGGTATACTCCCTTGATCTGGGCCTCCTTCCGGGGAAAAACGGATGTGGTGAATTTCCTGCTTGAAAAAGGTGCCGATGTCAACGCGAAAGACAAGGACCAGTTCACAGCGCTTCATCGTGCAGTGTTCATGAACCAGATTGAAGTTGTGAAGATATTGATTGAGAAAGGCGCAGATGTGAACGCCAAAGCGACCCAGGATATCACGCCTTTGGCAATCGCTCAAAAAATGGAGAAAAAAGAAGTCACCGAATTACTTAAAAGTCATGGCGCTAAATAATCAGCGAACTGACAGATTCATAACACAACATTGTTATAGAAAAAATGATTGACGTGTCGAATTGATGCAAAGCAGTGGTATTGATCATCAGGATTTAGACAACTATGAAAGTATTACTTGAAGACCGGGAAGCAGTGACGATTGAAAACGGAACGTCCTTGATGGACTTGATGGCACCCTATCAGAAAGATCACACCAATGTTCTGGTACTTGCACGGGTAGACAATCGTCTGGTGGATTTGTGGTATAAGCCAGTGCGGGATTGCAGAGTCAATTTCCTGGATCTGGGGACGATTGATGGGATCAAATCGTATCGGCATTCTCTGGTGTTTCTGTTGTTACGTGCGGTCAAAGAGCTCTATCCACACATCAACATCGTGGTCGCACATTCGCTTGGAAAAGCGTTCTACTGCCAGTCCGAAGGCGGGCTGATCACGGAAGAGATGCTGGATGATATCCGGGATCGGATGCAGGAGATTGTCGAGGCCAACGAACCTTTTGAGCGGCAGAGAATGAAACGGGAGGATGCCATTCACGAGATGGCAGTTGCGGGACAGGAAGACAAGGTCCGTCTCCTTCAGTTTATTCAGCAGGACACCATCCATGTCTATACATTTGGAGAACTCAAAGACTATTTTTTCATGCCACTGGTACCGTCTTCGGGAATATTGAAGCATTTTACATTGGAGAAATTCAAAGACGGATTTCTGATTCATTCTCCAAGTCACTCCAAACCCGAGACAATTCATAAAGTCACGCGGTATAACAAGTTATTTGAAATTTTTCAGGAGTTTGAACGTTGGGCGAAGATCCTTCAGATTAACGATGCAGGACATCTCAACTCCCACATCAAAAATAGCCGCATCAATGAAATCATCAAAATTTCAGAAGCGATCCATGAAAAGAAGATCGCGTATGTGGCTGATCAGATTGCTCAGCGGACTCCATTGCCGCGCCTGATACTGATAGCAGGTCCTTCGTCTTCAGGTAAGACGACGTTTTCAAAACGTCTCAGTATTCAGCTTCGGGTCAATATGATCAATCCGCATACGATCGAGATGGACGATTATTTTGTTCCGCGAACACTTACACCGCGGACTCCAAATGGTGATTTTGACTATGAAAACCTCTCCGCCATCGACATCGAGTTATTCAACGAGCATTTAAACCGGTTGTTGGATGGCCAGGAAGTCGAACTCCCGAAATATGACTTTGGCGAAGGGGAGCGGCGGCCATCGCGGAAGATCATCAAACTCGGACCGCAGGATGTGCTGGTTGTCGAAGGGATTCACGGATTAAATGAAGCCCTGACTCCCAATATACCGTCCCATCTGAAATTCAAGATCTATGTGAGTGCATTGACGCACATCAATATTGACAATCACAACCGTTTTTCGACCACCGACACGCGCCTGATTCGACGCATTGTGCGAGACAGCCATTTCAGGACATACACCGCTCTGGATACACTGCGCCGGTGGCCGCTCGTCCGGGAAGGCGAAGACAAGTGGATATTTCCGTATCAGGAGGATGCGGATGTCATGTTCAATTCTGCATTGGTGTTCGAGCAATGCGTTCTGCGTGGATTTGCTCTGCCCGTATTGCAGAAAATCCCCCGCACCGAAAAAGAATATTCTGACGCCCATCGTTTGATTGACCTCCTGTCCTGTTTCCTGGATGTATCCACTGCCGAGGTTCCCAATACTTCCATTCTACGTGAATTTGTCGGAGGAAGCAGTTTCAGATATTGATTCCATATGGCACGAATATTACTCGTTTTCCCAACATCTCTCTATCGTAACTTTACACCGCCATTGAATTTAGCATATATCGCTGCTGTTCTGGAAAACGCCGGGAATGAGGTCCACATCAGGGATCTCTCAGCACAGCATCCTCCCTGTAACGAGCAACAACTCATTGACTTTACCCGGGATCTGAACCCGTTGTGGATTGGATTGACCCTCAATGTGATTTTCATTCAGCCGGCATATGATCTGATCCGGCGATTGCGAAGCCTCAATATTAAAATCATTGTTGGAGGTCCCCACCCCAGTCTCTCTGGAGAGGAAGCTCTGCTGCATGGAGCGGATATTGTTGTGAGGGGGGAAGGGGAAACGACAGTATGTGCGTTATCGGAATGCCTGGAATCTCAGGGAGATCTCTCCCAGATTCCGGGCATATCCTATCTGGATGACGGGGGTCAAATCAGGCATAATCCAGCACGATCGCTCATCGATGACCTGGATTCGCTCCCATTTCCAGCCAAACATCTCTTTCCGAAACAATGGTACACTCAAGATACTTCGTATTATCAAGCATATGGTCCGATATTCTCCGGCAGAGGCTGCCCAGCAAGCTGCACATATTGCTATAAAGGCGTTTTTGGGCATGGGTGCCGACTGCGATCCGCCGAGAATGTGTTCCAGGAAATGCTTTTTCTGCATTCAAAATTCGGAGTGAATGCATTTGAATTTATGGATGATGCATTTTCCGCCAATCTGGACCGAATCCACCACTTATGTGATCTGATACTGAGTACACCGGGATTCAGACCGGTATGGCAGTGCACTACCCGTCTCGATCTCACAACTCCGGAACTGCTGCATAAAATGAAACGGGCAGGATGTTTCCGAATTTTTTATGGAGTGGAAAGCGGGGATTTAGATACTCTGCATCGCGTGAATAAACATTTGGATCTGGACCGAGCCGTCGATGTTTTGCGATGGACCCATGAAGCCGGGATCAAGTCCATTGTCGGATTCATGTGGGGATTTCCGTGGGATTCTCCGGCCAGTGTCAATGATTCATTCCGACTACTAAAAAAAATTGCACCCTTCACGGATGAATTCAATCCATTGGGTATTCTGATCCCTGTCCCCGGAACCCGATTGTACGAGGAATACAAGTCGAAGTATCATCTTGATGAATGGTGGTTATCAGAGCGTTTTGGCCGACTCTATCGAACCAATGCGTATTTCCCATATTTTCAACGTCGCTTTTATAATGACTTTGGATTATTGGATGATGGATTTTTCCCATTTCCTCCTGGAGTCAGACACATGATTCGGAAAGGAACGGCTTTCATTGGCAGGCATAATATTTTCCGGAATAATCCACTCCAACGTGCGATCTTCATTTATTTTTCCGTGTTGCTTTCCGAATGGCTGTTCAAAATCCATCCGAAAATCGAACAATGGCTCTATCATGCGTCGCGTGAAATGGTGATGCATGGCAGACAGAAGAACGCCTTAAACGATGATACATCCGTATCCTAATCCACGGAATCGCATTATTATCGGAGAAATCAGACTGTTATCCGGCTATGTCTGTGCACCCGATCTTGGTATGGTTTCGCGATTATTACATGTCCGAAAGAATTCAATGCTTTCCCCATCTTCACAACAAGTTCAAAACCAGATGGAAAAAGTCGCAAAGGAACTATCACACCCTGCTGCCGTATATGGTTTATTCGAGTCAGCCGGAATCCTTTCAGAATGGTTTCCGGACGCATCGCTCATCGCACTGGGTGCTGTAACGATCGGGTTGGAACTGGAAGAGCGCGTCGATCAACTGCATCAAAGCGGAGAAATTGCTGCCTCTGTTATTCTGGATGCATACGGATCCGGATGGGTGGAAGGTGTGGCGGATGCGGTGGATGAAACGATCAGAAAAGAGGCAGAATCTTTGGGATTAAATAAAACGCAGCGAAAGAGTCCTGGTTTTCACCACTGGAATATCGAAAGCCAAAAAGATTTATTCAACATTTTGCCGGTGCAACGAATTGGCATTCGATTAACATCTCATTTCATAATGATTCCGCGTAAATCGATTTCATTTGGTATGTCATTGGTATGATATCTGAATCATACTCTCTTTTCCGGCAGGATTGCCTAAATGATGATTCTAACTTATTGTCTAGTATCAGCTCCACTGAATGATCATGCGTGGATGCTGGGAATTTTTTCCGACAGATTACCGGAGTTCAACAACCTTTGAATCAAAACGATGATTATCAGGGACATTAACACGTGGATGAGATCAAACACTATCACCTGAAAATTTCGACCATTTTGGGTTTGCTAGTCATCTTTCTGCTTATTATTGCAGATCAATGGACCAAATCCATCGCAGTTCAGTATCTCGACTTACATCATTCCGTCACCATCATTGAATCATTTTTTGATCTGACGCTTGTGCACAATCGAGGAGCTGCCTTCGGGATGATGTCGGAACTCGCAGAACCCTGGCGAACGATTTTCTTTACTCTGGTTTCAATTGGTGCTTTTGCGATCATTATTCATGTATACCGGAGCCGTTCACCGGACAGCTATCTGGTGCCGATGGCTGTTATCATGATTACCGGTGGTGCGATCGGAAATATCATTGACCGAATAAGACTCGGTTATGTGATTGATTTCCTGGATTTTCATTATTTTGATAAGCACTGGCCGATATTTAATCTTGCCGACAGTTGCATCACCATCGGCGTTACATTGCTGATTATCGAAATGTTCATCCAAGATCGGAGGGGAAATGCATCCGAATCTGATTAATATCGGTCCATTTACAGTACGATCCTATGGAACCATGATCGTTCTTGGTTTCTTTATCGGACTCTGGCTCATCAAGCGCCGAGCTCGAAATTATGGGATCCCATGGGAGAAATGTGTTGATCTGGCATTTTATCTCCTTCTTGGCGGAATCATCGGTTCCAAAATCTTTTATTGGCTGATATTACCGGACTATTTTTTATATGATATGAAATTGATCACCGATGATCCTATTGAATTTATAAAAAATTTTGGGAGTGGGTTTGAATTTTTTGGAGCTTTATTTTCGGGAGTAATCGTGTTTCTGATTTACACATCCCGAAACCAACTCCCCAGGCTTCACACGCTGGACTTGCTGACGCCTTCGATTCCACTGGCTCACGCATTTGGGCGAATTGGCTGTTTTCTTGCTGGTTGTTGTTATGGGAGAGAATGTTCATATACATGGTCTATTATATTCAATCATCCCGATTCCCTGGCTCCTCAAGGAATAGCTCTGCACCCGACTCAGCTCTATGAATCCGCTCTCTTATTGCTACTGACTGGCCTTTTGCTACTGAGTGAATCGTATTTGAGAAAAAAACCAGGGATGATGTTGCCGGCCTATGTGATCGGTTATACCGTTATCCGATTTATTGTGGAGTATTTTCGTGGAGATCCAAGAGGCTCCGTGGGACGAATGACCATGACACAACTTGTCGCCATTCTGGCGGCCGTCATTGCATCGATCAGTATTTTCTGTCTGAGCCGATCGAAAACAAAAGTATCGTAATGGAAGCTTCCTTTTAACAGGTATCATGGAATTCATCATTGATCACGAAGCTGTCGGTCAGCGGCTTGACACACACATCGTCCATCTTTTTCCAGATAGATCCCGTTCACGGATCCAGTTATTGATTGAATCTCAACACATTCATGTCAATGGAAAACCGAGTAAACCATCCTATAAATTACGGAATGGAGATCGATTAGACATTATCTTTCCTGACCCGGAACCAACAGGACTTATTCCAGAAAACGTCCCTCTGGATATCAAATATGAAGACCAGGATATCATCGTCGTATCAAAACCACGTGGAATGACGGTTCATCCGGGGGCTGGGATTCACAGTGGGACACTGGTGCATGCACTGATCCATGTATGTAACGACTTATCTGGAATCAGCGGAGAATTACGACCGGGGATCGTACATCGACTTGATCGCGGCACATCGGGTCTTATTGTCATTGCAAAAAACGACTCAGCGCATCTCCATATCTCACGTCAGTTTGCTCAACGTCAGGTTGAAAAAGAATACCAGGCTCTTGTGTATGGTATTCCGGATTGGAATGAAACGATGGTCGATGCTCCGATCGGAAGGGATCCATGCGATCGAATCCGGATGTGCATCATGAACTCCGGCAGATCCGCCCGGACGGGATTTAAGATCATCGCGAGAGGCAATGGAGCCTGTCTGATTGGGGCACATCCGCATACTGGAAGAACCCATCAAATCCGAGTTCATGCCGCATCTTTGGGATTTCCGATTTTGGGAGATTTGGTATATGGAAAAAACAAAGAAAATACGATTCGAAATCCCATGGTACGATCGCTGTTGAAAAACCTGCCCGGATTTTGCCTCCACGCTTATTCATTGACGTTTGAGCATCCAACAAAGAAAATTCCGCTTCGACTCAGCGCTGCTTTACCCGATGATTTCATTTCTATTATGTCACTGTTGGACATCCAACTCCCACTATCAGATCATTACGTTTTTTATTCTTGAAAAATTCACTAGTTATGATCGTTGTTTTTTGATCCGGTTCTGCAATTTATGTTATGTACAACAAACTTTTTCTGATCATATTCGTGTCTATCAGTATCCTTCCGTGGCTTAGATAAAAAGATCATAAAAACCGGATGAAAACGCTTAGCTGAAAGTTGTTAATCTATCTCGTATTCTTTGATTTTGAGGAGGAGTGTCTTGTAGTTGATATCGAGTTCTTTGGCTGTTTGTGTTTTATTCCATCCATTATGCTCCAATGATCTTCGGATCATCCGTCGTTCCACCAATCGACGCGCTCTTTCCACCACTGTTAACAGCGAGCCTTCCATATGGACTTCGTTCAACTGAAATGGTTCGACATCCCGGATCGGTCTGACTGAGATATGTTCCGATTTTATGATGCCATCTGAAGTCAAAATGGCAGCGCGTTCGATACAATTCTGAAGTTCCCTTACATTTCCCGGCCATTCATACTTGAGCAGGCGGTCAATTGTCCGGGGAGCCAGTTTCAGTGATCCTTTGCCGAACTCTCGTCCATAATAATCCAAAAAGTGATCCACTAAAATCGGAATATCCTCCGGGCGATCCCTCAGTGGTGGAATTTCGATGGGGAACACGCTCAGTCGATAATACAAATCTTCCCGGAATTCACCATTTCGGACCGCTGTGCGAAGATCACGATTCGTAGCCGCAACCACCCGCACATCCACCGTCAGTGTTTTCACTCCACCGACACGTTCAAATTGCCGCTCCTGAAGAAATCGGAGCAATTTAGCCTGCAGGATGGGATTCATATCACCAATCTCATCCAGGAAAACCGTACCCTGATCAGCCAATTCGAGTTTTCCTAACTTGCGTTGTTCCGCACCCGTATATGCTCCTTTTTCATGCCCAAATAGTTCATTTTCCAGGAGATGTTGCGGGATAGCCGCACAATTGATGGCTACCATCTGATTTTTGTTTCTGGGAGATAATGAGTGAATTGCATGAGCCAGGAGTTCTTTCCCGGTTCCGCTTTCTCCGAGTATCAGAACGGTCGCATCCATTGGACCCACTTTCTGAACCTGCATCGTAACGGCTTTGAATCGTTCACTTTTGCCTATGATCATGGGACTTCCATGCTTCCGTTCATATACTTCTTTCAGCAGGATGTTCTCATTGAGCAGACGGTATCGTTCCATTCCGCGGCTGAGTTGAAGCAGAAGCAGATTGGTGTCGAACGGCTTGGTGATAAAATCGTCTGCGCCATCCTTCATGGCTTTGACCGCTGTTTCAACCGTACCGAAGGCGGTAATGATGATGACAATCGTTCTCGGATCTGCAGACTTGGCAGCCTTTAAAACGGATAGGCCCCTCAAACCCGGCAGATTCAAATCTGTAATCACCGCAAAAAATGAATCTTTCGCGATAGCATCGACCGCATCTTCGGCATTCGAAACACATTTCACGGTATAATTTTCCCGCAAAAGAGTTCTTTCTAGCATTCGCAGCATTCCGACATTATCCTCAACAATCAAAATCCGCATAGTAGCTCCCAATCTTCGTTTTTAGCCTGTGAAACCTGACGTTCGAAACGGATCAAACAGCGATGAAACTGTTATTGATCGCCAACCAGCCGCTCCCACTATTCTCTTTATTGCTATCGAGTTAAAATGCCCTCAGGTTCAGATACCAGGATATGATATTTTCACCCCATAATGTAGCAATCCAGGCTGCTCCTGACAAGAAAGGTCCGAACGGAAATTCCGTGTGGCGGTTCCCTCCTCTCAGATGCATAATCATTCCAATGATAATCGTTCCGGATAATGCACCCAGGAAAAGGGTCAGAAAAGCGAGTTTCGGTCCCAAAAACGCTCCGACGAAAAACATCAATTTGATATCGCCGCCTCCCATGCCTTCCCGTCCGGTGAGTTTGAAGTAAACATAAGAAATGAGAAGCAATGGTCCACCTCCGGCCAGGATACCCCAGAAGGCAGTTTTTGGATCGACATCCCAAACTGTTCGAAGGTAAGGCTGAAGGATCGATAAAATACACGCTCCAAGAAGAGTAGGCAATGTAATGACATCCGGAAGAAGCTTTGTGTTGAAATCAATCACAGACAGAGAAATTAAAATTCCGCTGAATCCGATTGCGATCAATGAGTCCAGGCTGAATCCGAACCGCCATGCTACGGCAACAAATATGACTCCCGTAAACAACTCGACAAATGGATACTGAAAGGAAATATGGGTGAGGCAGTGGCTGCACCGAGCCCGTAATACAGCGTAACTGAGGATCGGAATATTCTCATAGGGTTTGATTTTATGACCGCATGAACAATGTGATGCCGGATAAACAATGGATATGTTATTGGGTACCCGGTAAATGACGACATTCAAAAATGAACCCACGATCAAACCCAGGAAAAAAACCGCAACAATGAAAAAATAAAAAAGATCCATCGAGTAGAATTACCTCCCGCTGCTCCAAGAGTCAACGAGAGGTAAGACCCTCACAGATCCCCGCATGCGGATTTCCCGCACGGGGCTCTTCGAAATTTGTTTCGGTTCATGCATACCATCTTCTCCCAAAGCATATCAGTTCTTGCGTAGGTGGTGGCTTGGGCAGCGGTAAGTTTTCCAGTCTTCGCAGGAATGATTCCCAGTCGTATGACCGTTTCTGGCTGCGTCGATTGAGCCATTTGAATAGGCTCCTGACCGTCTCTGTGTAAAAGTGCCATAGTTTTGGATAGTTCGTCCATAACCCAAAGTAGCTGTACTGCCCCTTTAGCTTTTCTCCCGCCTTCTTCCACAGTTCCGCCAGTTTCATCGCGCTGCGGTTTGCCTTGATCCACTGCTCGAACTCCTGCATCTTCTTGTGCAGACTCTTCTTCCTCGTCTTGAATTTCAACGGTCGCGGTCGGTATTTCTTCTTCTCTCCCCAATAGATCGTGAATCCAAGAAAATCAAAGTCATTGTTGAGCGATTTATGGAAATCCACCGTGTGGGTTTTCTCCATGTTGAGGGAGAGTCCGAATCGCTGCACTCGCTTCTGAAGGTCTTTGAGAAATGCGTCCGCCGTTTCTTTGTTCTTGAAGAAGAACACTGCGTCGTCCGCATACCGAACGATGACGTTGGTATATGATGCATAGTTTTCTATGAACCATTGATCCAGCGCCTCGTTCAGGTAAATGTTGGCCAATATGGGACTCATGACCCCGCCTTGCGGTGTTCCGACTGTCGGGGTGCTCACTTCCCCGGATTGTTCCAGGATTC
>CAZELM010000034.1:0-1350 GCA_964512995.1 uncultured bacterium
TTGCCTTCCGTGTCCAACAGTCGGCCCTGATAATTGATCTGCAAGGGAATCGCAGCGAACACCGCTATCGGTATGAACAGAAATGCCCAGCTTATGACAATCTTTTGTCTCATATCGTTCTCCTATGACTTTTATTATGTGATCAAATGTTTTCATCGTGATCAAACGCACGATTCGATATCAATAGTAGTATATCAAAACCGATCTGCTAACCCAAACAGGAATATATTTTAATCAAAAACAAAGATCAGAAAACGCATTTCGAAGAATCACAGCGATGACATATCAGCTTGACTCAATCAGCAAAACCAAATGACAAGGATAACCCGTTTTTTTCAGCATTCTTTTAGATTTTACAGTCTGATATTCGATAATTATACTCATACATGAGTTATTGTAATTCAAGCTTGGTTCCTTCAACGGAACGCGTGCAATATTGCTTTGAATCAATACTGAAAACAGATACATAGATACAATGAAGTATCTCACTTACAATAAGGAGAAGATCGATGAGCACAAGATTATCAATCCTAATGCTGCTGCTTATATCAGCATGCACAATCACTTCTGCTGAAATTCCTCAGCAGTTGAATTATCAAGGGCATCTTTTGAATGGTGAGGGATCACCTTTGACAGGTACCTTTGATTTTACTTTTTCTATTTACGATGGGGAAACCGGAGGGAACCTGCTTTGGGATGAGTACCAAACGGGCATCGATGTAAACAATGGCTATTTTTCGGTGATTCTGGGAGCAGTGAATCCTGTGAACATCAGCTTTGATGCCAATTACTGGCTCGAAATATCAGTCGGCATCGAGACATTGTTACCTCGACAGGCACTGGCCACAGTCGGTCAATCCCAGAATGCCCGAGATGTGTATGATCAGAGCATCCACCCACGGGACATCAGTATTATGGGATACGGTGAAATCATCAATCAAACGGGAGAGTGGGTTGGACCTTCAACTGGTCTGGTGGGACCAACCGGCCCCCAAGGTGTTCCCGGAACGACAGGACCTCAAGGATCTCGGGGTACAACAGGACCAACGGGTCCGCAAGGTGTGCCTGGACCAACCGGCCCCCAAGGCGACACATTCTGGACTCAAACAGCCGATGATATCTACTATAATGTCGGATCCGTGGGAATCGGACTGGCAACTCCCGGCAATGGTTTCAATTCACGATTCGATGTAGCCGGGAGTTCTTCATTCCGAACCGATTTCTCGGATTTATACAAAGGGTTGATTGTGGATGACACCGGAACCAGCCACCGAATCTATACGGATGCACTCAGTGGAACCCCATATAACCTCATTCTCGGAACCTATCCCAACGGACACACCAAACAAC
>CAZELM010000034.1:1450-6871 GCA_964512995.1 uncultured bacterium
TGGATACGATCGGAACCAGTCACCGGATCTATACGGATTCACTCAGCGGAACCCCATATAACCTCATTCTCGGAACCTATCCCAACGGACACACCAAACAACTGGTTCTCCGGCAATCCACCGGCGCTGTCGGCATCAATACTGCTTCTCCAGGGGATGGATTCAATACCATGTTCGATGTTTCCGGTTCCTGTTCACTCCGCACGAATACAGCAGATACCTACAAGGGATTATTGATGGATACGATCGGAACCAGTCACCGGATCTATACGGATTCACTCAGCGGAACCCCTTATGACCTCATTCTCGGAACCTATCCGAATGGACATTCCAATCAGATTTTTCTGAAACAGTCTACAGGCAATGTCGGTATCGGAACAAATAATCCGGGAACGTATAAACTGTACGTAAGCGGAGCTGCATATGCTACAGGAGGTTGGGCTGGTTCAGATTATCGATGGAAAAAGAATATTGAACCGATCCAGGATACCCTTGACAGACTGACACTGTTGCAGGGCGTCACATTCAACTGGCGAGCGGATGAATTCCCGGACCATGGCTTTACCGATGAAAAGCAGATCGGATTGATCGCTCAGGATGTCGAAAAAATCATTCCCGAACTGGTTCGAACAGATGAGGACGGATTTAAAGCGGTCTCCTATGAAAAACTGACGGTCGTTCTTCTGGAAGCCATCAAAGAATTAAAAGAGATTGTTGAAAAACAGCAAGCTGAAATCGACCTTTTGAAAGCAGATCAATGACATTTCAAATGGCGTATCCCAGATCAATCAGATCGGATGCACGCTATAGTCAATGATCCGACTGGTCGGGAACATCACGATGAGCCGCTCCCCTGGATCATTGTATTGTCACACCTGATGAAATCAATTTTGGAAGCGGCGCTCTGCCGCTTCCGGTTTTACCTGCCTCAGGCAATGATCTCAGATATCATCTGCCGACCTACCGCCGACATTTACCAAACCAACACGGTCATCTACCAAACCACCACGCTCATCTACCAAACCACCACGCTCATCTGCCAAACCACCGCGCTCATTTACCAAACCACCGCGCTCATCTACCAAACCACCACGCTCATCTACCAAACCACCACGCTCATCTACCAAACCACCGCGCTCATTTACCAAACCACTGCGCTCATCTACCAAACCACCACGCTCATCTACCAAACCACCGCACTCATCTACCAAACCACCACGCTCATTTACCAAACCACCGCGCTCATCTACCAAACCACCGCAGCTATTTACCAACCTGCTGTGGTTATTAGCCCAATTACCGCTGTTGATTGACACTCATCAAGGGAAATCGAAAGATCGCCAAACAGCAGTAACTCAAACGAATCAAAATAAAGGTTCTTCCAGAAGAATCGCCATGGCTTTCACAGTCTTTGCTGCATTCCAAACAGCTCTGAACACGAGTGGTGACACCATTTTATTGGAGTTACCTTCCCATCAGCTATGCGTCAATGTGCTCTTCAAAAAGCATCACTGCGAACGAAGCGAGCCAATCTGTCTCGACTCCATGAATTCTTACCCAATATCATCTCCTGAGAAATGATCCCGTCACAATACCATTTCAACCTATTCCAATTCAGGATCCCGTCTGAATCAAATCGGTGAGCTATTGCTTCCTGCAATTTGATTTCCAATCTAAATTCGATTATTTTTTATATAGATCAAGTGATCAAGAGGGATTTGTCAAAGATAGTGAGTTGTTGGTTCATCGAAATTCTGTAAGCCTTATCATGATGGGATAAGCGGAAAGAATTCAGAAATGGAGGTTGCGTGAAAGTATTAAACATTTTTCTATTCACTCTGTCATTATGTATGGGAGTAATGACGTCGGGTCAGATGACTCAGGCTGATGAAACAGACATTCAGGGATATTTCAGTGACGAGGAGATGGCGGCTGCACAGGAACTTTGGGAAATCGGGCAGGTGTCTGAATATGATCATCCGCCGGAAGCTCCAGAAGTCAAGCCATCCGGCTCCGGATACCGGTCTCAACCCCCGACCGCCAGTGCGGGAGGTCCTTATTATAGTCATCTTGACGTCCCGGTCGTTTTCGATGGTACAGGATCGTCCGATGATGTGGGTATTGTCTCATATGTCTGGGATTTCGGAGACGGCACGACCGGCACTGGTTCCAATCCGATTCATACATACACAACCGCTCCTGAACCGTATCAACAGAGTATTTCACGCACAGTTACACTGACCGTCCAGGACGGAGATGGTCAGACGGCAGTGTCTTATACTGTCGTTTCCTTGAACACCGAGCCATTGGCAATTTGTGTACCATGGCAGTTTCAAGGATTGACCGAGGTTCCGCACTCCGTATGGTATCAGAATATCACCAATGGAACGCAGACCAATGCTGTGCGATTAAAAGGCGTTGCCAAGGGCATCTATACACCATTAACTTATACATGGGATTTTGGTGATGGAACATCGGCTGGTCCCTATACCGTTTCCAACAAATATATCATCGAAGCAACACATACCTACTCTGATGTCTCGGCTGGCCAGCCGATCATCGCCACATTGACCATTACGGATGCACTGGGACACAGTTCGAGTGATCATTATTACCTGATCGTTGAACCCAAGACACTCGATGTGGAAGCCAACATCGCGATTGATGAAGGACTTTGGTTTATCCACAAACAGCAGAACAAAGCAACCGGTTCATGGGTTTACAACTATGGAGCTCGGGATAATGATTCTTTTGAAAATCAGTACCGGGATACGCGATGGGAAGTCGATTATTCATCGGCAACGGCATCCTCGCTTCATGCATTCGAGATTCATGGACATAAAGAAACCGGAGATATGCGGCAGAATCCATATTCCGAGACTGTATTACTCGGATTACGCTTCCTGTTCACCCAGATAACCGCAGCGGCAATATCCTCACAAACGGCAGGTGATCCGGATACGAATGGCAATGGACTGGGAATACAAGTAAGTTTTGACCGCCCTCCATACCCAGGCGGTGCGGTCATCGATGCGATTGCCGCTTCCGGAACTCCGGATGCGATCGTCCAGACCGGTGCTGCCAATATTCGGGATCGAACGTATCGGGATATCGTGATAGACATGTGTGACATGTACGCATATGGTCAAGCGGAATCCGGCGGATATCGTGGAGGATGGCGATATGGATGGAACGGAGACTCGGACAACTCCGTATGTCAATGGGCTGCGATCGGAATGTCGGCTGCCGAAGATTTCTTTGGTGTCACCATTCCTGATTTCGTAAGAACAGAAAATATCATCTGGCTGAACTATAGCTACAATACCACCTATGGAACATTTGGGTATGATTCATCAGCAGCCGGTGGACATGGCTGGTATAACACGACCGCATCAGCCATGGTCCAGTTGGCTTTCGATCAACTGACTACCGACGATCCAAAATGGATTGGCTCGGAGAATTATTTTGCCAATAATTGGGCGAGCTTTACATCCAGCAACCAGACCTATGCGTTTTATGCATTTGCCAAAGCCATGCGGCTGGCTTACCCCAATCCAGTCGTTACCCTTCGCGCCACAGGCAAGGATTGGTATAATGATCCGGTTGATGGTTTAAAACGAAAACTGGTTGATTTTCAGGGCACCAATGGTTCCTGGGGAGTTGGAAACTGGCCCTATGCCGGAAGCGCACTGACAACACCCTGGTGTGTCATCATTTTGACGTCAACCCTGTTTACGGTTCCTCCCGTTGCGGTGATCTCCTTCACAAATTCGCCGGCGAATGAAGTATATTGGGAACCGGTCACGGAATTGTGCCTTTCTGCAGAGGAGTCTTACCACCTGGATTCAAATCGGCAGATAGTCAGTTACGAATGGGATTTTAACGGAGACGGGAATTTCGATGATTGTACGGGTATCGATTGCTGTTATTCCTGGGAGGAATTTGGCGATTATAATGTCGGACTTCGCGTCACGGATGACAATCTGCCACCTCAATCGGATACGACCTACTGCATGGTTCATATCGTTCCCCCCCCTCACGCTCCCATCGCTATCATCGACGGACCTTATGTCGGTACTGCAGGCATCCCGCTTTTGATCGATGCAAGCAGTTCCTTCGATCTCGATCCGGGAGATTATATCACCGAATTCTGGTGGGATCTGGATGGTGCTCCGTATGGATTCGACACCCTTCGTGGAGGACCCGAACTGGCAACGATCAATCACGTTTTTTCGACACCCGGCATTTATCGGATCGGAGTTCGTGTATGGGATAATGGTGTATTCAATGATGGCGTTAAAATGCAGGATGATTCCTACTCGACCGTCGAAATCCTGGCACCAATTCCTGCTATCGGGAATTTCGGGATCGCTCTATTACTCAGTATTTTCGGAGTTGTGTTCTATTCCAAACACCGACACCAACGAAGGTAGTTTCATTAACTGACCAACTTGAAAAATGTGCCTATATGAGTATGCTCCAGGTGCGGGTTCATCCCCGCACCTTTCTGATAGTAACGTCACTCTTTTCCAGAAAGGAGAAATATTGATCTATGGAAAACCTGGAAGCCCGTATTCTGGAATGTATGAAACAAGCTGGAAAACCGATGAAACCGGGAGAAATCGCAACAGTGTTAGGAATCGACAGTGATGAAATCTCCAAGGTGATAAAAAAACTGAAAGATGAAGAGAAAATCATTTCTCCGAAACGTTGTTTCTACAGCTTACCCGAATGATGGTATGCAGTATTCATCATCAAACGGGATCAGAAACGCATTTTTCAGTACACGAAAGGGACGCCAAATGAAAAACTGGATTTTCAATGTGTCAGCTATCGGGCTACTTATCTTTTCGACGACCGTCATTGCGGCAATTCCTATGGAAATCAATTATCAGGGCCGGATTCAGGATGCAGAAGGAAATGCATTGACAGGAACGTTTAACTTTCAATTCGCGATATGGAATGATGAAATGTTTGGGACATCATTGTGGAGCGAAAATCAGGACGGCATCGATGTAACGGATGGTATTTTCAATGTGAATCTTGGAGAAACCAATCCGATTGATCTCCCGTTTGATGGAACACTGTGGCTCGAGATCACGATCGAAGGCGAGACAATGGTACCGAGACAACAACTGACCAGCATTGGTCAGGCGATCAATGCCAGGGATGTCTACCATCATGATATCCATCCTCGCAGCATCACCATACCTGCATTCGGAGAAGTGATCGATCCATCCGGACAATGGGTCGGTGATCCAACCGGCCTGGTCGGTCCCATCGGACCAACCGGACCCCAAGGCGCTCAAGGTATTCAGGGACCCATCGGACCAACCGGACCCCAAGGCGCTCAGGGCATTCAGGGACCCATCGGACCAACCGGACCCCAAGGCGCTCAAGGTATTCAGGGACCCATCGGAC
>CAZELM010000034.1:6971-49784 GCA_964512995.1 uncultured bacterium
GGACCCATCGGGCCAACCGGACCCCAGGGTGCTCAGGGCATTCAGGGACCCATCGGGCCAACCGGACCCCAGGGTGCTCAGGGCATTCAAGGACCCATCGGGCCAACCGGACCCCAGGGTGCTCAGGGCATTCAGGGACCCATCGGGCCAACCGGACCCCAGGGTGCTCAGGGCATTCAGGGACCCATCGGGCCTCAAGGTGTGCAAGGTGTTCAGGGTTCTACCGGACCAGCCGGACCGATCGCCGGGACAAACAAACAGTTTGTTTACAACAACAATGGCACGGCGGCCGGAGCCAATATGTATTATGATAATACCACGGGAAATGTAGGGATCGGCACAGCGGCACCCGCGACCGCCAACAAACTCGAAGTTGCCGGTCAGATCAAAGCCACCAGTCTGATTGCCGACAACAACCTGATTCTGTCACTCTTTACAACACCATTGTTAAAAGAATTCTCATGGACTGGCACGCAGGGATTTGAAGTGACACTCCCCACGGGAATCGATACCACGATGAAGGCCATTCTGGCGGATGTATTCCTCACCGCCAGTTCCGGAGATCATCAAAATGTCGTATTAGGCGTTGATGGAACGGCTCAGAAAAATTGGGTGGAAACACGCGGGCAGCAACCGTCAACCCAATTTGGATCAAATGCCCGGCAAAGTGTGATATTGACCTATCCCGGAGAAGTAGATGGCTTCAGCTCCAATTATGGACTCTGGTATTGCAGTCAGGTGATCCCCTTGAAAACCAATGCACGGATCAATTTCCAGAATTACGGAAACTCCGGCTCCAATGGATGGGTTTACATGGTGATCAGAGGGTATTTCAAATGACAGATACCGGGCGTCAATGGTCACGAATAAAAAACGATCACGCCTGAAAGCATATAACGCCACGGATGATATAAGGGTTTTGGGATGGTTCCCGAAGCCCTTTTTTGGATTATTGACGAAATTATCGGCATCGACTAGGATTTTACATCAGAGATCGCGATTCCGATCTGATCCACCGACCACTCGGCGCCATTACATGTGCTGATACCCAGAAGGAGACCATTCTGAACGAGATTCATACGCCAATATTAGATCGTATTGCCACAATACTCGTCACCGAAAATGATTTTTTGATTTCCTCACATATTCGGGCAGATGGTGATGCAATTTCTGGGGTTTGCTTCATGGTATCCATCTTAAAAAGGCTGAATAAAAACGTTTACGCCGTATTGCAGGACGGTTCCATCGACATGAAATATGCCTTCCTCCAAGGTTTCAAAGATATTCGGCTGCTTCACGAGGGATTACCTCCATTCAATCCCCGAATAGCACTGCTTCTGGACACGCCATCCTATTCCCGGCTGGGCGATACCGGGGAATGGGTGCGACGGTGTGAATCCATCATTTGTATTGATCACCATATTTCAATGGGTGGATTCAATGGAGTGGATTTCATCGACGAGCATGCGTCATCGACATGTGAACTATTGGGACTTCTTGCTCCGCGGCTTCCCATCCCATTGGATGCCAATCTCGCTGAAATCCTGTATTCCGGAATTGTATTCGATACCGGCCAGTTTCGTTTCTCCAATACGACCGAACGAACCCATCGAGTTGTGGCAACGCTTCTGGAAGCGGGAGCAGATCCGGAGAAGATATCGGAACGGATATTCTTCCGGTGGTCGTTGCTTCGAGCAAAGACGATGGCCAGAATACTGAATGAAATCGCGCTTTATCACAATGATTCCATTGCCATATCCCATCTTGACCATGCATATTTCAGAGACAATCCCAATGCTTGGAATGAACTGGAAGGATTCAGTGATCTGGGCATATCACTCGATCATGTGAAATTTTCGGCCTTTCTGAAGGAAATCCATGAAAATCATTTCAAAATCAGTTTACGAGCAACAGAGGACTTTGATGCCGGTTCTGTAGCCGCTCGGTTTGGGGGTGGTGGTCACAAGAAAGCCGCCGGATGCGAGTTGACCGGATCATTTGAGGACGTTCGTTCCAGGCTGCTCACCGTGATTCGCGAAGTGAATTTCGATAGCAAATGAACCTTGTAAATTTTAATATCAACGAGGCTGCAATCGTTCTTGACGATCGCATAACATCATCATATGATGCATTTTTTGACCTTTTTAATTTCGGAGAATTATCTGTGAAAAAATATCATATTTCGTGCCGAGTGATTGATCGAAGACAATGAATCATTCAAAAACAGTGACTCCTCCATCCGTTCATGAACCATCGAGTAAACCATCCGGAGCTGATTCCAGTCCGGGAATGAGTGCGGCTGAGTTTATCACGCAACTCATCGTCAAAATTATTCGTCAATGTACCATGTTTTTGCCCGTTTCCAAACATCGGACGGGATCCTGTATCCACTGTGGCGCTTGCTGCAAACTGGTCTTCAAGTGCCCATTTCTGAAATACTCTGCGGATCAGCATTCATATTGTGCCATTTATTCGATACGCCCTTG
Source organism: uncultured bacterium (assembly GCA_964512995.1). Classification (GTDB taxonomy): domain Bacteria; phylum CSSED10-310; class CSSED10-310; order CSSED10-310; family CSSED10-310; genus CAZELM01. The sequence continues at coordinate 9,458 of CAZELM010000034.1, forward strand.
GAGCTGCCGGAAGTATCCGAGAGTGGCATTTGAATCCTCGACAAAATCCCAATGTGGATTTCGATTTACTCGTCCCAATTGATTCTGTATCCTTGCAGATGAAGTCTATGGGGATCTTAAACAATTCAATGCTCAGCTCTTTAATTGTTTCGTAGATATCATGACATTATTCATCATGAATGGTTTCATTGACGGCTGAATCCGGATGCTGACACAATCCCCAAATGTGGATTACACGATTCCTGATTCAGATAATCCAATAACCATATTCACTATCGGCCATGGCCGAATTTCCATCTATAACCTGATTCGTCTTCTGGTGTTGAATCGTATCCAGCTCGTTATCGATGTTCGATCCATTCCATACAGCCGAATGGCTCCACAATTCAATAAAAACTCCCTGGAGATGAACTTGAGGGAGAGTGGTTTCGAGTATCGGTATGGTGGAAAGCATCTGGGTGGATTCCCCACGGGTAAAAAACCAGCTCCAGGAATGAATATCGATTATCAGTGGATGGCTGAGCAGACGATTTTCAAGCAGGGGATCCGGAGAGTGATCGAACTGGCGGAACGCGACCGGTTGGTGCTGCTTTGTGCAGAAGAAAATCCATACCACTGCCATCGCCATCATCTGATTACTCCTGCTCTATTGAAAATGGGCATCCAGGTTATCCATATCCGCCACTCGGGGCAGCGTGAGAATGTGACCGAGATTCATCATGAGCTTTTTGATAACCCTGATGGAGGAAAAGATGGGATCAATTGACGAAATACGCATGATTCGATAATGGTACTGTTTTTGGAACCCATTCAGGAGGATTGGACATGGCTCAAAAATACAAATATGCAGTGATTGGAAGTGGCATGCAGGGTACGGCTGAAGGGTATGATCTGGCATGTTATGGAGATGCTTTTCAGATCATTATGGCAGATATCGACGAAACAGCGGCATACCGGGCAGCAGATCGCATCAATTGCCTGACCGGCATCAATATCGCGTCTGGCGTGAAGCTGGATGCTCGGGACGAGCAAGCCCTCGCGACACTTTTAAGTGATGTGGATGTATGTTGCGGTGCAGCTCATTATGCGTTGAATCTGCCGTTAACCCGGGCTTGTATCAAAGCGAAAAGCCATTATTGCGATATGGGTGGCAATACCGGAGTTGTACAGAAACAACACGAGCTGGATTCGGAAGCCCAGCGGCAGGGAGTCACCATTGTGCCTGATTGCGGACTGGCACCTGGACTCGCGAACATACTCGCAGCCCGATGCCTGCAACAACTCGATTGTGATGATATCCAAGTCCGATGTGGCGGTCTGCCGCAAAACCCAAAACCACCATTAGATTATCGGATTGTCTTCTCGGTGGCTGGTTTAACGAATGAATACACGGGAAACTGTGTTGAAATCCGCGATCATCGCATCACCGAAGTTCCGGCATTCACGGAATTGGAGTCGCTGGAATTTCCCGCTCCGGTTGGAAAATGTGAAGCATTCCTGACATCCGGTGGAACATCAACAGGTCCTTGGAGTTTTTTAGGAAAAGTCAAAAACTACGGATACAAAACCGTGCGCTACTCCGGTCATTATATAAAAATGCGTGCGATGATCGATATGGGTTTTCTGGATCTTGATCCAATTCCGGTTGGTCAGGTGGAGATTGTTCCGCGGGAATTATTCCACGTGCTTGCCAAATCCCGGTTAGCTTTTCCGGAAGACAAAGATCTGGTAGTCCTGAGAGTGACGGCATCAGGAGTTGACAAATCGGGGCATAAAACCCGGATGATCCAGGAAATGATGGATTTTCAGGATGATTGCACGGGATTCACTGCCATGGAACGCACCACCGCATTTTCCGCTTCGATCGTAGCTATCATGCTGGCCCACGGCGAATTACCGTCTGGCGTGAAGCCGCTGGAACTGATCGTGGATGGTGATCGATGTGTCACCGAACTCGCGAGGCGAAACATAATCATTCACACCGTTTTTGACCCGATCCGCTCGTGACATAAACAATTTACATCAAAATCAGTCGACTGGATCGCCAATATCATCGATGAACGCAACGAGCACTCTTACAGATTGTGTTTATGAGCAATCAATGGGAACTGCGCCTCAATTCCCGGTCAGATTTACTATTTTCAGATCATGGATTCGCGCCGTCCTCATCACTGTTCTGGCTCATATTGTGTGTTTGTGTGTTGCCAGAGCAGAGGGAACTGTTCCGGAAATATCCATATTGGATACAGCTCTGTCATTGACCCGTAACTATCGAACTGATATTCGGATGCCGCAGCCCTGGGAGCTTGGATATGTCACAGCCGGACGATTCCCGGCAATAAACGACATATTACTCAATCCGTTCTACCTGCCACCCTTTGCACACGTCTATGGTGCTCACCTGAATGGCTCACGGAGTTCTATTACTCCGAATACGATCTTCATGCGAATCCTGGAGATGACGGGAGGATCGCGGGATGATCAGGACCCGCCCAGAAACCATCAACGCAGCCTCATTGATGTTTTTGAAGACATGCGGATTCGAAACCAGCGAGGATTTTTCTCACCTGAGAATCGAAAATATCTGGAGGAGAAGATTCAGGCGTTACCGGAGGGTTTAGAGGAACCGATTGCCATTCTCTGCGATGCGCTTCTGGAAGCCACAATTCTCCGCAAAGAAGCCTTATCACGGTTGACTGACAAAGAGATCACCTCGATTACTGACGACCTGTTAAAGCTCTTTATCGAACCTGAAGATCGAGGAATGATGAAGCTTCCACAGAGTCCGGATGCCATACAAATCGAAACCATCAAGACCATCCAGAAAGTGAATTTGCCAAAATTGTTTCTCGGAATGGAGCTTCTCACCGAAGCGATTGAGATCACCCGACCCAAACTCCAATCCGTTCTGCAGGACATTCGGCCGGATAAAAACGATGAAATTCTATTGGAGTATAACTCACCGATCGGTCCCATTGTGATTGGTGGTCCCGGCATGAATCGGTATGACCGGGATATTGCGCTTTTGGTCGATCTGGATGGTTCGGATGTGTATTATAATAATGCAGGTGGCTGTTTGCCGATTTCTTCTGGAGTTGCATGTCTGATTGATATGGGTGGAAACGATTTTTACCATGACACCCGGAACGGCGTTCAGGGAAGTGGGATACTCGGAATCGGCCTGTTGATCGATTACCTTGGCTCAGATACCTATATTTCAGGATCCTGGAGTCAAGGGGCTGCGTATTCCGGAGCCGGGATGCTGTATGATGAGAAGGGTTCGGATCATTATCGCGGAGACGTACTGATCCAGGGAGCAGCGGCATTCGGTATCGGAACAATGATTGATATCGAAGGTGATGATGTCCTGATTTGTGATTCGATGGGGCAGGGATTTGGATCTACACTCGGAGCTGGCATTCTGGTGAATGGCTCCGGAACCGATTCCTATACCGCAGGCCGGTCTGACTGCACCTCTTATTCGATCTATAGTGGATTTGCACAGGGATCCGGTATTGGATTTCGATCGTTGGATCCCAATCCATCGACCAGTTATTGGGGAGGTATTGGATTTTTAGTCGATGCCCAAGGAAATGATTCCTATTTCTCACCCACTCACTCCCAGGGAGCGGCTTACTTTCTGTCGATGGGAATCCTCCTCGACAATCAAGGAAACGATCTTTATGACAGCAGATCGCTTTCTCAGGGTTCAGGGAGTTACCTGAGTGGTGGTGTTTTAATAGATCAGAGTGGAAATGATATCTATAACACCCATTCGTCAGCTCAGGGATTTGCCCGATATGCCGCTGTTGGAATGCTGCTGGATTATTCCGGAGATGATCACTATATTGTTACGGACGGATATGGCCAAGGGAGCGCGCAAAATAAAAACAGTCTGGCATTACAGATCGACTATGATGGCGATGATCGTTATGTCGGCGGGTTCTTTCTACGCGGGAACGCACCTCCAGAATGGGATCCGGATCAATGGTGCATAGGAATCATGATCGACCACAGAGGTCAGGATATGTATATCACCGATGGCCAGATCTCTTCGGACCATAAAAACAACACGACATGGCATCCATTTAATGGAGCGGTCGGGATTGACACGCTCCTGCCCCCCGCACTTTACTTCATCAACCAATCCGCAAACTCCCGGATCCAGCAATACAATATGAGTTCTGTGAGCCCTCTGGAAGACAACAGGAGCAACTCCCGATTGGGTTCCGGAGATCCATTCGCTCGATTCAATGCCTTGTCAAGAATCGATTCGATGGGCAGCGATGCTTTGCCCATCATTGTCAAAGCGATGCAACGTGGTCATTCAGAATTCCGTCGAGTATTACAGGAAGGAACAGATCTGATTCTGCTTCAGTCTCAGCACCGAGACGCTGATATGACACAGTTACTGCCTCTCGTACATAGTGTTGATCCGGAGACACGTTGGTGGGTTTTGATGTTGTTTGAAAAATACGGATTCCGAAGTGCTGCGCACGACATCCGTTCTCTTCTTGATGATACCGAAGCAGATATCCGAAGAGCTGCCATTCGGATACTGGCGACATTCGGTGACACCCAAAAACTTGAACAATTAAAATCAATGGTGACACAGGATCAAGATGCCCGGTGTCGACGAGCGGCATTGGAAGCCATCGCCATACTGGATGCAGATCATTTCTTACCATTGTGCCGATCAGCCTTGCGTGATCCGGATTTTGATGTGCAATTTAAAGCGATTCAATATATCATTGAATGGAAAGATCGTACATCTGCAAAAATTCTTCAGGAACTTGTACAGAATACCGATGTGAAAATACGGATCGCTTCCGCAAAAGCGCTGGTACAACTCGGCGAAAAAGGTGGAATTCCTGTTTTGATTGACTTATTAGACAACATCCCACTGGAGTACCATATTCATCCGAATGAAAGCTCCCTTTCTTTTTTCCTCGCGGAATATACAGGTGCGGAATTCGGATTCGATCAAGAATCCTGGAACCAATGGTGGGTCGATGCAGGGCCGTCATTGGATATGAAAAAAATCGCTCAAGCGAGGGTAACATTCTTGTCGATCATGAAATCCTCTACGACCGTGAGTGCATCCACACTAGTCACACAACTGAAACAGGCGAGAAACACTTTTCCATACTATCATGGGATCGATTCCCGACTGGCGGAAGTGGTTCACCACCGTGCGGATGGATTATTGGAACAAAATACAACCGATCCCAAAACCGCACTGGAACTGGCCTTGATCGCAGCGTCGATGAATCCATCCACTGACTATCGTGCGTCTCTGGCAAAAGCCTATTTCGCCAATGGTCTTTCAGAAAAGGCGATCGCTGAAATCAATGGTTGTATCGATGAAGAGCCTCAGAATTATGATTATCGCAGACTGAGAGACATGTTTCGGGGTCCCAGGAAGCAGTCGATGAAATAATAAGATGACGTGGCGGAGTATTGTGGTTATGATGATGGGACGTTGTCATTGGGCAACACTAACACAAAAATCTATTCACAGGGAGAAAAAGAAGCGTGAATCGGATCTTGGTCATTCTAGTTGTTTTATTTTTCTGTTTCACAACAAACACACTTTACGCGCAGGAAGAGCCGGTGGACGAATCACCGGTTGTCATGCCTTCCGATGATGGTCAAAATTCAGATCCTGCTATAAAGGCACCGAACTGTAAAGCAGCCGCAGTGATGGAAGTATCATCCGGCGAATTGATATATCAATACAATGCCAATGAACCTCTACCACCTGCTTCCATGGTAAAACTGATGTCGATTTACATTGCCATGGAAAAATTAGCGAACGAAACGATCCATCTTGATGACATTTTGAAAGTCTCCGCAAATGCATCCAAAATGGGTGGTTCTCAAGTGTATTTACGTGAAGGGGAAGAGTTCACATTGGAGCAGTTGCTGAAAGCTGTCATTATTCAATCTGCTAACGATGCGTCCATGGCGATTGCAGAATATATTGGAGGTAACTCCCAGGGATTTGTCGATCTGATGAATGAAAAAGCGAAAGAACTCGGGATGAAAAATTCTCATTTTTCATCACCCCATGGTCTTCCTCCTGCACAAGACCAGTCCCCGGATCTGGTTTCAGCGGCTGATTTTGCCATTCTGGCTCGAGCGATGATCCTCCATTATCCCAAAGTGCTCGAATGGAGCAGCATTGAACAAGAGAATTTTCGGGACGGAAAATTTCAGATGACCAATACCAACCGGCTGCTGAGAAAATTTCCTGGCTGTGATGGACTTAAAACTGGTTTTTATCAAAAAGCCGGATTCTGTGTCACAGCCACTGCGGAACGGAAAGGCATCCGCGTGATTTCTGTTGTAATGGGTTGTGAAAAAGGGAAAGAACGGTTTGAGGAAGCAGCCCGATTGATGTCATGGGGATTCAACCAATTTAAAAAACTGGACCTTATTGCCAAAGGGACACCGGCTAAAAATCCTATTCCCATCATCAACGGCGTAAAAAAGGAGATATTTCCGGTAACCGTTTCCGACCTCCAGGCAGTTATCCCCTTGGGCAAAGAGAAAGAAGTAATGATCAAAACAACGATGGTAAAGGAACTCACTGCACCCGTAGCTCCCAATACAGAATGCGGAACAATCGCGTTTATATTGAATGATCGCGAGATTGGATCAGTAAAGCTTGCATCCAATGAAGAAATTCCCAAGCTGGGATTTTGGGGACGTATCATGCGTATGATTGGACTCGATTGACATCCAATTCAACGCATCATGAGATCTTTTTTTCCTTTGCAGTTGAATTTGGTGAGGGAGGATTTTCAGGTGGGCGGAATTCTCGGGAGTTTCCCATCCAACGTTTCGGATTCAAATAGTGCTGCCAGGACTCCGGAAGCAGATGGATGGCATATCGGGTTGCTTGAATAAGTGGGGGACCCATAAGTGATTCATTGATGATCGGCTTCATCGTTTCTACAGATGAGAGTACAATCAGAATCGCTGCAATCAACAATGATCCCTTTGCCAGTCCCAGCATACCGCCCATCAAACGATCAAGCCATCCCAATTTCATGCGTTTAAAAAGATTCTTGAAAAAAAAACCTGCGGCAGTGCCCGTAAACCAGAACCCGAAATATATAATAATAAAAGCGATCACTCGTCCAAAAAACGATTCTTTAAACTTTAAAACCTCTCCAAGGATATCTCCAATCGGTCGAGCAAAAATCATGGCTGTTCCAAATCCGACGATTGAACCAGCCAACCCGAATATCGCTCTAAAAAACCCACGAAACACACCCAGAAAAAAGGGTAATGTCAGAATCAACAAAACCACGATATCCAATGCCGAAAGAGCAATCATACTTCACCTTCCATCAGTTGAATCAAACGGCTGGCAGCTATATCGGCACCGTCCAGACGGGGTTGCTCCAAGGAATCCGTTTTCGATAGTAATCGATCCAGCCCCTCTTCCCAGTCTCCCGATTCAAATTGTTCCCGATCAATATATTCCACATGAACCCAACGTTTCATCTGATCGACCAAAATCTCATATTCACGAAATGGCCCCCGATCCGTATATAGGACTCTGGTTTTGTTTGCGATGCATTCGGAGATGATTCCGTAGCCTGGTTTTGTGACAACCACATCCACCGCGCTGACCACATCCGGATATCGAATGCCCCGTTTAATCAGATCCTCGGCATGTATGATCAGGCCCGGAGCGCTATAATCGCCGATTGAAAGAAAGTGGTATTTCTGTAATCCGGATAGTTTTTCAAGGTTTCCCGTTCTCAATCCCATCCCTCCAAAGGACAATAACACAATCGGCTTATCTTCGGTTATCCCCAGGAAACACCTGACTTCCGATGGAGTAATTTGTGATTTCCGGCAGATCATCGGGATATCCTCAACATAAGGGAAAGCGGGCAGATCCGCGGAAAAAGGCAATCGAAGCAACAGATCCGTATACGAATAATCCTGACGGATTTGAGAAACGATAGATGCCATTTCAGGATGTTGATCTGTCCATACCTCATAGATCCAATCCCATGAAAAATTGGTAATGGTAACACCCGGTACAGCCAATTGATGGGCAATCCGCATCGCAATGGATGGAATATCAGTGACGATCATCGATACCTGATGTTTCCGGGCTTCTTCCAGTTCCTGTGCAATAATTCCATCCATCGACATCCTGAATTGCCGGTTCCGGGAAACCGTCTGGGAAACATCCAGATTCAACCCGTCTGACTGGACTACTCCAACATCATAAATACCATAATGAAGATAAACACCAGCTTCCGGTTCCTCAAAAATTCCGGGAGATGCGGATGTCCTCACATAAATGCACCAGTCAGGTCTGAGTGCTTTTAATCTCTTTATCACTTCCCAAGAGCGTGTGGCATGACCGAATCCATGACCGGAAATATAATAAAAAAGAGTAGTTGACTGGGATCTCAGCATGAATTCTATCACCCTCCATTGTCAGACACAGCGAAAATGATGAGCATCTCACTCATAATCAATCCGATCACAAAATACAATGAACAATGAATCGCAGCAAACTTTTTTTGCTTTTTAAATACAAATCGTATATTACAATTAACGTTTTTATGGTTGCCGTTACAGTCAGATCAAAGATTGAAAGGAGTGCATTATGAGTATCCTGGATAAGATCAATAAGGACTTCGAGGAAGCGCTGGTAAAAACAGATCCGATTTCACAGATGGAATCGCTTGCAGCGCAGATGACTGAAAAAAAAATGGTGATGGAAGGGAAACTGTTTCCTACTTTTTTAAAACCCTATTTTGTTGATAAGAATGCCATCCCACTATTTGAAAAGGTAACGAACCTGCTGATCTCCTCTTTAAATAAGATAGGAGATGCCTATTTTCAGGATGGCCGATTCAGGGAACAAATTCGCCTGACCGGGCGGGTTGCGGATCTTGCCTCCATCGATCCGGGGTATCCAGGAAATCAAATTATCAACCGATTGGATATTTTTTACATACCGGAAACCGGTGAACTGAAACTTCTTGAGTATAACTGTGGTGATCCGAGTGGAATGGGATGGCACGATCAAATGCTGGAAATGTTTCTGGATCTTCCGGTAATTAAGGAATTGCAGAAGAAATATGATTTCAAAGTTGATTGGCTGGTGAAATCTCATTTTAAGACGTTTTTCAAAAAATATCACGAATGGTGTTCCCGAAAAGGTATCGAACCGGAACAAAAACCAAATATATGTTTTGTATGTAAAAGAGATTCCACTGTCTTAGGAGATTTTCTGGCGTTTGTTGACTACTATGACTCAATGGGATTTCCGACACGATTTGGAGATCCCCGTGACTTTACCTATGATGGCCGGTTATTAACATTGAATGGGGAGCCGATTCATCTCATTTACCGTGACGCCATCGATGATGTTATCCTGGATCCATACTGGGATGATAGCCAGCAACTCGTTCAGGCACTCCGAGATAATGCTGTTTGTTTTGTCAATCCGGTCCGTGCCGCATCGGGAGACTGGAAATCAATTCTCGAAATTCTGAGTGATGATCAATATATTGATCTGTTCACGCCTGAGGAACGAGCGTGCCATGCAAACCACGTTCCATGGACGCGAACGTTATTGGATAAAAAAACTGTGTATCATAGCCAGGAAATTGATCTTGTTCCATTTGTCCGGGATCATAAGGATCTATTCGTTTTAAAGCCGAATGATGGCTATGGAGGTTTCGGTGTTTTAGTCGGGAAAATAGCCTCCCAATCCGATTGGGAAGCGCTGATCAATAAATCATTCACCCAACAAATCATCTATACAGTTCAAGAACTTGCACAAATCCCCGCTGAACAGTTCCCCGTAGTGGAACATAACGAGTATAAAGGATTTGCATCCAAAAACGTCAATGTCAATTTATGGTCTCATGATGGGCATTTTGCTGGAGCGTTCGTAAGGGCAGCAGCCGGTAGTGTCATTAATGTTCATCAGGGCGGTGGAATGGTTCCGGTCTTTTTTGTTTCAGAAAAGTAATCCTTTCAGTCTGCTATAGATAAGGGGATATATTTTCGGATATATCCCCTATCCCGTAACCGTAAATGGAATCTCAAACGAAAAATCACACATCCATCCTTGATTCTCAAAATCCAACGATCCATTTTCAATCAGGCAGTCCATTTTACGCTCCCCTTTTTTCATCGGTCACATTTCAGGCTATCTCCTGCGTGTTGTATGAAAGACATCTTTTCATCGCTTACTTGTTATTTCAATCGGATATTTTTAAAATATGTTCATAGACAGATGGAGAATACGAGATGAAGGATGTATCAAACAAGACGTTACTCATTGAGTTCGATCTCCACATTCAGCCGGAGCTGTTTTATATTGGAGATCAGTCTCTTATATCGCACCATACCTGCTCACTGGAAGAAGCTTCTCTGTATCTAAGCACACATGGAATTGATGTATTGATCATTTCATTGTCACATGAGATGGATCTGACCTCCATTACTGAAAAGCTTCATAACCAGTTGCCTGCTATTCCGATCATTGTCATCACCGACAAAATCGACGCCACGGTCGTTCCGAATATCGTATATGAAACGATATCATTAAAGGATCTTTCGACGGCATTTCTCAGTCATCTGATACAATGTTCTGTCGATCATTCCAATCGGCCAAGTTCATCCACATCTGCTCGTCTCAGCTTATACCATGACGCTCTCTGGCGTACGATCGAAAAGGAGGCTCGGATAACGACTCATTCCATGGATGTTCAAACGATGATGATACAGGAACTGAAGTCTTCCGATTCGCTTTATCGAATGATCTTTGATTCTACGGGCACAGCAATGGTCATGTTGGAAGAGGATACAACAATCTTACTGGTCAATCGTGAGTTTGAACGTCTTTCTGGATACAACCGTGAAGATATCGAAGGTAAAGTCAGTTGGAAGATGTTCATTGTATCGGAAGACTTAAATCGGATGCTGGAATACCACAATCTGCGACGGATTCAAAATGATCTGGCTCCGGAACAATATGAATGCCGGTGTGTCAATCGAAACAATGAAGTCCGAGTATGCCATATCAATGTCGCCATGGTGCCAAACTCCAAACGCAGTCTAATCTCTTTATGGGATATCACGCCACAAACAGAAGTCGAAACCGCTCTGCGTGAAAGCGAAGAGAAATTCAGAATCATCTCCTCATCTGCCAAAGATGCCATTATTTTAATCGACAATAATGGAAATATTTCATTCTGGAATAATTCAGCAGAACTTGTTTTTGGATATCCTCGAATTGAAGCTTTGGGAAAAAATGCGCATCAACTATTAGTTGATCCCAAATATGCCGGGCAATATGCCATTGGATTTCGAAAGTTTAAAAAAACAGGGACAGGTCCCGTTATCGGGCAGACTGTAGAACTATCCGCTCGTCACCGGAACGGCACCATTTTTCCCGTGGAACTGTCTGTTTCCGCGGTCAAACTCAATAATCGATGGTGTGCGATCGGAGTTGCCCGTGATATCACCGAACGGAAACGTATGGAAGAAGCACGACTTCGAGCTGCAGAAGCCGAAGTGAAAGCAAACGCCATGATGCTTCTCAATCAGGAACTGGAAAATGAAATCTCCCAGCGAATCCAGATGGAAAAGCAACTGGCATATCTCGCTACCCACGATCATCTGACAGGACTTCCGAACCGGATGCTCTTCACTGATCGATTGCTCAATGCACTTCGTTTAGCCGAACGCCATAAACACAAACTGGCGGTTATTTTCCTGGATTTGGACCGATTCAAATATGTCAATGATACTTACGGCCACGATGTTGGAGATATCATTCTGGTGGGAGCAGCTCAACGATTGAAGTACGTCATACGCCAAAGTGACACCGTAGCTCGAATGGGAGGGGATGAGTTCTATATGCTACTTCCGCAAATCAACTCAATCCATGATGCAACCCTCGTTGCTCAGAAAATCGTAGACTGCTTCAGTGAACCGTTTCCTTATGGCGACATATCCATCAAGATATCCACTAGTGTAGGAATCGCCGTCTTCCCTGATCATGGTCATGAAGCCAATATTCTCGTGAAAAATTCAGATATTGCTCTGTATGAAGCCAAACTTCAAGGAAGGAATACGTTTATTGTTTATAATCATCAGGAACTCCAGACTCGAAATACACCCTGATTCCTGAGCCGTACATCAAAGACGTCACCTGCTCCATAATCCATCAACAATACCATCTCTGGACAACACAAACGGAGGTGTGTTTTAGTAGGAAGGTCCTGCGGAGAATTTTTTCAATCCGATCAATGAACCACGATCCATCTGGGAGGAAAAATGAGCAATACAAAGCTAAGCTGGACTCCGCAAATTCAGTCCAACCTCGATATCTTCCATGATCTGATGCAAGTAAGGGTGAAAGAGGTCCTGATCGTCTCGACCTGTTACGATGCATTTGTTCTGCAACAGGAAGGTCAAATTTCCGAAAAAATTTTCGATGAATACTATAGCCTGAACTTGAGTAATGCCCCAAGAATCACCAATACAATCACCGGAGAACAAACACTGGAACTCATCCAAAAGAAAAAGTTTGACATGGTGATTTTAATGCTTCGAATCGAACAAACAACTCCCTTTGAACTCAGTGCTGAAATAAAAAAGCAGAATCCTGAACTTCCGGTTCTATTGCTTTTGAAAGACAATACAGAATCATCTCTGTTCAAAGACCAGCGCGATATGAAAGGGATCATCGATAAGGTCTTTGTGTGGAATGGTGACCCAAAAATTTTTCTCGCCATGATCAAATACATCGAAGACAAAAAAAATGTCGCTGCCGATACATCGAGTGGCATGGTTCGCGTGATTCTGCTGGTCGAGGATTCCATCCGGTATTACTCCCGCTATCTGCCTATTCTCTATTCAGCGATCATCACACAAGTGCAGCATCTCATCAAAGAAGAAAATCTCAACGAGCCCAAAAAACTATTACGAATGCGGGCTCGGCCGAAAATATTACTGGCTGATTGTTATGAGGATGCCGTTAAAATTGTGGAGGAGTATAAAGCGTATCTTCTGTGTGTCATATCTGATGTGGCGTATGCCAAAAACGGGAGACTTGATGATGAAGCCGGTTTCAAATTCATTCGCTATGTCAAAAATGTCATCACAGATATCCCAACGGTCATCCAGTCATCGGATACGGAAAATGCGATTCCCGCCGAGCAACTCGCCTCAACTTTCATCAATAAAAATTCCGAGCGGCTGGCTGCAGACCTCAATCAATTCTTATTGAGCTATTTGGGATTCGGTGATTTCCTTTTCCGGGATTCGGATGGCAAAGTGATTGAACGCGCACGAACACTTCAGGAAATGGAAATCATGCTCGGACGGATTCCAGAATCATCCCTGTTATATCATAGTGAACGCAATCATTTTTCGTCCTGGCTGATGGCCCGTGGCGAAATAAAAATTGCCACTACCATTCACCCAATGAAGATCCGGGATTTCGAAACACCTTCAGAGTTACGGTTGTTTCTCATACAGCTTTTCAGACAAGTTAACACCAATGATCTGAAAGGAGCAGTTGTCAATTTCAGAGCCGATACCCTTCAATATCAAGGGTTGATCTATCGGCTCGCAGATGGCGCTCTGGGAGGGAAAGGTCGAAGCATCGCATTTGTCAATTCTCTGATATATTCCTCTAATTTGCTCCCATCGACTCCCCAAACTGTCATCTCTATTCCGAGAACCGCGATTATCGGAACGGAGGAGTTCGATCAATACCTCATCCGCAACAAACTCTTGCATCTTTATAAGGAGCCTGTCGATGAAGCTGTGTCCCAGCAGTTGTTTCTGAATGGTACTCTATCTCCCGGCTTACTCCAGAAACTGACGATTCTTCTCGAGCACTCCTACCGACCGCTGGCTGTCCGTTCCTCTGGACTGTTTGAAGATTCAATCTCATACCCTTTTTCCGGAGTCTATCCCACATATTTCATCCCAAACAATTCCATGCACCTCGGAAAACGATTGAATCATCTGACAATGGCCATCAAACTGATTTATTCCGCAGTATTCAGTAAATCCGCTCGATCTTATTTCGAAGCGGTCCATTACACGATCGAAGAAGAAAAAATGGCAGTGGTCATCCAGGAGGTGATTGGTCAACCCCATGGAGATTGGTTCTATCCTCATCTCAGTGGAGTCGCACAATCTTACAATTATTACCCATTCGCTTACATCCAACCAGAAGATGGACTGATTACTGCCGCAGTCGGATTGGGGAAATATGTCACAGACGGAGAAAATGCCTTTCGATTCTGCCCACGGCATCCAAATCTGGAAATGATTTCCCCGAAAGACTTGACACAAAGTTCCCAAACCTTCTTCTACGCCTTGAATATGACGAATCAGGAATTTCACCTGAAAAACGGAGAGAATACCACATTGGCTCAGCTTAGTATCTATGAAGCCGAGCGACGGGGAGTGTTAGAACAAACCGCATCGGTCTGGGATGCCCCGAATGAACGGCTTTCGATCGGACTGGAGTGCGATGGTCCTCGCGTTATCAACTTCGGGCCAATTCTCAAATGGAAAACATTTCCACTGGCACAGCTCCTGGATTATTGCCTCTCTGTCTTCAAGTCAGCATTGGGAACGCCTGTGGAAATCGAATTCGCCGCAGATCTCACACACAATGCAATCTCAATACCAACGCTTCATATTCTGCAGGTCAAACACTATATCTCCAATGATTCAAACATCAATCTCGAACCGGGTATCATTGACCACTCATCATGTTTATTATTCACGAACAAAGGCATGGGAAACGGGAAACTGATGGATATTTATGACATCGTCTATATTGATCCTGACCGATTTGATCGTGCCCAGACACCCCAAATGGCACTCGAACTGGAAAAAATCAATCAGACACTCCGGGGCGAGAACAGCACATATATTTTGATTGGTCCAGGCCGATGGGGAAGCAGGGATAAATGGCTGGGTATCCCTGTTATGTGGTCTCAGATATCCAATGCCAGGGTCATTGTTGAAACGGAACTGGCGGATTTTCGAGTGGATGCGTCGTTGGGATCTCATTTCTTCCATACGATCACATCCATGAATATCGGTTACTTCACGGTTCCTTTTTCCGAAACAGTCCCACCCGCTCGCAATGGATTCATTGACTGGGAATGGCTAAAACAACAGACACCCGTTCAACATCTCCATTATGCCGTCCATATCCGCTCGCATGAATCTTTCACTGTACTGATGGATGGAAGGAAAGGAATATCTGTTATCTATAAACCGACGCCCGGGGAGGTTCATCCTGTCTGATCCGATTGAGTGCTTTCGGGTATTCCGTGACAGTATTTTGAACCTCCTCTGTGTAGTCTATCGTTCACTTTACCGTCTGTAATCGGTTGGAAGACTGCGCTCATTTGGATTTTTGAGAACACGTTTCAATGATCATTCTCGCAGTTTGCCTTGCGAATTTCACCCCATTGGACATCTGTCGATCTTCCGGAAAAATCTGAGCCATGGTCGATAGATAAAGATTTGAAACAGGTGTTCGTGGGAGCGGTATTTTTTGATTGAAACCAACAGACACGACCGCCTGGGAGCAGGGTTCCCGCCACACCATGATCTCTGCAATCCACTCTCTCCGAAATTCAGGAAACACTTTCTGGATGTATGGAGAATAAACACCATAAAGCTGCTCTGCATCCATGCTGTAAAGTGGATCGGATGTCTCCATATATCGGGAAATATAAGCCAGATGATTGCCCTGATAGTGCTCTTCTCCCAATAAATTGGTCTGTTCGATCACACCGACAAACGGGCAAGTGACATCGGTCACATTCACCCAGTAGGTATCCGAAAGCCGTCGGGTCATCCGCATCACCAGCGTTGCATTTCCCAGAAATCCGATCTTCGAAATGGCATTTGAATAATCAAAAGGAAGAGAGGAACCGATTTTCAGATAATCCGGGAGTTGGGTGGTGACGAGAATGGCATCGTACTTTCTCGTTTCACCGTCCACGATGAGTCCAGTCGCTGATCCCTGATCGATCACGATTTGATTCACGGGAGTGGATTTAAAAATGCGGATTCCCTTTTCCAGAAGCTGACGCTCCATCTCATTGAACAGCAATCCATATCCACCCACCATGTATCCGAGTTGCTCTGCGCCTCCCTTCCCCCGGGAACCCCCCCGCTCAACCAGCTTGCTCCATAACCAGGCGGCGGAAACCTCGGAGGCGAATGATCCGAATTTGGATCGAAAAAGCGGCTCCCAGATAATTTTGAATACCGTCTGACCCGCATTCCGGATGATCCATTCCTTTGCGGAAATGGTATCCAGTTGTTTCCAATCCTTGACGCGACGGGCTTTAAGCATCAACAGACCCAGCCGGATCCGATCTGGAAAACTCAGCGGTTTATACCGAAGCAGATCCATGGGTGTGCTCAACCGATATATCTTATTGACGTAAAAACACCCCGTGACCGTTTCCCGGAACACCAGATGATCCCGAAGTCCTACTTCAGAGATCAACTGAATCAGATCCGCATCCCGGTTATAAATGTGATGATAAAATTTTTCGAGGGTCGTGCCGCCAACCTCAAACCATCCAGCCAATCCTCCGAGTGTGCGTTCACGCTCATAGATATCGACCGGCATTCCTGAACGGGAAAACTCCCAGGCGGCGGACAATCCCGAGATGCCGCCCCCAATGATCGCAATCCGTGTTTTATCTCGACCTTCAGATATCACTCATCGCTCCCTTCTTGCGTGCAGTCAATTATCCTTACCATGACTCCGTGCATTTGTCGACAGGCAAATGGATACTATCGAGGTGATTTCCTGCTGAGTTCATTTTACGGTTCCAGGAAGGTGCTGGAGCAGAAAAGATAGCAGCTCCCCCTGAAATCCATATCATCTTCGAGATGATTATCCCTGAAAAATATCAATCCGATCCGAATATCCGTTCCTAGGGATCCGTGTCCATCCATTGAATCGATCCGTCTTTGCTCAGATCCTTGATCAGCCGGAAAGGGCGTTTCCCGTTCAGTTCCACAATACATTGTTCCATATTGGGAGCATTTTTCGCTGGATAAACAACGCCATAGTAATAATTCCTCATGATCGTGCAGTTCCGGATAAGATCCGGCGCTAAAATCGGCTGGTGAATCATATCCGGGGCAACCGGAAGAATGGCGATACCGAAATAATTCTGAGTTGTCTTGAACTTGCCTTTTTTTACCGCATGATCCGCCGGCAATCCGATACGGCAATTTTCAATCACACTACCCAGTCCCTGGGGGTTGGTATGATAATTAATCAGAATTCCTGTCCCGCAGTTGGTGAATGCGCAATTTTTGATATGTGCAGGAGCTTCCAGGCGAATTCCCACCTGAAAATGAACCTTGCGATCGCCGTCAGGAATCGTTGGAGGTTTCATGTGCGTGATATTAAATCCAATCAACTCCACGCCAGGAACCGTTACGCGGATTATTTCCGACTCTCCGCTCGTGATGACAGGATACAGATCGAAGTTTGTCAGATCTCCCGCAGCGGTATTCGATATCAGCCGGACCGGCTTGTCGATCACCAGATGCTCCAGGTAATAGGGATATTGCGTTTCCCAGTAAACAACAATGGTATCCTCCGGCGCACATGCACGGAGCGCTTCCTGGATTGTCTGGACACTTGATTCCGGACAAGCCATACATACATGCCAGACGCGTGCAGATAAACTCGGCACTCCCAGAATCATCAGACATATCATGATCCCACACAGCCTTGAAACAGACATTTTCACGGGAGTTCTCCTTATCGTTCACCGGTTATCCATCGGATATCCCGGAATTCCTGGTTCGGTCAATTTCCGAAGAGACAATATCCGATCGAGTGCTTCCGGAGTCAGCTCGGGTATCTGGTCAGCCGCTTGTCGAATCGAAAGATCTTTATGAACCGCAATTTTACAAACTTCTACGGCCCTGTCGTATCCGATATGGGGAGTCAAAGCGGTTGCATTCGCTAAATTGTTCTCAGCCATCTCCTGACATCGCTGCTCATCCGCTTCCAGTCCGGCCAGGCATTTTTGAGTGAAGATATCCGAAGCGGAATGAAGCAGGGAGATGGATTGGATCAGATGATGTGCGATCAATGGCATCATGACATTCAGTTCAAAATTCCCGGACAAACCTCCCAGCGTCACTGACAGATCACTTCCAATAACATGTGCAGCGACCATCAGAACGGATTCACAAATGACGGGATTGACTTTTCCAGGCATGATCGAAGACCCGGGTTGAACCGGCGGAATCCGTAACTCCCCCAGACCATTCCGTGGTCCGGAACCCAGCCATCGGACATCATTGGCTATTTTCGTCAGAGTGACCGCGATGGTACGGAGTAATCCCGAAACTTCGACACACGCATCCCGTGCGGCGTTTGACTCAAAATGATCCATCGCTTCATGAAATGACTCGTTGAGATACGCATTGAGATAATCCAATGCGATCCGGGGAAATTCCGGCAACCGGTTCAAACCGGTCCCGACGGCGGTTCCCCCCAAAGGCACTTCACGGAGACAATCCGCCGCTCGATCAATACGTTCCAGAGATTTTGCAATCTGTGTGGCATACCCCCCAAACTCCTGGCCCAATCGGATGGGAACGGCATCCTGAAGATGCGTCCGACCGATTTTGATGATGTGATCAAACTGCTCCGATTTATCTCTCATAACCGTACACAATCGCGCTAAAGATGGCCTTAATCCGTTATTAATAGCTACTACCGCAGCGACATGGATCGTGGTCGGAATAACGTCATTGGAAGATTGACTGGCGTTGACATGATCGTTGGGATGTACAGGAAATTTACTCCCTATTCTTCCTCCCGACAATTGAATGGCACGATTAGCGATCACTTCATTGGCATTCATATTGGTAGAAGTGCCCGAGCCGGTTTGAAAAATATCGAGTGGAAAATGTACATCCAATTGACCATTCACAACCTCATCGCATGCAGTCAACACAGATGGGATAATGTCAGGAGGCAACAATCGCAACTGATGATTGGCTTCAGCGCACGCCCGTTTGATCCAACCCAGAGCGGCAATAAATTCCCTGGAGAATCGAAGACCGGAGACGGGAAAGTTTTCAATGGCCCGTTGCGTCTGAGCTCCCCATAACGCATGGATCGGAATTCGTAACTCCCCCATTGAATCACTTTCAATGCGAACCAAGTCTGACATCATAGATCCTTTCCATCCCCTTTGTTACAGAACACCTTGCATTCCCACACCGAGCCACATCTCCTGGTTTTATATCCCGCTCGGCACCCGCTATCACCATTACTTTGTGAAGCAGTATCGTCCATCTTTCACCCTAACGACCGGCGGATTTCTGCCAGTCAGCTCAAAAAAATCATAACCTTCTTTCAGGTCTTTCCAAAAATCATACCATTCAGAAGAGGCATGGTTATTCATATTTTCCGTATTCATCTTAAAAGGAAAAATGTGAACGCTGCAAGCAGGCATACCGCTCCGAAATGCTGCCTCAAGCAGGGTATATATCTCTTCGATTCCTGGATCAGTCATCGCGAAACATCCGATGGACAGGCAGCTTCCATGAACCATTAATTGACTCCCTGTACGACCATGAAACCGGTCATATGCATTTGGATAACCCAGATTGAATGCCAGATGAAAGCGACTGGTGGGATGAAGCGAAGACGGGGGTACTGAATAAAAACCTTCGGGAGCCTGACCATCCCCTTCATAAATTTTAGGTCCCAATGTACCGCTCCCATAGTTACAGACCGGATATGTTCTGAATAAATCATAACCCGTTCCCTTTTTCATCCAGACTTCCAGCATTTTTTCTTCTTTGAAAATCCGGATAAACACTGGAGAACCCAAAATCAGCCCTTTTTCGGCCAAACCGGCTTTCAATGTCGGACTGACCCGATGAATGACTTCCTGGGATCGTGAACTGGTGGGGATATCGAGATATTCGTTAGTCATCCACAATATTGAAGCGAATACTCCCAGAACGATGATCATGAGTGACCGAAACTTTGTTCCATTATAACCAGTTCCCCTCATTTTTTTTCATCTGGCTGTCTTAATAAGCGTTTTTTTGAAAAACAGGTCTTTCAATGAATGGAGTGATCAACCGTGATCTGGAAACCATTTCTGAAATGTCTCCGCAAACCGGATAATGGCTGCGGCCGCAGCCGATACACTCGCTTTTCTGCACGATACCTCCTGAAAGTTATAATCCCCACCCTGACAGGGAATTCCCAGGAAGAATACATATGGCAGTTTTTCGGCGTACACATCGCATTCATCCTCATATGCAACCGGATCCGGACAATCTTCGTGGAGTTCATAGGACAGTCCATCCAGAGCAGATCTGACAAAGGATTGCATGACAGGAGATGCACACTTTTCGATCGTGATATCACAATCGGTTTTTGTTCCGGTTACATCGATGACCACTACCACATCTTCGGGAGAAAGTGTTCGCAAAACGTCATAGGCTCCCTCCATATCGGTTTCCTCACCATAGGTCAGTTCGATCCGGATCCCGGGGTGATCCAATTCCCCACTGAAATAAGCATTCATGACAGCATGAACTCCAACAAAATTATCCAGATGGCCGATGTATCGGTCGTGTTCAAATTTCAACCGATGGGATCTGAATCCGGTATCCGCATGACATGAAATAACGAGATTGTGTTTGCCAAAGGATGATTTCATCGATTTGTTTTCCTCATTTCAATGATATGAAATGAAAGTCTAAGTTTGAAAACGAAGCATACCTCACAAACCAATTGTCTGGTAAAATCAGTGGGGTTGGGTGTAGTCTTACCGCTTTTCCAACATGTAAGGCATGATCTGTTTAGTCTTCAGTTTCAATTTCAAGCATACAGCAAACAGTGCCGATGATGCTGAATCAAATCGCTTGGTTTACTTTGTCCTCTCAGCGGATTCGAGCATCCTGCGAAGTTCGGATAATCGTTTCTGGCGATCCCGGACGAATCGTTCGATGCCTTTCAGAATCCACTCTGGGCTGATGTGCGCTTCTTCTATAACCTCATCGAGTGTTCCACCGGTTCGCCATCGGTTATCCCAGTCGCTGGTCATGGCATACTCGCTGGCCAATGGGTTGAGCATCCAATCGAATCCCAGTCTCCGGCTTCGGTTGGAGATAAATGTCGAGTCCATGCGGTCAGCAATGGAAAGCACGGATTCCTGATATCCGGCCGGCTGCCATTTAAAGAGCTGGGGACTGATTGCTGCGACAATTTTCACGTTCAACCCACTCGTATCCAATTCTGGTAAGATTTTGACCAGATTATGGGTACTGTAAGTTCCCTGAACAATGACACATCCCATTTTCGGTTGGTCATTCCGGTATTGTCGCAATACATACGCCCCTCTGGCAGCCTCAAAATGACTGGGGAGATTCAACGCTGGCCGGTCCGGAATAGGTATCGGCGGACGGGTCAGGTGCAGGGCGATAATGGGAGATGGTGAGGCCAATCCAGCAGCTATCACAACCGGAACCTCGTTATATTCCCATGGATGAACATCGACAACATGACCATCCGGAAACAACTGGGTCACGCCAGGAGCAAATATCCCGAAATGGGTTCGGCTGTCGTCTGCGGTCTCCGGACCAGAATGTCCTGCGACCCATAACACTTTGCCAACTTTGATCTGGGAATCCTGAGCTGTCTGGCTGAAGAGCCGCATCGGTCCATACTTGAGGTAAACGAACGATCCATAGGTGCTGCAAGCTGTCATGAATCCGTTCCATTCGTCGAACGGACTGGAAGAGAGATTCACTGAAGCAACCCCGCAGCAGATACCCGAGTTCGCAAACTCG
Organism: uncultured bacterium; assembly: GCA_964512995.1. Taxonomy (GTDB): domain Bacteria; phylum CSSED10-310; class CSSED10-310; order CSSED10-310; family CSSED10-310; genus CAZELM01. The sequence continues at coordinate 31,361 of CAZELM010000034.1, forward strand.
GTGATTTCTTGAGGCAACAGAACGCCTTCCGGGTTCTCGGTCCGATGATAGATGCCCCATCCCGGTTCGCCATCGTATGCGTGAGCAAATCCAGCGATGTTGGTTGAATCCGCCAAATCCGCCGAGCACGCCAGAAACACCGGGCGTCCATATTTCTTTCTGCTCCAGGTATTGATATATGCACCCCATGTCGCCAATGCTGCACGATTGGGCTTTTTATCGCCCGGTTTGGCCCATATTGAAGCGGGATAAGTTTGGGGTTCAAGCATCTCAGGATCCGTGAATGGATTGCGGGTCGTATCGAATCGGCAGCCAGGCATGGATGTTGGGACAGCATCACCCAGAGTAACCAATCGATCCGACAGGTAATCCAGGCACTCCGGATCGTTCCGGATCACATCCAATGCCACATTCAAATTCGCGAGCAACTGATCTTTCAGCTCGGTTTCCGATCCCGCCGGAGATCCAAATCCAACCCACTCCACCTGATATTTATCGGAAAAATCCTTACGGCACTGCCAGAATAATTCGGAATTAGTTTTATGAGGAGCTCCATGGGAGTGGTTATCGAATTTGTGGTAACCACGGCCCTTTCGATTCTTCGACCATGCGAGACTCGGGACACCTTCTGGATTATCGGGAGATGCGGCGTTTAAAATGATCCGTGTCACGTCTTCCCAGTCTTCTCCATTCAGAGTGCCGAATGTGCGCCATCCATAACTTCGAAACCAAGTATCCGGATTTCCGGCAATGACACTATCAATCGGCTGATCGTCAATCCCGAAATTATTCCAGTCCAGGTAAAAGACCAGATTCGAGAGTCCCAGACCCCAGGCCGAGTTTTTGGATTCATGTGATGCACCTGCACTCAAACCACCTTCTCCTTCAAAAGCAAATACTTTCACATCTCCCAATCCGGCTTTTTTCAGTGCCAGCGCTTCACCAACCGCCACGGGTATTCCATGACCCGAAGGACCGGTGTTGGCTTTCAGAAACAATGTTTTATCCGACATTTCAGCATGACCCGGTAAACCATGGCGACGTCTGAAATTCACGATGTCTTCCCATACGACAATCCGGTCGGTGGGAATATAATACCGGGAATCACGTGTCTGAGTATATTTGGTACGCAAAGCATCACCCAACACACATAAAGAGGCATAGACCAATGGCACGGTATGACCAGCACTGAGAATAAACCGGTCGCCAAATGGTTTTTCCGGATGACGGATATCCCATCGCATCGCTCCGGACAACAGCGTTGTAACCATTGCATAAACTTTCGACCGGGAACCGCCCGGATGACCGCTTTGCCGGTAATTCAACATCAGATCAATGAGTTGGTCAATAACATCCTTGATTTTTTCCCAGTGTTTGAAGTTTCTACGGGACTCCTGAAACAGATCCTCAAATCGGCTCATACTCATCACTCCTGCATTCCCAATAAGCGTTTCCCCGCTGAAATGTATGATATGCACTCATCATGAACAAAGCGGAACCTATTCACATATACCCATGGTCTTGTATCATAAAGCTCTCATCGCGGTCAAATCAGTCAAAACCGACATCATCGAGCATGACTGGCAAAAATTCCTCTCCCTTTTAGTTCAGGATAGAAACAAATACAGAGAGGAATTCAAAATTATTACATAATGAGTCTCAGTTCTCAGCAAAGATGGTTTGCTGGTTTTTCAGACACATTCCCAAGCCACTCCTGAGGTATCAGACAGATGAACCGAAGCGTTTCCTGACCGATATTGATGAATTGATGCATTTCATCTCCCGGAATGAAAGCAGCATCTCCTTTCCCCAGAAGGACTTCACCAGCTTCCGTCTGTAATGCGGTCTGTCCTTCCAGAATAAATATTTCATGTTCCCACCAATGACTATGATGCGGTGTTCGAGCTCCCGGATCAATCTCAAAAATCCGCAGGTTGAAAAATGGAGCTCCCTGATCGGGACCGATGACCATCTTCATCGTCACACCTTCCACCATCGGCATAGACTCAGATTCATGCTTTCTGCGTATCACCGCCATAATTTTCTCCTTACATTATCCTGACTTTGACACCCAATTACCTCGATATATATCCTGGCCTGTAACGATCGGAGCTGTACGGCATCCGGCTGAGTTTGATTATAACATTTTTTCACATCTCTATTGAACAATTCATCCAGAAGAATTATTGATTTGCCGGACAGACTGAGCCACTGGGGGATATCAACCATTGGGAGATTTGCAGATGAGTAAATATATTTTTGGACCGACCTATTCCGAAATGCTCCATCCAGAGACCATTGATCCACGCACTCGATCGCTCGCTTTGGAGATGCGCAATATCGATCCTCTGGATCCCATCAATTTGTATAACATCTCATGGCGTGACGGCCATGGACACTTATATGCCGAAGTTATCCCACCGGAATTGACCGGTGTCGACACTCCAATCGTCGTCCTCTACGCCAAAGATTTTCCGACTGGAAGCCACAAAGTGGGCGCAACCTATTGCGTTCTTTTAGAGAAGCAACTTTCCGGAGAAGTAACTCCCGGAGATCACAAACTGGTATGGCCATCGACCGGTAATTATGGGATTGGTGGAGCCTGGGTTGGATGCCGAATGCAGTTCCATTGCATCGTCATCCTTCCCGAACTTATGAGTCAGGAACGATTTGATATTGTCCATCGATACGGAGCCGAATTGATAAAAACACCGGGATGTGAATCAAACGTCAAAGAAATCTATGACAAGACAAAAGAACTCCGGCAATCCGATCCGGAGCGAATCCGCATTTTAAATCAGTTCTGCGAGATGGGAAATTACCGGTTTCATTATCATGTCACCGGGAATTCCATTGTGGAACTTGCGGCTGAGTTAAAAGAAAAAGGGATCGGTGATGGCCGGATTTCCGCCTTTGTTTCCTCAATGGGTTCATCCGGTACTATCGCAGCGGGGGATCGATTGAAACAGGTATGGCCCGATCATAAAATCGTCGGACTGGAGCCCATCCAATGCCCGACATTATACTCAAATGGATATGGCGGACACAACATCCAGGGAATCGGTGACAAACATGTCACCTGGATTCACAATGTGATGAATACCGATTTGATGGCCTGTATCGATGATCACGAATGCGAAGAAGGACTTCAACTGCTCACGGAAGAAGCCGGATGGAATGTGATGATCAAACGGTATGGCATCCCTGAAGAGAAAATAATGAAACTGTCCAAAATATTCGGACTGTCTGGTGTTTGCAACGTATTGGGAGCCATCAAAACCGTAAAGTATTATGGATTCGGAAAACGCGATGTTGTTGTGACGATCTGTACCGATGCCATCGACAGATATCATACAGAGATGCAGAAACTGACGGATCGGGATGGATCCATGGATGAGATCAAAGCGGTCATGCGGATGGAATCCGTGTTTCGCAGACAAAAACTGGATTATATGATGGAAGGATCACTTCAAAATCGTCGGAGATGGCACAATCTGAAATATTATACCTGGGTGGAACAACAGGGGAAAACGATCGATGAACTGAATGCTCAGATGTCCATGGAATGGTGGCAACATCAGCAAAGTCTGATTCCTGAAATTGAAGGGTTGCTGATTGCAGCACGGGGATGAACGGTTTGGAATCCTGAGACGGATAATCCATTGGCATATATCCCCCAAGACTGTTCCACCGCATCAGTTCGCCAATCGATTTTTCACATCACTATTCGCCCCGTCCCTCACTCTTCTTACGGATGATTTTTTCAAAACGGTCCCGATGAAATGCCGGTGACTGGATATTCGTCTCAACTTCTTTACCCGAATCACTGTATCGGACAACGGCGATTCGCTCCAAAACAAAAGTCTCCCGGTTGGAAATACTCCGTTTGCCGACGATGCGATCCGATGCAGTCCCAGTTAACGCCTCTCCATTTGTGCTGAATCCGCTCAGAGTATATTCCCAAACGTTCCCGACCGCCAATGCGAATCGTGTCTCCGCATCTGTCTGCCCCTGCGAAACACTCCGGACTCTCAATGTAAAGGTTGTATATCCACGACCGGCTCCGATCTGCTTTTGTACAAGTCCGACACCCGGTTTGAAATTCATGACAGCCCAGCCATAGCCTTCGGCATGAAAACTGATCACTCCATCAAAACTCCCGGCCGGGGTCGATACAGTCTGATCTGTCGAACTGACAGTAAAAACCGTTGGATCTCCATTGATATAACTTTCAAAAGAATCCCCGGTATTCATTGGCCAGGGCATCCAACGCTGAGGTGTCACATAAATGACATCGGACTGAGTATCCGGCTGAAAATGCCCCTGGCAATACAAACCATCCGATTGCGCATACAAATAGTATCGCACGGCGTTCGAAGCGGCCTGGGGGGTAGCCGTGGGCGTAGTGATGTCCGGCGGTGATAATTCCTCATCAATCCCTTCACATCCTGTGATACCTGTCATGATCAACCCCGCCAGTCCGATCAACAACAAACCAAACACTAAATATATCCGGCCTAATCGCCACTCCACCATGAGCCTCCAAAACTTCTGCTGTCCACCGTGTCCAGATTTTTCAATTTGATGGACAGCGAAAAACGCATTTCCCGATCGTCCTGATAATCAGCAGGTGTGGGGCCTAAAAACAAGCGGTCATTGGAATAATATGTGTGGAGAGTCAATGCCCAACATTGAGACGAATAAGTAATATCCAGATTGGTATAGGGGAAAAAATTCTGTGTGAAATCGTATTTTACCCACGATGCGAAGCTCCATTGGTCATTGATGATATACCCACCTTCCAAGGCCAGCGCATGCAGATCAAACAACGTATTCAGAAAATTTTTCGTGTAATCCCATCGAATGCCGAGTTTTCCGGTTTTTGTCCGGAAATGTCCATATAGATATCCGTTGGAAAAAGAATGGAAGAATGGATCATACTCCGTTCGGGCAGATAAATAGACATTGTTAAACGGATTGACTGTGGTATCGAATTTGAGATTTCCCACTGGATACTGGATCCGTTCCTCAACCTCATCTTTGGCAGGTTCTCGGGTGTCCCACTGATCCGCCTTGAGAAAATCATAGGATTGACTGATCGAAAACCGCGCGAACTCCCGAACAACCCCACTGTCAGCTGCAATTCCACCTTCTCCATGAAATGGATCTGATTCCGAACCGATGGCGGACGATGAATCCGTGGTTATTTCAGATATTGAAGCATCGGATCCCTGACTGTCTGGCTGCATCGGTTCTGAGCTTTCCCCAGTTGAATTGGCGTTTTTCGAATGGCGGGAGTCGCCTTGTTTTTTGGCTTTGAATTTGGCCAGGAAACGATTGGTAAGGGAAATCGTCGCCAGATGTCCGCTCAGCCGATGATCCGTATTATCATATTCGATAATCTCTGTTTGATCGAGATCAGGAACAGCAGAGAACGTGATCTCCGGTTCGATCAGATGTTTGATTTTCGAAAGATTTTTATATCCGAGGAGTGGGTAGATGCGATAGAATTTAGGGCCATTCCAATTCAATCCACACGAAAATATCTCACGGCGCAGCCAGTCACCCGAGGAGTAAATGCCTGAGTAAAACGTATTGTCCAATGGCGGGAGCGGTTCGGGGTACGTTGCCCATGATCCATCCGGGTGATCCGGGTCCAATGTTTTCCGCTGATCCCAGAACGCTTCCTCCAGACCGACCCATGGCGTGAGATTGAACCATGCCACATCATCATATTCATACCAAATTTCCGAATAAGCCAGGCTCCGCGTCCCATCCCGTACAAACCAGTCCACAACACGCATCTCATTGCCATCATCCATTGTCCCGAAAGAGGTAAACTTACCTTCCCGGCTGAGCGCTTCCGTCCGAAGCCGCAGGGATCCTTTAAAAGAGCCGATGATTGGCTGCCATCCCGAATAATACTCCAGCCGGGGAATATGCTGAACGGTCTCATCCCGCAACTGATCAAAATCCTTTTCGTATGTTCCATCAAGCGTCAGACTTGCCACATTCCAGTATTTGGTCAGTGACATCCGGCTTTCCATGAATTGCGTCGCCTGATCTTGAAGTGGTGAGCCATAATCTCTTTCAAAATCCTGATCCGATCGGAAATCTAGGTTCACCGTTCCGCGGAGATCCAACGGGAATAGAATGGTCTGCTCGCATTTTCCCTGCCACCGTTCCTGTGGATTTCTGCCCAATGAAGGGGAGTTCTCTTCCTTGATATGATCGACATTCATCTCCCCCCGCGTATATTGATCGAAGGCATTCCGCCATTGAACTGTTTCCTCCAGACCCAGCCGGGTATAATACGTAGCACCAAATGTCGCGTCCATCGAATCGGTCCAGACCCAAAAAAACTCCTCGGTAAGCATTGCCCCCCGACGACTGCTCCACCCAATATTCGGTATTAACAAACCCGTAGCACGATCGCTCTTGGTCGGATAGAACCAATAGGGCATGTAAAATATGGGAACCCGGCTGATCCAAAAAGATGATTGATTCATGTGTGCATAATTTTCAAGCCGGACAACCGCATATTGCGTTCGAATCTGCCAGTCCGGTGTTTTGCCGGAGCATGCGGAGACGAATCCCTTTGTCAAGGCATACTGGCTTTTTCCGGTAAGATCATAATCCGGCAGCTTTTCCAGCAGTTCCCCCTCGACAAACAAAGATGGTTCAATCACTGCTCGAGCATTGCGTATCCATCCGGTACCCGTATAAAAATTATAAAAAGCAGATTCCCCGGTTAAAATGTCCTTTGCAAGTTTCATCTCGACATTGCCTGAAGCGATCACATCACCCGTGAACTGTTCTATCCGGACATAATCTGCTAACAACTCAAAATCATCTTTCCGGATGGAAACATGACCACTCAGAACGAACACACGATCGTTTTCCTGGATCTCCTGTTTATCGGCTTTGAACAAAATCGGGGATTCTTTTGTCAGGAGCGATTGATATCGTTGTTGTTTCTGCTTGAACGTCTGTTGCATCACCTGCTGATCGGTCATGTCCTGGAACCGGTCTTTCTCGAACATATCAAACAGATTTGTTCCATCGCTTTTTGTACCGATGAGTCCCTGAGCAGAAACGACGCAGGGAGATCCCAGAAACAGAATGAATGCAACGAGAAATCCGATACATCGGCATTTCGACTGGACGAATCGAATCACCGTGTTCAGCCGGTCCGTTTCATGGATGGCGAATCAGAGAAAATGCCGATCAAGCGTTGCAAAACGGACCGGAGCTCTTTCCGGTGCACGACCATATCAACCATACCATGCTCCTGGCAGAATTCCGGACGCTGGAATCCCTTGGGAAGCTCTCCACCAATCGTTTGAGCGATCACTCGGGGGCCGGCAAAACCGATCAGAGCGCCTTTCTCCGCAATGATCAGATCTCCCAGTGAGGCAAAGCTGGCCATGACACCTGCGGTTGATGGATCAGTCAGAATGGAAATGAATGGAACTCCCGACTCCCGCAATTTCCCGCAAGCGTATGATGTTTTTACCAGTTGCATGAGTGAGTACATTCCCTCCTGCATTCGAGCACCTCCGGAACAGGACAATGTCACAAACGGGATTCGCTCCATCAAAGCCCGTTCCGCACCTCGCGTGATCTTCTCACCAACAACCGATCCCATGCTTCCACCCATAAAAAAGAAATCCAATATGGACATAATGGTCCGATTTCCAGCGATTTTCCCGAGAATATTGATGCATGCATCGTCCAGTTTCGTCTTGCTGCGCGATTCGGTCAGACGTTCGTTGTAGTCCTTGGAATCGAAGAAGCCCAGTGGATTTGTCGCATACAATGGTGAATCAACCTCTTCCCATTCACCCACATCAAACAATATTTCACTCCATTTATGGGAAGGCAACCGATTATGATAATCACATTTGGGGCATACACCCAGATTATCCATCAGTTCTTTCCGAGTGATCGCAGCATTGCATTCCTTGCATGTTTCTATTTTCTCAACCGGCTTGGCAGGTGTTCCGGACTGTTCCTGTCTTTGTCCCGTGTCATTTGACGATCGGTCTTCCATTTATCGACTCCCTTGCAGTCATTGAAATGGCTGATGGCCAGTTCTGGAAAGAGGGCTTCCGGAAGCTTCCAGGAAAGCCCCACTGTATTTTTATGTTGATCTCAGGTGCCCCCCGACAACTTGGAGTTCTGGATCCTGTGAACCCATCGGATTGGTGTTCAGTTTCCCAGTTTCGATGAGATAAACTGCTTGATCTGATCCTTCGGCAGCGCTCCAACGACACTCCCGACCAATGTCCCATTCCGGAATAATGCCAACGTCGGTATGCTACCGATATGGTATTTTTGAGCAATGGATGCATTTTCGTCCACGTTCACTTTGACGATTTGGAGCTTTCCTTCGAATTCTTTGGCAAGCTGATCCAGAATCGGTGCCACCATTCTGCATGGTCCACACCATGGGGCCCAAAAATCAACCAGGTAGATTCCATTGCCCGTTTCAACCTGTCCGGTAAACTCCGCATCATTAAATTCTCTAATCAATTCCGACATCGCCTTACCTCCCTCACAGCTTCCCAAGCCTACGTATTTATTGAATTGATGTCAATCGTGCAGCAATCCGGAATCATCAAATCCAATGTAACGTACAGAATGGGGGTCGATGGATCGCAAATTCTGTCGGTATATTTCTCTTATCTCGGCAAATACCCCTAAATAAGCATCTGTTTTGAAATCCGGCAACGACCAATCATAAAAATAAAACCGACCCTTCAGAAAAAAAAGAGTCGGATCAGCATAAATGCCATGGGACAGATAGATCTTCTGAGCACGTTCCTTGACGGATGCCAATATCAGTTTATGAAAATCGAGATATCCCGGATCCAGATTGATCCGCCGATTGGATTCCTCCGCTAATTGCATCTCCACGGCATTGGTAAACAATTTTATCTCAGGGAGTCTGCCGGGATCGATCAGTTTCTGAAAACTCCAGAACCATCGCCCCAGACCATTTCCCATTTCCCGCTCATAATAATTTGTGAGATCAAACTGAAACCGGGAACTGATATAATCAACCGGACCGAATTCTGCTTCCAAAATCATTTGTGCCATCCGGCATATCGCTTCATCCGTGCACAACACACCTGTCAGTAATTTTACAGGAATCGGAGGGACAGATTTTCCCATGACTCGCTCCTCTACTCTTTGAGTCCATGTTTTATCTCAGAGATAATTTCTCGAGCTTGACGGATGATGTCGCGATGGATCCCGGTCAACTCAGCAATGCTTGTGTCGAACTCTGCTTTCACTTTTTCATTTTTCTTTCCATCCCTGCTGAATCGGCGGACATATCGATCATGGACATAACATCCACCGCCATGTATAAACCGCGTAATCAGCAGAGAATTCATCATGGTCCAGGAAAACGAATCCTTCCAGTATGCCTGAAACGCTTCAGGAAGGCAGTCATGAGGTTGTAACCGGTATCGGTATTTTTCCCCGCTCGGTTCCAAAGTGGATAAATGCAAAAATCCTCCGATGGTATCCCGATGGAGTCTCACAGGAAATAACCGGGTTGGGTGAAGCACATTTCCACTCTCCGGAATAGGTAATGGCGTTGTGATCAGATATCCTGGATCCAGCAAATACTGGGTGTCCCCGAATGTTACGACCAGAGCGCAGTGATTATTCCGGGAATTCCCCAGGTCAGCCATGCGAGGCGCACACTGATATCGATAGGAAGTAAGAATCGCCTGCAGACAATAGGTCAATGAAAAGCAGGTTCCACCCGTTTTCCATCGATAATACCCATCCAAAACCTGATGAGGCTTTCGTAATCGCTCATCGATATTTACTACACACGCAGATTGGATGATCTTGGTCAGATTTTCATATGGAATCAAAGAAAAACACTCCGCAATCTGTTCCAGATGACGCAGCGAACAATCGCTCGGGGTAACGCCAAATATAAACTCAAATTGATTCGTGATTTGAACGGTTTCCATTGGAGACTGACCTTGGCTATTCATTGAGCCCGATTAGTGATATTGCGGGTTGAACGCGCAGGGAGGCCATATAGTGGTAATACTCCTGACCTGTCCAGCCTGGATGCCGAAAGACCGACAACAATTTGTTTGTAAGAAGCAATTCCCCTGATTGAGCATACCCGAGTGCATTCAATCGCAAATCTCCCAATGGTGTTCCGGGAATCGGACTATATTGAACGGGGTATGGCCTGATACCGATTTCCAGCAATTGATCACAGGCATTTTTAAGTCCCTGAAGCGTTTGATTGGGTAATCCTGCGATCAGATAACAGGAAATCCGATCAATCGGATACCCTACTCGCTGCAAAAAAACGGAGGCTCGTTCAAAAATCTCAAGAGTCTGATCGTCCAATCCATCGGGTCCCAGGTGATCATCGAGATAATTGACACTTAATCGCGGCTGCTCAAATCCACATCGCACGAGCAGCTCTGCCACCGGCAAATCAATGGCTGAAGCGGAAATGGCATTCGGGATCTGCCATTTCAACGGGTATCGTCTTTCTTCTAAAAATCGCAAAAAATAAAGAAGGTGAGGCCGGGAAGCCAGATCGTCATCATAAAGCGCAACACTTCGAATTGCCGTGGTGTCAAGAATATTCTGAATTTCCGCTTCCAGACATTCTGGAGGTTTGATGGTAAATAACGAGGTATTAAGCTGAGGAGTCGCACAATATCGGCACCGATGCAAACACCCATGACTGCTGGACAGAATGACATAGTCGATATCTTTGACCAGATCCCATGCCGGCAATGTCCGCCGGTCTTGCCATCTGTAAAATACATCCTTCCCGATCGTGTGAGACAACCACTGGAAAAATGCATCATCATACGCATACCTGAACACGCAATCAGCACCCGTAACCATTTTTGCATGGTTTGAACACAAGGTCGCGTACACTCCCCCCAATCCGACACGGACATCAGGATGAACAGCTTTAATCTCCTGAATTGTCCACTGAACCCCAACATACCAATACGTCATCCCCGTAGTTAACAAAACAGCATGTGGTTTTGGAAGACTCTGAATGATCTCTCTGAAATGTTCGGGAGAGATCCCATAGCGTTTATAAAATCGAGGAATTTCGGCAAAAATATCCGGTTTATCGATGATTTCAAATAGATAATCACCCTTTTTATATTTCCGATTCAACGAGTACCCGGATTGGGAAGAAGCATTCGCGAGACAATCAATATAACACACGTCACATCCGGCTTCGCGAAGATTTCCAGCGAGAGCCAAAAATCCGGGTGATTGAGAAAAATGATCAAATGCGGAAAAATCATTAATCCATGGCCGCACCATCCAGATCACAGGTCGCATACTCATATCAACACCCATTGAACAGGTTCGACAATTCATTAGCAATTCGAACAATCACTCCTCGAAGTCATTGCTCAACAATAATCATAATCATTCTGATTACTATTTAAAACCAGAAACAGCAGTTAATCGTAAATTTCTTCGTTTTATTAGCTTCATATGTTAAAAAGGTTACGATAATTGCTTTTCTGCCGTTTCTTCTATAGGATCAAAAGCAAATCATCGTTTCGGGCCACTCTGCAGGTTGACTGATAATATCGGACATAACGGCGGTTTCGCTTCATCGATGATGATTGAGAGTCACTTCTTTCTTTTTAAACGTTATTTTGATAAAAAAAACGATATTAAGGAGCGGTCTATCGGATAGGTTTCTGATCCGTGAAATAAAAATGGAGGATTCCGATGTCGAGCAGAACAGTACTATTAGTAGAAAGCAGTCCAAAAATTTCCAAACAGATCATGGATGCGCTGATTCGTGTGCATTTTCAGGTGACCACGCTGGAGTGGGCGGAAGATGCATTGTCCATCCTGAAAGCCGGTTCATATGACGCCATACTGATACGCACTAATTTATCTGGAATGGACGGCATCCAGTTTGTAACGGAGTTACGGAAGGAGGTTGCATACCAGAATCGTCCAGTGGTTCTGCTCTATGGGAAGGATAATCCGGATCACAAGGTACTCGCATTTCAAGCGGGAGCAGACGATTTTCTCGTTCTGCCATTCGCCATGCCCGAACTCATTGCCCGTCTGGAAACTCGACTTCAACGGACCAATTCAGAAGGTGGAAACATATTGTTATCGCAACGGTTGATTACAGAACGGACAATGGATCTGCCTTCAGCTCTGCCCACCATGGGGCCATTGAATTCCCGGCCACTGCCATCGTTATTGGGAGCAATCTTTCTGCGAGGGGAATCTGGATTGCTTCGTTTGATCAAAGGGAAAGTCATCCGAAGCTTTTATATCGAAAATGGCATGATTCGGGGTGCCTCCTCATCAATTCACAATGAAAAATTATCTGTTTCCATTGAAAAATGGGGGGCCATATCCAGTTCTAACCGAAAACGCCTGAAAATACGCCAACAATCCAGTTCTGACCGATTAGTAGCTGAGGCGATCGCAAAATTGGAAGGATTGGATTCAACCCGTCTTTCTGGATTATTTATCCGATATGCCCAAAGTTTGGTTCAGAAAAGCATAAAAATGATGAAAGGGGATTTCGATTGGCTTCTGAACGAAAAACCAGCGGACATGTTCTTTCCTGAATTTCTGGGAGTCTCCCCCGCGCTTCTGCTCATACATAGTCTGCGAACACTCTTTTTTCTCCCATCTTATGATCCCTACCTCCCAAAACCAACGGCATGGATACTGCCATCCACCGCATACGGAAAACTCAGAGATTCACTGAGACTCACACCACAGGAGGAAGCCGTGATCGCTTTGACGGAAGATGGTATCATGGGTCATGATCTCATGACAAAGAGTCGGCAATTGCTTCCCTATTCAGATATCTTCATCTACATCCTTCTCTGTTTCAAAGCGCTTCAGATGACCGATAAACGCGAATCCACTCTGGATGAAAGAAACGCGGTGCAATTGGATCCGCTAATGAAGGATGCGAAAGAGAAAAAAGACAGTCCGAATGATGCCATCAAACCCACGCTCATTGATATCTCCGATTCTCAGATCCCAGATGAGATGCCGGATCTCTGGGATTCACTGGCCCCGCCACCATCACAAACTCAACCCCAACCCCCCCGGCCAGCTCCCAAACCAGCACCCCCTGCTCCACCCAAATCCGATCCGGCGAAACTTCCCAATCCCCACAAAGCAGAAAATGCATTAAAATCTCCGATCGAGTTACCAAAACGAAAAGTCGTTCCGGAACCAAAACCTGCCGAAGTGATATCTGAGCCGGAAACGATTAAACCAGCTTCCACCAGCCAGGAACCATTCCCACAATCAAACGAAGCGAAAGAACGGGTCGCCCGAAAGGTCCGGGAGCTGTTCCCGGTATTGGACGATGGAGAAAAGCCATTTGAACCGCCCGAGCCGATGGGTATCCGGGCATTTGGTGTTCAGGTGCTGGATTTCCAAAAAATCAATCTCAAAAATACCCATCCAGCCATCATTTTTGGACTGATCATGGAGACGAAAAAAACGGGAATTCTATTGGCACAATATCAACCCTTCGAGTCCAAACTTTTCTGGCAACGTGGCCGGTTGGTATTCGCTCGCAGCAACAAACCGGATCTGCGAATCGACAGCATCATGGTCGAGATGGGAATGATCACAACCGCACAGAAAAGTCAGGTCGAACAGATGATTTCGGACATGGGAAAAATGCGATCCGGGACCATCATCTTCAAAAACCAGATCGTCAACATGCTTCAGTTATCCCAGGCCATAGACCAGCAAATCAAACGAATCGTCACGGAGCTGTTCATCATGAGCAACATTACCTACCAGTTCAAAGAAGAGGAATTGCCACAGGATGAATGTATATCCTTTGATCTCCCGACAGAAAATCTGCTCATGTCTTCCCTTCGTTCCATGAAATCATTGAATCAGTTGGAAACATTTCTCCCGGAACCGAGTCAACGAATCTGCCAGACGAAAAACGCCCGTGATTTATTGAACCGGATGGGACTGGGAGCTTCTGTTACTCTGATCTTCGATAAATTCAGACATCCAGCCACACTGAAGGATGTCATTGGCTCTCAGGACGCCGATTCATGGGAATTTCTATCAACCATATTGGGATTGATGATACTGGGATTACTCAACAAAATGGACTGAGGATGTTTTCACTGACATACAGACAGTGATTTGACTATTGAATCCTAAAACTGAAGGGAGTTTTAGGTTATGATCCATGATCGTTTATGCGGGATCTTGCTGCATCCCACATCTTTACCAGGACCCTATGGAATTGGGAGTCTTGGTGAAAATGCCCGGACATTCGTCGACATCCTTCATCAATCGGAGGTTGGTATTTGGCAGATACTGCCATTGGGTCCTACCGGATATGGAGACTCCCCATACCAATGTTTTTCGGCATTTGCGGGGAATCCCCTGCTGATTGATCTGGATGATATGGTAAAACAGGGGATACTCACCCAACAATCCATAAACACTCCCCCGGTATTTCCGGACCACATGACCCATTACGAAACTACCCGAACGTTCAAGCTGGCATGTTTACAGGAAGCATATCTCGCATTTCGATCAATGCATGGCCAACAGGAACATTCCTATGTGCGTTTTCTTGAGGAACAAAGCGGATGGATCAAGGACTATGCCCTATTTCAGGCATTGAAAAAAAATCATGGCGATCAGGCATGGACCTCCTGGACACAGGAATATCGCAATCGGGATCCCATCGCACTGGCTCGTGCGGAATCGGAATTTTCTGATATCATTCAGTTTCACTATTTTCTGCAATATCAGTTTTTCATGCAATGGAAAGCACTCCACACCTATGCATCGACTCATCAGATTCAAATATTGGGAGACATGCCCATTTTCACATCACATGATTCAGCAGATGTGTGGGCGCATCCGGATCTGTTCGATCTCAATGCGGATGGAACGCCACGAGTCGTAGCTGGCGTACCCCCGGATTACTTCAGCAAAACCGGACAACGGTGGGGAAATCCTCTTTATCGCTGGGAAGCTCTTAAGTCCCAGCATTATCAATGGTGGATTGATCGTTTCACGACGCTGCTGCACCTGGTCGACAGCATCCGGATCGATCACTTCCGCGGATTTGAAAGCTATTGGGAAATTCCCTCAGCAGATCCGACCGCCCGGAATGGGAAATGGGTGGAAGGTCCCGGAACTGACTTTTTTGAAACGGTCCTGAAACAGATCGGAAAAGTGCCCATCATTGCAGAAGATCTGGGTGTCATCACACCGGAAGTCGTTGCATTACGGGATGCATTTCACTTTCCCGGTATGAAAATACTCCAATTCGCATTCGGTTCCGGACCCAATAATCCATATCTGCCCCATCAATATTCAACACCAAACTGTGTCGTTTATACCGGCACGCACGACAATGATACCACTCCGGGTTGGATGAAAAGCCATAAACGATCCCAATGGCTTCCAATCTCCAAACAAATCGAACAGTATATCGGATATAAACCGTCCAATATCTCGATGGCACTGATGCGGCTGGCATTCCAATCGATCGCACGATGGGCCATTGTTCCGGCTCAAGATATTCTGAATATCGGTTCTGAGGGGAGGATGAATTTCCCTGGAAAACCGGAGGGGAATTGGCAGTGGCGTTTACGTGATTTTACTGAATTGCGTTTAAAATCAAATGAGTTAAAAGAACTGATACAAACCTTCGGACGCTCCCCCGCTGCTTGATTTCCGATCGGATCAGTGGAGTGATCACACTGAAATCACTCCCTTTGAGACAGCACCTGATTCGCATCAGGTCATCGAACGGACGATCACGTCATTCTTCCGGATTATTCGATGCAATGTCTTCAGAAAACAACGAAAGCTGACCTTTTTGGATCAGTGGAAGCTCGTTTTCCAGCCCGAACAGCTCTCGGCAGGCAGCGGATATTGCTGAAAACCGTTGCGAGTATTCCGGATCGATCAGCACATAAAACTTCCACAGAGTGCTGAATCTTTCCTGAAGCGACATGATCTCCCGGTTTTTCCATCTGTCCAGAGGACGAGCCAAACCGGAATCCACCTTCACCAGAACATTGGCTTCCTTGAAATTCATTGCCGGGGGAGGCGCATAAATAATGACTGATTCATGCGGGATCTTGGAAGCTCTTGCGATCTTTTTCTCTGCAGTTCCACGTTCTCCCCTCAGATTCAGATGATACTGATCCGAAAGCTCCTTTCGTTGCTCCATTCGCAGATTCCTGTCGGTCAATACATAACACCGTTTATAAAGAGCCCGACTCTTCCAGTGTGAAAGAAGATGCTTCATGACACGGTCTGATCCAAATTGATTTTCGAGGAGAAAAACCAAAGCATCATCACCGATCTGAAAGAGATTATCGACCTTGAATCCAATATTGACCGCTCGCTCTACAGCACGCGAAAGCATAGCGCCTGCTGCGATTTTTGCGTGATGATAATACACTCTTTCGGTTAAAAAATACCGAATCCGGAGCAGATGAATGACTTCGGAAAAAGCATCGTGCCGAAACAGGCCATCTTTCTGAAGATTCAATATCAGCTTGCCATCCTCTACCTGGAAATATCGGAAAATGCGGTCATCATAGTCCATATTCAATCCGCAGTAGATTGCGTCTCGGCGGAGATAATCCAGCAGGTCTGCACAGATCGTATGGGAAATAATCTGTGATGGGTAAGATTCCTGTGGGACATGAATATCAACGGGAGATAGAAGCATCAGAACACGCTCCAGTATTCCAGCATCAGCCAGATATTCTCCAATGACACTTCCGGAGATGAGATGATGGAGTCGCACGGGGTCCATATCATGGCGGGGAAAAATACGTCGCTCATCTTCCAAGGTATGCCCGAATGGGATATGAGTGACATCATGAAGCAATGCCGCAACCGGGATAGCAACCTGATCCATATCGGAGATTTGAACATTACCATTTCGAGTCACAGCGTTCATGATTTGCTTCGCCATGAAACAGGTTCCGAGTGAATGTTCGAATCGCGTATGAACCGCTCCCGGGAAAACCAAATACGAAGCGCCCAATTGGCGGATACACCTCAACCGCTGCATGATTGCAGTGTCCATTATCTTTGTTTCGAGCCCGGAGAAGGGCAGGTCTCCATGCACCGGATCACGAATGATTTTTTTGATCTCCATCAATCAACCCCCTTTCTGCAATCCCATAGTACGACAGATTGAGGCATTGGAAAATTTTTTTCTGGAAATCGCGCATCTTACATATTCGTTATCGACATCTCGAAATTGTTCAGATCGATTCAATGATGGATCTGCAACTATTTCATCCTATAATAGAATGAACAATATCCCGTTTGATCAGATGTGAATGGGAAAAATCAGAAACTGGAATCAACTATAATAAAATTGAAGGAGATCAACCGTGAAATTCTTTTTGGATACCGCAATCATCGATGAAATCCGGGATGCAGCAGAAACAGGATTGATCGATGGTGTAACAACAAACCCCAGCCTTGTGGCACAATCGGGGAGAAATTATACACAGGTGCTAAAGGAAATAACCCAGATTGTCAATGGACCGATTTCAGCAGAGGTGTTGTCATTGGATGCTCAGGGAATGGTCGAGGAAGGAAAGAAATTGGCTGGCATCCATCACAACATCGTCATAAAACTTCCGATGACCGATGCCGGTGTTCTGGCAGCCAATGAACTTCTATCCAATGACATCCATATCAACATGACACTGATATTTTCTCCGGTTCAGGCATTGATCTGTGGAAAACTGGGCGTCGATTTTGTCAGTCCATTTATTGGCAGATTGGATGATGTCTCGCAGTCCGGGATGGATCTGGTGTCTGATATTCTCACCATTTACGATCACTATGGATTTGACACAGAGGTTTTGGTGGCATCAGTACGACACCCGATGCATGTTCTCGAAGCAGCCAGGATGGGAGCGCACATTGCTACAATGCCGTTTAAGGTATTCAAGCAGTTGACGAAACACCCGCTAACGGATATCGGTGTTCAAAAATTCCTCCAGGATGCTCAAAAAATACCGAAATAGCTGACGAATGGATCATTCCATCGAAATCTTCCGAAATAATGCATCCACATTCCGCCATCCAACCCGGTTACGTTTGATTGCCGAATCATTGCCCGGAAGCGGCTGATTTAACACCCGACAAAGAAATCTGACAGCGCGTAAATCCAGTCTCACACACCTGACAAAGGGATCTGACAGTGCGTAAATCCAATCTCACACACCTGACAAAGAGATCTGACAGCGTGTAAATCCAGTCTCACACACCTGACAAAGGGATCTGACAGTGCGTAAATCCAATCTCACACACCTGACAAAGAGATCTGACAGCGTGTAAATCCAGTCTCACACACCTGACAAAGGGATCTGACAGT
>CAZELM010000035.1:0-49331 GCA_964512995.1 uncultured bacterium
TACTACTTTAGTTTATTTAGGGCTCGGTGTCTCACTCATATTGGCACAGAGGGCCACAGTAATCGACAAACATTTTCTCTCCAGCTTTATGCTCCTGATGCATCGGTAGATCGAGAACGTTGCGCCATACACGATAGTGGTGGCAGAACCGACTATACTGTAGTCCATCCGAATGGTTGCTTTTGTATTCCTCCCAAAGCAATCGTAGCGTCATCCCTTTTCGTTTCAGGCTTTTGTGAATCACGCTCCACTCCGGAATTGCCGCTGAAGGTTTGCTTGATTCGGATGCTGAACATAGGAGCAACCGATCTAGATCCACGTCTGACATGTTTCCTGGTAGTGGCCAGGCAACTCCAGCATCCATCGCTCTTCGAACATACTTGGAGACTGTGCTTCTCGATACCGAGCATCTCTGTGCAATCGCTCGATCACTCAGCCTACATTCAAATTTCAGTCTCAATACCTCTCTGATCTTTCGCATAGACGTATCCTCCTGGCATTGTCTGCCGTTTATGCCTGATGATCATCATCAGACATTGACATACAATACTCAGACTGACACTCTCAGGCGTGGTCGGTTTCTTTGTATTCTTTTAGCTGCTCGCGACACCGGATTCTCTGCTCGCGATTCACAGGAATTAAAAGTGCTCGCGGCAGGAATATGCAAATGGGATACCAATCTTCATTCAAATGGCGGAGGAACGGACTTTATTTTATCAAATTTTCAGATTCATGTTTCCCTGATAAATTGAAGTTGGAGACTTCCAGAAGACATCCTTGTTTGGACAGAACTAGACCACGCCATAATGTTTACCACCTGCATTACATTGTCGAACCTTCAATGGCACATGTAACCATCGAATAGATTCTGATGCATAAAATTCTAAGACCTTTAAAATTTATTTTTTTATACGATCTGTGGTATAAATATTTTGTAGGTTAAGGAGGAAAAGGGAACATGATTTACATTGAAGACCTAAAAAAAATTTTAGAAAATTCCCAACTAGAACAACTTCGAGTCAACACATTGATTGAAGATATCCAAAAAGCGATCGAACGATATCACCAATCCGCACCGGTAAAATCCGACTCAGAACTGGCAAACGCTGAAAATGATAATAAAGATGCGAATGAATCTCCTGGAAAAAGTAGCTTTCCCGGACTTTCTAATGTTGTTAGAGACTTTCTATCTGCAAATTCAGACACCTATTTCACTCCCAAGGAACTTACCACTACTCTTAAAAATACGGTCTTTACGGATGCAGATACAGAAAAACTCTTAGCCAATGTTCGAAGTGTCCTGTCCGGTCAGAAGAAATTAGGAAAAATTGCATGTGAAAAAATTAATGGAGTATCGAAATACAAATGGGTGAGTTAGTGTATTGGATTCAATGACGAACGGAGTAGTAAATACAATCTTTAAAAATATTCCGAATCGAATCTGTTAAATGAGTTATAATAGCCTAAATGTTCAGTCGTAATAGCCAAGGACCACCCCAATATATTTTAATCCAACGATTGCTATTTAAACATCGTCTATTTTTCATCCTGTCAATTATGTTTCGGACGTTGGGTTTTCTGATCCGCTGAAATACAGGCGATCACTAGTATTCTGAGAAAGGTCTCGGAGTGCATCGCATCCCCAATCAAAGACTGGCGAGTCGGTTTTGTCATCTGCATGGAACATAAAAACCAAATAGTCAAACTGCTACGAAGCAGTCTTTTCGTCATTGATCTTTTCCTGTCCGAAACGTTTCAGATATAAATTTTCTGATTTCTCGAATATGCTCTGGGTTTTTTTGTTCAGTCTGTCTATTTCTTTGAGTAATCTATCTTGATCGGGCGTATCCAGGTGTCGGTTGCCATGCCACTCCAGAAACAGGGAATTTGCTTTCGTCAATCGCCTTTTTATTATTACGGTGTAATATAGAACATTTACCAGCTTTACTATATTAGCTTTTTTTAAATAATAGGGATACAACCGAGATAAACGATCGTGACCTAAAAGGCAGAAAAGGGACTGTCTTCCTGATATCCGTTGAGTAAAATACGTCAGATCATGGCAGTTTCTGCATGCTATACTTCTGTTCATCATGAAGAGTTTACGAAAGGGTTTACCACATTGGGGACAATAAAAATTCCATATCGGACTATTGTGGATTCCATTCCTGCAGGATAACTGGATAACCTGAGACATAGATGTATCGCTTTCCTGAAAAACAAATTCGATTCTTGCATCGGCTTTGGAAAGGATACGTGCAGTATAGTGCAGAGTATTGTTGTGATTTGCTTGTTTGGGGTCTGTGTATATTCCAGACCGTGCTTCATCGGATATTGACAGCATTCCCTGTCGATAGAGTATTCCCGTATCGATTTTAAACGCATCTATCTCTGCCACAGGCTTTATCCTGGATGATCGTGGGGGGTCGAATGTATTCATCGTTCTATTTTCCTTAATATATTGAATTTATATGATGTTAACATGGAGAAAATCCTTTAAACACAAGAGCAATAAAAGTGCCTGAACAAGTTCTTCAAAAACGGTCAGATTGTTATGTAAGCTTACTAAAAGCAATGTAACTTACTCTGCAATTCTTACATATAAATGCAATAAAATCAAGGAATTTTAATCATTTTCGGACATTTTTCTTATATATTCCATGACTTTTTTCCTAAATCTACATTGTTTTTTGCTGGCTCCGAATGAATAGAATGATTAATTCATTGAATTTAAAGTATTTTTTAATATTGCCCAGATCCATTCTGAATAACAAGATGAATCCTGTTGCAGCTCCATTCTTCACCATCCTATTTTTCAAAGACTATTTTACCAAATTCATGTTTCAGGAGGTTCATCGCGCTTTCGGGGATCAAAGGGTTTCCCTTGATAATTACCTGGATAGTTTTAAATGTTTCCTTTTCCGTGAGATATCATTGACCCCAACGTCATAAACCGCGTTGATGGCATGAGAGTAATTATGGTCTCATCGTCATTTTTTTCATTCGCTGATCGAAACAACTTCCACAGCTCAGGACTCGTTTGTTTCCATGATTTTTGGGGGGAATTTTAACATGGCAAGGATTCGTAAAATTTTATGCAGCAGGGAAAAATTCGTTTACACTCAAAATCGCTTAATGAAACCTTTCGTGGTTTTGTACAGACAACACCGGTGTATCAACAAACGTTCATTTGATGATACAAGATTTCGACTTATCACTTTCCTCGATTTCCTCCCTGTTTTCTGTATCATTCGATTGTCTCATAAACAAAGTCTCACTTTCTTGAAAAAATAACAAATAAATGAGACATTAGAATCCAGGAGGAATCTCTCTCATGGGAAACAAAATCGGTTACGCTCGAGTAAGTTCTGAAAGTCAGGATCTTAACCTGCAAATCGATGCTTTGAAAGCAGAAGGATGCACACTTATCTTTACTGACAAAGCGTCCGGGGTAAAAGCCAAACGATCCGGATTTGAAGAGTGTATGAAGAAACTAAAAAAAGGTGATACCCTCGTGGTCTGGCGGTTGGATCGTCTGGGTCGATCAATGCCGCATTTGGTCTCCATCATTACGGAACTCAAAGAAAAAGGTATCGAATTTAAATCACTGTGCGACGGAATGATTGATACCACATCAGCTTCGGGTGAACTGATTTTTAATATCTTCGCCTCTCTGGCTCAGTTCGAAAGAGCCTTAATTCGAGAGAGAACGAACGCAGGGTTGACTGCTGCGAGAGCACGGGGAAGAACCGGCGGAAGGAAGCCCGTGCTTCCTAAAGATTCGAAGGTCCGCATGTCAAAAAAGTTGTATTCAGATAAAAGCATGCCCATCAAAGAAATATGCTCAGCACTAAAAATATCCCGGGCAACTCTATACCGATATGTCGCTATGCCGGATGATTGAATCGGTTTACTGCTTACCCAAAAAAACATCGCCCCCGGTTTGAAATGGTTTCCTGTTTGCCAAAAAACAACGATCCCTTTGAAATCGCCAATATAGCTCATGGTTTCTTGGCTGGATTTAGCCGAAGTCTTTTATTCCAAGAACCAGCATGATACCATTTTCTATTTCTCTCATTATTGAATTATTTATCTTTATAATCTTTTCTAGTAATCTTTGCTTATCAATCGCATATAGCTGAGATACAATAATGATTGAATCTTTTGGGAGAGTAGATTCCTTTTTCTCCAGAAATATATTTCCAGGTGCATTTTCTAACCTTAAATTTGTTGTTAACGGTAAAACAATAATAGTGTTTATTTTACTTTTATTGAAAGTATCGTCTTGAACAATAACGACGGGTCGCCGGAATCCAGGTTCACTTCCAAACGGTATTCCAAAATCTGCCCACCATATTTCACCACGCATCATTTTTGGTTAACTTCCTTATTGATTCTAAACTCACGCATGAAATATCTGAAAATTCTGCGGAATCGAGTTCTTCATATACGGCATTTAATTGTTTTGTGATTTGTTCCCGGTTGTGACGTTGAATAAACTCTTCTAACGCTTTTGCAAATAGCTGGCTCCTTGGAATTCCCATTTGCTGAGCAGTTTTTTTGGCTTCCTCATACAATCTGTCTGGTAACGATATTGCAGTTTTCATAAATGAAGTATGACTGTGGTATAACCGATTGTCAAGTTCTTTTTGAAAAGCTTAGTGAAACCATTTCAAACCGGTGGCTGATCAATTTTTCGATGGCTTTGAGATACAAGAAAAACTTTTGAAACATTGAAAATCCTAACCCGAAAATTTTGTGAAAGGCGCAATCAAAGAATCTGGTTTGCCTCCGGTTTGAAATAGTTTCCCCATAAAGGGGCACTATGCATCAATACCTTCCCCAAATCAAAAAGAGCTATGCAAAAAAAGAGCGGTTGATTAAGAGGAGATCATCGCCATGTGAGGGTGGATTTCACGGCGAGCCGGAAGCGGAAGGTCCCAAAAATTTTCTGTCCCACCGTAAAAGCGGTCCGATCCAGTCGGATGGATACACGGGATACGATCAATTGTTTTCGGGAGAAGGGAATGGCCGTATCCGGTCTGTGTGTACACCCCATTTGCTTACTTCCCATACACCGCATGAGATGGCGCGTTGTATTCTTCCATCCTTTCCCCAAGAGTTTATCCGAAATTGAGGATTGTAAAAATGAAGAAGTTCTGATATCTTTCGGGTCAACATGGAGATGTTTTTAGGGAAACACATCAAGGAGGAAGACTGGAATTGGATTCGCTTTCAACGCTACATTGCCCTTATCCTCACTGTGGCAAACAGATGGAATGTGATCCAAAATCTGATACTTTCCACTGGGAATGCGGCCGCAGTTTAGCCTGGTGCAGTTGCGGTTTTCCAAACACCATTTTCAATAAATACTGCGCATCCTGCAGAAGCCCATTGCCCCAGAGGCAAAGCTGGTCTCAGCCATACGGTAATCATTGGAAAAACAGAAGTGTCCAGATGACTGAAGATTATGGCATTCGTGAAGGGATCAGTTTCGGGATACATTGGCGAAAACCGAATCGCTATCTTCATCAGATTCATAAGTTTCCAGAACTCGTGTGTGCCGGAGATATATTGTTCTTTCATGATCTGGAATCCAGAGCCCTCGTTGGATATTCCGTTGAGTCCAGTAATCCGGATCTTACTCCGATAAAACAGAAAGACTGGTGGTGGAACATCAATACTGAATATATGTCTCCAGCAATGAGCCCGATAAAATCGGGGTTTCATCTCATTTTTGCAGATGGTTGCGACATGTCGGCGAATTTGGTCGACATTAATCTATTGACTCTGAATGATAAACGAGTCGAAATGAAATTAACTGCCCCGCTGAACAGTGATATCGCTCCGATCATGCTGCAGGGGCAGAATGATAAGCAGAATACCATTTGCTACACAGGCGCTGATCAGCTTTATTTTTACATTGCACAGAAGGATAATATTCTATTGAAGCATTCTGTCCGATTGGAAGAACCGAACCAAAAGTGGTGGCAGCCAGTCGGATTTTACTCCCATATCCTTCATTTGAGCAATGACGGATCTATGATACTGTCCACCATATCAACAGATCGGATTGAATCAAAAACCCATTCATTGTCGCCACAGAGACAGTATTTTCAGCCGACGGTATTTTTTGATCAAATTTACGGGGATCTGATTTTGCTGATCCCGTATCACACTCAACAAAACGGATGGTTTTTAAAAATCGGCATCGTTTCAGAATATACGGATTTCAATACGATTCAAAATGCGTTTTCTGATTATCAACTCCAATTTCCATCCGATGAAGGAACATTTTCAGTCACGGGCTTGAGTTCATTGCCTGGATGTATTTTCGTTCATGGAAAAGATTTACATCATGTGAGTCTGGTGAAGGGTCAATTTCATAGCGCAGACATTCGGATACCGTGGGATCAGATTTTGTTGACGAATCATACATTGTGTTTATCGAACCTGTTTATCGCCTGTGATGCGTCGGATCAGGTTTTTGCATTTGACCTGGTAACGCGCAGAATCGTAAATCACATGACAATAAACACCGGAGGATCAACATCACCGGTCCTATCCGGGCCGATTTATACTGGGAATCATATTATCTGGCAGAATACAAAGGAATTGATATGTTTAAAAATCTGAGAGCCAGCATCGTGTTCGCTATACTTTTTCTGGTCTTTCTATTGTCTTTCGATGTGATTTCAAATTGTCATTCAGCATCCAGTGTCATTGTGATGTGGGACAAATCAGGCAGTATGTACCGGGTGAATAAAAAGGAACGTATGAATCCGTCGGATCTGGCGAGAATGAATGATTACGTAACAGACATCCTGGCGACCGGGAAGCTAGAAATGGATACCACATACCAGCAAGTTGACATGATACAGCAGAATACGTTGAATCATCCGCTTCTGACACCCGGAGATGCCATGACATTCGTGGATTTTGGCTTGTACCCAACGGTCAAACACGATGGGATCATTATCCAGAATGCCGATTCGATACGCCAATTATTGCCATCTGCCAATAATCCCGCTGCCATTTACACGGAAAATGATACCTATTATCGCCGAGCATTTGTCCGATCTTTTGAAATCGCGCAGTCGATGAATGCTGGCCGAAGGTATCTGATGACGGTTTCCGATGAAACAGAATCGATTGTCACCAAGGATCCGGAAGTGGAAGATCGTTACAATCAATTAATGAAGCAGTGCCCTCTGGTGTTTTATATGCTGGTCAACCGGTGGGTAGAATTACGCATCTATGATCTGTCGCCTCCCCCGACCCGAACCCCAACTCAGATACCATCTCCAACGCCAACACTTACGCCGACGCATACTCCAACTCCGGTTCCATCACATACGCCCATTCCGACTGAAACATCGTCACCATCACAAACGCCTTCTCCCACGGATACCCCTTTTTTCACATTCACTCCCGCTCCAACAACAACATCGACTCCAACGAACACACCACTGCCAGTGAAAGAGATCCAACTATTGGATTCGAGAGGAAAACCGGTATCAAAAATCACATTCGAGCAGAAGGGAAAAGGAAAAACTGCCGAAATGGAGAGCATGGTGGGGCTGACATGGAAAATTCCGGGATCTATCACTGCTTATCCGGATCAAACAGCTTGTCTTTTTGGAAAGAATGATCCTGTGGATGTGGTATTCCATGCAGATAGCAGCTTTTCCTTGAAAGTATCAAGAAGTGTGTTCAATAGCCAACCCAATCGAACCAAATTGGAAATAAAACTACCCTATACGGATGGTGATGGCACTCGAACGGTTTGGTCTTTATCACTTCCCTATCAAGTAAAAGGGGGTTTTCTGGGAATTTTGTCAGGGATCGTTTTTATTCTGATCATTCTAGGTGCTATCGGGATCGGAGTCTTTTTTCTGATTGCAGAGAAGGTTGCTGATATCCAGTTGCTCAATATGGATGGCAATGAATCGACACGGACAGTCACTCTGAAACGTGGGGATCAATATCTCGTTGGAAACACCGGAATCAGGATCGACTTCGATGGGAATAGTCTCCGGGTGATCGATCCCAGCGGAAATGTTAAACCGGTACCATTTCAGCAGCAATATGCTCTTCACAGAACATCAGGTCAGACAATATCCTTGAATGCAAAACTGAGGCGCTTGATACCGGGGGAAAAACAATAGGGTATCGCAGAGAGGTAGATACATATGAGTGAATATTTATGGAATCCAAGGTTTTATTATTTTTTAATTGAGATAACCGTTGGATTACTCGTCGTATGGGCGATTGCTTTTTCTGGTGTTCTAATCAGAAAATCATCCTGGAAGGGACGAAAACAACTAGAGAGCGGGACATATAATTGTTGGATATTTGGATTCTGGCTACATTTCATTTCTATCCTTTTATTCAACTCATATCAAGTCTATTCATGGTATTTCTATCTTAATGAGACGATATACGATTTCTGGTTCCACTCCTTGACTTACCTGGTGGCCATTATTTTGGATATTGTCTTTCTGTTTTTATTGAACAAACGAAAATCAGCACTGAATTTTATATAGAGAAGGATCAATAAGCATGATTAAGACAACATTGTACGTTGGATTGGGTACTACTGGCACTGATATACTGATCGAATTACGCCGTTTAATATTTGAAGAATTCGGCGAACCGGGACTGCCGATCATACGGATGGTGGCGATTGAGACGAACAATACGAAAACAACAGAAGATCGGAATGTAACGGTTGATCGACAAAAACCGTATCATAATATTGATATGATTTCTGTGGGCATCCCGGAGACGGGTCCAATAAAAAGCATGCTGGATCCACAGTCCCCAACCTATCATCCTGGACTTCAAGAATGGCTGAACCCCGTTATTTTAGATGACATGGATTTTCGGAATGGTGCTGGTCACATCAGAATGGCTGGAAGGTTATGTTTATGGAATAGTTGGGCTTTAGTGGAACAGAAACTCGATCAAGCTGTTGGTGCGATTTTATCTCCTGCGGCTCGACAAGTAACTAGTGCAATTCTAGCTAATTATTTCAATAAAAATCGCATTCCTCCACCCGCAAACTTTATTGATACCACACCAGATGTCTATGTATTGGGCACTTTTTGTGGTGGCACATGCAGTGGCATGTTTTTCGATATAGCATATCTTCTCAAAAATATAATGAAAAGACAGGGTCTTAAGCCAGCAGTATCTGGCGTGTTTTCAATTTTGGATCAAACGATGGTAAGCAAACCTCAGTTTTTGAAGGATGCTGTAAACTGCTATACCGCTCTTCAGGAAATGGATTACTTTCATAATCCAAATAATAGAAGAAATCCATATAAAATCAGTCCCATAAAAAATGGTCTTCCGATAGAAGATGCAAGGCAACCCTTTGACCGTGTTTATATTGTGTCTACAAGTGGTGGCCAACAAGGCACGAATCCAGTAATCATTGTGAGAGAGGATGGCGAAAGGAATCCTGAACCATTAAACTTCATGATTGCGCTCAATCTATTCATGGATATTGGTCAAAAAACACGAAATGCCAAGGCAGCTGCATGGGCTGGCATCATTGGTTCCCCACAATTCAACTCAATCCCACATAATGGTGTTGGATATTGTCAATTCATCTCAACATTCGGTTTGTCTGCACTCTGGTACCCGAAATATAGAATTGTTAATGCTGTCGCTGCATCATTAAGCAGGGACATATTGGTAGATTGGCTTGGTTCATCAAGTAGCCTTGATCAGAAGAGTATCAAAGTATCTGTCGATACATTTTTTCAGGAACATTTTATCGGAGATAATGGATTCTTAAACAAAATTTCGAGTAAATTATCAATCGAACAAAATGCATTAGTTGCTTTGGAGTTAGCCGATCTAGAAGAAAAATTACAAAGAGATTTCCCAAACAATCAAAGCTGTTTTCTCAAGGAAATGGAACATGATGGAAGAGTCTCAAAGAATTTCGATCAATTTTTGCCGAGCAATGCACAGTCTGCATATGGTAAATTAGAAGACTTCTATACAAATCAAATAAATGCGTTGGGGGCCAACTATTCATGTCTTGATGCTATCAAGAAGTGTTTTGAAAATTTGGATACTGAATTTGAAAGAATTATTAGTGAGTTACCCACATCACTACCTGATACAGTTATTCTATCGCATTGTGAGGAGTTGAAAAGTATCCGTCTTGAAATCCTAAACGTGCAGAACAATAGGTGGCTACAACTGGCCGGTACAACTGGAGAAATTATCTCAGAACTGAAAAAATCTTACCTAGAGAGATTTAAGAAAATTTTAAACAATCAATATGAAAGTATTCGAGGATACTATCTGCGATACATTCTTTTGGATCTCCGCCGTGCTCTAGGCAATAAAACTGACTTGGGAGCACCTGAAAACATTCGAATTGAAAGAACATACTTTCAAAGACTCTATGATCTTACTAGTCTCATTGAGATATCAAAAAATAACATAAACAATTATTACAGGCAAATCATCCAAATTTCAACTAGCCCGAGTATAAAGGTCGTAGGATCAATCGATCAGACAGAGATAAACTTGACGAAACAGCTCAAGACTTCTTTGCTAGGTGATCGATTTTTGGCAACGACATTGAAGGAAATCTTAACCTTTTCCAGAAACAATACATTGAGTGAATTATTTAATATGGAGCCATCTGATTTTGAGAACGCATTTCTAGATTTTTTCCGGGACCGAGTAAAACTAGCAACTTTGGATCGAGTGGATCCGATCAATCTAGCCCAGAATGAAAACTCTGATTTAATGCAACTCCTGACCAATCAATCACAACCAATGCTTCAAATTCAGCCGCATTCGCATAGCCTTACCGCAAGATCACCGGATTTTATTGCTGGTCCTAACCAGAATACAATACAGAGTCTTTTGTTTCAATTACGAATAACTAATTTAAACATTCAAGATTCGGATTTTACAAATTTTGTGGTGACATATCGAGAAAAAGGACCCTTGTCTCTAGATCAATTATCAGTATATGATAGTTTGAAATCTCTTCATGATCAGTATTCATCACGTTATCCGAATCATACACACATAAAAGGATTTCCGAATCCATTGCCACCAGATCCAGATTTTTATCGCTGGCTTAAAATAGCAATTACATTTAATGATAAATTAGATATTTTCAAAAAACTTGAAGGTGGGACATTTTGCTATGATTATAGAAATCAACAAGGCATTACTGTAAAATTCATTCCAAAATTCGATAGCCCGTCATTCGATAAATTTGTTCAAATCAAACAGAATCGTAATCAGTTCGTTTATAAAGTAAAAGCTCTATGTCAACGATTTGGAGAAGCAGAATTCACTGATATGATAAATGGTTACTTGACTACGCTATATCCCGATCCCACAGTAGAAGAATATGATCAAGAAACGAATTTTTTCAGTAGTATTACAAAAGAATTATTCTCTGATGGGAAGCAGGGGACCTGATGATTCCGGAATGTCCTGATTGTGGATGGCCGGTCTCCGACCATGATGTTTGTTGTGGTTGGTGCAGGAAGTCACTCTATCGATTCAAAGTGAGAGTGATCGATGAACCGGGTGGCGAAACTACAGGAAATCAAAAGCTTATCCATCGATTCAAGGATGATATCGATGATCCCCTACAGATATGCTTCCAGAATGATGGCCCATATACCCGAACCATCCGATTATCGCACTATTCTGGCTTTGATGTCTATCCTGAAACATTTGAATTGCCACCCATTCAGGATTCTGATGGCATGATGGTAAAGGCGGTATTCCAGAATGATACTAATAACGAATATTGCCTGGTCTGGAAATCAGAACATAACAGTCATATCCAACAAGTCAGAGTCATGCTGATCGATCCCCCACGACTTATCCCAAACCCTGATTTGATTGAACTGCCGATGACTGACATGACACAAATTGAAAAGGAAATCAGATTAACGCTTTACAACACAGATATCTATGTGATCAGCATAACCTGTGAACCCGAATGGATTCTGTGCAAAGCAGCACCCGGACAATGGAAAAATGGAACATCAAAAGATGTTACCATTGCATTCAAAAAAATTCCCGACAGCGAACCGGGCAGTTATGATTTTGAAATGAAACTGAATATCGTTGTCAAGAACAGAAAACATCCAATCAGTGTTCCTGTTCCTGTGAAGATTAAGAGTAAAGCAGGCGTTGAAATTTTATGTCAAAATGATCTCCAGGTAGATTTTCACACCAACTTTTTGTTCACCTTTTCCCTCAAGCTGACCAATGCTGTCGATTCTGATCCTGATGTTGAATTCTGTCAACTCAGCTTTGTTTTAACAGGCCTTCCTGGAAGAGGTAGTTCAACTTTAAAGGAGAATTTGAATTACAAATGGGAATCAGGCGATGTGAGATTGCCATCATTGATTCGGTCTGAAATCACAACGTATTCCGTAGAACTCCAGACATCACAATTACCAGCGGCTACCCAGTATCAGCTCCAGATTCAGGTTTCCACTAATCTTCAGATATTTACAAAAGACATCGTATTGATTGTTTCTCCGGAAAAGATTTTCAGTGGTTTTATGGCAATCGATTTTGGCACGGTTTCCACCCATTGTGCGTATCTGCCAACCGGTTCTAATTCCCCCCAACTGATTTCTTTGCAGGAAGGAGGAATTGTTACACGTGATCTCAGTTCCAGCACTCCTTCTGATACATGTGATCCAATTCCATCCACTATTTTCTATCAATCATTTGACAACTATCTCATTGGGAATGAAGCGGAAACTATCCTTGAAAGAAAAGAATTGGCCAACCATTATTCCCAGATTTTTGATTCGGTCAAACGATCTATCGGACGGAAAGACAGAATGTTCAATCTCGCCATCAATGGAGATTTCAAGCAGTTGACCCCTAAAGAGGTGATGAGGGACTATTGTTCTAAGGTTAAACAGGTTTTCGAAAAAAAATGTGGACGTTTGGGCACCAGCAATAATGACGAAAACCAAATGAAGTATGCTGTGATTATGACGTATCCCACCAAATTTGCATGGTTTCAAAGCGAGGATATACGCTGGGTCGCAGAATCGATCGGTGTTCCAGCGGAACAATGTTATTTTATTGATGAAGCCAGAGCTGTCGCATATTATGCTATGAATATCCTTGGTGCAGAAGTCGCTGATAATGATCACTTCATGGTTGTTGATATTGGAGGTGGAACAACCGATATCGCCATTTGTCAGAAAAAAGGTCCACACTTCAAAGTGATCGATATAGCAGGTGATCGGGAGTTTGGCGGTGAAAACATTACGGATTGGATCATGGAAAAACTCGTGCATCAGATTGAACTGCGATGTTCTCCCAAAAAGTTATACTATAGAGATAATACCAAATCTTCTTTCAATCATGACCCCATCACTCGGGATATCATTACTGAAAATCGATATACCTTGCGAAAAGCAGCATTTAACATAAAACGATATTGGGATTCTTCGAATTCTCAAATAATCCTTCCCGTGGTATCGGTATGGGATGATGCGCATAACGTAACGCAATATCCAGGGGAATCCGTTGATTTTAAGGAATGGCCGGAGATCATCGAACAGACTCAAAATCGCCTGAATCGCATATTCACGGAAGTGAAAGCGATCGTATCAGAAAATAACGCGCATCTTTCTTTGATTATTCTGGCCGGGAACGGAGTTCGTTTCTCTCCCATTGACAAATATATCCAACAGGAAATGGGAATCAAAACGCTTCGATGCAACGATCTGAAAGGCGCGGTATCCTTAGGAGCCATCGAGTATGCTCGGTATATCACAGCCGGCGGAATTTCTTTAGAAGAGAAACCGCAATCTCGATCTGGACTGGGAATCAAACTACCCAAAGAAAATGTCGCTCAACTGGAGTTTCATGAATTAATTCCACGCAATACACCCATACCAACATTGACTCCGGCAATCCCATTCAAATGGCCCCGGAATCGAGGAAGTATGAATGTGGAGATTTGGCAAAGGTGGGGACCGCGATCATTGGCGGGTCAGGACAATGCCATGGATTATATTGACACCGATGTGATCCACATCCCTCCTGAAGTTACCGATGTGTTAAATCTGGATACCTGCTTTTTCATTTTGCGACTGCTGTCAGATGATAGTATTTCATGCTGTAAATTGTTTGGGATAAGCGATATCGAAAGTTTTCGAACCCTCTTGTCCGGTGAGGTGGAATCGATCCATGGTCACGGTCATTATTTTCGAAATATCGGTATCAAAGAACCGGACGGCTTTCATCCTAGTGTGATCGAGCACTTACGATCCAATCCGATTTTCATCATGGAAAAGATCTTTCAGCGCAGGAAATAATATGAGGCGTTGTTTTGATTTTTCATGGTCATCCCGATGCCGGATCTCAGATCAGACGGATCCCCCATTTGAAATGGAAATACCATTATCACTGGCATGGGGACCCGGCGATATGAATTATCAGGTATGTCTTCAAATCTCGGATCAAGAACCAGATACTGGTTCCATTCTGTATTGGAATCCAAGCAGATCCTATGACCATTCCGATGCCTTTTCAGATACGGTCTCACTGTGGTTCGACTTGGTTCATAACGCATTCCTGCCGGATGGCAACAAAATAACTGAAATTCTCGTCATTTTTCCATGGGAAACGCCATGGCCCAATTTAGAATCGATCGTTCAATGGCTGCGTTCAGCGTATCACAATGCGGATACAATCCTGATCAGCGATATTGCGGGCGATCTTATCGCCTTGACCAATGAATTACATGACCAACCCTCGACACTGAACCTCCGGCAATCAGTGAATCCGACCATTTTTTTTACTCATAACCGGATTTATCTCGCAGATTTGGATATCTTATCGGATTCCAGAAGCAATAAGATTGCAAAATTGAATTCATTGCTGAATATTCCGCTCTCTATTCAGAAAATCAAACAACGAAAAACGGATATAACGAGCTTCTTTCACTCAAAAATGAATCTCAATCAGTCCATGGTGTGGAATCATGTGGTGATGACCGATGATGAAGATTATCGGAGAAAGCTCTCTCTGATCGAGCAATCGCATGTGATTCCCATGGCCGAACCTGATTCAACAGATAAGCTGGAGATCACGCGGATTTCTCCATATTATGATCACCATCTATTTCATTGGAATCACGATGCGCATTATTCCGCCATTGGTCTTCCGGAATTAGGGATATCCATTTGCTTTGGAGATGGACCCCGCATACCATTGTGTCCATCGATGAACGGAAAAAAAAGCTTCAAACGTCGTCTGGTGATGGAGGGGCTCCCGTCCCATACAATGAGATGGGAAATCCTGCTGACGGTTTCAGATCACGGGGATTCTCCCGGAATGATTGTTCGAACGGGTGAGCTGCCGCAGTGGATGCAAGAGAATCAGATTGAAATGATGTGCGACCTTGATGGAGATAATATGATCGCAATCAATCTTTTCCTGCCGTCGCAAGACAAGCAGATCCCACTGATTAAGGAAGAATTGGCTGGGGATTTATTGATGTTTTATACTCACAACAACCCAGGTAACTAAAGAGGGCTCGATTGATGGATGTGATGGCAAGTATCTCAAATCCATTTATTTTCATCGCCAATACACTGCTGACTGTGGTCATTTTAATCATTGTCATTGGAATCCAGAAAAAACTGAAGAAGCTTTCTGCGACCATCGCAACCGCTGAACAGACCACAGAAATTTTTGATAAAATCACCCATATGATTGCGCCGCGGACTGCTCCACCTGAACCCTCTCCGACACCTGCCTGCGACATTTCCCAGAAAAAATCCACCCCGTCGAATCCTTTCCTGAACAACCTGACCAAGGTGTTGAATGAGTTCATTCACAAATACCCCTTCAATAGTCCGGACACAAATGAAGCAGAGCGGATTATTCGAGACTACTGCGAACGAATAACAAAAGCGGAACATGTTGAAGTTCCACAATCAATTGACACCATTCAACTGATACAGCGGTATATCATCGACGACATGATCACAACCATAGACAGTGTCTGTTTCGATCGAAAAACAATTTCAACCGCAGATGTCAACGCTCTCAAATCCCTCGAAGCCAAGGTGCTGATGCCTGTTTTGACAAAATATCGAATAGAAGCGATACAAATTATCCCGGGTCAAACACTCTTTGATGTTCGATTTCATGAGAGCATTGGCAATGAATCGATTTCTTTCAAGAAAGGCAGCATCAGTAAGATATTTCAAAGGGGATTTCAAATCAGACCACAATCGGATGAACCCATTTCCATCCTGAAGAAAGCGGCGGTTTATGTTGCTGTTTAAACGGTTTCATCGGGACTGTCGAAACAACACGCTTTGGTTGATTCAATTCATGGGAAATGACTGAGGGAACGCTTTGATCAACCATCAATTTCTGTTTAAAGCCGGCGCTGATAAATACCACGGCTTTGATTTGGGAGAACTCAATATTGAATCTCTTGAAATTTTTGAACGGAGAGATATCCAGCGAGAAACAATATTGACCTTTCATCCTTCCGATTCAGTCAGTCCAGCCGAATTGAGCACTACACAGAAAGGCGATAACCAACGGGCGATATTATCATTGAATACTGGTTTCTACCGTTACCATTACCAATATCGCCACCATGATCAACATGGCATCCCTGATCGAAGAGCTCGTCAATATACACGGGATTCCGATGGATGGTGGAGTGTCCGCCATGTTGAGGATCCCGGATTTTCCATTCTCAATACCGAACCTTATGATATCCATATTCAATGCGCAGCGCCATGGATTCAACTCGAAAAACGTGATCTGAGCACCGGAGAACACGCATCACTTTCTGTCATTCGCCAGAAAGTCCAGCCTGGGCTGAATCGGGCGATGATCGATATCTACTACAGAATGCAAGAAATTCAGCATGTGCTCGTTCAGATCCGCGGCGTTCGCCCGGATGCGTTGATCAACTTCGGGGAGACTGAAATCCAGTTGGGTGATATTGAGCAAGGCGCATTGATTCCATTGGAACTTCATCTGGAAATGCATGGGATCGGACGTTGTGATGGATTACTTCTGTGCAATCAAACGGGTTTTCTAAAAAATGTGATGATGGCCACCGATCAAATCTCTCAGTACACTTCAGAAAAATGCATGTTGTTGCTGGACACGAATGCAATATCGCCCGGACAATTGGCACTCCCTATTTATTTTGTCTCCAATACCCCTATTCTGCAAAATCGCGTCCTGAGTGTTTCTGTTTATTTCCGTTTGGTCTATATGGAGATTCAACCCAGTGTCGTCATTTACTGCAGACATAATCAAACATTTATCCCTGACCGGATTTCGTTTTCGGCCAGTGATCGCCGGAAACTCCAGATTGTACCGGAGCCGAATCCGGAGTGGTCGCGTATTATTTCTTTATTCCCTGTTAATGAGAATCAATGGAAAATCAACCTGATTGAATCTGCCTCGATCCCAGATGAACTCAAACTGCTGGAAATAGAGTTTGCCGATATATCGAGCAGTTTAAAGAAAAAACTAAAACTTTTCTTCCATGCATAGAGATTTTATGGACATTTTTGATTTTATCCGATCTATCCCCCTCAAAGAATTACTGAATTATTTACCCAAATCTCTTGATTTCAGACTAGTGAATAACGCGTTTGGATTGAATATTATAATAACCATAGCGCTGTTAGCTGCCTACTCTCTGACAAACATAATGTATCGTTTTTTTCAGATCCAAAGAGAACAACGAATCTTATGGAAAATAAAGAAAAACTGGGAAAAATGGTTCGAGGCTGATCCCAGCTCAGACAATATCCATTCACTGCTCGACCAGATCTCTTTCAAAGGAGAAGTGGCTGCGTCCATCAAACGCCAAAAACAGCTCTGGAAACGAAATGCCAATTTCAATCATGACGTATTTTTCAGTTCGATCTCTTTCAAATTCGAAAAACGGCTGCAGTCAGTGCGTTGGATCATTTCTATTTTGACCATTTTGGGATTGCTCGGTACCGTCATCGGTCTGCAAGAGGCGATAAGTGGGCTTCGACTGGATGCGTCTGACACGAGTGCACGGGATCAACTGGATCAGATGATAAAACTGACGATGAGCGGATTGGTGACAGCTTTTACAACAACAATCTATGGATTGGGTGGAACTATTTTATTAACATTATTTATGCTCTTTTATGGCAAGTACCAAAATCTGTTTCTGACGATGTTCGATCGATTTCTTCAGGAGGAGATTGAACCTTACTTGTTTCCAAGCCCCAATGCATTGATGCAGTTATCCTATCAGAAAATGACCGAAGAATTCGGCAAGACACAGCAAACCCTCAAAATGAGTTTCACTGAATTTATATTGGAGTTACGGAATGTTGCCAAGGATCTGACGAATTCGTATGCCACGACCTTTGAAAAATTACGCGAGCAGTTCGAGATGCTGAATACCATCACTGCGAATATGACAAAAGAGCTGTCCGACAATTATACGAACACACAATCCAATCTTCGGATCATATTGGCCATATCCGAAAAATTTGAGACAGGAACCCGGAATCTCAATGAATCTCATTCGTTTATCAAAGAAAATTATGAGAAGTTGTTCGAAGAACAGCAGCGGCTGGAGCGTTTTCACCAGGAACAGCTTCAGAAACTGACAACACATTCCGAACAGCTCACCAGTACATTAGTGATCGTTCAGGGAACAGCCAATCGCATGAATGAACTCACAAACCGCCTGACGGATCTGTCTGCGAGTATTGAAAGCTTGTCCCGGTCAACTGAAGCGGAACGAAAATTGTTGCATGAAGAACAACGTTCATTATTCCTGGAATTCACAACTCAGCAAAAACAGGAATACCAAAACTGGAGCACGTTGCATGGTCAACTGATGTCCGATTTGCCAAGCCAAATCAGTCAGGCAATTCGGGATGCTGGATCGGATTATCAGAAGCAATTGGACCAGGTCGCACATCGAATGGAACTCATTACAACTGAATTGGCTCAGATATCGGAACATGTTACCACGCAATCATTGGAAATACAGAAACAATGGGAAACAACCCGGCAGATTTTAGAAGACTTCAGTAACGAGATGGCCAGAAGTGTAAAATCAGGAATGACTGAAAATTTTGAAAGATTGGAAACGCAATTTTTAAGCACGGTCAGCGAATCCCTGGCAGCCGTTTCACGATCCCATCGCGAGAGTATGGAGAAGCTGGAAGAAGGGATGGATCGCATCAACCAGGAAATCCGAAGTTGCTTATTGGATATGACCCAGGAATTGAAAAGCACGATCGAGGAGTCAGAAGAGAAATACGAGCGTGTCATCGAAGCGATGACCACTACATTGAAGGAATCCGTAAATCAGGTTTCACATTCCGTGGAAAAAACAACAACGGATTCCGCAAAATATTTCGAGCAACTGATACAACTGAGCAAAGAATCCATCCCTCAGGTTTCGATATCTCTGAAAACAGCCATCGATAATTCTGATAAGAACCATTCACGAATGATTCAGGAGATCAAAGAATCTCTTGATAGTTATTTGGTTTCACAGAAAAATGCTTCGGAAAACGCCGATAAGAATCATGCCGCGATGGTACAGGAGATAAAAGAATTATCAGGGAAAAATGGTACGATCGGTCAGAAATTTGATCTTCTGTTAACCGATTCCCAAAAAATGATCGAGAAAATCGAATTGTTTCTAAAACTGATTAGGGCTGCTCAACATCCAATCGCTGAGACACCCTGGCACTCACCCCCACCTGGGCAATCTGCAATAAGGCGTGAATCCACAATGGAATCAGACTCGGTTCCTAAAGATAAAACCAATCCAATCCCGGAAGTAACACTCGTACCACCTGGTCAAACCCAAAATAAAACGGAAAAAAAAACCAGCACTCTATTAAATGATATTTTAAAATTGGGAAGAAAGTAGGTCTTTGTCTGATCCATGAAATCCAAGGATAACAATCCAGGAACGTTGTTTTGGCCTCCCTTTGTGGATATCACGTTCATGACAATACTCATACTCATTTTGATGAATCTGCTCCAGTTTGTATTGAATCAGGATATTTTTAAAATGGAGGAAATCGAAAAGAGAAAAGCGATCATTTGGGATACTATACAAACGGAATTTCCCAGGGAGTGTTATAACAAGATCATCACCAAAAATGATGACTCCCCTCAGATGTTGCTCATTCGGTTCAGTGACCGGATACTCTTTGAGCGGGGGAAATATGATCTTACTACCGAGGGAGAAGATATCATTCAACGGCTGGCGTTATTGATAACAGACTATACTGACTTCTTCCGAGCGGTAAAAGTGCAAGGCCATACAGACGATCTGCAATTCCGGAATCCTGAGATTTATAATAACTGGGATTTATCGTCCGATCGAGCCAAAACCGTGGTCAAGGCAATTATCAAAGGTCTTCCGGAAAAAGAACGAGAACGCTTCCAGAAGCTGTTAGTTGCTGCCGGATATTCTCAATTCCATCCTGTTCAGACAACAACTCCGGATGAGGCATTCGATCGGTATACCGGAAACGAGCTGGAGGGAAATCCGTTGAATCGGCGTATCGATATCGAATTTGAATTTCTTTATTCCGGAGAGACGCATGAACAATAACAAAATGGTCCGGGTGTCTGAAGAAAAAATGAACAGACTTAAAAATCGCCTGATGGCCGGATCAAATATATCCTATTCCAATCGATACGCACTTCTGGATGCGCCTTTTCTTGATTGCCGGTTTCCAGAACTCCCTGATCATACGATCCAGATGAACGATGCTTTTGTTGAATTGGAATTACTATTGTGCAATATCGGGACAGGATTGATCACCATCGAACGGGT
The DNA here is from genome assembly GCA_964512995.1 of uncultured bacterium. Classification (GTDB taxonomy): domain Bacteria; phylum CSSED10-310; class CSSED10-310; order CSSED10-310; family CSSED10-310; genus CAZELM01. The sequence goes on from CAZELM010000035.1 coordinate 20,876, forward strand.
GAACATATTGTTTGGCGGAGATCACCAGGCTGATTGTTTATCAGATACGCCATTGCCATGGAACCTTCAATGGCATCAGGGTGTTTTTAAAGCTATCGTCACGATTTTGCGGCCCAAGATGTTGCCGGGAGTATATCCCTGTGAGTTTCAGCTCATCAATGACCTTCAGAGAGTCATCTGGCGTGTTCCATTGGAAATGATCGTATCCAGGCCGGCGAAGACAGGGATCGAGATTTATCCCAAACACATTGAAGTTCCGCTTCACACCCTCATCCAGGCATGCAACGGTCAATCTGGTTCGATAGGGAAAGCTGTCTTGTTCAATGGGAAGAAACAGAGTTGTGATCTCACGGTGGATTATGATCGTTCGCTGTTTTATGTAAGCCCCGATTGTCTTCATCTTGAATCGCTGGAAGCCGGAATCTTAGAGATTGTGTTGAGAGGTTCTCCACAACGGGCCATTGGTACCCGGTCTGCCATCACAATTTCCTCCAGCAGTGATCTTCAAATGGATACAATTCAGCAACAAATAGGCATTTATTTTTGAATACGTACAAAAATAAATTGAAGGCAGTAATGATCGTCTTGAAAACAGCTCTGATCGGAGGCGTGATGATACTGGGGTTGTTGGGTTGTAAAGGAACACATCCAACTCCCGTTGAGTTACAGACTGCTGCCCGGAATCGGGATATCCAGGAACTGACATCTCTGATTTCACGGGGAGCTGATGTCAATGTACGGGATAGTGAAGGAAAGACACCGCTCCATCTGGCAATCATGCCCAATCCGAAATCATGTATAGTGGCCACAGATGCAAACGATTCAGATGGCATTGCCAGGGATGACGAGGAACAGACTCCGCTTGATCCTGTCGATTTCGAATCGGCGATCAAACCGGTGGTGGAACTGTTGATTGACCACGGAGCAGATATCGATGCGAAGGATCACCATAGTCAGACCCCGCTGAGTCTTGCTGTTTTGCAAGATAACGATGATATTGCCAGATTATTGTGTGAGAGAGGCGCGGATACAGAGATCGGAGACGATCACGAAAACACGATCCTGTTTCAGGCTGTCAAGAACGATCGTGTATCTCTTGCAAAATTTTTTCTCGCCCGTGGAGCGGATGTAAATGCGCAGAATATATATGGAGAGTCTCCATTGCATATCGCTGTAGAGAATGAATTGGTGCGTATGGTCCGCGTGTTGATCGCACATGGTGCGGATGTTACGATGATGGATGACAATGGCCGGACACCGCTGCATCTGGCTGCGTCAAACAATGATGCAGTCATTACTGATTTATTGCTCAGCAAAGGAGCGCATGCAGACGCGAGCGATCTGGAAGGAGTAACTCCGCTGCATGAGGCAGCATTGTATGGCTGTCCAAAGATAGTCGAAAAATTGATTCAGCATGGTGCGGATGTGAATGCTCGAAATAATCATGATGAATATCCATTGCATTATGCTGCACTTGCCAAAACATCCGATACTGTGGCATTGTTGATCGCGAAGGGAGCTGATGTCAATGTCAGAGACACTGAAGAAATGACGCCTTTGCACAATTCTGTGATAAGCGACAGGTTCGATACCGCCAAGTGGTTGATTCTGAAAGGTGCTGAAGTCAATGCCAGAAATGAGTCTGGGGAGACACCGTTGCATATGGCTGCGCTCAATGATAGTTCGGATATCGCCCGATTGTTGATACGGAATGGTGCCACGATCGATGTCCGGGATAAGGATGGTAGGACTCCCTTGCAAGCAGCAGCGTCATATGAAGCCAGCGATGTGCTGAATGTCCTGATCGCAGCGGGGGCCGATGTTGTTATTGCGGATCATGATGGAGACACACCATTGCATGCTGCTGCATCTAATTATGATCTGAATAGTGTGGAACGATTGATGGCGAATGGTGCAGGGATTAATGTTAAAAACATATCGGGACAGACGCCATTGCATATTTCCGCCGGGAGTGGAGCAACGGATATCGTGGCGTATTTACTGGAGCAGGGTGCGACTGTCGATGTTGTTGATATGACGGGACAGACGCCGCTGCACAAAGCCGCGTCCTATGGCTCCCGGGAGATCGTATCGCTGTTGTTGGAAAGAGGTGCGGCGATCGATGATAAAGATCAGCATGGGCAGACTCCGCTGGATATCGCGTATGAGTATTCAAAAGACTTCGGACTGCTTGTATCACATTTCACTCGGGATAGAGCATCTGGATTCACCGGTCGATCGCTTTAAATGGGATGGTTGATAGAGCAGCGATCGCCATTTATCATCCAAAAAATTAATAATCATACCACGAAACGATGTTATATCAGCACGCTCAATGTGCTTTCGTTTTTATCAGGCATGTCGCATGAAAACGTTACCAGTTCATCGAGATGCCATATCCCTGAATCCGCTGATGGTCAAACCGATTCCCATCATTGGAATGCGGTATGAAATCCAGCGTGGATCTACAAAAAGCATGTCCCACGGACACAATCCCGGTTCTGATTGTTTATGGCATTGTTCGGAATGTACCGATCCAGGCATTCAGCTTGTCGTATCCACGATTGGATCGGAGGCATTCTTGTGAGAGTTCACAGGAGACTGTGTGCCACGTCGGGAATTACCGGTTCATTGAATCCGTGATAGCACGGATGACGCGATCAGTTAAAAAAATTGTTTACACTGACATCCATTTCTATTAGAATTGGCTTGTCCATTCGTATTATCGAGGAATTGGGGAACTACGACGAATGCAAAATCAAATAACCTTTGATTGACCCATTGGAAGTAAGGAGACAGAAACGGAAATAAACGGTTTTGTTTATATTATGGTGATTGGGTTGGTTACCGAGATGGATTGTCCAGTTAAATGAGGTTAGCTGTTCGGTTGGTTTTCTTTATACGATGACAAAATTGTGACATAACCTGGCATTAATCCGGGGATAGTTTGAGGTGGACTTGTAGTTATTATGAGTTTCGCTTGACGTATATTGACGTATTTTTAACCGCCGGTTGGTTATCAGTACGTATTTTTGATGAAGGGATCGGGAGTGTAATGAAAACAGAAAGAAGCATACGATGAGCCCGTTTAACGATGGGAAAGTTCTCTACGCATGGCAACTTAATCATCTGCTGCAGACTGGAAATGAGAACTTGATGGCATTAGGCCAGTATGGTCTATTCCGGCCTGCATATCTGGATGGCAACGCTTTCTTTAATTATCAATTTCAAGCAGCCCAATTTACCATTAAAAACCTTTTCGCGGTCAATAAATTTGGCAGACTTTTTAAAATCCATAACCCAAACGGTCCCAATGGAATTGGAGATAAGTTGGTCATACGCCTTCAAAAACCCGAACAAAACATAGAGCCACAACTCCAGTGGAGCAATAATGCGCCAGACATGAATGATCCGGAGATTCTTTTTTTGGGTAGTAAATCACATGATGGGTTTAAACTGGAATTGCCAGCGATGTCTATGGATTCCTGGGACGAATTGAAAAATACATTCGACACATTCAAAACGACCATCAGCCAATACCAGAAAAAACTGATTGATTATAATCAATCAATCCGTCAACCTGGATATATCATAGATTCAGTTATCGGCTTGTGTTTTGAAATTCGGGATCTTCCATCCTGCGCCAGTACAAAAGACTTCAATTGGATTTGCCGCAAATTATTGCGGGAAGTGATCTCCTTTTATCTGGCTCTTGATCATGCAGCCGTTGATAACCTGACAAAAGCAAGAGACCGCTTTTGTCAATATTCAGAGACTCAGAACCCCGGCCAATTTATATCGACTCAAAACCTCCGCGAGCCATTGAATTGCCTTTTGCCGATTTATAAGCAACTGGGTAGCGATTTCATGAGCATCTCTGCAGATAAGCTAAAAGGCTATCTGGCCACAATGAAGAAACACTTTGATCAGGAAAGTGTGTTGTGCACGCAATTGAACATTAAAAGACGACGGGTTGATCCCGGAAACCCACGCTACATTGTAGAAAGAGTGCTTATCGACTACAATATTGGGGCTCCCGCTCATAAAAGAATCTGTGTGATCCTCAATCTGAACAACCCGCAGCCTCCCGAGTTCCAGTTGGAAACAATAACCTTATGGTATAATAGTCATTCCTATCCTGCGGAAAGAGTCGACACACGCCGACTGCAATTTACCCTTGATCACAATGAGACAGATACGGTACTTCTTGATATCCCCAGAGCATTTTTTATGCAATATCTTAACGACATACCGCCTGTAATCGAAATAATCGAAAGATAAGGAGAATATCGATGGTAATCAGCGATAAAAATAGAGAATATCGGAAAAGCAGAAAAAGTGTGCGAATATTCCATGAATTTCAAGATAATGCGAGGTTGCTCGATTTCCACAAAACCATAAAAGGGGATAACAGCGATTACAAGTACTGCTTATGGATTGACTGGTGGAGCGAACTCAAGAGAAAATTACAGGATCCCGAGATGTTTATCATTGACTTTCAGAAGAGATTAATACAAGAACAACCTCAGCAAGCTTTTCAGAATATAAGACGTCTTTTTGGTGCCTATGTCCATTTTTCGTTTCCTTTATTAGCTCCGGCTTTACAGATAAATCCTGTCATGCCAAACTTTTTGTTTCAAGAACTCTCCGCACAGATAACTTCCTATCACCGAGAAACAGATGCTGAGCGCAAATGGCTAACATATCAATACATCATCTCCATCTGTAACCTATGTAATGCGATGAGGATGAATAAACCAGAAAGTTTCAGCACCCAATTGACCCAACTGGATTCAGCCAAAAAACAACAAGCAAATACGCTGATTAATCCGAATGCAGCAGGCCAGCACCTGCCCGACGGTAATATCCCATTTGCCGAAGTGATCCTCTATGTCTACAACAAAATTTGTGATTGGGAAGAAAACCACGAAACAGAAAAAGAGCGAAAACCCTATTTTGATGAGATCTGCGTATCTATTGCTGCGGAATTCAATCGAATTAAAGATGATGTTGACTTCCTTCTTAGATACTTGTCTGCACCGAAGGATTCCCTTATGGATGTTTTCTTGAACGATCAGAATCATCTTGCGATAGGTCCATGGGTAAACCATGATGGTCTCTCTCCAAAATCGCCAGGACCCGGATCCTGTGCTCCAATATACACCGAACTGGATCCAACGGACAAATCTTATAAAATAAAGCACCGCAAACTGGGTGCGGAAGAGCATAGCTGTGACTTTTATATCAGCATCCTCGGCACCAGACAGGTTGGCAAGACGTGGTTTTTATTTGCATCCACACAGGTAAACGAAATTGATCATTTCGAAGTATCAGTGGAAACTGCGATACCAATACTAGAAACCCAGAAAGCCCATTGGGAAAATCCCGATAATCCAACTGCTGATCCGGACGCTCTTCGAACCGCGACGTTTCAGTTCGAGGCAGTATCCACTGTTAGAGACCATTGCCGGATCAAATCCTTCGACATACCCGGAGAAGCTCTCATAGAAAATACGCCACTAAGGGAAACATTGTGCAATTACCTTAAATATGCGCACCCATACGCACTGATTGTTATGATTGATAATCATACCACGCCCGATGACATACAACAATTCTATACGCCCTTGATTGACGATCTCTCGGCCAGTTGTGATAAAAAAACTCCCATTTATTTGGTCGTCAATAAATGTGATGAGCTTAATCTGCAAAGCGAAGACAAAAATATTTTTAATTGCAGAGTCAAAATTCAGGAAACCGGAACTCATTTTTTCTCCATCCGAGACTACGACCGATCCATGTTTAAGACGTGGGAGGATGTTAAAGCCATATTCAACCATCAGCGAACGGGGTATGCGAGCGGTTTTTTTCATACACAGGTGAATCGGGATCTTGAGCGTTTTCAATCATTTATTCAGGCTCTTATCAGGCGAGGACGGACAAATATTTCATTGGTCTATACCTGCAGCAAGAGAAGTGATCCAGAACAGCATGAAAGCATAAAAGCTCTTTGGACAGACCTGCGGGATTATATATCTCTGACTACGAAAGAATCCCGACGAAAGTATTTACAAAAGAACTTTATTGATGACCTGGAGGCGGATTTCAGGTCAGCATCTCACCTGTCTGAATCGATGGATGGTATTCATGCGATCATGAAACAGCTTTCAGATATCAGGGCGTTTTCGGAATATTACAAAAATGAAATCCTGAACGTACCTGCTGGCGGCGAGCCGCCAGGGTTTGTTGCCGAATATCTGAACAATCTTGACGCACACCTTGCAGCGGGCATGCGACATCCGATAACGTATCTATTTGCATGTGGAAGAAATTTAATTGCGGAAAATTATGATAGCGAAGATCCCGTTGCGCTACGTGCGCAATTGGAGCGATATCAAGATTTTTACAGCCAGTTCTATAACCATTTTTTGGCATCCTATCAGGAGTTGGCAGCGGACCTGAAAGAGAAGCTGAGTTGTCACTTCAATGAGATTTTAAAATATCTGGGACTTCCCGAAAATATCGAGAATATACCGGGATATTCGGCTCTTTTGCCTGTGGACAAAACTCAGCTTCAAGACGAGATCTTATCTTTTCTCAATCCGAGTCCAAATCCGAGTCCACCGGATGCAAATCAAAAGATCAGATATTTTCCCAATGACCCCACTCACTGGCACCTCAGGGGTTTACCAGATGGCAGGAGAAGGGAAATTTTACAAGAGATTCAGAATTACTACCAGTACCTTAATAATCAGGATGCCGGGGAAAACCCAGAAGAGTTACTAAGTGTCCAGGCCAGGAACATTCTGAACGATCCTGTTATAAAGCGGCATTATTACAAATACCACACGAACAAATACAACACGAAAATCGGGATACTCCGAACAGGGTGTTTTTATAAAGATGAAGCCGTACCATTGAACTATCAGCTTCCGGGAATTGAAGATGAAGACATTGCAGTAGAAACCATAATGAATTTCAAATGGTGTGTGCCTAAATATAGATGGTTATTCAACACGCGAGAAAATCTGGACCGATACGATATCTATAAATTAGCCTTTCTCAATGACATAAACCATCATAAACTTGAGGAGTGTGATGCATTGCTGATTACACACATTAAGACCATTCACGAATTTTATTCCAGACTAGTAACATTTTCTGAAATGCTGAAGAATACCATCGCATCGATGAAAGCCTGTTTTCTCACAAATGTGATCCGTTTGTTCTGCATCAACGTAGGAAACCCGTTTGAGCAACCAATACAAAGCGCCAGCGAGCTTATCAATAGCTCAAGAATACCAATGTGCCTTGGCTTGATCCCCATTCGACTTCCTCAATTAGATCCCATCAAAAAACGATGTCTAGCTTTAAACTTTACACAAATTCCCAACAGGACAATTCCGGATATTCAGCGTGTTCACATCATCGCAAAACTTCTGCATTGGGCATATATTGAACTGAATAACCTTCATTTGAACAAACTGCCTGAAGACAATTTCCAGCCGGGATTAACATTACCCCAACCCCCCGGCCCTATTGATGATTACACGAAAAACATGAGAGAATTACTGCTGAGGGAACGAGGTATTTACCTTGACAATACAAAATGGTTTACTGACGCGGAAATTAGAGTAATCAAAGACATTTGTTCGTTACCAGGCTGGCCCAGGGACTCAGGCCAGTTTGTTTATCATGTTGTGCCGTTTGATGAACGGCTTCCACGTTATATAGAAGCATGGGAAAATCTACGGAGCCTTTTTCAATGACACGATGATTGGGCTTTTTCTGTTTAAGGAAATCGTTGGACATGGACCGGTTTACCTTTGGATATTCCAATAACCAGTGGGCGCTAACGCCAATAGATGGAACGAGGGCTGATTTCTATTCGGTTGAAGCGCTTTTTGTTGGTCCAGTCCCAGTTAATACGTGGCCTTTGGAATGCTCAGCCGTCTTTCATCAGAACCTCTCTTATGGAACGTGGTGTGTGTGGTATAAACCCACAGGTCAACGCTGTTTTAAAGGCGTAAAACTGAGCAGTGACGAGTATGGTCGCTATGGGTATAATCCATTTCGTGTTCTGATCCAGATGCATTCTGACGAGCGGGAGTTCAGAGAACTCAGCAGATACAATCCGATGCAACGGACACCTCCAAACACACCAATCTCCATATCCAACGAATTATGGGACCGGTACCTTCCATGGGCCTATATGTTCAGCCTTTGCGTCGATTTATCCAAAAAGGAGAAGTACCATTCTCTTTTACGGCGAAACGAAGAGATATTTGGAACTATGTCGCATTTCTGTATCAGCGGTGATGGGGAGCAATCGGTATCGATCAATGACCTTGAGACTCGATTCCCGATATCGCTGCAGCCAGAACCGCAGCCAGTACCACAACCAGTATCACAGCCAGTATCACAGCCAGAACCGCAGCCAGTATCACGGCTCGACCTGAAAATCATCATGCATCGCCTTGAAAAACTCGATGTCATGATAAAAGAGATGGTCGATCTTAATTCGCAATTCAGGGAAGATATTCAGAATCTGGAAAGAGCGTTCCGGGAAATTAAAAACAGGCTCGAGGAGATTCAAACAAAAGATCTCCAGGACACTCAAAACAGGAATGCGGAGATTCAAATAAAGGAACTCCAGAAAATCGAAAAACGGCTCGAGTTGATTCAAGGTGAAAAAAATGACGTTCGCTCACTCGTTACGGTTATTAATGAAACTTCAGCGATAATTCAGAAAAAAATAGATCGGTTACGGTTTACAGCGGTTGGAGTGGCAGTGATTGGATTGATTGCTATCGTTCTGGGTGGATGGTGGATTCACAGAGAGACGTCTAAAAAAATGGATCTCGATATCCTGATCACTGCCGCTGGGCTTGATAATGAACCTTCACCGATCCCAACCCTGAGACACAAGCTTCAGGCATTGTTTCCTACTGAGACGCCGACAAATACTCCAACACCGTCACCCACAGTGACGGCTACACCGACATTGACACCAACGCCGACAAATACTCCGACAAGTACTCCAACAAATACTCCGACAAATACTCGAGTCCCGACAAGAACACCCAAACAAACCAGGTCTCCTGTCCCAACGAAAATACCAACTATCACACCAATTCCCGACAAAGAAATTATACCGACAAACATAAATCCAAATGTCTATTAAAATGATGAAAGAGGCTCACATCACAATCATGTTGAGAACCATGAGAATCAGGATTCCATCAAGAAGACTAGAGATAAAGAATATGGCACTATATGATTTCAAACCTTCGGATAGGAAAATACAGATATGAAAGAATACATGCTGATCCTGCTTCCAGAAGGCAACCTCAACGGTGGAGAATATTTCAACCCATATACTCCTGGGGCATCATATTATAAAATAAACAACAATAATGCTCATATTAAATTAATTCTAAATAGTTTGATCAAATGGCCACCGGTGAATATGGCCATTTTTTCCGGTAATATTACGAAGGATTCACTCTGCATTTGTGCTGGTCAGGAGATCCCGCTGGTCACAGCAAACGGGCAAGGTAATTTTCAAACACAGAGTATTTTTTATTCTAAACAACCAATTCCCGAATCAAACATCCGTTTTAATTTTAATGGTGACTGTAGGTATTTCAAGAAGATCACCATCGGAGAATTAGTCGGTAACGATAGCAATTATCTTCAAATGAAGTTTTTTGAAAATCGGCTGTTCAGACTGTTTATTCAAACACCTCCGGACATGCAGATCTTTAATTTTAATGTACAGAATGTACAGAATGATAATAATCATCATAACTTTTTCTATAATCCAATCATATTAAAATTGCATATGGATACCGATGAACTCCGCGACATTATCCATCCCCCCCAGAATAACCAACAACCCGTTCCATTACACCAAGCGGTGCACCGCTTTATAACGTCATTTTCTGAAAATAATCGGTTCATTATTCCGCTTTTTGATCCGAAAGAAGAAACTCGCTATTTTTTCTTTAACCAAGTTGCAGGATCCGATCTTCAGAGCCGTGTTGCTACGCTGTTTCAAAGCGATTTTGATGATCCAGGTGCACCATATTTTATTCTTGATAATACAAAATTGGGTTCTTTCCGGCTCGAAAATAACAACGACACAAAATATTTCTATTTTGATCCACCACTCAATCCTTGCCCATCAAATTCCGAATACTTTATCAAATTCTGGGTTAATAAATGGGGAGGAGAAGTAAATGAGTCACACGTAGATGGTTACAGGCCTCCGAGAGACAACTGGTATTGGATGATGAATTTCACGCCAACTGGTATTCCAGTTGACGATCAATCCCAAATATACAAATCATGTTTGAACCTTGTAAACTTGCTCCTTAACCATCAAGAAAATAATGTTTTTTTGAAAAGAATCAAGAAGATTATCGATATAAACACGGAAAATTGGGAGTTATCTACTATAAAAGAGCTGCATCAATCATCAATCAATGTCGTGATGAACAATGGCCATTCTTATTTGTCATTCAAAGAGAAACAGTTCCTCGATACCTTTTGCCGGCATGCATTGTTTCCTCTGTCGAAAGTACTCGCACAATTTCCAGGAGCTGAAAATCTGATTGATAACGAAAAAGAGGACTACCAAGCTTTTTTTAACGCTCATCCATATCTGATTCTGACTGATTACATTCGATTTTCTGCCAGAAAATTTGTCAGATTGCTTTTGATCCCTTTGCAGGCACCGGATCACACAATCAAATTGACGGACCGATGGTGGATAACCTGGTATCAATTACTCTTCAGTTCCACACAAAAAGCGAAACTTTTCAGCAATTCCAGCCGTTTTGTACTTGGTGGAAGTCACATTGGAAATGGAATAATCGGCACGTATTCTGCAGTTTATAAACAACCTGAGGAGTTACGATTTGAATGATTTCAGATTTTAAACGAGAACTCGATAAATGCCGACTGGAAGCCAGGAAAAATGGACAAGCAGCGACAATGGCCCATTTTTATCTTCATTGCCTAAGAAAGATTCCTATTGCAGAAACACCCACAATTCAAGCAGTGATACACGAAATAGAAAATCAGATTATCCCGCAAACTAAACTAACCCATATTGATCCGCAAAACCTGCAAGGCACGTATGTGCCTCAAACACTGATATCCGATTTTCAACGCTATTATCAAAATGGGGAAAACATCCAAGGGGATATATATTCGATTATTTTAAAATGGCTACTGCAAACTCCTGTCTTTGATGGTGATAATCAAACAGATACGCCCCAATATCACTGTAAAAGAATATGCAATAACTATATGCTTCTGCCAAAACTATCCAATTCTAGACAACGTCATTCAGACATGCTAAAAAGCTATGAAGAAATCAACGATATATGGTTACGCATGGTGACGAAGACGCCTATTGTTGCATTGGAGACAGAATTAAAGACGTGTTTGGAGATTCTTTCTTCCGCAATCAGAAGGAATCACTCCATGATTATCAGTGGTATTTCACAATGTGGAAAAAGCTTGTTTACTCGGCATCTGATCAAAAATTTCATAGAACGGTACAACCCACATACATCACGGGAATTTAATCAGTGCAAATTTATTTTTATTGAATCAAAAGCGTTTCAAGGAACGGAAAATGATACTAGAAACAAATTGACCGAGTTGTTGAATGATTTAGCCACTAATCCACAAGTTATTCCTGTTTTTGACTCCTTTGAATTCTTTTTGACTCCAGCGATTCCTGCATCGCGTTTGTTCACCGATTATTTTGGAGGTATTATCAGCGGTCATTGTCGCAGTTTTATTTTTGTTCTTCGCGAAAGTGGTATTAGAAGTGATATTTTAAATGGGGTCCGGCGGTACAGCCTCCCCAGAATCGAGCCTGCCAAAACACTGGAATTCTTAATATCTGAAATACAGAAATTGATCTATGACTTTCCTGGATTTTCATTTGAGAAGGGCCTTGATTCCTTCATGGAACAATTTATTCATCTAATATCGGAGTATTATCCGGGCGAAGCATTCCCAGCAATCGGGCTTGATATCGGAAAACGGTTTATTGATTGGTATCGGGACCTATTCCTGCAGAGTGATGAATCAGCCTCTCCAAAAACAATCAGTATTACTGATATCAAGCGATTTATCGCACAGGAAAAAGGATTGACCGCACTCGAAACAGATTTCATTGCGTTGAGCAATCGATTGAAAGAAGAGGTAATCGCTCAGGATCATGTGATAAACGAAATCTGTCTGGATTTGAAAATCAGTCAACAAAGCAAATCGCAACTGAAGCCAAAGGGCCGATTTTTGTTTGTCGGGAGTCCGGGTGTGGGGAAAACCCAACTGGCAAAGAGTTTAGCGTATCATCTTTTTGGGAAAAATGCTTTTTTCCGATACAATATGTCGGATTTTGGAAGTGAGGGGGATCGTTGGCGTTTTATCGGATCTCCCAGAGGATATGTTGGAAGTGAAAAACGAACCATTTTTGATGATGTCCGGGATCATCCGAGTTGTGTGATTCTTCTGGATGAGATTGATCGTGCTCATCCATCCATTCAGGACATCCTTTTAAGCATGCTGGAAGGTGAAGCGAATGATGGGAATAATACTACGGTTTATTTTTCCCATGCAATTTTTATTATGACTACAAATTTAGGACAAGAGGCAGTGATTTCTATATATAATGACCATCTTAAAAGCTTCGAAAACGGGCTGGCCGATCCCGTTTCAGTGGATTCTACTGACTTCTCAGACCATGGTGCAATTGACAATCGAACCGAATTATATAAGAACATGTCAATTAACTTACGCAAAATTCTCCTGGAAGGCGCACGAGATAAAACTGAACTGAAAATGCAGAAAGCGATAGAAGACCAACTATTGGCGTTGCGGGAACGCACGTCATATGATGTCAGTCATATTGGCATGTATATCCAACTTAATGAACTAAAAAAAAGACTTGTCGAATTAACGATTACAAAATCCCATCTTGATCGCGCTTTTTTGGATCGGGTAGATTCAATTCTACCTTTTTTCCCAATAAAAGAACCTGAGAATATTACCAAGATACTCGACCTCAAACTCGCTCAGGATGGCTGGGGGGATTGTCCACCGGAAACCAAGAACAAAATTTTCCAAGAATCTATCACAGAGAGTGATTCGATCCGCCCGTTGGAACGGTTGATTCGGAAATATAGACGTGATCAGGCGAAATAATTGACGGTTTAAATCCAATTACAAAAAAACAGATGTGAATAGGAGCTTAAACATGGGGTACAAAACAGATATAGTAAAAAATGCAAATAAATGCATCGCAATCATTGGAAAATTCAGCAACGAATTCAACGAATCAGGACGGTATTTTTTTTCAAAAGAACAGGCAAATACTGAAAATCAGAAACTGTCTCCGGAGACGTTTTTTAAAGAAATCAAACCGTGCCTTATTTATAATTCCCAAAATAATGTTATAAGAATAGAAGATATCGATTACCAGTGTAAAACAGTCGCCGCACCATGTTCTGCTGCTAATGCATCAAATCCAGATGAAATACCTCTCGAACTCGATGATATCCTTTTCGAACTCGATGACTCAAAAAACACAGAGCATAAATTTCAGAAGTACCAAATGATTGGAAAGGATCTATATAAAAAGTTAGTGAATAATCTTGATCATATATCGACCCATAGTAATCCTGAAAAAACATCTGAAATAATAGAGTCGGTCGTAGCTACGATTAAACAGATACCTGAGAGAAATCATGAAGGTGTCGAAAGCTTGTTTTTGGAAGATTACCAATTACGGGCCTTATTATTATCATATTTGACATGCCTTCCCAAAGAAGAAGAGGTTATTGCCAGCTCTATTGTGACTAGGTTTAATGCTCTTTATAATATGCCCCTCACCCCAACGCAGGAATTGTGGCTTAAGGATAACTTAAAACAAAAGAAGAACAACTTATTAAATACAGATGCCCCGAACGAAATAAATAATGGATTATTTACAGATTTTAAAGATTACCAAAAATCGTTGATGTGGGTACAAAAGTTCTGTCGGTCGCCTATTCTGCATTCCTTTGTTTTTTGTTGGCTGACAGGTAACTACGATTCAATAACAAAACGCGATGCCATGCCTGTTGATTATGATTATAAAAAGGCAAGAGAAAAAATGGGAACAATTGGAATTAAAAGACAAAAAGACAGAGTTGATAAGGGAAGCAGAGAATTTATCAAAAAACAACGAAAACAGATTGCCAAGGCAAAAAGGAATGCACTGGAAAAAACCACTGATTCTGAGTTTAAGAGCACAATGGATGACCTTCTGACATCGTATGAAGATACAGTCATGGAAAAATTTTTCAGAGCTGAATTTATATTCACCGGAGATGATTTGGAAACTAGGTTACGAAAACTTTTTTTGACTCTTTGCACGACAAGCAGCGGAACAATAGACCTGGAAAAATATGTGGCAGAGCTACAAGGCTTGTACAAAAACTATCTTGAATATATTAAAAAATGTTTTGAAGGTAACCGAGACACAATCCAGCAAGAAGAAGCCTCGGAAGCGCTTAGCACTTTTAGCGAAAGTTTCAAAGATGTCGTAAAGGGTATATTCGATCAACCCTCGGAAAATTCCTCGCTTAATAAGAACGACTTCAGTCTGACAATAACCAAGGCATTTTTAGATAAGAATTTTAGTGATGTTGCAGAAGAAATTACCAGCAAAAAACAAGCATTAACGGCTCTCAAGGCTCACCATAACAATTTATTCAATCTCTTTTACAAAGGTTTTATAAAGAATGACAAGACAGGCCATCTGCTTTCTTCTATTGTAAACATCAGGATCGAAGATAGGAATAGGGATCAAGAAATTAATAATAAGGTAGAAGAATTGGTTAGCGGGACGCAAGCAATCGAAACGGATTTACCAAACGGCCAAGATCCGCCAAGAGAAACGACAGGCACTTTGCTCAATCCTGTAACAGATGAAACATTGGGTGACGTAAAAATTATAGAAGGAACGAAAAGAGTTCGAATAACACCGTTGCCTGATGCTAAATTTCCGTCAGATGAGGACGTATCACCGATGCCTGATTCTGAACGTCCGTCAGGTGATAAAAAGGTCAGCCTAAAGATAAAGCTAGGTGAAACTGAAATTAATGGCGGTGATTTCGGTATTTCAGAAAAGGCATGGAACGATGCAACCAAGAAAATGGATGTTGACAAGAAAAATATTGACGAGTTAGAAACAAAATTTACCAAATTTGCAGACGATTTTAGCAACCCTAAAACCATTAACACTCGGAAACAAGCATTGCGTGCGTTTCATTTAGGCAATATTATAGCTGGATCAAGTCAGTATTGCAATATCGATAAGCCCGATCTCAGTAATAGCCTGGGAGTCATTCTTGAAATTATTCAGCATCTGGATAATACAAAAGTTAAATCAGATTCATTAGACCCACTAGACGAAGAAACCCTGGGAAAGATAAATTTAAGCTCAATTTATCCGATTGCAGATGAGGATTTAGATAACTATAAATTGAGCGAAATTATTCAATATCATGCAGCGATATGCGAATCATTTTTAAATGATGCAAAAATATATCTCGATGAACTGAATACAATACGGAAATACTTCAAAGTGATGGAAAACTCCGATATTGAGATTCAAATAATAAACAATACCTTTAAAGAATACAGCAGCTTCTGCGAAAAAAATATCCAGGAAAAAATCTATTTTTTAAACAGACAACCCACTGTTTTATATGCTTTCATTCAAGCCGGCCTTGACCAAACAACCCTTCAAGACCATTGGCAGAAGATTACCCATTATATCAACAACCATGGTTGTTTGAATAATGACAAAAGAGTTCAAATCCCGTTGATTGTTTCTGAATCCAAGATAGAAAATAATACAACTGGGATACCTGTGTTCAATACAACGAGCATTTCTATACCAGACGGCTTTCCTGTAATAGAAAACGGAATTCAAAAGAAATTTTGCTTGCCTTGGATAACTCAATTGTTTACAGATAGTGTTATAGATTTTGGCAAATTGGCAAAATCCTCTATATCACAAGACCAACAGAAAGGAGTTTTTAAACTTACTCGCGTAGATTGGAACTCAGATATGACGGTTGCCAAGTGGCTCAAGAAATACTGGGAGAAACCTAATGAATACTCAGCCGCAGTCCTATTGCTCAAAATGATCAATCTGGCACTCGCCAATGAATACAACAATCAAAATTTTACGCCGAACTCTATCATTCCTACTAATGTTGAGGTTTTTACCCGTAACGTTGAACAAATTATTGCCGATCTTCTTCCATCCGGCTTAAAATACTCAAAAATCTGCATTAATGGGAACGCTCAAAATGATGCTGTGCTACGTATTCCGATAAGCTCGGACGTAACTGGTATAGAATTTATTTATAAGGAAGAAAACGAGAACAAAAATTTTCAGATAGCTACTGCAAACCTTAACTGGCTGAAAAATATTTAGGAGATATAGCATGAAACTTTTTTTTAACGATTCACAGGTAATTTTTCCAGACGCTGCATTTAAAAGTTTTTTTCTGGGTTACAGCTTCGATATAACGTATTATCAGGAAGGTCCTCCAGAAGTCCTTCCAATATTAACTGTGGGCGCTGGATTTCTGGCACTCTATATTTCTTATCACTCCGACACCTCTATCCCGAAATTCTTCGCTGAAACTGAAACTGAAACTGAAACTGAAAAAGTTACGAAAGCTAATCTTCATAAAGTTATAATTCAATCAGGGCAACACGACATCACTTTGAACGAACTTAAGTTCCAACAATCTCAGCAGATTATATGTTGTAATCAGGGATCCCATATTCTTTTATTTGAATTTAATAAAAATTTGCCCCAAAACTGGGTGACCAGCAATTGGAGTACTGCAGCGCAGGGCATTGCCGATGTTTCTTTTGGAAACGATAAATCGACAAGAGATGGATATCCATGGTGGCCTCACGCGTGCACATTCAGCAACGTTGCCAGAAGATGTCACGCAATCAGCACAATACAGAAAAATCAAGATGACAAAGTGAAGGTGTTTGCTATTACTCAGGCGTTTCAGAGGGAATCCCTATTCAAACTTCTATTAGATAAAGAAATAACACAATTGGAAATAGTGGTGAATCAAAACACGAGAGCTAGCGGGGCGGATACTACGCCGATACAAATAGTAAAAATTGATAAAGCGTTTTTTAAAGGCACTTCTAGGTCGGGTGTATGCCTCGTAGCCACAGGTGCTTTCGAGAATATCGATCTTCAACCTGTTCTTAATGGCGATTGGTATAGGAGCATAAACTTAGGAATACAAATTCAAGAAGGTAAACAAAACATCAGTGATCGATTAATAAACGTCGTCCAAAAGAACAGCTTCAGTATCAAAGAACTGGCGGATGATCGTACCAATTCGGTTTCAACAGACCCTGAATCTTGCGGACAGGAAATTTTCGCTATCCATGATTAAAACTGTTACCAGGTATCAACCTATGCCGTTTACTGCAACGATAAACCAGACTGCTTATACATTTCATGCTGAGGAAATATACATTGAGATAGCCAGCCGATCTCTCCCATCAATCAATCTGATACACACCACATCAGTACCATCAATGGAGAGCGGCATTTGTAATGGCAAGGTGTGGAAATTGAGTAACACCGATTGCACATTAGATTTAGATCTTTTAACGACATCTGTTACTTATGGTGCTGACAAGAGCGGTTTTACCATATGTGCAACGATCGTCAGCGATGCGTTGCAAACCTGGTTGCTGCGATCAGACAATCAATATGACTTGCGTATACATCAAAAATACCCAGGCGATCAGGCAGAGCTGTTTATGCCTGGGTTTTTCCCTGGAAAAAAGGTTTCTTATACAGGGCACCTGAATATGGGATTGATTCAGGATTATTCTTGTGTTGTAGTCAGAAAACAGAAGGCTCGAATACAAGAAATATCGGATGCACTCAATCAGCAGTTTACAATCAGGGCACGTATTCACACATGGTTCCTGACAAACCATCAAGATACGCCCATTACACTGGTCATTGATGAGCCCGATACGCCCAATATGGCTCTGGGTGTTAAAACGAAATGGGAACGTCTCAATGATGTTTATCTTTCAGCTCTTGGTGATTCAGAAAAAGCATTGAATCTGCGACGGCCATACACATTGAAAAACCCCGGAGCTTTTTTTAAGGGAATAACTTCATTTGGACCCAGTCAAGATATTCAAGGTTATGTCGAAAATTACAGCGAATTCATACATGGCCCGTGTACGATCAGATATCAAAATCAGATTTACGTGGTAACGAGTGTAAAGTTTGAATGGAAGCCTGACAATCCAGAGACAGTATCTGTCATTCTCAGTATGAGCGCTTTGAATTCCAGAGTCTATCGAAAACCTGAATCGGCAATTTTGCTTACGGGAGTCTTTGAAAAATGGCAGAAAAATACCGATGGTACAAATCTTATCTGCGTTAAACCATTCAAGGATAATCTATCATGGTGTATTATTAATCAAAATGGCGATCCAGACCCGAATTGCCCATTGGTCTGTCAGTCTGTCATGCCGGGTGTATCAGATAAGGTTCTGAAAGGTATTTATATCAAACATGAGAAAGGTGATGTGATGCAGATACTCATTGCAGAAAATTCTATCCCGGTTGTACTTGGAGGTTTACAAACTTACAAAGGCGATTATGAAACGGTTGATATCAGGATACAGGGGAAGGGTGCTTTACTGACATCCGATGCAGGATTAACATTGAATGCTCAAGAGATTCTGGCAATGAATTCGGAAAAGCAAATTGCGATGAATGAACAACTAACGCTGACAAGTAATCAAGTGACAATCAAAGATAAATTAATCGTTGAAAATAAAGCCGAAATCACAGAACTCGAAGCTGGTTCCATGGGTTAAATAGAAAGATCGCTGTAAATGAAATACATAACAGAACAATCTCAGATTCGGTGTATCCATGGAGGAACCGTACAGACTGCCGGGAAAAGTTCCGATAAAATTCGAATCAATGGGAAGTCGGTATTAACAGCAGAAAAACTGAAAGGAGCACCAAATGAAATACATAACAGAACAATCTCAGATTCGGTGTATCCATGGAGGAACCGTACAGACTGCCGGGAAAAGTTCCGATAAAATTCGAATCAATGGGAAGTCGGTATTAACAGCAGAAAAACTGAAAGGAGCACGAATTGTTGGCTGTCCAGCATTTAAACCCTGTACTCAAGTAACAGAGGTATTAATTGGGAAAATCGGCAATGTTAAAACGGACAAAGAAACACCACTTTTATCAACCTTGATAGCCATGACGGATGGGGGGATCTGCAAGGTTGTAGGCAGCGAAGGCGCAAGCGCAACCATTCTAAAATCTCCCGTTAGTGCAGCAGAACCTCAAATTGTTAATCTCAAAAAGAAAGCAGATGGTAACCAACGCGAGAACAACAATAACAGTAGTAGAACAACAGAACCGTTTAAAATATCTCTTAAAACAGATCTCACCAGTATTCCTAAAGAATATCGTAGTCAACTCCAAACCCTGTATCCATTGTCTGCCATACATGTTTTTGTTGCGATCGCACAGAAAAGGGGAAATGTCTGGGTTGCAGAACATATGTGTATTTTACATCTCCCACTTACTTCGGAAGGGATTGAAGTGTCGTTTGATGCGATCAATGGTGATCAGCCCGCATGGATTATCGCAGGCAGTGATCCATCGGAGATTTCCTTAACGAGTTTCAGCATTCCCCAATCAGTCCATTATTGTATCGCATCTTCACTGAAAAGTGACCATCTGCTTTCAGCCAACAACAACGGTCACAAAACGAAGTGGTTTAATAATCTTGATGAAATTGCCAAAGACTTGAACGACTCGAAAATTCCTGATGAAATTGCCAAAGACTTGAACGACTCGAAAATTCCTGTCGATCTCTTATCATCCATACATCAATTGCCCAACACATTTAAGAGCCCCATGCCTGTTTGGAGGGTTGTTCAAATACCTAATGAATATAGATCGAATACGGATTTGGTATTGAAACCGATCCACCCCAATCTGATTACATTGAATATATATAGAGAAAAGTGCCGTCCATATATTAATTCGGTTCGGAATTATTTAGAGAAGACAAAATACGGCTTAATGCTGCTTCAAATTATTCAGGACCCTCCAGAGATCACGGATTCAACTGCCCAATTGATATTGGATAACCTCGCCCGAGATGTCAAAACAGAGACTATGTTTGTTAAAGATCCAGTAATGATCACGGAAACTACCCAGGAAATAACATACAAATATGAAGGTTTTATTGAGTCTTATCAGAAGCAGATCCAAGATTACTGCACTGAAATAATAAAACGTACAGATGAAGGAAAAAACCGTTTCATACCGGAAATATGGAAAGAGTTGGATGATTACACCCGTTCGCTGCCCGGTACATTGGAATTTTGTACCATTAACGTGAACTCCAGACAACAAGTCACAAAAGAAAACCTGGAAAACTATATCTATTGTTTAAACCGATGCCTTTTTAACGAAGCAAGAATTCTAATTCTGGATACACTCCTGCTTACCGCGGATTCACTGAATATGGTCGCAACGATACACCGTCACCAGTTGAATAATGATACAGAGAAATGGATCAAGGGTACAGTAGAGTGGCTACAAACACAATTTAAAGAAAACATCTCTGAGAAAAAAAATATTTTACATTATGATTATTTATTAAAGGCGCAATCGATTTATCCATTATTGATAACCCATGATGACCAACAACAAGCCAATCGATCATTTGAACAATTGATTAAGTGGAAAAAAGACTGTTGGACTTTTATGGGTTCTCTTCAGTTTTATTTGAATCCAGAGAATGAATGGCTTAAGAAGAATTTAAAAAACCTGATTGATATTGAAGAAAAAGATCGAAATTATGCTTTGCTGAAAGATACGAGTATTGCTTTTATAAAAATTGAAAAGCGACATTTCAGACTCGATAAAAAAAGCTTGCGAGGAGGTATCTATCTTGAATATAAAATAAAAAAACATGAACCTATTCATACGAATTGGAAGAAAATTCAGTCGAAAGTATTTAGTATAGATAAACAGGAGCTAGATATAGCAGGAAAGCTGGCTCTTTTTTTTCAGCTTGCCTGTATCGTTCCCGCTTGGTATAGATACCTTTCTGAAGAAAAAAAAGATGTTTCAGTGGAGGATGTACTTAGTTTTGTGAAACTCGGGCTGGACACTGCTGATACACTAGTACATGTCGCTGCAGTTCACAGTATTCATGGATTGTTAAAGCCTGGAATCTCAAATTATGCGCCCGTTTTGAATCAGTATCTCGGAAATGTGAAAAGCTATGACATGGTATTTCAATATTTGCGACAGGCGGGTAAAGTCATTGATATTTTTCTCTATACAAACAACGCTGCCAATGCTCTCGAATATGGGCAATATTGGCGAGGCGGCTTTTATCTTGCGTCAGCCAGTTTAACTTTTATACTGATACTACCACTATCAATTCCAGTTTCATATCCTATTTACTGCGCTGCTCTTGTGTTTGGTTTAATAGCTATGCATCTTCATGAAACAACAGAAAGGGAGAAACTATTTCTAGCAGTAATCAAAAAATCGCTGTTTGGTATTGATGGATATAAAATGATACAAGAACATTTAAAGCAATTAGATGCAGAGCACCCAGATTCATTGAATGTATTTTATAAGAATTCGATAGAAAATCTAAAAGAGATCGACCGAAGTTTAGTAAAAATAAGCTTAAAATTGTATCCTGTGGAATTGGAAAATACATTTTCCTTCGCTATTATCATCCATCCTATCGCATTTGACTTACTGCTTTCCAATATAAAACTTCATCTGGGTTCCTCTGTTCTGAATATTGTTTTGGAAAACAATTACCCATCTGACCATGATGCATCAAAAAAGAAGATATTTCACAGGATTATCATCTCACATGAAACAGAATCTTCTGGGTCACCCAAAATTACCTCCATTGAACCAACCCCAAAAGAAATTCTATTGAATGGATTTTCTTCAAAGGTGAAATCGAACTGTTTTACACTCCGCAGATTGCCAGAAAACAATGAACGCTTTGAGTTAAAATTTGAGAAAGAATCCAAAAAGGAAACAGCCATCTTTTTTCATTCCCAACAACAGATCGAGAAATCGATTTATTTAGATGTATTGTGCTGCCTGAACTCAAAGGAGAGAATCGAAAAAATTGAATTATCTGGTGAAAATCTCAAGTGCTTTCTTTTTGACCAAAACCAGATTATCCGTCCGGATGATATACAAAGTATCCCTTCTAATCCTAAAAAGTATTTTTATGAAAGACCGATATAGTGTTTTCAAGGGTTTGCGAAGGGCATTTTGGCTGAAATTTTGGCTTTTACACAAACATCATCGAAAGGATTACACCAATGGCAAACACACAATGGGCATTCAGCATGGATTCCGCTCAGATTTTTTTGCAAGAATACGGTAAACTGGACAGCAGTGATCCTCTGCGAACCCACGCAGAGCGACTTCTTCCTTTTGAAAATTATCCTTCTGAGTTTCATAATGGAACTGCATTTGGGTTATATCTGGCAAGTATAGCCTATAAAAATATTCCTGGAGAAACGACCAAGGAAGAAAAAGGAATTATGATGGCGATTGCTGCATTGATTGGCAGAGCATCTGAATTGTTCTTGAATGCCTTGGCATCTGAACCTTCACCAAGCTCCCAATTCGCGTTCACCATTGAATCCGCTCAGACGTTTTTAGCAGGATATATTACATTGGACCCTGCTGATCCGCTGCGGATACACTCAGAAATTCTTATTCCCCTGAATCGCTCAAAAGTATTTTATAATGGAATTGCTATGGGCTTATTCCTCGCAAATACCGCATGGATGAATATGGCAGGGAAAAAAACAACGAAAGTCCAAGGCGTCATGATGGCCATTGCCGCACTGACAGGCAGAACATCACAATTATTTCTGGATGCCGTATAAATTCCGATTGAAACACACGGGCATCAATTTTTTGCCAGAAACAGCTACCAACGAAAACAACGTGTGATCACTCATCGCCTTCATCTTCCATCATATCAGCATCCTCCTTGGATATCGGAGGTTTCGGGGGTGTAATGATTTTTTGTTTGATCTGCCTGACATCCGGCAACTGCAGCAGATAGGACCGCTTTTTAGCGGCCGTGATGCCGGTGTACCGAGCGGATTCACTCACCATCGCCGACCGATTGAGCGATGGGGGAGCGGACCGGGTCAAGACCAGTTTCCGGGTAGTGCGATCCTTCCGTGAATCCCCTGCCAAAACAGTCACATCCACATTCCCCGCGTCTGCAACAGTTATGGATTTGATGAAAAGCGATGCCGGTATTGCTTCATTTATAATACTGCCAACATAGTTTTTCACATCGAATGTCCCACTGAGATGGCCACCATTCGATATATCCAACAGCTCCAGAAAGTTCTCCAGTTGCACAACAGCCAGCTTTTTATTGGGAGACAGATGGAATTCCAGTCTCGCATCATCCGGCACAGTGCTTGCCTCATCCTCCTCCCCAAATTGGGAAGACCAGATTATCCTCTGGGTTTTCGGTGTATACAGGATGAACTCCCCGGATGCAAATCCAATCAATAACCGGTCATTATCGACAAACGAGAGCGTTACGGCATTTGAATAGTATGATGTCGCGACAAAATGAGAGAATTGGAACCCGCCCTGATCCGACTTTTTATAAACCCATACCTGACCGTTTTCCGCGATGAGAGCGATCATATCTGAAGATGGACTGAATGTCTCATGATGCACCTCGATCGGCAGTTTTTGTGGCGTCTCTTTTTTCAGCTTGGTGAGATTGATCAACTGGAATGGATCATGACCCATATATCTTGCGTCGTTGATCAAGGTCCAGTTCCGGTCTGGTGAAATCACCATCTCCCCATAGTTTCCATGATGAATGAAACATTCGCAATCGGTCAGCCGGTAATTCCGATCGATCAGACACACGTTTTTCCCTCCATACTGGGCGCCTTCAGAAGAAGACCATATCAGCACGAATCCATTCTTTTTTTCGAGCACACTGATTTCGCGTAACATATTTGTTTCCGACGCATCCCGGATCATATTCATCGAATAATCCAACTCATCCGATGGATATTTCAACCGGGATAAAAATTCCATATACTGTTTTTCTTCCTGCGGAGAAGACCCGTTGTCTGGGGTTTCTTTTTCGGTAACCGCACCATGTTCCCATAATGCGATTTCAGACTTGAACTCCGGGAAATTCAGCTCAACAGGCGTTTCTCTCGCATGAAAACGATCATGGCAGCCGGGGGAAATCCAACCGGGAATGATAATCTCGGTTTCGCTGTATTCGTTAGGATGGCCATCCGGATGCGTCGCTCCGTCGGTTTTTACTGTCTGGGAAGTCGATTGCACCAGATTTCCATGATCATCCAATGCCAGGCGATACGTTATATCCGATGATTCATTCTTCGTATGCCGAGGCCGTATCACTGATCCACAATCATCGGCCATTCGTTTTTCATAGGCCAGCTCAAGGCTGTTCATCGTGCCCGTTTTCGCATTGATCAGAATAACCGCTTCGTATTCTCCACCGGCACTGGAACTCTGATTCGTTGTAAATAAAGCGAAATCCGTCGGAGAGACCGACATGACAGCCGGATTGGAATGGTATTCGTTGAAATCGAAGTAAAATGCGCTTTCCGGGTGATCCGGGTCGATATATCCGGCAATCAGATTGGTCCCGATAAATAAAATACCCTGATCCAATGTATAAAACTCTGCTACGGGCGCATCCAATATCTGAAAAACGTGATTCTTGTTGTCCTTGATATAGGTGCTATACCGCCATATAAATGGAATACGGGGTGGCAGCTCCGCACATTTTTCATCTTCCCGTTCCAATCGCTGGCAGGTGAATGCACAGAACGAAACAGCACTGTCCGGGACATTGGAATTGTGCAGCATTCCGGCAGCAACCGATGCCGCTTCCGGATAACCCAGCGTATCGGCCAGGTACGGCAACTGCATTGCCTGCAACTCCAGAACATCCTTATTCCCGGTTTGCGTGGCTTTTTGGGGTTCCGCTGCCATCGTGACCGGAGTCAGAGGCAATACCACCAGTATGACGAGAACTGTCCAGACTATCTCAATCACCGCACGTTTACGATTTACAGCATGCATTCTGAGCCTCTCATTGTGTCTTTTCTCAAAAGTCAGTGTAACGTGGTTGTTTAAGTATGTGATAGAGCAAGTTTCTGGCGCATGAGATAGGTCAGAGAAGGGATTTGATTTCGTTGAATCACTCTGTCATTGAGATATCGCCAGAAAAAGAAACCCAACTTTCGGCATGTTTTTTTCAGACTTGTAAAAGTATCCCGGTATCGCCGTCCATTATCACTTCGAGTGGAGCTGCTGATCTTGCATTTCTTGACGTATTCCCGGATATCCCGTAACGCCTTCTGCTGATTTTCACTCAAACTAACGAGTATTTGCTCATCCATGATCCTGTTCACATTACCTATATATCAGCATTACCGCTCGGATGCACTTTTTTTCTAAACTTTTCACATCAATGATATGCCCGTTTCAAAAGACCTTTCATGATCCAGCTATCCATCAGCCAGTCGGTGTTGGCACTCACTGAAAAACGACCCACCCCCACCGTTTTCATATCATCCCATTTCTCTTCCGTTATCCGTTTCAATAACCTATCAAAAATATATTTCCGGGTCTCCGGCCGTATCCCATTCAAGTGATCCAGCATCGTATGGGATGAGGGTAGCTTCATTCCACGACTTTCAAAATACTCATTCACCAACCGCGAGTCTATCAGCCGTTCCACTGCCGCTTTCGATGTCACCGAATCCCAATGAGACCGGATTAACATCAGAAAAAACACCCCCTCCGCATCCAATTTTCTTGGCTGGCTTACTTCCAATTAGTCCCTCTTCAGGATTTAGCTCAGACTCTATTTTGACATATCCGGAAGCTTTCGCATCAAGCGCTGATGCCTTGCCTGATCCTCCATTCGCATCGCTTTTTTTGCTTGGCAGTGTTATCGATATCAGCGATTATCTTTTCCTGTATCTCTGAATATGCTTCCAGAAGACGCACATCTCGCAACATTATTTCCTTCAATTCTATTTCCTGATTTGATAATAATATAGTCAGAAAGGAGGATGTATATGGCTCCGCGAAAATTCATATTCCGTATTAAGACCGAAACAGGTAGTATTGTTGGCAATATCCACATTCAAGCGAAGGATCATTATGAGGCTGAGGTTAAACTTCGAAAGTCTCATAAGGTAAAAGAAATACTGAATTGTAAAGAAGAATAAATCAGGTATAATGGGTTTTAAAGAGCTTTAAAAAAATAACTAATACAATCAGCTTTGTGTATTTTGTTCGACGGCTCGATAACGCAATTCCATTAATGGTAACCCTCCCATAATCGCCCACGGTGTTGAACGACCACTTTAGAATTCAGGCGGCGGTCAATGAAGCACCGTTAGTGAGAAATGAAGCGAATAGTCAAATACACGTAGGGCCGTTGGGGCTATCTCTAACAGCAACATAACTGGCATACAGCCGCTCATCATTGACTATGTCGATCACTCTATTGGAAGATTAGCTCATGGCACTGGACCTTAAAGGATTGGGGAACGAGTAACGAGCCGAATGCGGTGCATGTGTATAAAGAGGTATGCAATTACACGGTCAGCTATCGAAATTTCAGAATATATGGGGAAACTTGAACTGACACAAATAGGGAAGATAAAAAGCCTATCAAGGAGGAAATTTTATGGGACCACTCGTCGCAAAATTATTACCCACTGCTCTTGATCTTCTTCAACAAATTGGCAAGACAGCTTTTGGAAAAAATATTGTTCGTCAAGGACAGAAAGTTATGGAAGTGGCGATTCCACTTACTAAGAAAGCATCGCAAGTAGCGATTAATTTTCTTGCAACAAATATTGGAGGAGAACCGTTCAGCAGTAAAATAATTCAGCTCTCACAGCCTTTAGATATTGTCGAAAATGGTTTGAGTTTACCATTAAGTTATCAGGAAAATCAATTCAAAACGATCAGTCAGAAAATTACGGATGATTTAGACATTATCAAAGGGCAAAATGAAATTCTGTTTTTATCAAATTCCATCCATTATTTTCTTGAAAGTCATAAAATGCGTACTGGAATTGATCGTGGTATCTCATATGCGTTGCAGTATGATATTGCAGCAGTCTGCAACTGCCTGAAGAAGCGTAAGGAATTACGTTTCCCTGGCTATTTATTACACCAGTTTACCTGTTTGGGAGAGACGATTAAAGATCTTAATATCTTTTATACATCAATTTTACATGACGGACATGTTCCCGTTTTTGATGAGCAAGAGATGAAAGAGGAACTATTAAAAGGTTTTGGAGTTGATAAGCGTAAGGGTGATATTGGTATGTATCTCCCTTATGAGATAAAGATGCGGATTCTTCGAGACATCGCTCCCAGTATAGAGGATAAAAAAGGCTCATCGTTATTAAGTACGTTCAAAGATCTCGTTTTAACAAAGCAAGCCGAAGAAGAAGTGAATGATATAGCCCATGATGCCTTATTTATCCTAAAAGAAGAGCTTGTTTCAAATGAAGAATTGGAATATCAGATTGTCAAAAAATTGAAGCTGTTACCAGAAAATAAAATCATCATTCAAAGCGGTCAATAATCTCAAGTAGAAATTGATTTGGCATCAAAAAAAATTAAAAAAAGCGTTGGGCTTGTAAATACAAGCAGTTAGAATGAATTTAACAACAATGTACATTCACCAACAAGGTACTGGGATGATAGCGCAGATAGGTTACGTGAACTATTTACTTGTTGCTAATATTCCTGATAAATACTTCGTTAGTTCGCCTTGATGTTTCAGCATAACTTTTACCCCAATTCCATTTTTATCAATCGTTATATTTTGAATTTGGAGTAATTCTGCCAATGTTAGGCGGAAATTCGTCTGAGGAATGGTAATTTCTTGCCTAATTAAATTACGTAATGATTCATTTTGAAGTAAATCAACAACAATAGAATTTTTACCGATTTTCTGAACACTTGATGAATGCTCAGATATGGAGCTAATCCATCGTTGTTTCGTCATACTTTCAACTGTTTTTTCAAAAGCTTTTTTAATCACTTCATATGCAATTCCCGGAATTAACGTTCCATAGATAAGATCAGTCACCTTACCTAATAATTCTGCGGGAAGATTTGTGGATTGCATTTTAGGACCATCAATATCAAAACAGACTTTCCAGTAAGCGTTCCATAAACTACATCTTGAAAGGGTAAGAAGAATAAGGGAAGCTT
>CAZELM010000036.1:0-11961 GCA_964512995.1 uncultured bacterium
AGCCGGAGTCATTACCGCTGATTACGCAGATGTATCGGATTACGCAGATAGGCGCGTGCCGGTACAAAATGGATGACGCGAATTGACCGGGTGAGTCAGATGGGGGATACCGGACCGCCCACCCACTGCCTTTGGTATCAACTCATCTGCGCCATCCGTTTAATCAGCGTAATCTGCGGTTCAGACCTCTACCCCGCAATCACCCACTGCCAACAGTGCAGGTATTTGGGGAATGTCTTGAATTGATCGGATAGGAAATCCTGCTGGCAACGGATGATTACGACGCACACGTTTGAACCGCTGA
This sequence comes from uncultured bacterium, assembly GCA_964512995.1. Classification (GTDB taxonomy): domain Bacteria; phylum CSSED10-310; class CSSED10-310; order CSSED10-310; family CSSED10-310; genus CAZELM01. The sequence continues at coordinate 305 of CAZELM010000036.1, forward strand.
TTACGCAGATGTATCGGATTACGCAGATAGGCGCATGCCGGTACAAAATGGATGACGCGAATTGACCGGGTGAGTCAGTTGGGGGGATACCTGACATCCCACCCACTGCCATCAACAATCCCCCATCTGCGCCATCCGTTTAATCAGCGTAATCTGCGGTTCAGACCTCTACCCCGCAATCACCCACTGCCAACAGTGCAGGTATTTGGGGAATGTCTTGAATTGATCGGATAGGAAATCCTGCTGGCAACGGATGATTACGGCGCACACGTTTGAACCGCTGATTGCTCAGATGTATCGAATTACGCAGATAGGCGCGTGCCGGTACAAAATGGATGACGCGAATTGATCGGGTGAATTAGATGGGGGATACCGGACCGCCCACCCACTGCCATCGGCAATCCCCCATCTGCGCCATCTGTTTAATCAGCGTAATCTGCGGTTCAGACCTCTACCCCGCAATCACCCACTGCCAACAGTGCAGGTATTTGGGGAATGTCTTGAATTGATCGGATAGGAAATCCTGCTGGCAACGGATGATTACGACGCACACGTTTGAACCGCTGATTACGCAGATAAGCGCATGCCGGTACAAAATGGATGACGTGAATTGACCGGGTGAGTCAGATGGGGGATACCGGACCGCCCACCCACTGCCATCAACAATCCTCCATCTGCGCCATCCGTTTAATCAGCGTAATCTGCGTTTCAGACCTCGGCCCCGTGCCCACCCCGTGCCACAGTAATTCGCTATCTTCCTTATTTTCTGTAAATCTTTTAGAATAGATCCGGAAAGGGAGGAATGAAATATGAATAATCGACAAATATTAGTTCTTTTTACTTGGATGATCACTGTCTGGGGGAGCGTTATCGCTTCCATTCCACACGAAATGAACTATCAGGGACACCTGTACGATGATCAGGGAAATATCGTGAACGGTCAATTTCCATTCGAATTCCGGATTTTTAATGCTGAAACGGGAGGTCAACTGCTCTGGAATGAGACTCACTCCGATGTAGCCGTTACGGATGGTATTTTTCATGTTTTATTGGGCCGGTTTTCACCGATGGAATTGACTTTTGACGATCCGCGATGGCTGGAGATCGTTGTCAATGATGAAATACTCACGCCACGACAACCATTGACCAGTGCCGGATTTGCATACCAAGCCGAAGATGTGCTTGGGCAGGATATTCACCCCCGGAGCATCAGTATCGAAGGATACGGATTGGTTGTGAATTCAGAAGGCCACTGGGTTGGTGATCCGACTGGATTGATAGGTCCTACGGGTCCGATGGGTGCCTTGGGTCCGCAAGGTCCGGTGGGTCCAGCGGGTGAACGGGGTCCGATTGGTCTGACGGGAGCAACGGGTCCGATGGGTCCGCAAGGTCCGGTGGGTCCGGCGGGTGAACGGGGTCCGATCGGTCTGACGGGAGCAACGGGTCCCATGGGTCCGCAAGGTCCGGTGGGTCCGGCGGGTGAACAAGGTCCGATCGGTCTGATGGGAGCAACAGGTCCCATGGGTCCGCAAGGTCCGGTGGGTCCGGTGGGTGAACAAGGTCCGATCGGTCTGATAGGAGCAACGGGTCCGATGGGTCCCATGGGTCCGCAAGGTCCCACGGGTCCGACGGGCGAAGGTTTATGGTCCGAAAGCGGAACAGATATCTATTATTCCGGGGGTAATGTCGGGATCGGCACGGGAACTCCAGCCGCAGCATTGGATGTCAACGGTGGAATTCGGGTTGGTGACACCACGGATTGCTCGTCCGCCAATGCCGGCACCATTCGATGGCATTCGGGTGCACTCCAGGTGTGCAACGGCAATGAATGGCAGACCATCATCGCCGCTATTCCGGTTGCGAATATCTTGACCGCGGCAAACATGAATGTCTTTGCCTTCAGTAATTCCCACTCTTCCGGTTTTGCCGGTGATCCCAAATATGTCGCCGATGAAGTCGACTGGACATCATCTCCCGGCTGGGATGCTCATGGATTTCAACAGAATATTGGCTCCGGTACGGGCTGGTGGAAAGTCGATCTTTTGTCGCAGTATAGAGCCCGATACGCGGTCGTCGTGGGTTATCCTGGTGGGAGTCATTATCCCAATCAGTGGGCGCTGGAAGGCTCCAATGACAATGCCAACTGGATCAATGTGCACACCTTTGCGCCATCTCCCAACGGTCTGTATCCACCACCGGATTGGCATTTTCCCGGTGGAACGTATGCGGACGGATTAAGCTGGGATGACGTCAGAGACCAGAGTTCAGGACACTGGGTGGAACTCAACAATCCGGGATATTATCGCTACTACCGGATTATCGGAAGCGGCTGGAATATCAGTAATGGATACATGCTGCTGATGAATGTCGGTCTGTTTGTCGAAACAATCTGAGCGTGTGTTGACAGAGTTCTCCTGATGTTCACCAATTTTTTGTATATCTGGTGACTATCGTGCTTACTGTCCAGAATTACCCTCTCCCGGTGAAGTGACTGGGAGAGGGTCGCCGGTCGGCCAGCATGGGTTCTTTCATAACCATTCATTCCCGTTTCTTGCTCCCGCCAGAACATCCTCCAATGTCAGATGCCCATGATCCCGGATGATATACACAACTCCGGTCGATTGAAGCACAAGGGATTCGCTGGGAGTGAACACCCGGTGCCGTTCCATCGTTCCATTCCGGACAAACTGGACACCCAGTCCTTCCATCTCCCGTTCCAGATCCGGAATTCGGAATCCGGTCACGATTCCCAATCCCCAGTTGGGATGGATGACGATCTCTGAGATCACGAATTTCAGAAACGGGTGAGCGGCTTGAGCATCTCCCGGAAAGATATCGTCCAGATATTCACCGAGTTTTTTCATGCGGTCAGATGTCAGATCAATCGTATTTTCGTCATCGCCGGTTTTCATAAAGCTCCTGTGATTTCCCATTCCATCCCCCTGGATATGGGCGATCGTCAGACATTCGGATTGGTCGTTTTAATCCAATGGTGTTTTCGTTTTTGAGGATCGATAAAGATCGATCACGATATAAAATCCAAATCCACCCATCGTCGCAGCAATGAAAAATTGATACAGAATTTCAATGATCTTGCTGATCGGATGTTTTTCATGGGCGGTCATGGCATGGATCTTTCCCAGATTTTCGATATTGACAGGATTCTCGCTTCGGTGGCACTCCCCGCAGGTGGTGCTGAGATTGGCTCGATTGACTTTGGAGTTGGGGTCAGTGTCTGGGAGGATGTTGTGTTTGCCGTGGCAACTGGAACAGGTGGCAACTGTCGTATCTCCCAGCCGAAGCGCAGCACCATGAAAGGAGTCGCCGTAGTTTTCTTCTTTCAGAGTGGAAAATCCGTATTTTTCGATCATGTTTTTATCGGCATGGCATTTCAGGCATGTAGCCGGAATATTGACGGGATAGATCATCGCACCTTTTTCATAGCGGCTCAGGATATTGTGTTTTTCGTGGCAGTCCGTGCACACCGGCGCATCCGGATTGCCTTTTTTCACATGTTCGCCATGGATGCTTTTGCTGAACTCCTCCAATGCGCCCCGATGACAGACTCCGCAGGTTTGAGGAATCCGGTTTCGTGCCGTCATGGCATCCGGGTGGGTTGACTGAGGAATGGCATGCGCGCCGTGGCAGTCCACGCAGGTCGCTCCAAAAATCAATCCGGATTGCTGAATGGTCGTGCTATGTACGGAAGTGAAGTAGGATTTGACAAATTGACGTTGATCATTGGCAAGCGTATATTTTTCCGTGTACACATGACATCCGCCGCAGATCTCATTCATCGTAATACGGTATTCACGATCCATTTTATCGATTCCGCTCAGAATATAATGATCTCCATGACAATCCCTGCAGGTCAGGGCTGTGTTGTCGCGGTCGGCAACATGAACGCTGTTCTGGAGTGTTTCCATGGATTCACTGTGGCAGGTTTCGCATGTTACCGGAGCCGGTTTGTCATGTGCGTCATTTTTCACATCCACACTGCCGTGGCAGTCAGTGCACCCGATGCTGTTTCGACTGTGGATTGATGTGGCAAACCGTTCTTTATCAATCGTATCGTGACAATCGGTGCATATCTGTGCATACACCGGATGAATCATGACAATCATGAGAATGAGGAGCAATTGTTGTTTCATTCTGCGGATTCCTTGATCAGAGCGGTCTCGGTACTCTGACCGGTCAGACGTTCATACTCCAGAGGATAATGATGGATCATTTCCTTCCGGTTGATACGACCGGTCAGCCAGACCCGGTTCATCGGGAAGTATTCGGGTTTCAGATGTACGGTGTACATGTGCCAGATTGCGATCGACAGGATAGCCAAAATGGCTTCATAATGATGGATGACTTTGGCTACATCCACGACCCAGACCGGGTAGACGGTGATCACCGCCTCGGAAAACCATAAAAACAATCCGGTGACAGCCATGATGATCGTCCCCCACACAACCGCGAAGTATTCGAACTTTTCGATGAAATTATATTTCCCGAACCTGGGAGGGTTGGGAATCATTCCCAGATTGTATCGGATCATGTTGATAGCATCGAGCACATCTTTCGGAAACCTTGGCAACATCTGCTTCATATTGAGGTGACCGTCATCCGTGATCATGATGTAAAGGATGTGATAAATCCCCAGTCCCATCAATCCGACGCCGGCGATCCGGTGCAGAATACCGCGCAGCACCGAGCTTTCAGATAACAGGAACACATGTTTGAACAGATTGGGAAAGAACAACGGAACACCGGTGAAGGTCAGCAGAGAGAAGAAAAAGATCAACGTGATATGCTGAAGACGGATATTGCGGCTGAACCGTTCAAATCCGGTGATTTCTTCACGCTTAAAAATTTTCTGATTCCGGAGATCCATCACGTGTTGCACCATTTCGAACAATTCCGTTACGGTGAATGGTTTCATGATGTATTCGATCGCTCCGGACTTCATTGCATCGACGGCATTATCGACGGAGGAATATCCGGTCATCATGACGACATCCATTTTCGGGAACTGATCCCGGGTGAATCTGATCAGCTTCAATCCATCCATTCCGGGCATCTTCAGATCCGTGAACATCAGATCATAGTTCCGCTTTTTCAGCTTCTCCAGTGCGTCCTCCGCAGATGAGGCAGTATCAACTATATACTTGTCCGTATGTTTTGCGAAAGCGGTTTGAAAACTCTGCAATATCACCTGTTCATCGTCCACTACCAGTATATGTATCATGGGAATCTCCTGCTTATTCCATCATCCCTGGTTTTTCTCCATGGAGAGATGCTATGAATTCATTAATAGCATGTCACCGGTTTTATCTCAAGATGATGGTGATCGATCGGTCAGTGGAAGCCGGATCGTGAAAGTGGTCCCCCGATGGAGTTCCGATTCAACAGAAATCTTCCCGTGATGCTGTTCGACAATTCCCCATACGATTGCGAGACCAAGTCCTGTGCCTTGAGTGCCTTTCGTTGTATAGAATGGTTCGAACAACCGGGTGATATCCTCCGGAGCGATTCCGTGTCCGGAGTCCATGATGACGATCTCCGCCATCTCATGATTCCACACATTCAGAACGATCGTCAGACAGCCTCCTCCCGGCATGGCATCCATGGCATTGATCAGGAGGTTGACCAATACCTGCTGTATCTGGACCGGGTCCATGAGAAATGGGGGAGGTGTCTGTCTGATCTGCAGATCCATCGTGATGCCGGATGCCAGAAACTGACTGTTGAGCATCTGAAGCGTATGCTGAACGAGCGCAACCAGATCCGTTTGCTTCATACATGGTTTTCGATTTCCTGAAAAATCCAGAAGCCCTTTGACGATCGATTTGCAGCGGTTCGATTCGTGGAGGATGACATCCAGTGGTTTGTACTGCGTCTCTTCCCCTGCTAAAGACTCCTTGAGGATCGAGGCATTCATCATGATTCCGGTCAGAGGATTGTTGATCTCATGCGCGATACCTGCAGCCAGTTGACCCAGTGACGCGAGTCGTTCGGTCTGAAGCAGATGATTTCGGGTGTTCTGGAGAGTCTCCGTCATTCGATTGAACGATTTCGCCAACCGGCCGACTTCATCCGTTGACTGAATGGGAATCCGATAATCGAGATCTCCGGATGCGATCACTTCTGTACCGCGGATCAGTTGATGGATCGGTTTGAGAACAACGCGCCGGATCGAGATGACAATCACGCCTGTGAGTACTCCAAGAATCCCGATCCCGAATCCGATGAACCGGTTCTCTGTCCGATTGGATCGGGTATCGCTCGAAGCAAGCGACAGCGACAGATCCATCACTCCCAGAACCCGTTGATCACCGGAATGAACGTGACAGGATGCCGTACTGCAATCCGGATTGTTATAGATCGGACTGATGAGCAGCAGATTCCGATTACCGTCCGCATCCGTGTAAATGGTGGTACGTTCATAGTCGGTGAGATACCGGGAGGGGTGGTGATTTTTGTGACAGGGGCTGCAGGAGACGGCATTGAGATCCACCTTCCGGTGAATCTCCGCCGGATCATGACTGAACGCGATGATTCCGTCTTTGTTGGTGATCCGCAATCCTTCGATTTCCTCATGATCCGTGACGGATTGGATAGCGCCAGCGATACCATTCCGATCGTTTACGAGCATGGCGTGACGAAACGAATGTTTCAATGAATCACATAAGCGGATCCCGCCGCGTTTGATCTCGGCGATGGCGTTCTGTTCGATGATCTGATGGACCGCGATCAGAAATCCTCCGCCCACTATGAAAAAAGTAATTCCAACCAGAATGGCCAGTTTCGGAGCGATGCTCAGCCGGTTCGCCATTTATTTAAAAGCTTCCATCCCTGAAAATGCCCGATAGGGATTGAAGCTGCGGAGGATGATGTGATCGTCATCGGTGAGCTGTTCGGTGATGATCCGTGCAACAAGTTCCCCGAGTCCCGGTCCCAGCATAAAACCTTGTCCACACATCCCATTGTTGTTGATGTAATTCTGGATCTCGCGGCTCCGGCCCACAATCGGGAATCCATCGGGTGTATTCGGGTACTGGCCACGCCAGGATCTTCGGACTTTGAGATTGCTCAGCCGCGGATACAGTTGCACCATCCGTTGAGCCACCCGTGGGAAAAACCACGATGTGGAGTCATTGTCTACGCCCAGGATGGCTGGATTGGGTGTGATGCAAAAGATCACCTGTCCTTCTTTGTTCTGATAGAAGTAGTAGTTCATCGAATCGTCTGCGGGCCGCATATCGACAACCATCGGACCAAAAAACCGCTTTACCGGTTCCGTGATCGCTCCTTCATGATTATCCGGCATGATGGGCAGATCCAGACCCACCATTTGGCCGATTTCCCGAGCGTTGTTTCCGGCGGCATTGACCACCCAGCCGCAATGATACACATTCTTATTGGTAACGACCTTCTGGATCATTCCGTTTTCAATCATGAAACCGGTCACCTGTTCATGGAATCGGTATTCGACTCCATATTCCAGGCTTTTAAAATAGAAAGCGTTGATCGAAAGCAGGGGAGATGCACTGCCGTCTTCCGGAGAGAATGTCGATCCCCGCAATCCGTCCGTGTTGATTCCCGGTACCAGCTCAGCATACTCAAAAGGCGTCAGCCAGCGGATATTCAGGCCGAATCCATGCTGGATCTCCATCAATGATTTCAGTTTCATCTCGTCTTCTTCGGAGTAGGCGGGATAGCTGTATCCGTTGCTCAGCCATCCAATATCCTCACCGTAAACGTGCTCCCAGGAGGAAAAAATCTCGATACTTCGTTGGGAGATCCTGATTTTGCCGAGATCGGAGTGTGTCGCACGGATACCGCCGATCGCCTTTTTATTGTTTTCCTGACCTGGGGAATGCATGGCATCGATGACGAGCACTTTCAGTTTCTGTTCAGCAATGCTCAACGCAGCGGGTACACCGACTGAACCGGCTCCGATTATGATGACATCATACGATCGATTACTCATTTCCCGTTCCTCCTGTTTTTCCATCCGCAAAAACACCGAGAGGGATCTCGATGAAGAGAGGTCGCCGCGTGTTGCTGACGATCTCTTCGACGGGTATCCCTTCCTGCCGAAAAATCTGTCGGATCATGTTATCACAATTTTTGCTGCCACACGGTCCCATTCCCGAACGGGTGATGGCTTTGATCTGGTTGATATCCGTAACACCTTTCCGGATCAGTCTCCGGATATCGCCGGCTGTGACGCGTTCACACAAGCAGACCATATTGGCATCCGGTCTGATGTCGGGGATGATGGGATTCTCCAGTGGTTGAGTGATCGATGGATCCTGAATTCGGATGGAGACGATCCGTTTGGCGATCGATGCCGGTGATTTCAGACGTACCAGATGTGTTTTATTTTTTTTCATCTGCCGCACCGAAATCACTTCAAGCCTTCCAATCTCCACTCCGTCGATATCGACCGCAGTCACGCTCTGTCCAGCCCGGATTGGAATATTGGATAACTCGTAGGGGATGGTCACAGCAGGGAAATGTGGGTCGTTCCGAAAGTCGACCAGAGTGATAGCCAACCCCGGGCAGATTGCCACGCATAATCCGCACCCGGTGCAACCTTCCGTGTATTCCGGAATTCCCATAATGGGATCTCCATGCAATGAGATGGCACCCACTGGACAGACCGTGGCGCATGGATTACAGGGGATCTCCTGGATGCAGTGAATGATCGGCATGACACCATCTTCCAGGATCGGGACGAACTGTTCTACGATCTGGCCGGGATGTGATTTGAGAATATCAGCTTTTTCATACCATGACGGTGGAATGTCTCCGATATCAGCTCCCAGGTGACGCGCAACCGTCAGTCCGGAGATTTTTCCATTGAACATTGCTGAGGATGCTTCCGCGATTTCGTATGCATCCCCGGCTGCAAAAACAGGAATTCCCGCTCGTTCCGCTTCGAGAATGAACTCGTTGATGGGTTCGAGACCCACTGCAATGAGAATCGTATCGCAGAGGAACGATTTCTCTGTTCCAGGTATTGGATTGAATCGTGAATCGATCTGGGAGATGGTGATGGATTCGACATAATCGGTTCCATTGGCAGATAGTACGGAATGGGAGGTGTAAATAGGAACTCCGAAGCGGATGAGTTTGTCGGCATGTACTTTGTATCCGCCACATCGCGGCATGGCTTCCGCCAGTCCAACGACCTGAATACCGGCCTGAAGTGCATGATATCCGGCGATCAGGCCGACGTTACCCCCGCCGATAATGAATAATCGGTCGGTCGGACGGATCATGTCGCGATTGACAATCGTCTGAAATGCGCCGGCTCCGTAAACTCCTGGCAAAATATTTCCAGGGAAATTCAGAAACTTTTCACGAGCTCCGGCGGCATTGAGTATCACTTCCGGAATCACCAGTTTATAGACACCGTTCCTGAGTATTCCCACTTTTTTATCTTTGAACACAAACAAAACGGTGCTGTCCGTCCAGACGGTGATATGGCTGTGCTGATTGACTTGTTCTGAAAGGAGCTCACCGATTTCGATTCCGCGGGTTCCAGCATGGGAGTCTTCCACTGAACCGAAAAATTTATGCGTTTGCAGAACCAGTTTCCCTCCGAGTTTATGTTTGTCATCGATGATGAGGGTTTTGATTTTCTGATTACCCAGTTCGATGGCTGCGGAAAGCCCCGCGGGACCTCCTCCGATGATCAATACATCTGTATGAATCTGTTCGATATCATGGAAGTCAGCAGCGCGGGTTTCCATCGGGAGTTCGGGGAGGCCATCCACCGACTCCACAAACATATTTTCTTTGATCAGTGTCATGCATGATTTAACAGGAATGCCATTGGCGATGACCATGCATTTGGAGCATTGGCCGTTGGCGCAGAAAATTCCCTGAGCTGTACCGTCTTTATGGTGGCGGCTGAACACCTTGACACCATTGGCGATCAGCGCTGATGATATCACTTCGTTCCGCCGGGCTTTCATGGGCGCTTTATTCCAGTAGAATGTCACGTATTCCGACTCCCCGAAATTCAGGATAGGATGTTCTGTAATCCGGTGGTCATTCATCGTTCATTACCTCCTGATACCATTTTGCATGAAGTCAATGGTTTTTTCACTACTCATGAGGAGCAACTGTCTGGTCAGCCTCACGGTAATAAACTTAATCATCTGATATTGAATTGTCATCCTGATAATTTCTTTTCTTCCGACTGTGCCTCGGATATTCGTGTCATGTCTGGACGGATTCCTGAACCAAACACCCAAGCGTGGAATGGAGGCACTGGCATTTACCCTCACCCCGCCGATGATCAATCATACAAATGCGGAACAGTGGCATTGGCATGTAACCCTCACCCCGCCGGACATGCTGACCAAACCAGGCGCGACACAGGCAATCAATGCGATTCCCTCACCCCGCCGGCTGCGTCACTATTTTGATCCATGCTGGATCGGCCGGCGACCCTCTCCCGGTCGCTGCGCTGGGAGAGGGTGAAGAAGGATTCGGCACAAATCGAATTTCTTCCTTATTATACGGCTGGCGTTGGTGTTTCTGATTTCCGGGCATGACGTGATCCGGAGTCAATAATCTGACGAGCATTGAAATATTCCTGATAGAATTGCGGGTGTGATTGTTTCAGGCTCTTCATCATGCGATCCATCTTATTTTTCAGGATTCGATCGGTTTCCCTGAAAAGCATTCTGAGCTCAAGATTGGCTGCTTTTTTCATAGCCTGAGCATCGCGGGGTTTTATCAGAGCACGTTTAAATGCATCAATTCTGGTACGAAAATCATTGAGAGTCGAAGCGGATATTCCATAACCTGAGAGATTTTCAATATGTTCTTCGGCAATGTTGTAAATGGCGATCGCTCGTTGAAGAGCGAGTGGACTCTGAGTATATCGAATTTCATTGGACGTAACATTCACCTTGGACATCAGGATCTCATCATTCAGATTGCAGGCATAACAATAGACCGCATGAGCGATTGCCATTGCGGTTTCGGCCATTGCCACCTTCCTCGTATTCTTGTCCTGCGTAATTCCTTTCGTGGTCATTTCCTGAAACCGGATCAGCGCTTCGATCCTGGACAGGTCCGCCTTGAATTCCTGAAATGCATCATTGAATGCCTGAAGCTCGGACAGGCTTGATTCATGTCGTTCGCAGGCTTCCCGGGTTGAATAGTTCATGGATAATCTGTTTATGAGTCTCTTTTCCATTTGGGTATGATCTCCTTATTCCGAAAAGAGGGTGTAATAAAGAAAACGACAAGGATAAATCGTTGGCATCTATACCCAGTTACCTGTCACATTGCTTTCACGTACTGATGTTTATATATGGAATCATTTCGTCCAATGTCAAATAGTTATCCGAAAATTTTCATAATCGATTGAGTATAAAGGGGGAAAATTGCTTTCTGGAAATACTGGGAGCGTTTGATGGATTATAACAATCTGCGCTCCACAGTTTTTAAGTCCACAGTCAGATCGCTGAAGTCCGCTGTCAGATTCCTGAAGCCCACAGTCAGATCGCTGAAGTCCGCTGTCAGCTCACTGAAGTCCACAGTCAGATCGCTGAAGCCCACAGTCAGATCGCTGAAGTCCATTGTCAGATCGCTGAAGTCCATTGTCAGATCGCTGAAGTCCATTGTCAGATCGCTGA